>NZ_JAPZLB010000002.1:0-617256 GCF_033804635.1 Mycobacterium sp. RTGN4 | reverse complement strand
GCCCCCCGCGCTCCGGGCACACCCCTGATGGGCCCGGGCTCCCCCGAAACGGGGGGCGGCCCCCCCCTGCCCCGCCCCCTGGGTTTCGCCGGGGGGCCCCTCGACGCTGACGTTCTGCTTACTACGCGGCTTCCTTCTTCTTCTCCGTCTTCTTCTCCGTGCCGGCCTTTGCGGCGTCGCTCACATGACTGACGGTGTCCTTGACGGCTTTCTTGACCCCGTCGGCGGTCTTCTTGATCTGTGCTTCGCCGTCCTTGGCGATCTTGTTGAGCGTCGCGCCGGCCTTCTTGGCGGACTTCTCGATGTCGGCCGAGGCCTTCGTCACCGCCGCCTTGGTCTTCGCCTGCGCAGCCGTGATGTTGGTCGTGATCTGAGTGTTCGCGTCCCGCACCTGATTCTGGACGTTCTTGATGGGGTCGGTCGTGTCCTTGGTGTCCGTGACCACCACCTGCTTCTCGACGGTAGGAGTCGGGTCGACTGACTTCGCGAGCGGTTGGATAGTCGATTGCGTCGTCAACGTCTGCGCCGACTCCCCTGCTGGCGGCACCGTTTGTTTCTGCGCGCCGGGCAGCCCTTCTGAGAAGCTCTCGATGGCGGCGGTCAACTGCTCGAAGCCGTTGGCACCTCCGTTGACGATCGAGCCGGCGTTCTCATTGAGGAAGTTCGTGAACTGCGTCGCGAACGGCGTGACGAGGGCGGTGTACCCCGGCGCCAGGACGGCACTGCCCAGTGCGCCACCCACGTCGGGAATGCCGAGCAGCTGAGTGACACTGGTCGTTTGGGTCGGAACCAACCGCCCCGCAGTGAACAAGGTGTTCAGCACCGTGCTGCCAACGAGCCCGTCCGAAGACTGCTGCGTCGGAGCATCGCCGACTTGGAACTTCGGAAAGAGCCCGACGCCGAACAACGATGGCCCCGTGAATCCGAATCCGTCGTCGCCGACGTTGAATGAACCCAACGAATAGACCACAGGTAGACCCAGCACTGTTGCGATGTTCTGCCCGTTGCTCCAGTCGATTCCGTTGGTGCCGTAGTAGTTCGCGAGTTGAAGGTTCGTGTTGGTGAAGACTGGGAGCCCGAAAAGATTCAGCGCCGTGACGGACACGCCACCGATCGTGGTGAGCCCGGTGGCGGTCGGGAACAGGATCCCTGGCGTACCCACGGTCGCCAACGACGCGAGGCCTAGCGGAAGCGTCAGGCCGCCCGCAAAGAGCGGGATGGCGAGGACGGTTTCGGAGTTCACGTCGACGAGATTGGACGGGATGAGCGGCGGCAGCAGACCACCCGTCAGCGAGCTAAGCGGGCCGATCGCAATGGTTGGCATCGTCGCGAGATAGCCGAGCGATCCCCCGAGTGGCAGCGTGTAGTTGCCCGAAGCGGAGGGGAGCCAAGCGGTTACTGAGGGTGTCGCGACTCCGTTCAGCGGGTCGAGTAGTGGGTTGAGCAAGTTCCCGACGGCACCGTCAACGAGGGAGTCGAGCGACCCACCCGACAAGCCGGGCAGATTCAAGGCGGTTGCCAGCGGTGCGAGTACCAACCCCGTCAGCCCTCCCAGCGGCCCGAGGTCAATGTTCGACACATTGACCGTGGAGAGCACGTTGCCTACCAGCTCGTCCAAGGTCAGGCTGGGCAACTGCACGATGGTGTTGTCGACGGTGGTTGATCCGTCGATACCCAAGAACGGCCACGAGATGCCCGACGTGTAATGGGTCATCGACCCCGTGATCCCCAGCAGACTGTTCAGCAGATTGTTGAGGTCCAGGATTCCGCTGAGTGGCGGAATGTGGATACCCAACAGCTGCGTAGCGGGGTTCAAGTTAATGGTGTCGATGGCGCCGTTGATGTTGTTCAGCAGCGTCAACACGCCCGCAACGGCGCCGAGGGTGCCGGACAACGTCCCCGTGAGGTTGTTGACGACGGGCAAAACAGTCCCCGTCACCGGTGCCAAGCCCGGTGCCAGAGCACTGAGGATCGTGGTGAGCGACCCGGCCGGAAGCCCTGGGATATTGTCCAGGTCCGGGTTGGCGAGCAGTCGGCTGAGTAAGTCGAGCAGACCAGTAAGCGTCGCAATGTTGTCCTGCGAGACGCTCGAGTTGAACGTCGGTAGCAAGCCACCAGAGGCCGCCGCGATCGGATTCGTCAGACTCGTCAGCGCGTTCTGGAAGTTCGACGACGCGAACAGCACATTATTCGTGCTATTCGACAAGCTCTCGATGAGCTCGGTGTAGTTGGGACCCGTCGATGCGGCGAGCGCGACGGGCACAGAAGACACCGCGTGATGGGCTGGCGGCGGCGGGGCCGCGCCGACAGTCAGGCATGTCGCCGTTGCGGAAGCTGCACCGATGAGCGCAACTCTCTTCACACGCTGACTCTGTTTGCGATGCTTCGACCCCATGTGACCGATCTCCTCAGGACTCATCTCAGGCTGGTCTCAGGACCGTAACACCCGATGTTGCCCAGATCACAATTTTGCTGACAAAATTGTCGCCAACTTCAACTACAGCTCACTCGCAAGGAAAATAGCGGTGACGTCAATTGTTTCGTTACTGGTGAGAGCCTTGATCGGCGCGAACCGCCGCGTCAGCTAGCGAATCTCATACCTACGGTTGAGTAGGTTGCTGTGGCGGTTTTGACACAGGCGGTGATTTGATAGCCCGAGCCCTCCGAGGGGCCGTCGGCGCTCAATTTGCCGAGTCAAATAACTGCACGTCTACGCAGTGGCGACGGCAGTGATGTGCGTCACAGCGCCGCGCACTATTGTTTGCTGAAATTTGCACATAGAAAGAGCCGAAGCGGTCAGGGGCTGCTAGCACCCACGCCGTTCGGACGGCTGGAGTGCGGCGAACAGGTCGCCCGCGCGACCCGAAAACGGGACAGCCCTACCCGAAGGTCCACCTGGGTTCACCTCAGGGGCGACACGCCGACTCTGCTGAATACGGCCGCTGGCCCACGATGCCAGCCAACGAATCTAGCGCCCTACACCGCAAACGCGGCACATCTCAAGAGGGCGCACAAGCTCAGCGGTAGTACACCTCGCCGCCGGTGGGGTATCCGCCGCCGGTGGTGGTGATGTGCACGTGGTCGTAGTGACCGGCGATGGAACCCCGTGGCCCATTGCGGGTGTAGTAGACGCCGCGCCAGATCGCGTCTTGCAGTCCAAAGCGATCAGCGTTCTTCAGCGCGAACGCCACGATCTGGTTTCCGAGCGCGATGCCCTCGGCGCTACTCGGGTTGGGGATCATCACGTCGAGGGCCAAGCCGTTGGGATGCCATCTCAGCGCGTCGGGCCGAACTCCACCCATGTCGTGGATCTCGGGGAACACCACGCTGATCACGCGCGAGGCCAGGATGGTCTTCACCTGCAGGCCCCGTTCGGGCGCGTCGCCAGCGGGGAGCAGTTGTGGGATGTCGATGATTCGCAATCGCGATGCCGAGACCGATTGCACGGCAGGCGAACTCACCACCCACCCCGCATGCTCGGTGGCCGCGAACGCCGCTGGCGTCGCCGCCACCACCTGCATGCAGCACGATCCCGAGGTGTCGGCTGCCGGCGCCAGACGTTCGACTGCGGGCTTGACGTGGGTTTGGGCGGCCAGCGGATGGACGTCGGCACCCAGCGCGAACATCACCGCCACCGGCGCTATGGCCACAGCCAGCAAGCCCGACGACTTCCGCCGAGCGCTAGCTACTTTGCGCCGCCCCACGAAAGGCACTGTATATCAAACCGTTATAAACGCGACAATCTTGACGAATTCAGGCTATTGAATTACACGTTTCCGCAGGTCAGTGCTTAAAATGCATTCGGATCGCGCGCAATGGCGGCCGGCACGGGGTGCTGATAAAGCCGCGCGGCGTTCTCCCAGGTCACCTTTTGAATGATCGAATCGGGCAGTCCGCGAATCTGTTCGTGAATGGTGCGCTGAGTGTGCGGCCACGTTGAGTCGCAGTGGGGATAGTCGGCCTCCAGCATGATGTTGTCCTCGCCGATGCGCTCGTGCTGGATGAACGACGACTGGTCCTCGACGGCGCAGAACCAGAAGTTCCGCTTGAACACCTCCGACGGCGACAGCTGCTCGCCAAGGCGCCGCCACGTCCCGTACATCTCGTGGTAGCTCAGCATGTGGTCGAGGCGGTCGAGAAGCCCTGCCACCCAACCGATCCCACCTTCGGACAGGCAGATCTTCAAGTCCGGATACCTGGTGCAGACCCCTGAGTACAACCAGTCCACCGCCGCGGTGATGGCGTAGGCGAAGAACAGCACGCCAGCCACGTCCGGGGGTGCGTCATCGGTGGTCGACGGCGACGTCCCCGACGACCCGATGTGCAGGTTCACGACCGTGCCCGTTTCGGCGCAGGCCGCCAGCAGCGGATCCCAGTAGCCCGAGTGGATGGTCGGATACCCGAGCAGCGCCGGGTTCTCGCTGAACGTCACCGCGTGAAATCCGCGAGCGGCGTTCTCGCGGATCATGTTCGCGCCGACCTCGGGATCGAGCAGCCACGGCAGCTGGCACGGAATGATGCGGTCCGGGTAGGGGCCGGCCCACGCGTCGAGGTGCCAATCGTTCCACGCCCGCACCGACGCCATCGCGAGCTCGCGATCGGACGTCACCTGTTGCAGTCGCTGGCCCGCGAAACCAGGCAGAAACGACGGGAAGTTCAGCGAGGCGTACACGCCGTTGAGGTCCATGTCCTTGACGCGGGCATGGATGTCCCACGCGCCGCGGCGCATCTCGTCGAACCGGGCGGGCTCGAAGCCGTACTCGGATACCGGTCGGCCGACGACCGCGTTGAAGCCGACGTTGGGCAGCGACTGCCCGTCGTACATCCAGGTCTGCCCACCGTCTGAGGTGTCGACCACCCTCGGTGCGCGGTCGGCGAACTTCCGTGGGACGCGGCCTTCGAACGTGTCCGGCGGCTCGACGATGTGGTCGTCGACGGAGATGACGGTGTAACGCCGTTCGGCGCGTTCGGGTTCGGGCAGGAACGTCACCGTTCGGTCGGCGCCGGTCTTGGCCGTGGTGAAGTTCAGGTTCCCTTGGAGCTCGTCGATGGAAGCCATGGTGGTTGCCTCTCTAACTCAGCACGGTGCGGTCGGCTTTGATGGTCATCCGGGCAGCCCCGGCCCAGTACACGTCCGCTGCGCGTTCGATGAGCGACGCCTTCATGCCCACCATGTCACCGCGGTTCATCTGCGACGGGGTGCGGCCCGTCAGCATCACGTCGTAGGCCAGCTTGCACACGCGCTCGATCGACGCGGCCCGGTAGACGGCCTCTTCGATGTTCCGGCCGGTGATGATGACTCCGTGATTCGCCAGCAGCACCATGTGGGCTGACCCCACCTGCTTGACGAGTTCGGTTGCCCGCCAGGGTTCGTCGATCTCGCCGTCGTAATCCGGGACGAGGAACATGTCGTCGAGGAACAGCGCGCCGGTCTGATGGACCAGCTCGGGCAGCACGCCGAGTGCTGCGAGCACGCTGACGTAGTAGGGGTGGTTGTGGATCACCACACGCGCGTCGGGGTGCAGCCGGTGCAGTTCGGTGTGGATGTGGATGGCGGGGGTGACGTCCCAGCGGCCGCGAACCACGCGCGCGTCTTGGTCGACGACGCAGATGTCCGATGCGGTGAGCTCCTGCCACCACAGCCCCCACGGATTGACCAGCATGTCGGTCTGTCCGTCCAGTTGCCAGGTGATGTGCCCGGCCATGTTCTCGGAGAAGCCCAGCCCGGCGAGGTGACGGAACGCCACCGCCAGCGCCTGCTCCTCGGTGAGGTCGACGCCTATGGGGGGCACCTTCGATGGGGCCCATACCTCCAGGCCGCCCCGGCGCACTTGCTCTGTTGTCATGTCTCGACTCCCACTCGCTCCGGTCCTCGCTCGTTCCTCGCTGCGATCCTCACTCGCGCTCGTCTTCGTGAAGTCATGTCTCGACTCCTAGTACTGATCGAATGTGCTCGCGGAGTTCGCCTTTGGCGACCTTGCCGCCCGATGACCGGGGTAGCTCGTCGAGGACTTCGAGCCGCTCGGGCAGCAACTCCTTGGAAACGCCCTGCTGCAGCAGGTGTTCGACCAACGTCGGCAGGTCGAGCACGTCGGCGTGCTTGAGTTCGACGAATACGCATACCCGTTCGCCGAACACCGGGTCGGGCATCGCGACGGCCGCGGCCACTGCCACCGCTGGATGAGTCGCCACCACCTCCTCGACCTGAACGGCGCTGATGTTCTTCCCGCCGCGCAGGATGAAATCAGACGTTCGGCCGGCCAGGCTGAGATAGCCGTCGGCGTCCAGTTCGCAGATGTCGCCCATCCGCATCCAACCGTCGCGGGTGAACAGCTTGTCATGGTCGGTGCCACCCAGGTAGCCGAGGCTGAGCGCAGGCCCGCGGCAAACTGGTTGTCCGCGACCAGATTCCGTGACATCGCGTTCTCCGTCGAAGAGCCGGACCTGCATCTCGGGCACGATCCGACCCGCGGTACGCAGCCTGCGGTGCAACGGATCGGCGACGCTGGTGGCACTCAGCATGCCCGTCTCGTTGGAGCCGTAGAACTGCAGAATCGTGGCGCCCGTCAGCTCCTCGAATTCGGCGGCCTGGCTGTACGGCAACGGTTCACCGCCGGTGAAGACCACCCGCAGGCTGCTGAGATCACGCTCGCGAGCGGCCTTGTCGGCAATGATCATCGCCAACTGCGTACTGACGCAGCATAATACGGTGGCCCGGTGTCGTTCGATCGCCGCGCACGTCGACGCTGCGCTGAAGCGTTCGATCCGCACGGTCGTCGCACCCAGGTATATCGGCGTGGTGTGGGAGGTCCAGATTCCGAACCCGTACGGCGTGGGGATGACCGGGAGGAACACGTCGGTGGACGTGAGCTCGCCGTTGGCGACGGCCTTCTGGTGAAAGTAGTGCCATCGATTCTGGGTGTGGACAACACATTTGGGCAGCCCCGTGGTACCCGAGGTTGAGTTGATCAGGAAGACGTCGTCGGGCCCGACGGGTTGAAGACCACTCTCGAGGGGCGGGTGTGTGTCGAGTACGAGTTCGTCCCCAAACGCGACGACCCGCAGCACCGGATCCGCCTCGGCGGCAGCGCGCGCCGCCGACTGCACGTGCTTGACGTCGGTGACCAACAGCGCGGGCTGCGCGGTTCGGAGGATCTGGGCCACTTCGCGAACGCCAGCCCGCGCCCCGAGTCCTAGCGTCGCGGCGCCGCAGCGTTCGATCGCGACGAGCAGGACGTGAATCGCGGCGTTGTCCTGGTGCCATACGGCCACCAGGGACCCGGGTCCGACGCCGTGGCTCAGCAGTTGGTGGGCCAGGTTGGTGGCGGCGTGGTGGAACTCGCGCCAGCTCAGCGCAAGTCCATCGGGGAAGTCGACGAAGGCCTGCTTGTCCGGCGAGGACGCCGCGTTGCGGCCCACGCACTCCGACAGGGTGGTGTCCGACCACCACCCTGCGGCCCGGTACCGCGCAGCTTCGGCCGTCGTGACAGCGGCTCCGTCGACGCCCATCACCAAATCATATGAAAATGAGCTCTCGCGTCAATGGTCGGGCGCCCAGTTGCGCACCATCGACGGGTCGACGACTCCCGACGAACCCGGGTAGTGCTGCGCGTTGACCAGATGCGCCGCGGCGAGGTCGTGTGCGCGCCGCGCATCGCCCGCCTCGATCGCGTCGATCACCAGCCGGTGGTCCTCCAACACGGCAAGGCGTTCGTCGATGGGCACGATGCTGCCGTCCGTCACGCGGCTCGACCAGCTGGTCTCATGCGCTGACCACAGCATTTCGAGCGCACCGGCCAGCATGATCATCGTCTGGTTCCCGCACAGTTCGACCAGCGCTTCGTGGTACCGGCGGCTCGCGGACGTGGCCAGCAGCAGGTCATCCACCGCTTCGACCGACTCGGCGTGCAGTTTCCGCAGCGCAGGCACGACGGAGCTACTCCGGTCCTGGCGGGCGGCACACAACGCCGCGCACGCGGGCTCGACCTGAAGCAGCGCGCCTGCGACATCCGAGAGTCCGACCTCCTGAGAACCGAGCACCAAGCCGATCGTGTACGCCACGTTCGCCGCATTGGGCCGGCGCACGACCGAACCCCCGAGCTTTCCGCGCCGAACCCTCAGCAACCCCTCGGCTTCGAGGATGCGCATCGCCTCGCGCAGCGACGGCTTGCTGACCGGGAACTCGAGCAGGAGCTCGTCCTCCTTCGGGAGCACGCTGCCGTCGGCGAGGTCCCCGCGCAGGATGCGCCTTCGGAGTTGGTCAGCAACCTGTTCGGCGAGACGCCGGAACTGAACCGTTGGTTCTGCCACGGACCGAGTATCTACGCTTCCAAATGATTTGCATCACTTCGCGACTCGAAATGAGCGCACATTAAGAATGGGTGAGAAGATCCTAAGGTGATCGATGAACCCGGGAGCGCCCAAGCGCGGGCATTCTTGAGAGAGCTTTACGGCCACGTCTCCGACATCTCGAACAAGCTCGAAGCCGCCGATGAGCGCAATAGGCGGGCACGTGCCCGCGGCACCAACCGCCGAGACCCCATCGCCGGGACATTGCGGCGGGAACTGCACGAGACGCACCGGCTGATCAATGGTCTGCATCGGCGATTTCCCGACACGGCGCCACATTCGCGGGTGCCGACCACCCGTTAGCCCGGCTCAGGCGTTGGCCACTTCCGGCGCAGGCTGCCACGGGCGCCGCTGCGCGCGCCCGCCCGCATGGTGGAGCGCATGCGACGGCGCGGGCTGGATCAACCCGGCCACGCGCCGTGACTGCGTACTGCGCTGGACCTGCGCCATCTCGCGAAAGATCGCGTCGACCTGTTCGCTGTCACCGTGCGCGGTGAAGGTCCTTCGGTCCCACCACATCATCTTGGTTTCGTAGCGGTCGTCCGGGTATGGCGTTGCCGGAATCGGGGCCACCTCCCCGCCAGACGAGCGCCATTGCTCGAGGATGTGGGCCGCCGACGAGGCCATGCAGAAGGTGACGCCGAGCATCGCCATTGCGTGAAACCCGCTGCGCGCGATGATCTTCGATCGAAGCCGTCCAGGCGTTGGGTCCTTGTCCAGCCAAGCCGCCTTCATCTCGAGGACGCCAAGCGGGATGCGCGCTGCGATCATTGCGCGAACCTCGTCCTCACCGGGCTGGCCCGCCCACTCGACCACCGCGTGCGCATCCTCGGGGGTGCGCAGCGGACCCTTGGCCCGCACGCCACCGACGACTCGACCGTCGAGGTCCGTCAGCGTCCAGAACAGCGCGGTGTCCTCCGCACACCGTTGCAGGTCGGAATCCAGCGCATCGCTGACTCCGAATCGCGCGTAGTTCGCGACGGCACCGCGGTGGTATGCCGCGAAGAGTTCGGGCTCGGCGGCCGGCGTGGCCATGATGAGCGTGCACTCGGCGACGGGATCCCAACAGGCGACGCGCCCGTGGCGGTCGGTGGACTGGGCAGGGTTGATAGCCGTGACTGTCGTCATGCGCGACGTACTCCATAGTGCTCGGGAAACCGGGTGGCTAGGGCGTCTCCGTCGGCACTGAAGACTTCAAACAGCTACACTAGAATAGCAGTCTGTTAGTGCTATTGACCAGCAATTTCCGTAATTTCATTTCGTTACAGCAACGTTATTTGCTGCATCGGATCACGATAGCCGCCCGAACGCGGCACGCGCAAACCCCGAACGGGTCGGCCGAGCGAAAGCGGCCGCTCGTCGCTTTGGCATCACAAGCCACTTGCGTCACATACGCAAAAGTACTTCTGCGCAGCGCTTTTCGTTGATTCAACCACCGGATACGAGCCATCCGACCCAGCCGTGGAGCAACCATCCCAACGGTTCCGCCACCCACGCAGCCGGCTTGCAGCGCGCTCGGCCCGGCCGAACCGCAACCGGTAGCTGGCCTCAGCGCGCTGCCCACCACGTCATCGCGGCCAAGGCGCGCGGGCGACGAGCCAGCCACTTCTCGAGGCTCTCACCGTCCAGGCCGTGAGGCCCGCCCTCTGCCTGCCGAGGCAGACGAAGGGCGGGCCGGGTGGTTTGCGGTGGACTACCCGTCGCCGGGGTTGAGCGCGCGGAATGTGAAGCCTGCGGCAACGCCCGCCGCCACCTGGGCCAACAGGTAGACCCACAGCGTCGACCCGGCGAACATTCCCATTGCGGCGCCGCCGATCAGCACGGCGGGGTTGAAGACGCCGCCCGACACACCGCCGACGGCGATGGCACCTGCCGCAACGGTGAAGCCGATTGCCAGCCCGTAGAACGAATTGTCGGGGTGGTCCTTGCTGGTGGCGACGTTGAGCACCACGTAGCTCAACGCGAACGTGAACAGCATCTCGGCGACGAAGACGGCGACGAGCATGTGCCCGGACGGCGCGAGCGGTGCGCTCGGGACCTGCGGGACGACGGTGCCGACGAGCGCTGCGCCGATCAGTCCGCCAACCACCTGAGCGGCCACGTAGCCGACGGCCTCACGCTGCCCGATGCGGCCACGCACGAAGGCCGCAACGGTGACGGCCGGGTTGTAGTGCGCGCCGGAGACGTGTCCACCGGCGTACACCATGGCCATCAGCACGGCGCCGACCGCCAGCGGCGCGAGCGGGCTGCCGCCTCGCGTCACGGCGCCGACGGTGAACACCAGCAGGAGCGTCCCGATGGCCTCGGTCGCGTACTTGACGGCCGTTCGGTGACCGACCTCGGTGGCGGTTTCGAAGGAGTGAGTGAACTTGGGGAGGGTTTTGTTTGTCATGCGGATCAGCTTGCGTTGCAACGGGAACGACCGGCAGCGTGCAATCGAACGATGCGGGGGATGAATCCGGTGTCGTTCAATCGGACGACACGGCTACTCCAGGAGGTGACTGCGCATGGCAGAGGCGACGGCCGCGCCGCGGTCCGACACGCCGAGCTTTTCGTATAGCCGCCGGATGTGTGTCTTGACGGTGGTCTGCGCGATGTAGAGCTCCTTGGCGATGTCCGGAACGGACTTGCCGTCGGCAATCATGCGGAGTATCTCGCGCTCGCGGTCACTGAGCATCGGGGCGGGCGCCTGCGCGTGTTGACGCACTTGCGCGGTCAGCGACGTGACTAGCTCTGGCGGCAACACGTCCTCACCCCGCGCGCAGGCCACCACCGCGGACACGATCTCGTCGCGGTCGGCCTCCTTGGATAGGTACCCGGCGGCCCCGTCCTGGATCGCCCGATAGACCAGGTGGCCATCGGTGGTCGCCGACAGCAACAGCACACGCGTCGGCAGCCGGTCCCTGGTGACGGCGTGGGCAACCGCGATGCCGTCGAGGCCAGGCATTTTGTAATCGAGCAGCGCGACGTCGGGCCCGTGTTCGCGAATGGCCTCGAGCGCAGCGTGGCCGTCCCCGACTGCAGCGACGACCTGCGTTCGGTCGCTGGCGTCCAGCGCACGGACCACGCCATCGCGATACACCGGGTGATCGTCTCCGACGACGACGCGAACCCTGCGGTCTGAGCTGCTCACGGCGCCCCCTAGCCTTCTGATGCGCGCTCGGCGGCGGGCAGCCCGACGTGTATCCAGGTGCCACGCTCTGTCGGTCGAAAGGTCACGACGCCCCCTAAGGTCTCGACGCGTGCGCGGTGCGAGGCAAGCCCAATGTGCCCCTCGCTCAGTCGATGCGCAATAACTGCGGGATCCATGCCAACGCCGTCGTCTCGCACGTCGAGGGTTACCGCGTCTCCCGTGTCGTGCAGTTCGACCTCGACGCGCGTGGCCTCTGCGTGCCGTGCGACGTTGGCGAGCAGTTCGCGCGCGACCGCATACAGCGTGGGATCGTCGCGGTGGGACCGCGGGTAGTCGACGACGCATTCCACGGGTAGGCCGGTTCGTTCGGTGAAGGTCTGCGCCAGCGTCTGCACGGCCGTCGCCAATCCCGCCTCGTCGAGCACCGATGGATGCAGTTCGCGGGTGACCTGCCGTAGTTGGTGCGACACGTCCCCCAACAATTCACTGGCCCGCACGACCTCTGGATCGGTGCCGTTGTGCCGCAACGCATCCCGTAGGTCCTGCTTTGCAGCGAGCACGGTCTGCAGCGCGCCGTCGTGCAACACCTCGGCAATTCTGCGGCGCTCGCGTTCCTCCGACGTCATCACGTCGGCAAGCAGCAGCGACCTGCTTGCGGTCAGTTCGGCGATTCCGGCCAGCCTGCGCTGCTGCACCCGGGACACCGTGTACGAGCAGTAGCACAGCAGCGCCAACATGGTGAGCAGAGCCACCACCGAAGGGGCCGACATCTGTTGCCGGAACACCGGATCCGTCAAGACTGCGAAGCCCCCACCCAGGATCGCAACGACCGACATCACCGCGGCGCGGCGGCCGGCCTGCGTGGCGATGAAGAACGGCAGGAAGGCCAGCAGGGCGAGCACCAGGTAGCTGCCCGCGGACAGGAACTGCAGCACGCAGATCGCCGCGACGTCCACGGGCACCATCGGTTCCAACGCCCGTAACTTGCGGGCCCGCTGGGGATGCCGCACCAACATCCAGGCCGCGACGAGGGCGAGCGCCAAGTATCCGGCGACCAACGCAAACTGGGCGGGCCACTCGGTACTCGACGTGCCTGCCCACACCGCCATCGCCATCACGGCGACCAGGAGCAGTCGTAGGATGCTGCGCAGCCGTTGGGCCTGGCCGTCGAACCTCAGGAATATCGCGCGGACGGCCTCGCTGCCGCCCGCGCCGGTCGCGATGGGCGGCACGACCAGGCTCACCCAGAACCGGCCCTCTTGGCGCACCCGCGGAGTGTATCCAGCCGAGATGCTCCGGTGTCGATCAATCGGACGACACCCGATTCATCCCTGGCAACGCCCTTTTGCGCGACAGACAACCGGCCACGCCCCAGCGAGTGTTATCACGTGGCCGAAATACCTCAGCCGGCACAACGAGAAGTACTCTTATGCAAAGGAATTCACATGAACAAGCACATCCCCACCCGCATCGCCCAGTTCGTCGTGGCAGCCGCAATCGCCGGTTCTACGGTGCTCGGCCTGGCTGGTACGGCCAGCGCCGCGAGCGTCGCGCAGCCCCAGCCGGGACTGGTCGCCACGCCGCACACCATGGCCCAGCCGGCCATCGGAGCCACCCCGGGCAACTGGTGGCACCGCCACCACCCGTCGCTGCTCGATCCCACGACTGCGGCAAACTTCACCGCGCCGGGCGCCTGAGCCCAAGCGCGCCCGATCAAGGCCCCTTGCCGGCATACGCCGGGAAGGGGTCTTTGGCGCTCGAGTTGCCCACCGCCGTATTTCGGGAAAGCTGCATAGAGCACCGCAAGGTGGCGTACAGGTTATGGACATCCGCTCGACAGGTATCTCGACACATGGGAGGCGCACCTAGATGAGGGCACGTCGCAAGGTTCGGAAAGTCCTAAGCGTCTCGATCGTCACCGCACTGACCACTTTCGGGGTGGCCGCGTGTGGTGGGGATTCCGGAGGTGGTGGCGGTTCCGGCGGCGGCGACATCAACGTGTCGATGACGTCGTTCCCCGACTACGTCGACCCCCAACTCTCGTACACCCTCGAGGGCTGGGAAGTCCTGTACAACACCTACGTCCCGCTGCTCACCTACAAGCACGCGAAGGGCGAAGAGGGGACCGAGGTCGTCCCCGGCCTGGCCAAGGACATGCCCGAGGTGTCCGCCGACGGCAAGACCTACAAACTCACCCTTCGACCCAACATGAAGTACTCCGACGGCACGCCGATCAAGGCCTCCGACTTCACCTATGCGATCCAGCGACTGTTCAAGGCCGATTCCGGCGGCTCGGTGTTCTACGAGCCGATCGTGGGAGCCCGCGACTACGCCGACGGCAAGGCCGACAAGATCAGCGGCATCACCACCGACGATGCCACCGGTGCCATCACCATCGCGCTGACCCAGCCCAACGGCACCTTCGAGGGTCTGCTGGCGCTTACGTTCGCCGCTCCGGTGCCGCCGAGCACACCGCTGGACAAGGACGCGACGCCCAAGCCCCCGCCATCCAGCGGACCGTTCGTGATCACGCACGTCGAACAACCGCAGACGCTGACGCTGGAACGCAACCCCAACTTCCAGACCGTCAAGGACGCGGGCGCAACGGAAGTCGCCGACGCGAACGTCGACAAGATCACGATCACCCAGAACAAGAGCAACTCCGCACAGGTCACTGGTGTCGAGCAGAACACCATCGACTTCATGACCGACCCACCCGATGCGGACCGGTTGGCGGAGGTGAAATCGAAGTTCGCGGACCGCTTCCGCATGGAAGAGTCGATCAACACGTACTACTTCTGGATGAACAACCAGACCGCCCCGTTCAACGACCCCAAGGTGCGCCAGGCCATCAACTACGCCGTCGACCCCGAGGCGCTGAACCGGGTGTTCGGCGGCCGCCTGCACCCGACGCAACAGATCCTTCCGCCAGGAATGCCCGGCTACGAGGAGTACAAGCTCTACCCCGGGCCGGACATGAACAAGGCCAAAGCTCTACTTGCCGAGGCTAATCCGGCCGACAAGGACATCACGGTGTGGACCGACGACGAGCCGGACCGCAAGCGCATCGGCGAGTACTACCACGACCTGCTCACGCAGTTGGGGTTCAACGCCACGCTCAAGGTGATCGCCGGCGACGTCTACTTCACCACGATCGGCAACCAGTCGACCCCCGACCTCGACACCGGCTTCGGCGACTGGTTCCAGGACTTCCCGCATCCCGACGACTTCTTCCGTCCACTGATCAACGGCAAGAGCATCCTTCCGACGAACGGAAACAACTTCTCACGGGTCAACATCCCGGCACTCGACGCCACGATGGACAAGCTGCTCGAACAGCAACTCACCGACGACGTGAAGAAGCAGTACGCGGAACTGGACAAGGCCTACATGGAACAGGCGGTGTGGGCGCCGTACGGCAACGAGGAGTTCACCACGTTCCTGTCCGAGCGCATGGATTTCGACAAGTCCTATCACCATCTGCTGTTCAACCAGGATTACTCGTCGTTCGCCGTTAAGTAGATGACCGCATCCCTGGAAGCGGCGCAAGCACCGGGCGATCCACCGCTGCCCGTCGGCGTACCCGCAGCTGAGCTCCGCGGTCGCAGCCCCTGGCAACTCGCATGGATGCGCTTGCGCCGCAACAAGGTTGCGCTCGCATTCGGTGTGCTGTTCGTGGTGATCGTGGCCATCTGCCTGGCCGCGCCGCTGTGGGCCGACCACGTCGCTCACACCGGCCCGAACCAGAACCACATCACCGACAAGGTCATGATCGACGGGCAGGAGACGTACGTCGTCTCCCCCGATGGAACGCCGCTGGGGCCAGGACTGCACGGCCAGTTCCTGCTCGGTGCCGACCAGAACGGCCGCGACGTGATGGTGCGCATGCTGTACGGCGGGCGGACGTCGATCTTCGTTGGCGTCGCCGCCGCGCTGGTGACGACGGTGTTCGCGGTCCTGGTCGGACTGGTGTGCGGCTACTACCGCGGCTGGATCGACGCGGTGCTGTCCCGCGCCCTCGAGGTCGTGTGGGCATTCCCCGTGCTGCTGCTCGGCATCGCGCTCGGTACCACCCTGGCCCTTGGCGGGGTGAAGGTCGGTGGCCTCGTCGTGGCGGGCGACTCGCTGTGGATTCCGATCCTCATCATCGGATTCGTCTACGTCCCGTACATGGCCAGACCGATCCGGGGCGAGATTCTGGCGTTGCGCGAGAAGGAGTTCGTCGAAGCCGCCGTCGCACAGGGCAAGGGGTCGGTGCGCATCATGATCTCCGAGCTGCTGCCCAACGTCGCGTCGACCATCATCGTGTTCTTCACCCTCAACATCGCCAACAACATGTTGCTGGAGTCGTCGTTGTCCTTCCTCGGCGCCGGGGTGCGTCCGCCCAACGCGTCGTGGGGCACGATGATCGCCGACGGCTACCAGAACATCTACACCGCACCGCACCTGACGATCGTGCCCGGCCTGATGATCGTGCTGACGGTGTTGTCGCTCAACGTGTTCGGCGACGGCCTTCGGGACGCGCTGGATCCGCGGGCCAAGATCCGGCTGGAGCACTGACCGGTGGCGAGCTTCATCGTGCGACGAGTGCTGGGCATGATCGCCGTGCTGTTCGCGATCTCGGTGATCGTCTTCCTGATCTTCAACGTGATCCCGAACTCCGACCCAGCGGCGCGCATCGCGGGCAAGAACTCCAATCCCGCACTGATCGCGCGCGTCACCGCAGATCTCGGCCTCGACCGATCGCTTCCGGTGCAGTACCTGACGATGATGAAGAAGATCTTCACCGGTGAGCTGACGTCGTATGCGAGTTCCCAGAATGTCGTCGAGCAGATCTGGAAGGGATTGCCCGCAACGCTGTCGCTCTGTATCGGCGCCGCGGTGCTGTGGATGACGCTCGCCGTGGTGTTCGGCTACCTGTCGGCCGTGCACGCGGGTCGATTCACCGACCGGGCGCTGACAATCCTCTCGCTGGTCGGGATCTCGATGCCGGTGTTCTGGCTGGCCGCAATGCTGTTGTACTACTTGAGTTTCAAGGCGCAGTGGTTCCCGACGAGCAGTTACGTACCCCTGACCAAGAACCCCGCCGACTGGGCCTACCACCTGGTGTTGCCGTGGATCACGCTCGCCGTGCTGTTCGTGGGCTTCTACAGCCGGCTACTGCGCTCCAACATGCTCGACGTGATGAACGAGGATTACGTCCGCACCGCCCGCGCCAAGGGCGTCAGCGAGCGTCAGATCCGCATCAAGCACGTGCTCCGCAACTCCATGATCCCCGTCATCACGTTGTTCGGTCTGGACTTCGGGATGGTCGTCGGCGGCGGCGCGATCCTCACCGAGACCGTGTTCAACCTCAACGGCGTCGGCCTCTACGCCGGGCAGGCCATCGGCAGCCTCGATCTCCCGCCGCTGATCGGCGTAACCATGTTCGGCGCCTTCTTCATCGTGCTGTTCAACACCATCGTCGACGTCCTCTACGCGGTTCTGGACCCACGCATCCGACTCGGCGAGGCGGCCCCGGCATGATCCTCTCGGTTCGAGACCTCAATGTCAGCTTCGCCACCGACGGCGGTGTGGTGCGCGCGGTCGAGGGCGTCTCCTTCGACCTGGACAAGGGCGAAATCCTCGCCATCGTAGGAGAATCCGGTTCCGGCAAGAGCGTCACCGCGCAGACGTTGCTTGGTCTGACCCGTGCGCCCAACGCCACGATCACCGGGTCGGTCGAGTTCGACGGCAGTGGCCCAACTCAGGACCTCACGAAGCTCGACGACGACAAGCTGCGCGCCATCCGCGGCAAGCGCATCGCGATGATCTTCCAGGATCCGATGACGTCGCTGAACCCCGTCTACCGCGTCGGGGATCAGATCGTCGAGATGATCAGGGCGCATCGCAAGGTGTCCAAGCGCGAGGCGCTCGATAGCACCGTCGAACTCCTGCGCTCAGTCGGCATCCCCAATCCCGAACGCCGCGTGCGCGATTACCCGCACGAGTTCTCCGGAGGCATGCGCCAACGGGTGATGATCGCGATGGCGCTGTCGCTCGACCCCGACGTGCTGATCGCCGACGAACCCACGACTGCGCTCGACGTCACAGTGCAGGCTCAGATCCTGCGACTACTCGACCGGCTCAACCGGGAACGCGGGCTTGCGATCGTGCTGATCACCCACGACCTCGGCGTCGTCGCCGAACTCGCCGACCGCGTCGCGGTGATGTACGCGGGGCAGATAGTCGAGGACGCCAGCCTGGACGACATCTTCTACGACCCCCAGCATCCGTACACCTGGGGGCTGCTCGGATCCCTTGCCCGACTGGACCAACCGACGCCGGGGCGGCTGGCCCAGATCACCGGAATGCCGCCGTCACTGCTCACCCCGCCGACCGGATGTCGCTTCGCCCCGCGCTGCCCGCACGTGTTCGACAAGTGCGCAGAACCGCCGCCGCTGCGCGACGGTGACCGCTGCTGGCTCGAGCCTGAGCAGAAACGCGTGCTCCGCGATGTCGACGGTCGCATCGGGCTGCGAAAGGCGGTCAGCCCGTGAACCCGCTGCTCGAGGTCACCGATCTCGTCAAGCACTTCCCGATCAAGTCGGGCCTCGTGGTCGATCGCGAGGTCGGCCGCGTGCGCGCCGTCGACGGAGTCAGCCTCACCATCAACGAAGGCGAAACCCTAGGCCTGGTAGGCGAATCCGGCTGCGGCAAGTCGACGCTGTGCCGGACGATCCTGCAACTGACCGCACCTACCTCGGGCTCGGTGCGGTTCGCTGGCGAGGAACTGGTGGGCCGCTCCCGACGCCAGTTGCGGCCCATCCGACGTCAGGTCCAGATGATCTTCCAGGACCCCTACGCTTCGCTGAACCCACGCAAGCGCGTCGGCCAGATCATCGGCGAGCCCATGCAATTGCATGGGTTGGCCAGCGGCCGGGACGTCGGCAGGCGGGTTCAGGAGTTGCTCGACCGAGTCGGCCTTGCCCCCGAACACCGCGACCGCTATCCCCACGAGTTCTCCGGGGGCCAACGCCAGCGCATCGGCATCGCGAGAGCGCTTGCCCTGCAACCGAAGCTGATCATCGCCGACGAACCCGTGTCTGCCCTCGACGTCTCCGTACAGGCTCAGATCGTCAACCTGCTCAAGGACCTTCAGGACGAGATGGGGCTGTCCTATCTGTTCGTCGCACACGACCTCGGCGTGGTCCGACACGTGTCCGACCGCGTTGCGGTCATGTACCTGGGCCGGATCGTCGAAAGCGGTTCGGCGACTGACCTTTACCAGCATCCCTTGCACCCGTACTCCAACGCTCTGTTGTCGGCGGTGCCCATCCCCGACCCTAAGCTCAACACCGCACGCGAGCGACTCATCCTCGAAGGTGACCCGCCCAGTCCGATCGACCCGCCGTCGGGCTGCCACTTTCACACTCGCTGCCCGTGGACGACCGACGTGTGCGAGACCGACGATCCCGAGCTCCGCGAGCTCGAGGCCCAACACCTGGCGGCGTGCCACCATCCCCGCGATTAGTACGGGTACTGCGGCTGCTGATACGGATACTGGGGCTGCTGCTGGTATGGGTATTGCGGCTGCTGCTGATACGGATACTGCGGTGTCGGGGTCTGCGTGGCAGGCACCTGAATCGGGATGGGCACGGGTACGAACGGAACGGTGATGTAACTCGTCGTCATCGTGGGTGACGGCGTCGTCGTCTCCGTCGTGGTGGTTGTCGTCGTCGTTTCCGTCGTGGTGGTCGTGGTCGGCGGCGTCGTGGTCGTCGTCGTGGTGGTGGTGTGTGTCGGCGCGACCGTGGTGTGCGTCGTCGTCACCTCGACCGGTGGTGGTGGAGGTGGAGGCGGCGGCGCCTCGGTCACCGTGACGGTGCTCAACGGCTCCGGCGGCGGCGGTGGCGGCGGTGGTGGCGGCGCGACGGTGCTGGACGGGATCGACGGCGCGATCACTGGAACGGGGGTCGGGGTTGGCGGGCTGTTGTCCGTCGCGGTGGTCAGCACGATCGCGACCCCGCCGACGGCGAGCAGCACGGCGGCCACGGCAACCCCGAAGATCAACTGTGGCAAGCGCTGCCACGAACGGTGTTCATCGGCGTCCACCGGGTCGACGGCGGGCACGTACTGTGCGACCGCCCGCGTCGTGCCGGTGTCGTAGCCATACGCCGTCTCGTCCGTGAAGAGCAACGAGTCGTCGTCGTCGAAGTCCTCGGCCTGTGACCAGGCAAGCGCGCGGAACGTCGCCGAATCGGGCGCGGCGGCGTCGAACTCTCCAGTCGGGATCAGGTCTGCCGGGGCCACACCCGTCGCGGCCTCGGCGTCAAGGGTGTACGCCGCGACGATCGCGGCCCCCACGGCCGCGTCAAGGGCAGGCACCGGGCTCACCACCAGCGGCGTCTTCGTGTGCTCGGACACGCGCGCAGCGATCAGCGGAATGCGGGCCCCGCCTCCGACCATCGCCACCGTGGTCACGTCCGCCCACTGAATCCTGTTGCGTAGCAGCATGTCGTCCAATTCGGACAGCACGCCCGCCAACCCGGTGTCGACCAATGCCTCGAACTCCGGGCGCGTCACGTTGAACGTCGACGAGTACCCGGGCAGCTCGACGCCGACCTCCGTAGTGGTGGCCTCGGACAGTGCTTCCTTGGCCTGCCTGCAGTCCTCCCGCAGCTGGCTCAAGGATCCGACCGCCTGCGTGCCTGCCGGGTCGACCTCGCCGGCGTCGGCGATGCCCTCGAGCACCTTGGCAAGCAGCACCTGGTCCAGCCCGTCGCCGGAGAAGTCGGTATACCGGACCGTGTCGATGGGCTCGAAGTTGGCGGCCGCATCGGCCAGCGTGATGCTGGTACCCCCGCCGCCGAAGTCCAGCAGCGCGATGACACCCTGCCCGGGCAGGCCGGGGTTGACATGCAACGCAGTAAGGGCGGCCACGGCATCGGATACCAGCCGCGGCACCGCGCCGTTGGGGGCGAGGTTGGGCTTGTTGCGCATCGCGGTGCGCAGCGCGCGAAGGGTCGCGCCTGTCCAGTGCGCGGGGACGGCCACCGCCACGTGGGGCGTCGGTTCGTTGCCGACCATCGCGGTGATCGCCTCGACCACCAACTCGTCAGCGAGATGCGACGAGCCGTCGGCCGTGACTATCGGTACCGGGTCTCCGACGCGCTCGACGAAGCCGCTGACCGCCTCACCGGAAACGGTCAGCACGGAGCGCCGCATCACGGGTGGGTTGCCGACGCGAGCCGCCACTAGGTTGGTCGTCCCGATCGACAACCCCATTGGGTCGCTCATAACAGTGCCACGATAGCTCGGATCGCCGGGGCCATCGTTCAGACACTCCGTAGCGAACCTATCGAACAGCGTTCTCCCAGCTAGGTTTTGGAATTGACACCATGTCGCAACCATGCCGAGTCCGGCGGATTCCGCGACGGTCGAGTGCATCCGGCAACCAACCAGGCAGCGATTTGACGTATTCGTCACCGAAACCCGTGACCGACCCTATGCGGCGCCCCACCCTCGTGTTGCAATGTCCGAATGGGCGATTTCGAGGAGATTCAGCGAGTCAAGTACCGGTATCTACGTGCGCTCGACACGAAGCACTGGGACGAGTTCTCGGACACACTCACCGAGGACGTCATCGGCGACTACGGCGAGTCCCTCGGCGAGGAACACCACTTCACCGATCGCGCTTCACTCGTCGCGTTCATGCGCGAGTCGATGCCTGCCGACATGATCACCGAGCACCGCGTGACGCACCCCGAGATCGACGTCGACGGCGACGAAGCCACCGGGACCTGGTACCTGCAGGACAAGGTCATCGTCCCGAAGTACGACTTCATGTTGATTGGCGCGGGTTTCTATCACGACCGCTACCGGCGCACCGCGGACGGCTGGAAGATCAGCGTCACCGGCTACGACCGCACCTACGACGCCTCGATGTCGGTCGCGGCGCTCAACTTCAAGGTGAAAGCCGGTCGGGCCGTTCACATCTGACTAGTTGGCCTATTTGGCGACCGCGATCAACGCGCCAGGTCGCAGCCACTTGATGAGCTTGACCATCATGGCGTCGTCGATCGCCACGCACCCAGCCGTCGGTCCCCCGTCGGTGGTGTGAAGGAAGAATGCGCCGCCGTTGCCGGGGACGCGTTCCTTGTTGACACCCATCACCACGGCGTGCCGGTACTGCGGGATCTCGAGATTCTCCGTACCGCTGGCCGGATCGGTGTTGAACGGGCACTGCGACTTCTCGCACATCTGCATCGTGTTGTAGGTCGGGCTCTTCATGTCGCCGTCCCACCAGTGGTTCTTGCCCACCTGGACGTACTGCAGGCCGCCGCCCGGGTTGGGCGCGGTGCCGAACGCGAAGTCGAGCGAGAAGATGCCCATCGGGGTGAGCATCTGGCCGTCGTGCGTCTCGGGCGCCATGCCCGCCGACCCGACGTGCGCGGGGATGCCTGCAGCGACCGCCTGCCAGCCTGCCGCCGCGCGCTCGTACACGTCGACCTTGGCATCCGAACCGCCAACTCCGACAACCGAAATCACCTGAGTCGCATTGCCCACCTGATTGGCGAACCATGGAATGAGCTCGGCCCGAGCCACCGGGGCAACGGCAAACCACAGCACCGCTGTGCTCAGCAGAACCACCAGTCGGCGCACACTCCCATGGTCGAGGCGCGCATAGCTCCAGGTCAAGTAAAGGTTCAGCAACGATTCTCAGCCGACGGCTAGGTTGAAGCCCATGGACATCCTGCGACGCCGCCGGGGCATTCAGCAGATCGGCGAGGGTCTCGGGACCCTCGACCGGGAGATCTTCGAGGCGGTCGCGGAGTCGCCGAGCCCGCTGCTGGATGCCTTCATGCCCAAGCTCACGGCAGCCGCCGACCACTCCAAGCTGTGGTTGGCGATCGCGGCGGCCATCGCAGCAGCAGGTACTCCGTCGATGAAGCGCGGTGCGGCGCGTGGCGTGGCGACGCTGGCCGTCACCAGCCTGCTCACCAATCAAGTAGCCAAGCGCGTATGGAAACGCCCGCGGCCGAACTGGGCCCCGGTTCCGCTGGTGCGCCGTTCCCGCCGGATGCCGACGTCGAACTCGCTACCGTCGGGCCACTCGGCCAGCGCGGCCGCCTTCGCCGTCGCCGTCGGCCTCGAGAGCCCGCCACTCGGACTTGGGCTGGCCCTGCTCGCCGGCCTGGTCGGGCTGTCGCGGGTGGCCACCGGCGCGCACTATCCCGGCGACGTGTTCGCCGGGTTCGGCATCGGGGCCGCGGTGGCCGTCGTCGGCGGGCGCATCGTGCCGCCGATCGTCGAACCCCGGCTTCGCCCCGCGGAACCACTGCGCGTCGACACCCTGGCCCGACCCGACGGTGCGGGCGTGGTGCTCGTCATCAACCCGCGTTCGGGCAGCGGCACCGGGGCGCGGGTGCTCGACGAATTCCGCGAGGCGCTCCCGCAGGCCGAGGTCGTCGAACTCGGCGAAGACGACGACCTCCTTGAGCAGTTGCGCTCGGCCGCCGAGCGAGCCGAGGTGCTCGCCATCGGAGGCGGCGACGGCACGGTGTCGGCGGCGGCAGGCGTCGCACTCGACGCGGGCGTCCCGCTGGCCGTCTTTCCAGGGGGCACGTTCAACCACTTCGCCAAGGACATCGGCTGCGACACGGTCGCGAAGACGGTCGGCGCCATTCGCAACGGCACCGCGGCCTACGTCGATGCGATCCGACTCAACGAGACCGACACCGTCGTCAACACGGCCAGCATCGGCGCGTACCCAGCGTTCGTCCAAACCCGAGAGAAACTCGAGGGCAAGATCGGCAAGCCGCTCGCCGGGGCGTACGCGTTGTTCCACACGCTGCGCCGCGACGCACCGGTGCGAATCACCTACGACGACAAGACCTTGCAGACGTCGTTGTTCTTCATCGGCAACTCGGTGTACCTGCCGTCGGGATTCACGCCGTCACGCCGAACCCGGATGGACGACGGGCTCATCGACATCCGCATCCTCGAGACCGGGCGCAGGTTCAGCACGCTGAGGGTCGTGACGTCGCTGATGCTCGGCCGCCTGGTGCGCAGCCCGCTCTATCACGAGCTACAGGTGCCCGAGTTCAGCTTCGCCACGGTGGACGGACCCACGTCCATCGCTCACGACGGCGAAGTTGGAATCAGCTGCGAACAAGCAAGTTTCAAGGTCCACTACCGAGGGCTGCCGGTATTTCGGCCGTTGCCTTGACCCGCCAACCGACGACCAGCAGCAGGCACCCCACGAAGTAGACGTAGCCAAGCGCCCAGCCGGCTAGCACGTCGGACGGGTTGTGCACGTTGAGGATGACGCGCCCGATACCGACCCCAAGCACGATGACGACGCCCGCGCCGATCAGCCACCCCTGGTACGTCCGCCTCACCAAGGGCAGCGTCACGACGAGCAGCGCCAGCACCGCGACCATCGTGCCGAGCGCATGGCCGGACGGGAACGACGTCGAGGTTGCGGCCACCATCATCGTCGCGGGGCGTGGCCGGTTCGCCGCGGCCTTCGCCACCTCGGTGAGCACGGCACTCAACTCGACACTGACGAAGAGGAAGAGCGCAAGCCGTCGTTGACCCCGCATCAACGCCCAGACGATGAGGCCGAGCGTCAGCACCCGAAACGTCATCGGCGAGAACACCGTGCAGAAGACGTCCCACGAGGTGATCCAGCCCGGATGCGCCAGCCCAAACCGGTGCGTGACGGCCAGCGCGGCGTCATCGAAGGCCACCACCGGCTGCCACGGCATCGACCAGCCGAGCCACATCGATACGTACACCACCACGGCCAAGGCCAAGAGCCCGCCGAGCCAAGGTTTACGCAGGGTCACCTCTACACCTGTACCACCGGTCGCTGGAAGTTTGCATTTGACGCCCGCGTCAGCGTTCGCCTCGTGGCGTGAACACAACCGTCATACCGCAGTAACACCTCGAATCTAAGTTCCTCAAAGCGCGATTGCTATGCAGCGCAATCACAGCGAGAGGAATCCATGACTCAAGAACTGAATAAAGAACCGGTGGCCGAGGTGGAGATAGCCGACGACGCCACCCTCGACACCATGACCGCCACCAAGGAGACCTTGGAGGACTACACGTTGCGCTTCGCTCCGCGGAGCTATCGCAAGTGGTCGACACGGGTGGTTGGCATTTCGGCGCTCGGTGGAATCGCCTACCTGGCGGATTTCGCGATCGGCGCCAACATCGGCATCGCCTACGGCACGACCAACGCGCTGTGGGGCATCCTCATCTTCGCCGTCGTCGTCATGGCGACGGGCTTTCCAGTGGCCTATTACTCCGCCCGGTACAACATCGACCTCGACCTGGTCACCCGCGGCAGCGGCTTCGGGTATTACGGCTCGGTCGTCACCAACGTCATCTTCGCGACGTTCACCTTCATCTTCTTCGCGCTCGAGGGCTCGATCATGGCGCAAGGCTTGAAGCTGGGGCTCGGGATACCGGTGTGGCTCGGCTATGCGGCGTCGACGCTCGTCATCTTCCCGCTGGTGATCTACGGCATGAAAGTGCTTTCCACACTTCAAGTTTGGACGACACCACTGTGGCTCATCCTGATGGTGGCGCCGTTCGTCTACCTAGTCGTCAGCCATCCCGAATCCGTCGGCCAGTTCTTCGCCTACACCGGCAAGGACAACATCCAGGGCTTCGACCTCGGCTCCACCCTGCTTGCCGCCGGCGTGTGTCTGTCGCTGATCGCACAGATCGCCGAGCAGAACGACTACCTGCGTTTCATGCCGCCCAAGACGCCTGAGAACAAGCGCAGCTGGTGGACCTGGATGTTCCTGGCCGGACCCGGGTGGGTCATCTTCGGCGCCATCAAGCAGATCGTCGGACTCTTCCTGGCCGTGTATCTGATCGCCAACGTCGCCGAGAGCGCCGGAATCGCCAATCAGCCGGTGCACCAGTTCCTGGAGATCTACCAGAACTTCCTGCCGCCGTGGTTGGCCATGACGCTGGCCGTGTGCCTGGTGGTCATCAGCCAGATCAAGATCAACGTCACCAACGCGTACTCCGGCTCATTGGCGTGGACCAACTCGTTCACCCGCGTGACCAAGACGTACCCGGGTCGGCTGGTGTTCCTCGGCTTCAACCTGCTGATCGCGCTGATCCTGATGGAAGCGAACATGTTCGACTTCCTCAACACCATCCTCGGCTTCTACGCCAACTGCGGCATGGCCTGGGTGGTGGTGGTCGCGTCCGACATCGTGTTCAACAAGTACCTGTTGAAGCTGTCGCCGAAGCAGCCGGAGTTCCGGCGCGGAATGCTGTACAACTTCAACCCGGTCGGGTTCGGCTCGATGCTGATCGCGGCGGGCGTCTCGGTGCTGGCGTTCTTCGGAGGACTCGGCGAGGCCATCCGGCCGTACTCGCCGCTGGTCGCCATCGGACTGGCCCTGGTGCTCCCGCCGATCATCGCGATCGCGACCAAGGGCAAGTACTACCTGCGTCGCACCGACGACGGTATCGACCTGCCGATGTACGACGAGCATGGAAACCCGTCCGACGCGCACCTCAAATGTCATGTCTGCCATCACGATTACGAGCGGCCCGACATGATGAAGTCCACCAAGGAGGATTCCTACATCTGCTCGCTGTGTCTGAGCACGGACAAGACAGGCGAGTTCGTCCTGCCTGCACAGAAGTAAAAGCAACCGCGGGGCGGCCATAGTCGATACTCTTCGACTATGGCCGTCTTGCTGCGCAAGATGCTCGGCATCGGGAAGCTGCCCGATGACATGCGAGCCCAGATCGACGCCGAAGGACTCATTCACCTGACGGAGTTCGTCCCCGTGACGTTCAGATTCTCGGGGAAAGTGCCCGGCAAGACCGCCAAGGGCAACATCCGCAGTTACGTGGGGGCGCTGGCGCTGACTCAGCTGCGGGTGCTCGGGACGCTTTCCTCGGTGCCCAACAAGGCGGGCCGGGCCGTCGACCACCAGTGGAACCACGCGTCGGGCTCGATGGTGCAGGCCACGCTGGACGAGAGCGGTCTGACGCTGGACGTTCCGGATATCTCCGTGGTCGAACCCACCTTCGCCGGCTCGATGTCGCTGCACTTCAAGGCAGCGCTGCCGCCCGAGGTGTTGGCGCAGCTGCCGCAGCGTTCGTTCGCCTTCGACGCGCCCCCCAAGTTCGTCTATTCGGCGTGCGGGGTGCCCACCAAGTAAGACGGCCGCCCTCGCAGCTGCGGGACGGCCGTCCTATCGGTTACTCGTTACAGCGGAATCCAGACTCCGAAGAAGTAGAAACCCCAGCCGTTTTGGCCCTGATCCCAGATCGGCTGCTCGTTGTAGCCGAAGTAGTTCACCGGGCCCTGGTTCCAGACCCCTCCGGGTGGAGGGAACGGGCCGCCCCAGCCTGCACGAGGCGGTGCGCCCCAGCCCCACGGCGCGGCTCCATCGCCCCACGGCTGGCCGCGGAAGCCGCCGAATGCGTCATTGGGCCGCGGTCCGAAGTCGTGACCGTCACCGCGGAAGTCACCAGGACCGCCGGGGCCGCGGAAATCACCTGGGCCACCAGGCCCACCGGGCCCGCGGAAATCACCCGGGCCACCGGGACCACCGGGGCCGCGGTCGTGGAAGTCCTGGCCACCGGGGCCGCCGCCGGGGCCACCGCCGCGGAAGTCACCACCACCAGGAGGTCCACCGGGACCGCCGTGGCCGCCTCCAGGTCCGCCAGGACCAGGTCCCCCGCACTGTGGCGGCATGCAGCCGCCTCCGCCGCCTCCGCCTGGTTGCGCATTCGCGAGGCCAGAACCGGCCCCCATCAGGGCCATGCTCACGCCGCCTGCGAGAGCAACTCCCGCGACAGCTTTCTTGAGGTTCATCGTTTTCTCACTCCTTCTCCGGGAGCATTTTCACGATTTGTCCCGAGGACCCGACGCTAGCCAGCTTTGCTATGAGCCCGCTAAGCGCGCAGTGGAGATGCGCTGTGTAGCGCAAATGCAGTGATGCTTAACACTTTTCGCACGGCATTGCCCAGCATGCGAGCGCAGCTCGTTCGATCTTGTGTTTTCCAGCTCACATTGAGACGCGCGACGTGCCCTTATTCAAGATCACCGTCGACGTAGCACCAGCGCCCGACGCGGCGTTCGAAGCGGCTGCGCTCGTGCATCCGGCCGGGCTTTCCGCCGGATTCGAAGTGGGCGGTGAATTCCACTTGTCCCTGATCATCGTCGACGCCGCCGTCCACGGTGTCGTTCACCTCGAGGGCCGTCCAGACAATGCCGCCACCGGTGGCCACGTCGGCGGGACGTGTGCGCGGATGCCAGGTGCGGAACAGATAGTCAGACTCCCCCAGCGCGTAGGCCGCATACCTCGACCGCATCAACTCTTCGGCTGTGGCCGCGTGCCTTTCGCCGCGGTGCAACTGTCCACAGCAGGCGTCGAGGCCGGTTCCGCTGCCGCAGGGGCACGGCTGGCCGAACCCGCCGCTACTTAGTGACGGCACACGCGCGTGGGGCATCTACGAATTGTGCACCGCCACCTCGTCAGAACGGTGGTGGGGGGAATGCCTGGGCCTGGAGCTCGGTTCCACCGAACATGAGCCTAGACACCGGTGACGCCGGACAGTTCGGCCCGAACGCCCCCGGATATGCGTGGAAATCGCTGGCCGACGTCGATCCTGTCGAGCTCTTCCCGGGCGTCACGATGCAACCGCTTTGGCGAGGTGAAAATGGCGCCAAGGCCATCGTCACGACCATTGCGCCTGGTGCCGTATGGGGTGGTGAAGACCATCACAGTCCCGGACCCGAAGAGGTGTATGTCGTGTCCGGTGTCCTCAACGACGGCGTAAACGACTATCCCGCAGGCACGTTCCTGCACGCTCCGGCGGGGTCGTGGCATATCCCGCAATCGACGACAGGCTGCGTGTTGTTCCTTTTCTATCCCCAGGGGTAGGGCCGATTCACCAAGCCCACGAGTGCAACGGTTGCCGAATCGGCGTAGAACCTGTTCCGTGTATGAACAATGACCGACAACGTGTTGCTCGTGCACTGGCACGACCTCGGCCGCTACCTGGGCGCCTACGGGCACGCCGACGTCTCGAGCCCGCGGCTCGACCGGCTCGCAGACGAAGGCATCCTATTCACCAGGGCCCACGCCACCGCTCCGTTGTGTTCGCCGTCGCGAGGTTCACTCTTCACGGGGCGCTACCCCCAGAGCAACGGGCTCATCGGGCTGGCGCACCACGGCTGGGAGTACCGCGCCGGCGTGCAGACGTTGCCCGCGTTACTCGCCCAATCAGGTTGGCGAACCGCACTGTTCGGCATGCAACATGAAACGTCATTCCCCTCGCGGCTCGGCTTCGACGAGTACGACGTGTCCAACTCATACTGTGAATACGTCGTCGAGCGCGCCACCAAATGGCTCGAAGCGGCGCCCAGCCAGCCATTCCTGCTGACGGCCGGCTTCTTCGAGACCCACCGGCCGTATCCTCACGACCGGTACGAACCTGCGCAGGCGGACTCGGTATCGCTACCCGACTACCTCCCCGACACTCCTGAAGTCCGGCAGGATCTCGCCGACTTCTACGGGTCCATCACGGTGGCCGACGCGGCCGTCGGGCAACTGCTCGACACCCTGGAGTCGACCGGCCTCGACCGCACCACCTGGGTGGTGTTCCTGACCGACCACGGTCCCGCTCTTCCCAGAGCCAAGTCCACGCTGTACGAAGCGGGCACCGGCATCGCGCTCATCGTGCGACCGCCCACCGGAAGTGCCAGCGCCCCAAGGGTGTACGACGACCTCTTCAGCGGGGTTGATCTGCTGCCAACGTTGCTCGAACTGCTCGATGTGGCGATTCCCGAAGAGGTGCAGGGCATTTCACACGCTCCTCATCTGCGCACGCCGCAGCACAGCGACCGACCGGCGCGTACCGAGGTTTACACCACGAAGACGTATCACGATTCCTTCGATCCGATACGGGCCGTTCGCACAAAGGATTACAGCTATATCGAGAACTACGCGCCGCGACCCGTGCTGGACCTGCCGTGGGATATCGCCGACAGTGCCCCCGGCCAGGCGGTCGAACCGTTGACCCGCGGTCCCCGCCCGGCCCGCGAACTCTACGACCTCGACTCCGACCCCTCCGAGAGCGAGAACCTGCTGACCAACCCGACCGACAAGGCCGACGCCATCGCAGGCGAACTCGCGCTGCTGCTCGACGCTTGGCGCGTCAAGACCAACGACGTCATCCCGTCCGACTTCGCAGGAACCAGGATCGCCGAGCGCTACACGGACACCTACCTGAACATCCTGGCCCGGGAGCTTCCGAGCCGTTCGGCCATCGCCGTCGACCGCGGCGTGCACGACGACCTTCAGCAATAGTTCTGCTCGTGGTGAGCAGAATATCGCCCCTGCAAGGGGTTTCGGCACCGACTACGCTGCACCGCATGTCTGCCCCGACTGCGTACCTGGTGCTCGCGTCACAACGCAGCGGCAGCACGCTGCTCGTCGAGTCCCTGCGCGCCACCGGCGTGGCCGGTGAGCCACAGGAGTTCTTCCAGTACCTGCCGACCACCAGCCAGTCGCCGCAGCCCCGGCAGTGGTTCGAGGGCGTCGGCGACGAGTCCATTCTGCGCCTTCTCGACCCGCTGGACGAAGGCAAACCCGACATCGCGCCGTCCGAAATCTGGCGGGACTACATCCGCACCGTGGGACGCACGCCGAACGGCGTGTGGGGCGGCAAGCTGATGTGGAACCAGACGCCATTGCTGCTCGATCGCGCCGCGGGCCTGCCGAATCGCTCGGGGCCGGGTCTGCTCGCGGCCATCCGCGACGTCGTCGGCTCCGATCCCGTGTTGGTCCATGTGTACCGCCCCGACGTCATCTCACAGGCCGTTTCGTTCTGGCGGGCCGTGCAGACCCGGGTCTGGCGGGGCCGACCCGACCCCGTGCGAGATGCCCGCGCCGAGTACCACGCGGGCGCCATCGCACACGTGGTGACGATGTTGCGGGCGCAGGAGGAAGGGTGGCGGACGTGGTTCGCCGAAGAGCACATCACCCCCATCGACGTTTCGTATCCGGTGCTGTGGAGAAACCTCACCGAGGTGGTCGGCACGGTGCTCGAGGCGCTCGGGCTCGATCCGCGGCTGGCGCCGGAGCCTGTGCTCGAACGTCAAGCCGACCAACGCTCCGACGACTGGGTGGAGCGGTATCGCACTGATGCGGAAAAGGAGGGTCTGCCCCTATGACGGCTCCCACTGAGGATGCGACCCACGTCGAGGAACTGAGACTTCTCGAGGCCGAATCGGTCCACATCATTCGCGAGGTCGTCGCCGAATTGGAGCGACCCGTGCTGCTGTTCTCCGCAGGCAAGGACTCGATCGTGCTACTCCGGCTGGCGGAGAAGGCATTTCGGCCGTTTCCGCTCCCGTTTCCGGTGCTGCACGTCGACACCGGTCACAACTTCGATGAAGTCATCGAGTTCCGCAACCGTCGGCTCGACGAGCACGGCCACAAGCTGATCGTCGGATCCGTGCAGGAGTCCATCGACTCCGGCCGGGTGCCCGACCCCGGACCGGGCGCCTCTCGCAACCGCCAGCAGATCCGCACCCTGCTGGACGCCCTCGAGGCAGGCGGATTCGACGCGGCCTTCGGTGGAGCCCGCCGCGACGAGGAGCGCGCTCGAGCCAAGGAGCGCATCCTTTCCTTCCGCGACGAGTTCGGGCAGTGGGATCCCCGCGCGCAACGACCCGAGCCCTGGGCGCTCTACAACGGGCGGATCAGGAAGGGCGAGCAGGTTCGGGTGTTCCCGTTGTCGAACTGGACCGAGTTGGACATTTGGCGCTACATCGAATTGGAGGGCCTCGAACTGCCGTCCATCTACTTCGCCCACGAGCGCGAGGTCGTCGAACGCGACGGCATCCTGCTCGCGGTGTCCGAGTTCGTTCAGCCCGCGGACGGCGAGACCGCGGCAGTCGAGTGGGTGCGGTATCGCACGGTGGGCGACCTCACCATCACCGGCGCCGTTCGGTCGCACGCCACGGGCATCGAAGGCGTCATCTCCGAGATCTCTGCGGCCACGGTGTCCGAACGCGGCGAGACCCGAGCCGACGACCGCACCTCGGTGGCAGCCATGGAGGACCGCAAGCGTGAGGGATACTTCTGATGACGAGGCAGCTACTGCGCCTGGCCACTGCCGGCTCGGTGGACGACGGCAAGAGCACGTTGATCGGCCGGCTGATGCACGACACCGACAGCCTTCCGCTCGACCATCTCGAAGCCGTCACGGACGAGGCGGGCGTCGCCGACCTGGCCGCGCTCTCCGACGGACTGCGTGCTGAGCGCGAGCAGGGCATCACGATCGACGTGGCCTACCGGTTCTTCTCGACCGAACGCCGCAGCTACATCCTGGCCGACACCCCGGGCCATGAGCGCTACACCCGCAACATGTTCACCGGGGCGTCCAACGCTCATGTCGCGATCCTGTTGGTCGACGCCCGCGCGGGCGTGCTGCGCCAGACCCGCCGACACGCCAGAATCGCAAACCTGTTGGGCATCAAGCACTTCGTGGCCACCGTGAACAAGATCGACCTCATCGACTTCGACAAGGGCCGGTTCGACGAGGTCGCTTCGGAGCTTCAGCAGATGGCCGCCAGGCTCGGCGGCGCCGAGTTGACGGTGATCCCGATCGCGGCCAAACACGGCGACAACGTCGTGCATGGATCGGACAACACCCCGTGGTACGACGGCCCCACGCTGCTGGAGTACCTCGAGGGCATCGAACTGTCGGCACCCCAGCCCGAGCCGAGCAAGTTGCGGTTGCCCATCCAGTGGGTCTCCCGCCCAACCTCCGACCAACGGCGCCGCTATACCGGGCGGCTCGCCGCGGGCACCGTGAGCGTTGGCGACCCGATCGTGTCGCTGCCCGCGGGTACCCGCTCGACGGTTACCGCTGTCGACACCCTGGATGCCGAACGTACGACGGCCGTTGCGCCGCTGTCGGTTTCGATCGAGCTCGCCGACGACATCGACGTCGGCCGTGGCGACGTGTTCGTCAGCGGCGCCGAAGACGCCACGCCGCCGGTGCTCGCCCGCGAGCTCGACGCCACGGTGTGCTGGTTCGCCGAGACTCCACTGCGCGCCGGCGACAGGGTCGCACTGAAGCAGACGTCCAAGACCGTGCGCGCCACAGTGCAGGCCCTGCACACCCGGCTGGATCCCGAGACGCTCGACGAGCTCGACAACCCAGTCGAGTTGACGCTCAACGACATCGGCCTGGTGACGCTGCGCACCAGCTCGGTGGTGGTGGCTGACTCCTACACCGAGAACCGCGACACCGGCGCGTTCATCCTGATCGACGAGACGTCGAACGACACCATCGCCGCCGGCACCATCGTCGAACCGCGCGAGGTAATTCCCGGCGCGCAGACCCGCAACGACATCCGTTGGCACCCTTCGGCACTGGACCGCGAGCACCGCGCGAAGGCCACTAGTCAGCGGGGCGCCACCATCTGGTTCACCGGGCTGCCCGCGTCGGGCAAGTCCACCGTCGCCGTCGCCGTCGAACGTGCGCTGGTCGAATCCGGTGACGTCGCATACCTGCTCGACGGCGACAACATCAGGCACGGATTGTCAGACGACCTCGGCTTCTCGCCAGGCGATCGCGCGGAGAACATCAGGCGGGTGGGCCACCTCACCCGACTCTTCGCCGACGCCGGAGTGGTGGCGCTGGCCTCGCTGGTGTCCCCGCTGAAGTCCGACAGGGAGATCGCCCGCGCGCTCAACGACGCGGCGAAGTTGCCCTTCATCGAGGTGCACATCGCGACGTCGTTGGCGGAGTGCGAGAAGCGGGATCCCAAGGGGCTCTACGCGCGTGCCCGCGCCGGTGAACTGAAGGGCCTCACCGGCGTGGACGCCCCGTACGAGGCACCGGAGAACCCGGACCTGGTACTGGACACCACGGGCGCCGACATCGACGACCTCGTCGCGCAGGTGATCGCGCTGCTCAACGAACGGCGTCAGCCGCCGACCTGAGCGACGACGAAGATACGCCGGAACGGGAAGAACGTCGTGCCGTCCACCCGGACCGGATACGCGTCGGCCAGCACCGGGATGATCGCCTCCCGATAACGTTGCCACTCCTCGGAGGACAGCCGGCTCTTCACCTGGGTCAGGGCGGTGCCGGTGATCCAGTCCAGCACCGGGGTCTCCCCCGTCAGCTGATGGATGTACGTGGTTTCCCACGCGTCGACGGCGCACCCGGCGTCGGTGAGGATGTCCGCATATTGGCTGGGCGTCTTCACCTGGTCTGCTTCCCGCCAAGGCATGTCCCGCAACGGTTCCGCGAACTCTGCGCGGCGGGCGACCTCGCGCACCGCCTCGTGCGAGGGGGCGTCGAAGTTACCGGGCACCTGCATGGCGATCCACGCCCCCTTGGGTAGCGTCTTGGCCCAACTCGCCAGCAGTGCAGCATGTTCGGGCACCCACTGCAGCGCGGCGTTCGATAGGACGACGTCGGTGTCCGGCTTCGGCGACCAGTCGTCGATGCCGCCGACGACGGCGTCGAGTCCGCGCTGCTTCGCGGCCGCGACCATTTCGGGCGAGCTGTCGACCGCTTCGATCACCGCATCCGGCCACCGCTGAGCCAGAGTGACGGTCAAGTTGCCCGGCCCGCAGCCCAGGTCGACGATCCGCCGTGGCGCCTCCGCACCGACCCGCGACAGCAGGTCGAAGAACGGCCGCCCGCGGTGGTCTGCGAAGGCCAAGTAGACGTCTGGGTTCCACATGAGACCATCCTCTCTGATGATGGACGAATCAACGAACGTACGTGGAATCTGGGAAGCGCTGGGGCTGCCCGGCCTCGTCGACGTGCATACGCACTTCATGCCCAAACGCGTCATGGACAAGGTGTGGCAGTACTTCGACGCGGCGGGTCCGCTCGTCGGACGCACGTGGCCGGTGACCTACCGCACCGACGAGGCCCAGCGGCTGACCCTCCTGCGCAGCTTCGGCGTGCGGGCCTTCACGTCGCTGGTCTATCCGCACAAGCCGGCGATGGCGGAGTGGCTGAATCAATGGGCGGCGCAGTTCGCGGCGGACACCCCGGACTGCCTTGCCACCGCGACGTTCTACCCGGAGCCGGGCGCGGAGCACTACGTCGCCGCCGCCATCGATGCAGGCACCCGTGTGTTCAAGGCGCACGTGCAGGTCGGCGGCTACGACCCGACCGATCCGCTGCTGGACGGGGTGTGGGGGATGCTCGCTGACGCCAGGATCCCCGTCGTCACCCACTGCGGATCCGGTCCAGAGCCGGGCGTGCACACCGGCCCCGACCCCATCCGCGCCGTGCTGGCCCGACACCCCACGTTGCGGATGATCGTCGCGCACATGGGCATGCCCGAGTACGTCGACTTCCTCGACCTCTGCGAGCGGTATGACGACGTGTACCTGGACACCACGATGGCCTTCACCCCGTTCACCGAGGAACTGATGCCATTCCCGCGAAAGGCGTATCCGCGGCTGCTCGACATGTCCGACCGCATCCTGTTCGGAAGCGACTTCCCCAACATCCCCTACGGCTATCTCGATGCGCTGACGGTGCTGACCAGGCTCGACGGCATCGACGACGCGTGGCTACGCGGTGTGCTGCACGACAATGGGGCGCGGCTTTTCGGGTTGAGCTGACTGGCGGCGCGTTAGCATCGGCCGTGACCAGTTCGCCCGTGGATCCGCCCATCCCCGTGCCCGACGTCTCCGGAGCCGATGCGACTCTCGGCGGCCTCCCTCGGCGAGCCGACCTCACATTCCAGCAGCGGTTGATCGTCGACGCCTCGGCCGCGGCCGATCTCGGCCTCCGGACGGCCGTCGCCTCGCTCGTCGGCGCCGCGATGCTGCCGACGGTGGCAGGTGCCGTGTTGCGTCCGTCGGACTCCCGAGCCGAGCGAGAAGCGTTGGGGTTCTATGCCGAACTGGGAAAGGCACAGGATCCGGTGCTGTCATTCCCCGCACCTATCGAGCCGCCACGTGTGACGTCGCGGCCTGCGAACCCGGTGGCGGAGTGGGTGGCACACGGCCGGGTGCGCAACATCAAGTTCACGAGCAGCTTCGAGGCCATCAACCCGGCCTTGCGCGAACGGCGAAAGGGATACCAGCGCAACAACGTCGTACACGCCCAACACTGGACGCATGACGACGGTCCGCACCCCACGCTGTGTGTCATCCACGGGTTCATGGGGTCGCCGTATCTGTTCAACGGCCTGTTCTTCTCACTGCCCTGGTTCTACCGTTCGGGCTACGACATCCTGCTCTACACGCTGCCCTTTCACGGCAGCCGGGCCGAAAAGCATTCTCCCTTCAGTGGTTACGGCTACTTTGCCGACGGCTTCGCGGGCTTTGCGGAGGCCATGGCGCAGGCCGTGCACGACTTCCGTTCGGTGCTCGACTATCTCGAGTACACCGGGGTCGACCGCATCGCGTTGACGGGTATGTCGCTCGGCGGCTACACCTCGGCGCTGATCGCCGGTGTCGACGACCGCATCCAGGCCGTCATACCCAATGTTCCTGTCGTAGACCCGGAGTCGCTGTTCGACGACTGGTTCCCGGCCAACCTGCTGGTGAAGCTCGGCAACCGGGTCACCGGAACCGATCGCACGCTTTCCGCGGCCGCATCGGCGTACCACTCCCCGCTGAACTACGCGCCTCTGGTGCCCAAGGACCGCAGGCTGATCATCGCGGGGCTCGGCGACCGGCTCGCGCCGCCCGAGCAGGCCGAGGCGTTGTGGAAGCACTGGGACCACTGCGCATTCCACTGGTTTCCCGGCAATCACGTGCTCCACGTCAGCCAACCGGACTACCTACGCAGGATGACTCGGTTCATGGGCGACTTCATGTTCGACTGACGGCCAGCCGAGCTGATCAAGCAGCCTGGCCCCTAATGGGCTCGCGTTAAGCCCGAGCCTGTGCACGGAGCGCGGGTCAAGGGCGGCCAGCAGCGGACGTTGGACGCCGCGTTGCGCGACGAGGCCGGGTACGGGCAGCTTCTTGAGCGGCTCTTGCGTCCGAAACGCGCACGCGGCCGCCACGGTCGGGTGTGCCGACGAGCCGCTGAACTCCAATGCCGTCCAGGTGTGCGCCTGCTGCGCCCGCGCCTCACCGATGCGCTCGGTGAAGCTTTCGTCGACGGGGAGGCCGTAAGCCGTCAGGTAGCCGACGTCGTCGCGGAACCGGCTCCACGACTCCTTGCCTGACCCGTTGAGCGGCGCGGCGGCATCGTCCACGATGGTGGCCTCGAGCCCCAGTTCGCGCAGGTGGTCCGCCAGCCGCCGCCCCACGACCTCGGCGGTGTCGGACAACGGTAGCTCCGGCGAACGGGCCGCCAACGCAGCCAGGTTGTCGCCGGCGTCCAGGGTGATGCCGATCCACGTCGCGCGCGTGTCGCCGTCGGCGAGACTGGTCACTCGAATCTTGTTGCAGCGCACCCCGAACCGGTCGACATAGCTTGCTACGACGGGCAACGGCAGGCCGACACGGGCGGGGTCGGCGACCTGCATTAGAACGGTCACCTGACTGGTCGGCCGGAGTTTGGGCTTGGAGTGGTTGCGCCGCCACACCGCAACCCGTCGCCGTATCATCGTCGTGACGAACAGCCCACGCCACCAGGCGAATACAGCGAGCACGACGACCACCGCCCCGCCAAGCACCCAGCGCTCAGTGAGCGACTGCCACGGATGGGCCAACGTCGCGAGGACGATGGCCGACAGGGCCAACGCGATTCGGATGGTCACTGGGTCCGTTCCTTTCGTCGGTACGCGGCCACGGCGGCCACCAGCGCGGCGGCCAAGGCCAGCACACCCGTGCCTGCGAGTGCGATCGTGCGCGGGGTGGTGTCCTTGGGTTTTGGCGCCGCGGGTGCGGCGAGCTGCTTCGATTCGGGTGCCTGCTCCCCGGCACCTTGTCCGGCTGCCCAAGTGAGCGCGGCGACGGGATCGACGGGGCCAGCTCCGATCAGGTTCGACGGCGCTCTGGCCGCGCCCTGCGCGCTTGCGGTCAGCCGTTGCACCACCTGCTCGGCCTTGAGTTCAGGAAATCGACTGCGCACCAACGTAGCCACGCCGGACACATAGGCGGCGGCGAAGCTCGATCCGCGGATCGGGAACAGGTCACCCCGATCGTTGGGCAGCGCGTTGGACAGACCGCCGCCGTCGGAGTTGCCGACGGACGCGATGTTCTCGCCTGGCGCAGCGATGCCGACCCACGGTCCCGCCATCGTGAATCCCGATGGCCCGCCGGTCGTGGTCAGCGACCCCACCGACAGCACATAGGGCTGCCAAGAGGACGGGATCGACACCGACGTCACCCCCGCCCAGTTGCGCGGGTCATCCGGCCGCCCTGGATCGGAAGGCGGGTTCGACGGACACGCTGAGCCCGGGTTGAGTCCTGCGCTGTTGTTGCCTGCCGCGGCGACGATCACCGCGTCCTTGTCGACGGCGGCATACCGCAGTGCCGCACCTAGTTCGGTCTGGTCGACGGTCTGGTCGGCCGCGAGGCACGTGACCGCCGAGATGTTGATGACACGCGCACCGAGGTCGGCGGCCCGCACGACTGCCCTCGCCAGCGTGGCGACGTCCAAGGCCGCGCGCGCTGTGGCCTGATCCTCGCCCGAACTGCGTGACGCAAAGCGCGCGGACGTCGAGCGGATCGACAACACCCTGGCATTGGGAGCGACGCCGGAGAAGCCGTCAGCCCCAGGCTGACCCGCGATGAGCCCGGCCACCAACGTGCCGTGCCCGTCGCAGTCGGAGAGCCCGTCGGTCGATTCGACGAAGTCGCCACCGGGGTCGACGTTCGGCAGCCGCGGACCCGGCCGAACGCCGGTGTCGATGACCGCGACCAGCTGCCCATCCCCGCGGCTGTACTGCCAGGCGCCAGCGAGGTTGAGCATCAACTGATTTGGATTGACCGCACCGGGATCGCTGCCGGGTAGCACCACACTGGTGACGCACGGGGAACGCTGCGTCATCGGCTGCACCGGCCCTGCATTGCCCGACGGCGGGGCGACTGCAGCGTCGACCTGCGGCGGGGTGATCGCCTCTGCGGCGGGACAACCCACGGCCGCGACGGTGAGTGTCACCGTCACCGCCGCGAGACCGGACTGCAGCCTGGCGTACGTCACCTGTTCAAGACCAAGGCGAACAGACCGACGAGATAGGCCAGCACGGGAATCAGCGACGCGTCGACGGCCGAGGCAAGGAATCCGACCAGTCGCCGGACCGGAAGCGAATACGTGTCAGGCGACGCCACGCTTCCGAACAGTGCGGCGATGACCCACACGACGGCCAGCCCGCCAAGGGCCAACAGCGCGAACCAGGCCGCGGACAAACGCCCGTCGACGACGAACACCGCCAGCAACCCTAGGGCCGAGAGCGCGGGCTGGCTGAGCAGCCAGGCCTTGCACGGGGCGGAATCCCACACCCTAGCCCGCAGCGCCCACCCCAGCCCGACCGCGCCCACCACGTACCACACCCACGGCGAAACAGTGTGTGGCGCAGCCAGTATCAACACGCCAGCGGTCGCCACCAGTACACCGCCTGCGATGAACCCGGTCTGGTGCGAGTCGCTGATCCGAACCCGCCGCGGGAGGTCCTCGAGCACCCGGATCGACGGGGCCGACGGCGTGGGGTCGCCTGGTGCGGGAAGCACCGGAGCGGGGAACCGCGCCCACAGCGCGGACAGCTGCGCGGCCGAGACGGTGACCAGCAGGGCCAGCACCACCAACACACTTCCTACGACGACGGTGTCGAGCGTCCAGATGGCGGCGGCCACCGCAGCGATCAGGGTGGCACCGCCGACGACGGCAGCGGCCGTGAAGACCGCTATCGCCCGCTCCGCCACGGTGATGCTGACGATGGACCACGCCGTCACGCCTGCCGCCGCAAGCAGCAACTGCGACGCGCCGAATTCCCCTGGGATGGCCAACGCCAAGGCCGCCGCGATCGGAACCAGCGCCGTCACCGACAACGCCGTCGCGAGCTGGGTCTTGCGCACCGACAGCGCGGCGAGCATGGCGACCAATGCAATGACGCCCGCGGCGACCAGCCCCGCATTGCCGCCGGTCGCGGCGCGGTGCACCACGGCCAGCACGGTGGTCAGCAGGATCAGTCCAATGACCGCGACGCTGGCCCCACGTTCGAGGTGCGAAGCACCCCAGGGCTTTTCGCGCGCTGCGGAGAAGATCATCGCGGCGTCGCCGATGTCCTCGACGATGCGCGGGGCAGGCGGTCCGACCGGAACCGGCTGCAGCGCAAGGAGGTCGCCGTCGACCACGCCGACGGTGTCAAGGGTGGCGTCGAGGCTGAACGGAGCCCCGCCGACCGGGGCCAGCGACAGCGCGACTGGCGGCGAGTCGTCGGCATCCTCGTTCGGCGGCATTGCCATCCGACGCACGGCGGGCAGCAGTTCCCGCAGCGGCAGTTCGGTCGGCAGCGCCATGTCGGTCACCCGGCCGCCCTTGGCATGGTCTGGCCCGCCTGCGGCCAGCACGGCGATGCGGACGATCGGCATCGCCGCCAACGACGCCGCCCTCAAAGACGTGGTGCCGGTCAATTGACTGTCTGTCGACATTGCTGCTGTTCCGTTCTCTCTTCGAAGTCTCGGGTGAGGTGTGACCGCGGGAACCAAGGCCCGTCGGGAAGCGTCCCGGTGAGCCGCTCGATCGCGGCGGCGATCGCCAGTGGCGTGCCAGAGCTGAAGGTGGACAACACTTCCCCGTCGAACGCCTTCGCAGGCGCGACGAGCATCCGGCCCGCCGACGTATCGACGATGCTGACCCCGACCTCGGTGCTCACGCGGTGACCGTCACGGTGGTCACCCGCGACGATCTCGACGTAGGTGCGGTCCGCCGCAAAGGCGGCCTCCACCACGGGGCGCGCGGTCTGCGGGATGCCGAGGAAGTCGACAACGTCCACGAGCGCGGCCCCGCTGCGCAACTGCTCATCGGCACGTGCGCCCAGCCGCGTCGGGATGGTGAACTCCTCGAAGCGCGCGGGTGCGCGTCCGGACAGGCCCGCGGTCAGGATCGGGACGAGCGCCTGCGGGTGGTCGACGGCCAGCGCCGAGAACGTGACCAGGGCGCCGTTGCGCAGCGCCACCACCGTCGAGTCCCCGCGCCGCCCGACGAAGCCGCGCAGCAGGTTTCCCGAACCACTGACGAAGCGGAGTTCGAGCCAGCGCCGAGCCCGGCAGGTCGTCGTGATCCATTGGCGCACGGCGGGATTGACGACCCCGTCGCCCGACATCACACCCAGCTCCTCGAGCTCGGCGGCCCGCTCGGCCTCGAAGGCCGACTTGGCGGCCGCCTCGTGATAGGCGGGCGTGATGGCGAGCACCCAGGGAAAGCTCCCCGCGCTCACCGTGTCTGCGATGAACCAGGCCTGCTCGGCGGTCAGCTCGACGGCGTTAGCGACCACTGCTCATCATCAGATGCCGCCCCACTTCGCGCCTTGGGCGGCATCGCGTGCGCTCATCGACATGGTGTTGGTCTCGTGGGTGCTGGACATCGCGCGATACGCGCGCACCAGTTCCTCGAGGCTGGTGTTCCACTGCGCCTGCCACGCCTGGTAGGACATCCCGGTGTCGCCCTGCCATGCGCCGGAAAGCGCGGCCTGCTCGCTCGCGACGTCGGCGCCGACGGTGTGCAATGCACCTGCGTAGCCGTTCATCTCGGCGGACAGCGCCAGCATGGCCGGGTAGTTGTACATGATCTGAGACATCAGTTGATTCCCTTCTGCTCGGCTGGGCGGTTCAGATTGCGGTGTAGGTGGACGAGGCGGCGGCGTCTTCGGCCACGTAGGTGGCGGCGGCGTCGCCGATGTTGGCTTGCGCAATATCGAGCAACGCGTTCACCCTGGCCGACACCTCGACGAACCGGGCGTGGGCGGCCTGGAACGCAGCGGCCGACTCGCCCATGTGGAACGCCTGCGAGGACTGTGCGGCCTGCTCGGCCTGAGCGATGGTGCTGCGCATCAGCGCGGCCTTCGCGGCGAAGGCCGCTTCGGATGCAACGAGTTGCGGGATGTGAGCGTCAAGGAGGCTCATGTGCTGTCCTTTCGAGTGACTGGAGTAATTCGGGTGTGACGGTCGTCGTTCAGCTTCGCGATCCCCCCTCTGGGTTCCAATCGCCGGGCAGCAGCGGATTGGTTGGTCCGCTGCCGAACGAATCGCCTGCCAGTTCGGTGAGCCCGGCCGCCTCGGCGTCCCCCTTGCCGGCGGTCCCGGTGAAGCCGATCGGTCCCGCGCCGCGATCTGAGGCCGCAACACGTTGCTGCGGATTTGTTTTAGTGGATTCCGGCGCTTCATCTTCATCGGGTTCGTAGTCCATGTACGCGTCGGCGTAGCCACGCTGCGTCGCCGCTGCGCCGCGCCGTCTGCGGGCCTTGCGTTTCGCCAGCGAGGACGCGGCGGCGGCCGCGGCCGCGGTGGCCGCAATGTCGGACGCGGGTGCCTTGGCTCCGGTGCCCTCCCGCAGCGTCGGGGTCGGCCCGGGGCCAGGATCGGGTCCCGCGACCGCGTATGGCACCACGGTGGCCACCCCTGGCGCCGCCGGACTGGTGGCAGGCACCGACCCGCCCGCCACCGACGTGGCTGGCGCGGCGGGCGCACTCGGAACGGTCGGTGCGACGGTCGCTACGCCCAGATTCGGCTGGACCGCCACCGGCCGGGCTGCCGGAGCCGGCGCTTGTTCTGGGACCGCAGGCGCGGGTTCCGGTGGCACGGCCAACTTGTCCAGATACTGCTGATAGAAGTAGGAGCCAATGCCCAGCCCGATCGCCAGCAGCGGTTGGATCAGCAGCTGCGGATACGTCAGCGACGCCCCGACCCACGAAAAGGCTTGGTAGGCCACAGCGAACAGGAACGGCCCGTACTGCACCAGCGTCGGTCCAGGGTTGGTCAGCAGACCCGTGATGAGGTTCTGGAAGTTGCCGATGGGATCGGCCAGGAAGTCGATGATCGGCTGGAAGAGCGAGTTGGTGTAGTCGGTGTACGCCTGGAACAGCTGCTGAACCGCCCGCAACAGCTGCGAGAGAATGTCCGAATTGTTCAGCGCCGTACCGGAATCGGCGGCCTGAAGCTGCGCGAGGGTCTGCTGCGCGGTTGCGGCCGAGGTGCCCGCCTCCCCAACCCCCGGCGCCAGCAGCAGCGGCGAAGGTGTCGTCGCAGGCGTGGCGGCCAGCGCGGCACCGGACACCGCCTGGTAGGTGCTCATCGCCGTGGCGGCCTGGATCCACATCCGCACGTAGTCGGCTTCGTTCAACGCGATGGGAATCAGGTTGATCCCGAAGAAGTTCGTGCCGAGCAGCAGTCCGTGGACGGCGTGGTTCAGCGCCAACTCGATGAGCGTCGGCATGATCGCCAACGCCGTGGTGTACGAGGCTGCCGCGGCCTCGTGCTGGACGGCGGTCGCCGCGCTGTTCGCGCTGGACTGAGCCAGCCAGGCGAGGTAAGGCTGATGCGCCGCGACGTACTGTTCGGCGCTCGGGCCCTCCCACGCTCCGGCCTGGACAGCGCCCAGCAGGCCGGTGAGTTCCGCTGCGGCGGTGGAGTACTCGACGGACAGCGACTGCCATGCCCCCGCGGCGGCCAACAGCGATCCCGGTCCAGGGCCGCTGGTCAGCATCGCCGAATGAACCTCGGGCGCCAACGCCATCCAGATGGGGGCAGTCACGGTCAGCTTCCGGCGATCACATACGAGGACGCCGCCATCGCGTCACCCGCCGCATAGCTGGCTCCGGACTCGCCGATGCCTGCGCCCGACCGGCCGAGTTCCTCGAGACCCTGGGCAGCGACGGCGGCGTGCTCGGTGCCGTGCGTGCTGAATCCGATGGCCGTTTGTAGCGACACCGGGTCAACGGCTGGCGGCAGCACCGCCGTGACCAACGGGGCCGCGGCCGCGTGCGCAGCGGCCAGTCGGGCAGTCAGGGCTTCGACCGCGGCACCTGCCCCGGTCAGTCCCTCGGGAACGACACGAAGACTCATCAGTTGAACTCCCTTCCGGTATTTCTCGGATGACCTGGCACCGCTGCCTCGTCGGCAAACGGGTTGACGAGTTGCACGTAGGTGGCGCTGTCACCGTCGTCCAGCAGCATCGCGCGGCCTGCGGGCAGTCGGCTGAAGCGGTGGCCGCGAAGCTTGCCGCCGTCCTGCGGGTTGCCCGACAGCATGATGGTGGTGGCTTGCAGTTCGTTGAGCCGCCGCAGCAGCGGCGCGGTCATCAGCGCGTGCGCGGAACCCGTCGCGCGGGCAGTGACGATCACCCGGAGTCCGAGTTCGGCTGCCTGCGAAAGCAATCCGATGATCGGGGTCCATGGCCGCTGCCCGACGTACGGCCCCGAGACCGCGGGGGCATCCGGTAACTGGTCGACGTCGTCGATGATCAGGTAGTGCGTGTGACCATCCGGACCGGACTGGTAGCTCCAGCCACTCAGCTGCTGCGGGGTGAGCCCGGCGGGCGGGCGGCGCGCCTCCAGGAGCGCAGCGAGTCCGAGCATCGCGGGGGTGACCCTGTCGATGTTCGGGGTGTATTCGTTGTCCGCGAACAACGGCTCGTCGACGAGGTGCAGCCGCCGATCGATCACCGTGAACGCCACCCGATCCGAGCTCGAGTGCTCGCGGATGGTCCGAATCAGGTGACGCAGCAGCGTGCTCTTGCCGGACTTCGCGTCACCCAACACCAACAACAGCGGGTTCTCCGCGAAGTCGACGGATACGGCGCCGAGGTCTTCCTCGCGCTGGCCGATCACTACCCGCTCCGGTGCGAAGTACAGCGGGGCGATCGCGGCCGGGGCCAAATCGGTCGGCAGTAGCCGCACCGGTGGGGCCGACACCTCTGGGTAACGGGCGTTGATCACACCGATGTCGCGCAACGCAGGCTGGGCGAAGAGGAAGTGCTCGGCAGCCATCGTGAGCCCACGCCCAGGTTGCTCGGCAGGGACGGACTCCGCGGGCCTGCGCAGCGCGCCGACGAGGCGCACGTTGCTGTCCTGAGCGTCGGACAGCTTGAGTTCGAGCCGCAGTCCCAGCCCGTCGCGCATCGCCAACGGCACCTCCAGCCAGTTCGGCGTGGTGAATACGACGTGGATGCCGTAGGACATCCCGACGTTGACGAGCTCGGTCACCTTGGCCAGCAGTGGGTTTCGCGTGTTGAAGGTGTCGGTGTTGTCGCGGCTGAACCCGTAGAGGTTGTCGATCACGAGGAACACCTCGCCGTATTCGTCCCGGTGGTCGCCGCGGGCCTGCCTGGCGCGCAGCAACTGCTCCAGTTCCCCGAACGTGCGCCTGATGCGTTCGGGCTCCAGCGGCGACGCGACGCTACCGACGTGTGCGAGGTGTGCGAGGTCCTTGAGTTGACCGCCGCCGTAGTCCAGGCAGTAGAACGTCACGTCGCGCGGCGAGTGCAGCGCGGCGGCCGAAAGGATGAACGTCTGCAAGGCGGTGGTCTTGCCCGACTTGGGCCCACCGTGGATTACAACGTTGGAGGCCGCTGACGTCGCGTCGAAGACGAGCGGATCGCGCCGCATCTGGAAGGGTCGATCGATTTCGCCGAGTGGCCAACGCCATTGGCGTTCGGACACGTCGGTGCGAGACAGCAATTCGTCCAGTGGAATCGCGTCCTCGAGCGGCGGCAGCCACAGTCGCGGCGCCTTGGGCCCGTAGTGCGCGAGTTGCTCGCCGATGGTGGCGACCAACTTGCGTGGCTGGCGCTCGTCGAGTTCGGACGGGTCGGTCACGATGACGGTGTCCGGCGCAGTCTCCACCGGACCGGCGGTGAACAAGTGCGGCTCCGGAATGGCTTGCACGACAATCGTCTTCTGGATCCGAGGCGGGTCGTAGATGCCGTCGACGTAGGTGCTGCGGAACTTCACCGGCAGCGCGCCTGGGGTCGGGACCAGGAAGCCCTCACCCTTGTGTTCGGGGCCCGCCTCGATGTGGAAGGCATCCTCGACGCCGATGATCTGGCGGCTGACGCTGGGGCTGGCCACCTTGAGCCCGATCCGGTACGACGTGTTCTTGTCGATGTCCTTGATGCGCCCCACGTCGAGCGTCTGGGAGGCGAACAGGATGTGGATGCGGAACGAACGGCCCTTGCGCGCAACGTAGTCGAAGAGTTCCGCGTACTCCGGGTGGTCGGCGATCATCAACGAGAACTCGTCGGCGACGACGAGCAACGTCGGCAGCGGTGCCAGGTCATGGCCCGCCGCGATGGCTGCCTCGTACTCGACCACCGAATTAAATGCGCTGCCTTGCACCCGGCGGCCGGCCTCCATGAGCAGTTGCTCGCGGCGGGCCACCTCGCCACGCAGGGTATCGGCAAAACGGTCGGCCAGAGACCGCTTCTCGGCCATGTTCGAGATGACCGCCACGACCTGAGGGAAGTTGCGGAAGATGTCCGCGCCTGCCTCGCCCTTGAAGTCGGCGTAGATGACGATAAGCCGGTCGGCCGAGTGAGTCGTCAACAGCGACAACAGGATCGACATCAAGGTCTGCGACTTGCCGGACCCCGTCATGCCGATCATCAGACCATGCGGCCCCATGCCGCCCTCAGCCTCGTCCTTGAGATCGAAGAGCAGTGGCTCACCGGTGGCGGTCACCCCGATCGGCACGCGCAGTTCCTCGGCCCGGCCGCGCGGGGACCACAGGCTGGCCACGTCCAACGCAGCCGCATCCGGAATGCCGAGCAACGTCGAGAAGGTGGTGATGCCGGCATTGCCGGTACGGGCGTGGCTGGGGTTGGTATCCCAGCGCGACAGCCGCCGCGCGAGGTGGCGGGCTTCGGCGACGCCAAGCCCGTCGGCCGCATCGACGTACGCCTGCCAACCGCCGGTCTGCCAACGCTCGAGCTTCCCGTCGACGATCCGCAGGATGGGCCGTTCCGGATCGGCATACTGCTCGCGATGTGGCGGCTCCGCGCTGCGGTGCACCAGCGTCACGCCCGCGAGGCCGCGGCGCGGCACGATCGCGTCCGGATCGGCGTCCTCGTCGTCGACGACGATCAAGAGGTGTTTGGCGTCGGCGCCACCAGCCTCGAACGACGGGCGGTCGTCGAGCACCGGAGCCAGCAGCTCCCGTAGTTCGGCAGCGTCGTCGGCCAGGTAGCGGGCCGGGCCTGCTCCGTCGCCCGGGGCCGGACCGTCGCCGGATACGTCGCAGTGCGGCAACCACTTCAACCACGACCAGGCTTCGCTCTCGAGCTCTGGGGTGACCAACGCGACGCCGAGTACGGCAGGGTCGTGCCACGTGACGGCCTGCGCGATCCATGCGCGCAACGCTGCGCGCACCTCGTCGGGAGTTCCGAGCACGGTGATGCGTGAGACCTTGGCGATGTCGAGTCCCGCCGGAACCGCGCGCACGGTGCGCTGGACGTCGAGCAGCCCACGCAGCGTGCTGTGCGAAACCGGCTCGAGGTCGACCTCGTCGGCCGTGTCCTTCACGCGCAGTGTCGTATTCAGTGGCGCATCGTGCAATCCGGTTCGCACCACCAGGAAGTCGGCGTCGTGCGGGTCGCGCTCCCATTGGCGCCGCGTCCCAGGAACCTCGGTAAGCAGCGTCGGGTCGGGGTGCGACCACTCGAGTGCCGCGCGCTGTTCGCCTGCGTGCGTGCGCACGTTGTCGCGGATGACGGAGAGGTAGCGCAGATAGTCGGCCCGCTCGGCGTCGATTTCCTCGGTACGCACCTTGCCGTCGGTGCCGCGGTACATCGCGGTGGCCGCCAACAGCAGCACGAACGGGAAGAACAACGTCGTCGGCGAGATCAGCCGCATACCGGTGGCCACCAACGCCACAATCATGCCCACGATCAGGATGACGATCAGGTACGGCAGCACGCGCCGCAGCAGCGACGGCGGCACCAGCCGGGGAAGCTCTGGAGGCGGTTCGATGGTGATGGTGCCCTTGCGCGTGCTCGGCACTGGAATCCGGCGGCGCGCTTCGAAGATGAGTCGGCTCACGGGTTGGTCTCCCTCACGACTGCGGGGCGGGGGTCGGCAGCCAGTGCGTCGTGGGCCAGCAACGCGTCGGCACGCGACAGCGTCGGGCCAGCCGCAAACTGACTGAGGATCGACCATGGTATCGGTAGCCCTGGTGGGGTGAGCCCCAGTGCAGCAACGGTTTTCTGGTCACCGTCATCGCCGATGCCGTAGCGCACGCCGGTGTCACTGATCCAGAAGTACGCGCCGTCGGGTCCGGCCGATTGCACGAGGTAGCCGTGTCCTGGCGCAAGGACGACGCGGTCCGCGGTGGGGCCCGCGCCCGCCCCGACCAGTTGGACGGTCCGCAGCTCGTCGGAGACGGGGAGCGTGACGCCGGAACGCAATTCGAGCGCGCTACCCGTGGCATCGGCGGCCCTGGTCCACTGGGCGCACGTCAGCGGGGCGGCGGCAGGGTCGATCAGCGTGATCGGCTCGCTCGGGTAGACGCTGGTGTCGAGGTCGCTCGCGACGGGCAGCCGGGCCACGTCGTCGGCCCCGATTCGGGGTGGCTGGTCGAGTCCAAAGGAGTTGGTGTTGCGCAGAATTGCCGCCACCACGGGGGACACCGGTTGCAGCCCGTCGCCGAGCACTGCGTAGTGGTGAAGCGTGTCGTTGGCGTCGAACGACGCGACGACCGAGCCAACGGGTGCGGGCACGGGCAGTTGGTAGCGGGGCGGTTCACCGGCACCCGCGATGACGGGTGCACTCAGCGCGGGAGCCTCGGGAATCGCATTGAACAGACCCGGCGCGATGGGACGGGCCGCAGGAGTCTGCACGCCCAACCCGAGCGCACCGGTGACGGCCCTGTCGTTCATGTCGATGGGGCTGCGGCGACCATTCCACAACAGCCAGTCGCCAGCGTTCGGTCCATTCGCGTTGGAGACGAGGATCGCGTCGCGCTCACCAAGCGCGCCCGCCCGCTCGCCACCGTCGCGCAGAGGGCCTGCGATGACCGTAACGCCGGACGCAGGCCCGAAGATCCCGTCGCACACCGTCCAGTCAGCATCGCGAGTCGTGTTCTGCACCATGCGTTCCGGAGCACCGGGAATGCCAAGGAGGTTGCCTCGCGGAATCTGGTCGAGCTCGGCGCTCTTCACCATCGTCGGGTTGTCGGGGCGGCCTGCGATGAGTCTGGCCGAGGTCAGGTTCAGCGCGGGGTGCAGTTGACCGCCCAGCCGCACATAGAGCGCGGAGGTGGTGCGGTCGGCGATGATCGCGCTGTCACCCACGACGCCTGCCGGGCGGATCAGCGAGAAGATGAAGCAGCCGGCCAGCCCGGTGATGAGTACCAGCGCGCCGACGAGCACGGCCCTGGACTGACTGCGTAGCGGGTCGACGAGCATCCGGGTGTCGTGCAACGCGACTCCAGATGCGATGCGCCGCATGATGAATCGCCAGCCGGAGACCTGATGACGGGTGACGAATCCACGCCGGTACGCGACGTGCTCGGGGTTGTCGTTGGCCGGGGTGCGCGACGTGAACGTGCGACGCTCGGATGGCTCGCTCATGCGGGCACCGAAAGGCCAAGGCCGCGCAGCAGCGGCACGGCAGACTGGCGCACGTCGTCCGCGGTGATGGTCATCAGGTCGTCGTCGGTGAAGTCGTCACTATCGGAGTGGTCGAGCCGGTATTCCCTTTCCTCCTCCGACCTTTCGACGAGGTTTCGCACGAAGCGACCGTTACCCGCGATGTCGAGGCTGCGTCGCGCCACGCCGGCTGCGTCGGGCGTCGTGGCCGAGGCAAGGTGGTCGAACAGCCGTTCCATGTCTGCCAGTGCCGCTTTCTCGAAGATGCTGTCGCGCTTCTCGGCCATCCGCATCGCGATCTCGACGAGCTCGTGTCCGGAGTACGACGGGAAGTCGATGCTGCGCGTGAAGCGGGACCGCAGGCCCTCGTTGGTGTCGAGGAAGCGGTCGAGGTCCGCGCGGTAACCGGCGACGATAACGACGAGCCGCTCGCGGTCGTTCTCCATGCGGGCCAGCAGGGTGTCGATGGCGACCAGGCCGAAGTCGTTCTTGGCGCCGGTCGAGACCAGCGCGTAGGCCTCGTCGAGAAACAGCACGCCGTCGAGCGCGCTGTCGATGATGCCGTTGGTCTTGGCCTCGGTCTCGCCGATGTGCTGGCCGATGAGATCGGCGCGGTGCACCTCGCGGACCGTCTCCTTCTTCAATAGGCCTAGGCCGCAATAGATCTTGGCGACGACACGTGCGATGGTCGTCTTGCCCGTCCCTGGCGGCCCTGCGAACACCAGGTGGTTGGTGCGTTGCGCGACGGCCAGGCCGCGGTCCTGGCGGCGGAGCGCCATGGCCACCGAGCTCTTCAGCCGGGCGACCTGGAACTTGACCTCTTCGAGCCCGATGAACTCGGCGAGTTCGGCCTCCGCCTCGATGAGCAGGTGCGCCTTGCGTTCCTTCGCGCCCGGATCGACGAAGTCGGCGTCGGTCGGTTCGGTCTCGGGGTCCCACGGGTCGGAGCGGGCCTCGATGCGCGCAGAGGTGGTCGGGACTATTCCGTACGACGAATCCGAGAGCGCCAGTTCCACCTGGTCGTGTTCGGGGTTGGCGGCGTAGAGCTCGGCCAGCACGTCGGTGGCCTCGAGGTCCTCGCCCTGCGCGCGCAACGACAATGCCTTGGTCAACGTGCCGTCGACGGTGGCGATCTGGACCGGTCCGCCTGGCTGCTCCAAATAGGACAGGGCCGGGGCGAACATGCCGAGCCGGGCCAGTGCGGTGCCGAGGGCAACCCGCGTGGCATGGGCGTACGTCTCGTCGAGCTTGGCGTCGTTGACCACGGGGGTGAGCAGGCGCACGACATCCGACCACCGTTCGGTGCGGTAACACATCGCGACGCGCACCCACCTGGCTTCGAGCCAGCTGGGCCGTCGGTCGATCAGCGCACCGACCAGCTTGTCCGCCGATGCGTAGTCGTCCGTGTCGCAAAGCGTTGCCGCATAAGCGAGTTGGAAGTCGTCTCGGGTGGCCGCGGCGAACTTCAGGTACAACCCGGAGTCGTAGGTGAACGTCAGGTCACCCTCGGAGAGGTCGAGTTGGCGCTGGAGCGCGCCTGCCGTGTCCACGGTCTGCCACACCGCTTCGATCACGCGGGCGCTGGTGTCGCCGGAGGCTGCGAGGCCCGTCCACGCGTCGCAGTGGTCGCGCGCGATGCGAGTGAGCTCGGTGAACCCGGACCTGGCCGCGGGAAGATCGGCCGGACGTCGCCGATCGTGGACGGACAGGCCCAAGGCTCGACAGCACGTCGCGAACCGACTGAGCACAGCACGGTCGACGGGACTCTTGTTGCTCCGCGCGTCGGCAGCCGCCAGCGTGTCACTACCCATATGCGTGTCTCACGGAGGCGACGAGCCCCCGCACTCTCCTTAAGTATGCCTAAGCTAACTTTCCCGCCGAAGTTAGCACTGCATAACCTAAGTGTCGAGACGCACCTGCCGTGGCTGTTGGGTGAGCCCGGTCACCTCTTGTGTGCGGTCACCAGGCTGATCGCGCCGGCCATCGGCCCAGCGTCGGGGTGATCCTCCGGAATGGGCCTGCCGAGTTCCCGCAGGCGCACGGTTAGCGGAGTTGCCTCGGCCGACCAGCCGCGCGCTCCGAACCACTCGGCACCAGGGGCGATCTGCTCGTTGTAGGTGAGCGTGAAGAAGGTGCCCTCCTCGCCCGCGGCCCGCTCTTCCTGCCGCTTGGCCTCGAACACCACCGTGGGCATGGGCCTGCCTTCTTCCACGGCGACCCAGCTACCGGGGCTGGCGAGCTCGTCGATGCCCTCGAACAATTGTTGTTGAGCAGCGGCAGGCAGGTAGATGAGCAGCCCTTCGGCAACCCACGCCGACGGCTGCGACGGGTCGAACCCGGCGTCCTTCAGGGCCTGGGGCCAATCGTCGCGCAGGTCGACGGCCACCTCGCGCCGCTCCGCTTGCGGCACATCTCCTAGTTCGGCGAGCGTTTCCCGCTTGAACTCCAACACCTGAGGCTGGTCGAGTTCGTAGACCACGGTGCCGTCCGGCCACGGCAGCCGAAACGACCGCGAGTCGAGACCGGCGGCGAGGATCACGACCTGCCGCACACCTGCGTCCACGGCCCGCGTGAAGAAGCCGTCGAAGTACTTGGTGCGCGCGCCTTGGAACGACGTGAAGTGCTCGCCGAAGTCGGAGGACCGCAGCCGGGTGTAGAGCCCGCCGTCACTCGGGACGTCGGCCACGACGTCGGCCCATTCACCGCCCGCCGCGTTGCAGAACACCTCGGCATAGGGGTCGAGCGCCAACGGCTCCGACTTCTGACCCTCGATGGCGCGCGCGGCGGCGACGAACAATGCCGTCGAGCCGACGCTTGTGGTGATATCCCAGGTGTCTCGTTCGTCTCCGTGAGGGCGCATACCTCCGGTATACCCAACGTCCCTGACAGCCAGCTCGCACTGCAGCTAGACCAGCGGCCGCCCGGTCCGGATCCGCCAGTCGAGATCCTTCAGCAGGACGTTGAACGGGAATTGCCTGACGAACCGCGGCATCAAACGCGTAGCGGTGCGCAACACGCCCATCAGCCGGTCGAAGCGGCGCTGGTGACCGGCATCCCAGGGCAGTTGCATCTCGTCCCGAAAGCGTTGCGGCAGAAAGCCTGTCGTGATCAGAAGATTGAACGCATCGAGTCGGCGCTGAATGGCAACCGGAAGTTTGACCCCACGTACGCGGCCCGCGGCGATCGGAAAGAGGTACTCGCGCACGGTGTCGTCGATGTGCACCTGGTCCAACGAGCGCTGCCAGTACTCGTCGAAGGCAGCGCGGTCGGCCGGCCACATCGAGGCGGGCACCTGGAGTGTGGTGCCCAAGGCCATGCCCTCGGCGTAGTGCCGGTCGGCGGTCTCGTCGTCCAACTCGCCGACGAACAGGCGGTAGACGTCGACGGCACCCTTGTACAGACAGGCCGCCACCCACATCTGCAGGTCCTTGTCGAAGGCGTTGTACTTCACCGGACTCTCGTCGGTCGAATACACCTGGGCGTGCGCCCCGTTCACCGCGCGGCGGAAGGCCGCCTTCTGCTCGTCCGTGCCGTTGTTGGCCACCGCGAGGTAGGTGAAGGTAGTGCGCGCCCGCTTGATCGGATGACGGTCGACCCGACCGCTCTCGACGCGACTCTCCAGCACGCCGTAGCCGACACCCGGCCTGGCCAGCTGCATGATCACGTTCGCCGGTCCGGCCAACAGTGCAATGCCCATCAGGCCCTCGTCAACCGTAGGGCCGCCGCGTCGCCTGGACCACTTGCGCGGCGTCCCCGTCGCGGTCGATGCGCTCACCGGACGTTCGACAAGGCTGTCGGTCACTGGCGACTCCTTCGGCAAATGTGATAACGCGTGTTTCCTAATATTGCCCCTGGCGGCTGATCGGTGTCAAGATCGACGGCATGGCACAGGTCCGGCCCTACGGCGGCGTCGACGCCCGCGATCGAATCGCGGAGCGCAGGCGACGGCTGCTCGACGCGGGCCTGGAGTTGCTCGGGGGCTCGGACCATCCGCCCGAACTCACCGTCCGCGCTATCTGCGCGCGCGCCGGAATTTCGGCGAGGTACTTCTACGAGAGTTTCACCGACAAGGACGAATTGGTCGACGCGGTCTTCGACTGGGTGGCCGCCGACATCGCAGCCACCACCCAAGCTGCGATCGCTGCTGCTCCCCCCGACGAGCTCAACCGGGCAGGCATCGCCAACCTGGTACGCACGATCGCAGGTGATTCACGGATCGGCCGACTGCTGTTCAACGCGCAACTCTCCAATCCCGTAGTCGCACGCAAACGTGCCGGACTCGGCGGCTTCTTCGCCATGCTCAGTGGCCAGCATGTGACGACCGCGTACCAGGTGCCCGAGGCCGAATGGGTCAAGGCGGTATCGCATTTCGTGGTCGGAGGCGTCACCCAGACCCTCAGCGCATGGGTGTCGGGAGACCTCGGACTGGACCAGGCCCAGCTCGTCGATCAACTCACGCGGACCGTCGATGACATCGGCAGGCGCCGCTAAGCACTTTGCCGATGCCGCGAACAGTATCGAAAGAGGACCTCGCCGGGCGGCTCAGCGGGGATAACATCACCAACATGGCGGGGGCTCTGTTGAACGGCATTCCACGCGTAGACCCGACGAGCAAACCGACGGTGATGCGGCGCGAGGTGGCCCGCATCCTCACAACGAAGAGCGGCTCCGCCTTTCACCGCATGTTCATGGCCCCACTCGATACCCGTTTGATGCACCTAACCGGCGGGCGCGTGCATCTCGCGAAGGGCACGATTCCGCTCGTTTTGCTGCGTACAACTGGGGCGAGGTCGGGGGTGGAGCGGGATGTGCCGCTGACCTACTTCACAGATAGCGATGACGTCATTCTGGTCGCCTCGAACTACGGGCAGGCTAATCATCCAAGCTGGTACCACAATCTGCTTAAGAACCCAGTGTGCAAGATATTCGCCGACGGTCGCAGCGGCAGCGGCGGTAGCTTCATAGCCTGTCCGACCGAGGGCGAGGACCATGATCGGTTGTTCGCTCTGGCTGAGCGTTACGCCTCCAACTACACCTCGTACGCCGCGAACACCAACGGCATTCGCACCATCCCGGTTCTGCGCCTGACGCCGGAAGCTCATTGACCCCGTTACGCCAGCGACTATTGCCTGCTGCGAGCAACGCTTTACTGAATAGTGACCATCGTCTGGACCGACCCGGACGGCCACGCCTCCGGGCTCGACTAGCGAGCAGCAACTGGCGGGCGGCGGTCGGCGTCGGTCTTCGGCACCGTCACGACGTCGCTCTCCGTAAATTCCTTTGTCCAGCAGGCAAACTCGAGCGTGATGCCGTCGGGGTCCTGGAAGTAGAACGACCGCACGTACACGCCGGGGTGCAGGGTTGCGGACACCTGAGCCGGGCTCTCGTCGTGGTTCAGCACCGGGCCCACCCGGACGCCCTTGTCTTTCAGTCGTTGCCGGTACTCGTCGAACTTCTCGGCGGGCACGTGGAAGGCCAGGTGGTTCAGCGAACCCACCGCGCTGACGATCTCTCCGATACCGGGAATGGCGGCCGGTGCCGAGATGCCCGGCACCCCGTCGGGCGCAGTGGCGAACCAGAAGAACGCCACGCAGTCTCCGTTGCCCGCGTCGAAGAAGAAGTGCTGCCCCATGCCACCCGGCAGATCCAGTGACTTCACCAACGGCATGCCGAGCACGTTCGAGTAGAAGTCGACGGTCTTCGCCATGTCCGCGCAAACCAGCGCGACGTGGTTGATACCACCTAGCTCGAACTCCGAATTGGGGTTGTCCGGCTTGATCATTGCGCTGCTCCTCGATTGCCACCGGCCAAGGTCTGGTCAAGGTCAATAACTGAATCTAACATCAGGTTCAGATGTCGTTCAAGCACCGGTTCGAGGGGAGGGCCCGCGTGTGACCGTCGCCCCGCGTGAGCAACTGCCGACCCTTCGTGGCAGGCAGACGCAGGCCGCCATCGATGCGGCCGCGCGAGCAGTGGTCGCGCGCAAGGGGATTCTCGCCACCACGATCTCGGACATCGCCGCAGAGGCCGGCCGGTCCACCGCCTCGTTCTACAACTACTACGACTCCAAGGAAGCGATGGTGCGCGAGTGGGCGGTGCGCTTCCGTGACGAGGCGCGCGACCGAGCCAGGGCAGCCACCGAGCCCGACCTGACCAACCGGGAACGGGCCCATCGGGCCGCCGCCGCGCACTGGACCACCTACCGCCATCGGCTGGCGGAGATGATCAGCGTGTCGCAGTTGGCGATGGTCAGCGACGACTTCGCGCAGTACTGGGCCGAAATCTGCGAATTGCCGATCAGTCTCGTCACCTCCATGGTGAAACAGGCTCAACACCAAGGGTTCTGCGCCGAAGACGATCCACACCTGATCGCCGTCGCGCTGGTTTCGATGCTCAACCAATTCTGCTACGCCCAGCTGAGTGGGGACGGCGCCAAGGGCGCCGACGACCGGGCGTGCATCGCGACCTTGGCCGCGATCTTCTATCGGACCATCTACTACAAGGGGGCTCCGCCGACATGACGAAGAATCCGGGGGGATCCGGCACGCCTGGCGTGACGAGAGAATTCATCGGCGTCGACTCGCCTACCGCCCGACGGGCCGGATCGGGAGGCCACCCCTGTCAGGGCATCTACTACCGCGGGGTGGGCCGCAAGCCGAAGGTGGCGATGATCGCCACGCACTACCAGATCGACTTCTCCGAGCACTATCTCGCGGACTACATGGCCACCAGGGGTATCGGCTTCCTCGGCTGGAATACCCGCTTTCGCGGCTACGAGAGCAGCTTCCTGCTCGACCATGCGCTCGTCGACATCGGGGTGGGCGTCCAGTGGCTACGCGATGTCCAGGGCGTAGAAACCGTAGTGCTGCTGGGCAATTCAGGCGGTGGCTCGTTGATGGCCGCCTACCAGGCGCAGGCCGTCGATCCGCACGTCACTCCACTGGATGGCATGCGGCCCGCCGCCGGGCTGACCGACCTGATCCCCGCCGACGGGTACGTCGCCAGCGCCGCGCACCCGGGCCGCCCCGACGTGCTCACGGCGTGGATGGACGGCTCCGTCATCGACGAGCACGACGCGGTGGCGGGTGATTCCACCCTGGACCTGTTCGACGCCCACAACGGTCCGCCTTTCGACGCGGGATTCATCGAGCGCTACCGAGCGGCCCAGCTAGCGCGCAACAACGCCATCACCGACTGGGTCGAAATTGAGCTCAAACGTGTTCGCGCAGCGGGGTTCTCCGATCGCCCTTTCACCGTGTTGCGCACGTGGGCAGACCCACGCATGGTCGATCCGACGCTGGAGCCGACCAAGCGTCCTGCCAATACCTGCTACGCCGGGGTCCCCGTCAACGCCAACCGGTCCGCGCATGGCATCGCTGCGGCGTCCACCCTGCGCAGTTGGCTGGGCATGTGGAGCATGCGTCACGCACAGACCCGTGCCGAGCCGCACCTGGCACGCATCGGCTGCCCCGCCCTCGTCATCAACGCCGAACAGGACACCGGGGTGTACCCGTCTGACGCGCAGCGCATCTACGACGCCCTCGCCAGCACCGACAAGTCCACTCGCGCGATCGACTCCGATCACTACTTCACCACGCCCGGGGCCCGCAGCGAGCAGGCCGATATCATCGCCAGGTGGATCGCCAAGCGGTGGCGCTAGTGGTCCGCGTGTGACGTTGGTTGACGGTTTGCTATCAACCAGTCCGCTGATTCCGGACTCTCATACCGCACCCGCTGCGAGCTTGCCGTCCACGCCGCGGTGGCTCGAGGTTCGCCCTTAACCGTGGTTCGGAGCCGACACTTGAGTAGTGCACTACTTACGTCGTGGGAGCAGGTAATCCATACGCTGCGGGGGCCCGAACTCACGGCAGCTGCCACTCCTTTGTCCGCGCCATGCTCGTTAGCTGCGCTACGAGTTTCTAGTTGCCAGTACAAGTACTTTTCCTGTTCAGGATAGTTTTTTGTCTAAACTGAGCAAAAGCTGGTCATTTGCTGTCGCGTGTGCTACCAACTTGTGTAGGGGATGGAGTCGCCAGCCTCCGAGGGGAAACAGGGGAGAGAAACATGATGAGTACAGCAATGAAGCTTGGGGGTCGTCGCACCCAGAGCAGGGTGGGTGTCTTTCTGTTGGGGGCAGCAGCGACGGGTGCATTAGTCAGCGCAACGGCATTCGGCGCGGGCGCGGCCAATGCGGGGGTTGGTGCGTGCGCGTCGTACAACGGCAACACCGTCTCCACTGGGAGCGGCGGGAACAGTTGCGCCTCGTCGGGGGCGAACTCCTTCGCGTACGCGATAGGCACCGACAACTCCGCAATCGCCAACGGCCCCAACTCCACCGCCGGCGCAATTGGCATCGGCAATAGCGCACTTGCCAACGGCAGCAACGTGTTCGCCAGCGCCGTCGGCACCAACAACGTCGCAGTCGCCAGCGGCACCTGGGAGCGTGCCACCGCGACCGGGAACACGCCCACGGGGGCACCGAAGAACACGGCGCAGGCCGTCGGCAACGGCTCGGCGGCAGCACCCAACACCGCCACCGCCAGTGGCGTCAGCAACACCGTGCAGACGGTGGGACCGGGTGTCGGGAACGAAGCCACCGCGGTCGGCGACCACAACAACGTCGCGGCGGGATCTTCCACCGCGACGCCCGCCAACCACAACAAGGTCAGGGTTTACGGCAACACCAACATCGCGGGGGCGGGCAACGGTGACGGCAACAGCGTCAACGTAACCGGCAGTGGCAACACCGCATTCGCCGGATCGAATCTGGGCGGCACCGGGAACAACGACAACCGCGTCAACGTATTCGGTAACGGGAACAAGGTGTTCGCAGGAGCACCTAACCTCACGACGACGACGAGCGGTGCCAGTCGCAACAGAGCCACTGCGGTCGGCAACGGCAGTACCGTGGCCGCTCATTCTGGCAACGACAACAGTGCCAGTGCGATCGGGAACAACGATAACGTGACGGCTGGACCCGGCAACAACCACACAAAATCAGTGGTCGGCAACAACCAGTCAGCCTCCTCGCCGTAGATGGGCTGAGGCAACTAGCACCGCGAATATGGAGCGTCCCTCATTCCCCGGCACGGGGAGTGGGGACGCTTCCATGTAATAGTGGGTTCGACCTTTGCGGGTTGTATCTCCATTCGATCGACAGAACGAAGATCCACCGTGGCGATGAGAGTGCTCGCCCATTTCACGCCGGGCGACAAGGTGCTGGAGTTCCTTGCCCCCCAAGCAAGTTGGCTGGACATTCGCTACTGCGCGGAGGATGACGAGCAGACCTTCTACCGGGAGCTCCCCGACGCGGACGTGATCTGGCACGTGCTCCGCCCACTGTCGGGCGCCGACCTCGAACGCGCCGGCCGTTGCAGGCTGGTGCACAAACTCGGAGCCGGCGTGAACACCATCGACGTGGACGCGGCGACCCGACTCGGCATCGGAGTGGCCAACATGCCAGGCGCCAACGCACCGTCGGTCGCCGAGGGTGCGGTACTGCTGATGCTCGCCGCGTTACGCCGACTGCCCGCGCTGGACCGAGCCACGCGCGCCGGAAACGGCTGGCCGTCGGACCCGACACTCGGCGAGACGGTGCGCGACATCGGCGGGTGCACGGTCGGCTTGGTGGGCTACGGCAACGTCGCCAAGCGGGTCGAGGCGATCGTCGTGTCCATGGGGGCCACGGTCATCCACACCAGCACGCGCGACGACGGCCGGCCCGGCTGGCGGTCGCTGCCCGACCTGCTGGCCGCCAGCGACGTCGTGTCGCTGCACCTTCCGTTGAACGACGCGACGGCGGGCCTGCTGGATGCCGCCGCACTGGGCCGCATGAGTTCGGACGCGGTGCTCGTCAACACCTCGAGGGGCCCGATCATCGACGAGCCAGCCCTCGTCGACGCGTTGCGGTCGGGCCGGCTCGCCGCGGCCGGCCTCGACGTCTTCGCCGTCGAACCGGTACCGGCCGACAACCCGCTACTGGCCCTCGAGAATGTCGTCGTCACACCGCACGTCACGTGGTACACCGCGGACACGATGCGGCGCTATCTGGTCGAGGCCGTCGCCAACTGCGCTCGGCTGCGCGACGGTACGCAGCTGGTGAACCTGGTGAACGAGGTGCCCGTCGGTCGGCGATAGCCGCCCAGGTACCCTCGTTCCCAACCCACCGGTTGATTCAAGGAGCAGAAGCCATGCCCATTGCGATCCTTTCCGAGCACAACGACTTGGCCGATTCGGTCCGGGACCTGGTCAAGCGGGTCGTGCCGTCGGAGGTCCTGCACGAGGCGCTGGAAACCCCGATCGCCAATCCACCGACGTACTGGAAGGCCGCCGCCGAGCAGGGCCTGCAAGGCGTGCACCTGTCCGAGTCCGTCGGCGGACAGGGCTTCGGCTTCCTCGAATTGGCCATCGTGCTCGCCGAATTCGGCTACGGCGCCGTGCCTGGCCCGTTCGTGCCCTCGGCCATCGCCAGCGCACTGATCTCTGCCAACGACCCCGACGACAAGCGCCTCGAGGCGTTGGCCTCCGGCGACGCCATCGCCGCGTACGCCATCGACTCCGGACTGACGGCCACGCGCCAGGGGGACGGGCTCGTCGTCCGCGGCGAGGTCAGGGCCGTGCCCGCGGCGGCGCAAGCCTCGATCCTGGTGCTACCAGTCGCGATCGACAGCGGCGAGGAATGGGTGGTGCTCGACGCCGACCAGGTCGAGCTCGAACCCGTCAAGAGCGTCGACCCACTCCGTCCGCTCGCGCATGTCCGGGCCAATGCGATCGAGGTCGGCGACGATCGCGTGCTGTCGAACCTGAGCCGCACGCTCGCCCGCGCCGTCATGTCCACGCTGCTGTCGGCCGAGTGCATCGGCGTCGCCCGCTGGGCCACCGACACCGCGGCGGAGTACGCGAAGATCCGCGAGCAGTTCGGCCGTCCGATCGGCCAGTTCCAGGCCATCAAGCACAAGTGCGCGGGCATGATCGCCGAGACCGAACGCGCCACCGCGGCGGTCTGGGACGCGGCCCGTGCGATCGACGAGGCCTTCGGCGGGACCGCCGCAGACAGCGCCTACGAGTTCGCGGCCGCGGTCGCCGCCACGCTGGCCCCGGTCGCCGCTCAGCACACCACTCAGGACTGCATCCAGGTGCACGGCGGTATCGGCTTCACCTGGGAGCACGACACCAACGTGTACTACCGGCGCGCCATCGTGCTGGCCGCGTGCTTCGGGCGGGCCGCCGACTACCCGCAGCAGGTCGTCGACGTCGCCACCACCACAGGGATGCGGTCCATCGACATCGACCTCGATCCCGACACCGAGAAGCTTCGAGACGAGATCCGCGCGGAAGTTGCAGCGCTGAAGGCGATTCCGCGCGAAGAGCGCAACACCGCGATTGCCGAGGGCGGCTGGGTGACACCACATCTGCCCAAGCCGTGGGGCCGGGGCGCCACCCCGATCGAGCAGATCATCATCGCCCAGGAGTTCGCCAGCGGGCGGGTTCAGCGGCCCAACATGGGCATCGCCGCCTGGATCATCCCGTCGATCGTCGCGTACGGCACCAATGATCAGCAGCAGCGCTTCCTGCCGCCGACGTTCCGCGGCGAGCTGATCTGGTGCCAGCTGTTCTCCGAGCCAGGCGCCGGTTCGGATCTGGCCAGCCTGACCACCAAGGCCACCAAGGTCGACGGCGGCTGGCGCATCACCGGCCAGAAGATCTGGACCACCGGCGCGCAGTACTCACAGTGGGGCGCGCTGCTGGCGCGGACCAACCCGAGCGCTCCCAAGCACAACGGCATCACCTACTTCCTGCTGGACATGGCCAGCGAGGGCGTCGAGGTGAAGCCGCTTCGCGAGTTGACCGGCAACGCGATGTTCAACACGGTCTTCATCGACGACGTGTTCGTGCCCGACGAGTACGTGCTCGGCGAGGTGGATCGCGGGTGGGAGGTCAGCCGCAACACCCTGACCAACGAGCGCGTCTCCATCGGTAGCGGCGAACCACCGTTCCTGGCCAGCCTCGACCAGTTCGTCGGGTTCCTTCGCGAGGGCCAGTTCGACCAGATCGAACAGCACGAGGCCGGCCGACTGATCGCCGAGGGCCACGCCGCGAAGGTGCTCAACCTGCGCTCGACCCTGCTGACCCTGGCCGGTGGCGACCCGATGCCCGCGGCTGCGATCTCGAAGCTGCTGTCGATGAAGACCGGACAGGGGTACGCGGAGTTCGGGGTGTCGTCGTTCGGAACCGACGCCGCGATCGGTGATCCCGAGCAACCTTCGGGCAAGTGGGCGGACTATCTGCTCGCCGGTCGCGCCACCACGATCTACGGTGGCACCACGGAAGTGCAGCTAAACATCATTGCCGAACGGTTGCTAGGTTTGCCTCGCGATCCGTAAGCTGCTGTGAGATGGTTCCTACGTGGGGGCACGCGCGGTAACCGATCTTGATGCGTCACTAGCGATCTCGCGATTGCTCGATGACGCGTCGCTGAGTCCGGCCGCCTTGATGCTCGACGGCGAGCCAGGGATCGGCAAGACCACACGGTGGTTGGCGGCCGTCGATTCGGCTCAGGAACGCGGATTCCGCGTGCTCGGGACCCGCCCCTCCGCCTCGGAGTCGGTGATGGGTTACACGGCGTTGGCCGATCTGCTCGGTTCGGTCGCGCCGTCGACATGGGCCACGCTACCCACGCCGCAACGGCGCGCCGTGGACCGAATCACGTTGCGCACCAGCGACGAGGATGGCCAGCCTCCGACCGATCGGCGTGCCGTCGCAGCGGGGTTCCTGGCTGTGCTTGACCACCTCGCGCGCGAGGGCCCCGTGCTGCTGGCGATCGACGACCTGCAGTGGCTCGACTCGTCGAGCGTGCACGTGCTCGGGTTCGTCGCGCGCCGACTCCGCGGTCCCGTCGGACTGCTCGGCACGGTACGTACCATGTCAGCCGAGAGTTCGGCCGTGTGGTTTCAGACGCCACAACCCGCTCGACTGAACCGAATCACCCTGCGCCCATTGACTATCGGAGCTCTGCACGCCGTGCTATCGCAACGGTTGGGGCGCTCCTATCCACGGCCGACGATGCTACGCATCCATGAGACCTCTGGCGGAAATCCCTTCTACGCCATCGAATTGGCCAGGTCGATCGATTACCGAGGGAGCGGCACCAAAGAAGTCCTGCCAAGGTCGTTGATCGAACTGGTGAACCACCGGATCGACAGTCTCGAGCAGCGCGCTCAGGGAGCGCTACTGGCCAGCTCCTGTCTTGCCGCTCCGACGATCGAAATCGTCGCCCAGGCAACGGAAACCGGGCACACCGAGCTCGTTGCGCTACTCGAAACAGCCGAGCAACAGGGCATCGTCAGCCGGGACGGGAATCGCATCCACTTCACCCACCCCATCCTCGCCAAGGGGGTCTACCAACGCGCCTCGCCGACCGCCAGGCAGGCCATGCACCGCAGGCTCGCCGGGCTCATCGACGAACCCGAGTCCCAAGCCAGGCAGCTCGCGCTGGCAGCGACGACGGGCGACCCGGCCACCCTGAGCGCACTGGACGCCGCAGCGGAGATCGCAAGAAGCAGGGGCGCCCCAGAGGCTTCCGCGGAACTGGTCAACCTCGCCATGGCGCTCGGCGGCGATACGCCGGAACGCAGACTGAGTTTGGCACGCTCTTACTTCAATTCAGGAGACTCCGAGCGGGCGCGCACGATGCTCGACGAGACGATCGCAGCGTTGGACCCCGGTGCGCTCCGTTCGAGGGCGTTCTATCTGCTCGGCGTCGTACGAATGTTCGACGACAGCTTCCCCGAGGCTGCCGACCTGTTGGAACGCGCGCTCGCGGAGCTCGACGAGCAACCGGTGTCGCGAGCCGAGCTGCTGATCATCCTGTCGTTCGCACAGGTCAACTCGGACCGCGCGGCCGAGGCGCTCGCCTGTGTCGACGAGGCCGTCACGCTGTCGGAGGAACTGCAGCAGCCACACCTGCTCGGCCAAGCGCTCGGGATGCGGACCACGCTGCGCTTCATGCAAGGCGAGGGCCTCGACCGCGTGAGCCTGGACCGGGCAGTCGAGGTAGAAGATCTCCGCGTCAGCACTCCGATCGCGCTTCGGCCCAGCGCCCAGAGCGCGCTGCTCGCGGCCTGGAGCGGCGAGCTCGACCGCGCCCGTGGCGAACTCGCGACGGTCAGGCGGCGTTGCATCGAGCACGGCGAAGACAGCGAGTTGATCTTCGTCAGCTTTCACAACGCGATGTTGAACGTCTGGCGCGGCGAATTCCGCGAGTTGGCCCGCGAGGCCGAGGACACCATGGAACGTGCGCTGCAGCTCAACGGCGACGTGTCCCGCTACGTCGCGTTGATCACCAGGGCGCTGTCGGCCGCCTTCGGGGGTGACATCGATGCGGGTCGCCAGGACAGCGCCGACGCGCTTGCCGCGGCGGTCCGATCCGGAGCAATGAATCTAGCCCAATGGCCTTTGATGACTACGGGTTTCATCGAGGTTACGACGGGTAACTATGACGCGGCGTTGTCCGCGCTCGAGCCACTGCTCACACGGCTCGCCTCGGAACCGAGGACCACCGAGATCATCTCCGCGTGGTTTCTGCCCGACGCGATCGAGGCGATGACCCAAGTCGGACGACTCGACGACGCCGAGCGCTGGGCAGAACTCCTGGTAGCCAACGGAGCACGCCTCGACCGGGCTTGGATGCTGGCGGTGGGGGGCCGCTGCCGCGGCCTGGTGCTGGCCTCCCGTGGAGATCTGGAAGGTGCGCTTGAGGCCACGGAAGGCGCACTGACGCAACATGATCGGGTGCCCATGCCGTTCGAGCGGGCGCGCACCCGGCTGCTGCACGGCCGGCTACAGCGCAGACTGCGCAGGCAGGACCTCGCCGCGACCACCTTGCGGGAGACGGTGGACGAGTTCGATCGCCTCGGCACGCCGCTGTGGGCGGATCACGCCCGTGATCAGCTGGCCCGCGCCAACATCGGGCCACGGGAAACGGCGGCACTGACGCCGTCGGAGTTGCGCGTCGCCGAACTCGCGGCCACCGGGATGACCAACCGGGACATGGCCACCACGCTGTTCATCAGCCCGAAGACGGTGGAGGCCACCCTGTCTCGGGTCTACCGCAAGCTCAACATCCACTCGCGGGCCGAGCTCGGCAGGCGGATGAGTGAACTCTGACGGTCAAGGGTTTCGCACGCACTCGTAGGTCAGCGGGATCTCGTCGCCGAGTTCGACCACGTCGAACTGGTCGGGCGCAATCGAACTGAACGACTGCGAGTCGAGGTCGAGCTCAGACCACTTGGCCTTGCTGGTGCGGTCGTCGGCGAAGGTCAGCGCGATGTTGCCGCCGTCAGACAGCAGCATGCCGTACTTCTTGAGGGCCGCGATCACGGTCTGCTCTGCGGGGTTGTACGACGAATCGTCGAAATCGGACTTCAACCGGAAGCGCACCCCGTAGGGCGGCGCATTTGGGTCCGTGCTTTCCGGGCCGCCCGCGTGGGTGGCCGGGCGAACGTAGACACCTTCCTTCATCCTGTCGTTCGGAAGGATGAAACGAATCGCGTGTTCGATTGTGCCGGAGGCTACTTCGTCAGCCGTGGGCGTAAGCGCCGAAATCGGGAAGCCGGCCGCGTCGGCGCTGGTGCACTGATCCCCGCGGAGCGTCTCGGGATACTCCTTTGCAAGGTCCCAGATCCAGAACCCGCCTGCGGTCAGCTCGTCGCCGGACTTGTTGGCCTGGTACACCTCGTAGAGCTTCTGCTCGTCACGGTCCGCCACCAGCAGGTGGCAGTCCTCCTGGCCCTCGGTGTTGCCGGAGGTGTCGCAGGTGAGGTCCTCGGAGCCCTCGATGGTGGCCTCGGCCGGAATTGGCATTTCCGCGGGCACGTCGTCGCAGTCTGGACCGCCGTAGCAGTATTCCTCTGCGCCAACGACCTTGACCTTGGGCGTCGACGAATCCGCCTCGAAGACCGTGATCGAGAAGTCCGTCTGGAGCTTGTTGTCGTTGCCCCAGCCGCCCGCGTCATTCAGCGCGCTGATGATGGCCGCGCTGCGCTCGGATGGAGCAGCGCCGGAGACGTCCTCGGTCCACGGCACGGCAGCCGAGAACAGGCCACCGCCGGCAGCCTGTGCGCTCGACGTCGGCCCTGCAGCCTTGCTGCTCGATGGCTTTTCAGAACTGCGGTCGGCGTTCTTGATGGGATCGCTCGCACACGCGGTGGCCAAGCACGCCACCGCCGCGATCGCGAGCCCCGCCCTTGCGGAAGCCCTCATATCCATGGAGTCGACGCTATCGACGCGCGTGACCGAATAAATCGGGTGTTTCCCTACGCGTGCTGCCCTCGTCGAGCCTGGCCGTGCATATCATCGGGTTCCCGGATGGAGGGCACTTCCACGAGTACGGACGTCACACTGCGCCAGCTTCGCTACTTCGCCGTGCTGGGTGAAGAGCTCAACTATCGACGGGCAGCGGAGCGGCTGTTCATCACGCAACCCGCCCTCTCCACCGCGATCAAGCAACTCGAGCACCAAGTGGGCGTGCCGTTGTTCATTCGCAGCACCCGCGAGGTCGCACTCACCGAACTCGGTGCGGCGTGGATGCCGACGGTCCAGGACGCGCTTGCCGGCATCGACTCAGCTGTGGACCAGCTCGGCGTGCTGTCCAGCCGCAATCGGCGGATCCGGCTGGGCTACCTCATCGGTACCGGAGCAGACGTGCTGTTCCGGCTGATTCGACATTTCGAGGCCGCCTTCCCTGAAATAAGCGTGGAACCACGGGAATTCGACTTCTCCGACCCAACGGCCGGACTTGCCGACGGTACCACCGAGGTGGCGATCATCAGGCCGCCGGTGGATCTGCCCGAACACCGAATGCTCATTCTCGACGCCGAGAATTGGGTGGCGTGCCTACCTCGCGATCATCGGTTCGCAAAGCGCAGCGAGGTGGCGATCGCCGAACTGCTGGACGACCCCATCGTCGTCGCGCCTGGCAGTGCCGGCCGGTGGCGCGACTACTGGATGGCGATGGACGCTCGAAGCGGCGCAACGCCAACCATCGCGGCCGTCGCTTCCACGTACGAAGAGGAGACCACGACGGTCGCGCGCGGTCTCGGCATCAGCTTTACGAGCGAGGCGAGCGCCCGGCTCTACAACAGGCAGGGCATCGTTTACGTGCCGATCATCGACCGGCGCCGCAACTACACCGCACTGGCCTGGCATCCCGCCCGGCTGGGCAAGGACGCGGCCGCGCTGATTCAACAAGTCCGCGACGAGTGGTCCTTCGAGGAGGGGCAATCTCCGGAGCGGCCGGCCACCTTCTCTTAATGAGCGGGGCCACTCATAACCCATGGTTATCAATAGATCAGAAATGGGAACTTCCGTCAGCGCCCTCACGTGCGGTTATCTCGGTTCACACGCCTTCGAATCCCTGGAGCTCCCGATGACCGACACGGCACCACGCACCACTCCACCTCCACTCTCCGACGAAGACGCCAAACTGTCAGAGTTTGGCTACACGCAGAAGCTCGACCGCTCGGTCGGCAAGCTCGCGTCCTTCGCCATCGGCTTCGCCACCATCAGCGCCACGACGGCGGTGTTCACCGGCTTCGGTGCCGGCTACTTCACCGCAGGCGGGCCATTCGTCTGGACCCTGCTGCTCGCCGCCGCGGTGTTCGTGATCTGGACGCTGATCGCCGCGGACCTGACCGCCAAGATCCCCTTGGCCGGCTATTCATACCAGTGGACCAGTCGCCTCGTCGGCTCGACGATGGCGCTGTTCACCGGCGTGCTGGCGCTGGCCGGATGGATTTGCGGCATGACCGGTGTCGGCTTCATTCTGTCCGGCTACCTCGGCAGCCTGTTCGGCTGGAACATGAGCCAGACCGCGCAGATCCTCGTCGCCATCGGCGTGATGGCCGTCTGCATGCTCATCAACCTGTACGGCGTGCGGTTCGCGACGATGGTCAACAACATCGGCGTCAGCCTCGAGTTCGTGATCACCGTCGGCGCAACGATTCTGGTCGCGATCGTCGCCTTCTCCTCGCCGGACAACCACCAATCCGTTTCGGTGCTCTTCACCGGCGGCACGTCTGACGGCAGTACCCCGTATGTCCTGGCCTGGCTGGCCGCGTCGCTCGGCCCCTTCTTCGGACTCATCGGAGTGGAGGCAAGTGCGGACATCGCCGAGGAGACGAAGGACGCGCGGCGCGTCATTCCGCGCACGATGTTCTACGCGTTGACCGCCTCGATCGTCATCGAGTTCGGCATGTACGTCGTCTACGTGCTCGCGATCAAGGATGCAGACGCCGTTCAGGCCGCATCCGCTGCCCCCATCGAGGAGATCATCACCCAGCAGGTCGGCCCAGTCATCAGCAAGATCGTCGTCGCCGTGGCCCTGACCAACGTGCTGGCGTGCATCCTGGCCAACATCCTGGTCGCCACCCGGCTGACCTACTCGATGGCTAGGGACAACATGCTGCCGTTCTCCCACATCTGGCGGCACGTGTCCCCGACGAACCGCACGCCCACGTACGCGGTGCTCGGAATCTTCGGTTTCTCGACGGTCCTGCTGCTCTTTGCCCTGGTCAGCGAGAAGGCGTTCTTCCTCATCCTCGGACTGTCCTCGCTGGCGGTCTGCGCGATGTACCTCCTGCAGACCATCGCCGTGATGATCGCCACCCGGCGTGGAACCATCCCGGCGGCCGAGCCAGGAACCTTCGATCTCGGTAAGGCCCGCGTGCCGGTGGCAGTGGTCGCGGCCATCGCCTTCACCCTGGTGTGCGCCGCGCTGATTTTCCTCCCGCAGTTCGCGGGCAACGGCTACGTCTTCCTCGGACTGCTCGCGCTCGCCACGCTCTGGGCCTTCACCGGGTTGCGTAAGCGGCTGGCCACCGGCGAGGCCGGACCGGACTTCGCCAAGACCCACATCAACTGAATAACCAAGATTCACAAGCTATTTCGAAAGGAACATCATGACACTCACCACCGACCTAGGCGCAAGCAACCTGGTCGCCGTGGAGCCCGGCGCCGCCATCCGTGAGGACACTCCCGCCGGCTCGGTGATCCAGTACAGCGACTACGAACTGGACACCTCCAGCCCCTTCGCGGGCGGGGTGGCCTGGATCGAAGGCGAGTACATCCCGGCCGAAGAAGCCAAGATCTCCATCTTCGACACCGGATTCGGACACTCCGACGTCACCTACACCGTCGCCCACGTGTGGCACGGCAACATCTTTCGGCTCGACGACCACATCGACCGCCTGCTCGACGGCGCCGGCAAACTGCGCCTGGACGCAGGCCTGAGCAAGGCCGAACTGGCCGAGATCACCCGCAAGTGCGTCTCCATGTCGCAGCTGCGCGAATCCTTCGTGAACCTGACCATCACCCGCGGCTACGGCAAGAAGAAGGGTGAGAAGGACTTATCCAAACTCACCCACCAGGTCTACATCTACGCGATCCCCTACCTGTGGGCGTTCCCCCCCGCCGAGCAGATCTTCGGCACCACCGCGATCGTCCCCCGTCACGTGCGCCGCGCAGGCCGCAACACCGTCGACCCGACCATCAAGAACTACCAGTGGGGCGACCTGACCGCGGCCAGCTTCGAGGCCAAGGACCGCGGCGCCCGCACCGCGATCCTGCTCGACTCCGACAGCTGCGTGGCTGAAGGACCCGGCTTCAATGTCGTCATCGTCAAGGACGGCCAACTCGCGTCACCCTCGCGAAATGCGTTGCCGGGCATCACCCGCAAGACGGTGTTCGAGCTCGCCGATCAGATGGGCATCCCGGCCACCCTGCGCGACGTCACCAGCCAAGAGCTCTACGACGCCGACGAACTGATGGCCGTCACCACCGCAGGCGGTGTCACGCCGATCAACACCCTCGACGGGGAGAAGATCGGCGACGGCACACCCGGCCCCATCACCGTCGCCATCCGAGACCGCTTCTGGGCGTTGATGGACGAGCCAGGCCCGTTGATCGAGGCCATCTCTTACTGATTTGTGGAGTATTTCCGGTGCCCAGCACCGGAAATACTCCACAAATCGCAGGGGTCACAACGACGCCCACATGAACTTCCCAGGCACATATGCCACCATTTTGAGGAGCGGATGCCTCTGCCGGGCACCGCAGACTCATGGGCGCTCTGTTGCCACGAGCCCCATCGATGATGGGAGAACATCTTGCGCCGGTTGTTGATCACGGCCTTCATGGCAGTTCTGTTGCCCGTATTCGCAGGCTTCGTGGGCGGCTCCGCCACGGCGAACGCGTTCTCGCGCCCCGGGCTGCCGGTCGAGTACCTCCAGGTGCCGTCCGCTTCCATGGGCCACGACATCAAGGTCCAGTTCCAGAGCGGCGGGCCCAACTCGCCCGCGGTGTACCTGCTGGACGGACTGCGCGCCCAGGACGACTTCAACGGCTGGGACATCAACACCCCGGCCTTCGAGTGGTACTACGGTTCTGGTCTGTCGGTCGTCATGCCCGTCGGCGGCCAGTCCAGCTTCTACAGCGACTGGTATTCGCCGGCGTGCGGCAAGGCTGGCTGCCAGACGTACAAGTGGGAGACGTTCCTGACCCAGGAACTGCCCGCCTACCTGGCCTCCGAGAAGCAGGTCAAGTCCACCGGCAGCGCCGCGGTCGGGCTGTCGATGGCCGGCTCGGCGTCGATGACGCTGGCGATCTACCATCCGGAGCAGTTCATCTACGCGGCATCGCTGTCGGGTTTCTTGAACCCCTCCGAGGGGTCATGGCCTTTCCTGATCAACGTGTCGATGGGTGACGCGGGCGGCTTCAAGGCGAATGACATGTGGGGCCCAACGGAAGATCCGAACAGCGCCTGGAAGCGCAACGACCCGATGGTGAACATCCAGCAGCTGGTCAACAACAACACCCGCATCTGGGTCTACTGCGGCAACGGCACCCCTGGCGACCTCGGCGGGGACAACCTGCCCGCCAAGTTCCTCGAAGGCCTGACCATCCGCACCAACCGGACGTTCCAGGACAACTACGTCGCTGCGGGCGGCAAGAATGGCGTCTTCAACTTCCCCGACAGCGGCACGCACGACTGGGGCTACTGGGGCCAGCAGTTGCAGCAGATGAAGCCCGACCTCCAGCGGGTGTTGGGCGCCACGCCGACCGCGACGTGACCTCGACTCGTTGAGATAGCGGCTAGCCCTCGCCGTCCTCACCGTGCTTGCGTAGTTCGCGCTTGAGGATCTTGCCCGTCGGGTTGCGCGGCAGTTCGTCGAGGAAGATCACTTCGCGCGGAACCTTGTAGCGCGCCAAGTGATCTCGGACGTACACCTTGATGGCGTCCTCGTCGATGCTCGCCCCTTCGGCCTTGACGACGAAGGCGCGCAGGCGATGCCCCCACTCCTTGTCCTCGACGCCGAGCGCGGTGGCCTCGATGACCTCGGGATGCCCGCTGATCAGGTCCTCGATCTCGGCCGGGAACACGTTCTCGCCGCCGGACACGATCATCTCGTCGTCGCGGCCACTGACGTACAGCAGTCCGTGCTCGTCGAAGTAGCCGACGTCGCCCGATGACATGAGCCCGTCGATGATCTGCTTTCCGCCGCCGCCGGTGTACCCCTCGAAGGGGAAGGTGTTGCCCACGAAGATGCGGCCCACCTGGCCCTGCTCGACCTCCTTGCCGTTGTCGTCGAAGAGCTTCACCTTGACGCCCTTGACGACGGGCCCGACGGTCGCCGGATTGATCGACAGGTCCTTGGGCCGCGCGATGGTCGCGAACGCGATCTCCGTTGAGCCATAGAGGTTGTAGATGACCGGGCCCAGGTCCTTGAGCGCCCTTGTGGCCAGTTCCGCGCCGAGCTGGGAGCCGGACACGAACACGATCTTCAGGCTCGATAGGTTCGGCTTGCGTTCCATGCCGTCGAACGCGTCGAGGACGCGGGACAGCATCACCGGCACGACGACCATCGCCGTCACCTTGTGCTCCTCGATGTCGGCGAGCACGGTGGCCGGTTTGAAGCGTCGGCGCAGCACCAGCGTGGAGCCGAGCATCATCGCGATGGTGGCGTGCAGGAAGCCGAGCGCGTGGAACATCGGGGCGGGCAGGGACGTCACCTCACCCGACTTGAACGGCACGTGCGACAACACGCCGCCGATGGGGGCCAACGACGGCGGAGTGCTGCGGTTGGCGCCCTTCGGCGTTCCGGTGGTGCCGCTGGTCAGGATGATGATCTTGGAATGCGCCGCGGCCTTCGGAGGCGGATTCGGCTTGCTGCGGGCGATCAGGTCGGCGAGCGTCTCGTCGGTGCTCTGCGACGGCTCGTCGTTGTCCGGGTTGGTCGGCAGTGCGCGCAGCCTGCCGAGTTCGGGCTCGGCCGCGGAGACGGCCTTGGTGTACTCGTCGTCGAAGATGATGAGCTTGGCGCCCTCGCGCTCGGAGACCTCCTTGATCTGCGGACCGGAGAACTCGCTGTTGAGCAGGATCAGCCGCACGCCGACCTTGGCGGCGCCGTAGAGCGCGATCAGGAACCAGCGATGGTTGCGGATCAGCAGCGCCAGCCCGTCGCCACCCTTGACGCCGATTCTCAGCAGGCCGTTCGCGACGGCGTTGGCGGCGTCGTCGAGCTCCTTGAACGTCAACTCGCCGTCGTCGTCGATCACGGCGATGCCGTTCGGATTGCGCCGCGCGTTGAGCGCCGGGATCATCCCGAACTCGCCCCAGCGCCTGATGTCGGCGAGCATGGCCGCGATGTTCTGCGGCGGCTCGAGCTTGAGCGCGCCCGCTTCGAACATTTTGCGGGCGTAATGGAGCTCGGCTGAACCGCGCTCCCAGTACTTGCCGACGGACTCTTGAATCTTGGCCGCTGCCTGCAATGGGAGGTCAGTGAGACTGGGCCGGGCGTTGGACATGGCCCCACCTTATGTGACGAGCGTCGCACTCGGGACAAGTAACTACCATGGCTTTATGGCCGGTGCGCTGACCCTGGACGTGGGCGGTCGCACGGTGTCGGTATCCAATCCCGACAAGGTCGTCTTCCCCGAGCCTGGGCTCACCAAGCTGGACCTGATCAACTACTACCTGGCCGTTGCCGACGGCGCGCTACGCGGAGTCGCGGGTCGACCGATGATCCTCAAACGGTTCGTCAAAGGCATCTCGCAAGAGGCGATCTTCCAGAAGCGCGCGCCCGAGAAGCGGCCCGACTGGATCGAGGTCGCCGAACTGAAGTACGCGTCGGGCACGTCGGCCAAGGAGGCGGTGCTCCGCGACGCGGCCGGACTGGTCTGGGCCGTCAACCTTGGCTGCGTCGACCTCAATCCCCACCCCGTGCTCGCCGAGGATTTGGACCACCCCGACGAACTTCGCGTGGATCTGGACCCCATGCCCGGCGTCGAATGGGCCCAGATCGTCGACGTCGCCATGGTGGCCAGGGAAGTGCTCTCCGACTACGGGTTGACGGCCTGGCCAAAGACGTCCGGCTCCAAGGGCTTTCACATCTACGCGCGCATTGCGCCGGACTGGCCGTACAAGCAGGTGCGACTCGCCGCCGAGACCATCGCACGGGAAGTCGAACTCCGCGCACCTGAGTTGGCCACCAGCAAGTGGTGGAAGGAAGAACGCGGCGAACGCGTCTTCGTCGACTTCAACCAGAACGCCAAGGACCGCACCGTCGCGTCGGCCTACTCCGTCCGGTCGCGGTCCGACGCCCGGGTGTCGACGCCACTTCGCTGGGACGAGGTGCCCGACTGCCTGCCCGAGGCGTTCACGGTGGCGACGGTGCCCGCCCGCTACGCCGAGCTGGGCGATCCGTGGGAGGGCATCGACGACGCGGCGGGTCGGCTGGACGGGTTGCTGGACCGGGCGAAGGAACTGGGCCCCATGGAAAGGTCAGCGAAGGCGTCCGACAAATCCGGTCGCCGTGCGTCGACCATGCCACTCATCGAGATTGCCCGCACGAAGACCAGGGACGAGGCGATGGCCGCGCTCGATACCTGGCGTGGACGCCATCCCGGCGCGGCCGAAAAACTCGAGCCCGTGGACGTGCTCGTCGACGGGATGCGCGGGCCTTCTTCGATCTGGTACCGCATCCGCATCAACCTCCAGCACGTGCCAGAGCAAGAGCGGCCGCCGCAGGAGGAGTTGATTGCGGACTACTCGCCGTGGACCAATTACTCCGGCCCCCAGTGGCAGCGTTAGAGCGTTTGCTCGCAGCGGTCCCAAGGACTCTTAGCGAAGTATTAGCCGCTACTCAACGGTAAGCCAAGGTGCATGGCTAGTTTCGAGGACAGGTTGAGGTGACGGCGTCGTCCGCAGCCACCCAGCGAACAGGAACGAGGCTCATCATGACGATCGCGAGATCCATCTCCGCGCCGGATCGTGGCTTCCGCTATGGAAATCCGGCGCTCGACTGTGAGCGTGCCCAGATGAGTGCCCTCTGCCGTCAACTCGCCACCATCGTGTCGGTGACAGGCGAGGTCGACGACGCGAACATCGGCCGAGTCACGCAGTACGCCACGCGATACGTGTTGTGCGAGAAGCCCTTCGTGCTCGATCTGAGCGGCGTTGAGGCCTTCTCGGATCGCGCCGTCGCGCTGCTGTACGCCATCGATGACGCCAGCTACGACGTAGGCATCGAGTGGGCGGTCGTGGCCAGTCCCGCGGTCATTCGCGTGATGAGCAACTACGGCGACCCCGCCGACTTCCACACCGTTGACTCGGTGCCCGAGGCGTTGCACCACTTCGCCGACACCACCGCGGCGCGCAGGCGCCTGCTTCCGATCATGACCAAGTCCGCTTAAGAGACAGGACAGAATGATGTTGCTCGACTTTCGGGGGCTCGTCCACCTGCTCCGCAGGCGCAAGCCGGCGCCGTCCGCTCCGGTGGTCGCCCACCGGCCGACGCACCACGCACACGCCGCCTGACCGACCGCGCTAGCGTCCAACGGCTGCCACGGCAGCTGCGATCGGTGTCTCACCGCTGATCAATTCGAACGTCTGCCCTGCGGTGTCGGGTGCGTCCAACACCGCCACCAGAACGGCCGCCACATCCTGCCGGGGCACGTCGCCGCGTCCGGTCGAGGCCGCAATCAACACCAGGCCCGTTCCGTCGTCGTCGGTCAGGTGGCCCGGTCGCACAACCGTCGCCTGTAGCTCGGTGCGGGCCAGCACGTCTTCGTCCGCAGCCGCCTTGGCCTGCAGGTATGCCGCGAACACCGGGTCAGACGGGGCCGTGTCCTCGACGCGGCTGTCGGCGCCCATCGCCGAGACCATCAGGTAGCGGCCGACGCCGGCTTCGATCGCGGCATCAGCGAGGAGCACCGCTGCGGCGCGGTCGACCGTGTCCTTGCGGGCAGCGCCACTGCCAGGGCCTGCGCCCGCGGCGAAGACCACGGCGTCGGCACCCCGCACGTGCCCGGCAACCTCGGCGACCGTGGCGTGCTCGAGGTCGATGACGGCAGCCTCGGCGCCCGCGGCCTCCAGGTCCGCGGCGTGCGCCGGATTCCTGACGAGCCCGACGACCGTGTCGCCCCGCTGGGTCAACAGCCGTTCGAGTCGGAGTGCGATCTTGCCGTGGCCACCTGCGATGACGATCCGCTTACTCATGCCGCGAACACCTGGGAGTCATCTGCAAAAGCCTTGAATTCCAAGGCATTTCCTGCCGGATCCAATAGAAACATGGTCCACTGCTCTCCTGTCTCGCCCTCGAATCGGACGTAGGGTTCGATGACGAATTCGACGTCGGCCGCGCGCAGTCGGTCCGCGAGCGCTCGAAACTTCGGCACCTCGAGGATCAATCCGAAATGCGGGACCGGCACGTCGTGCCCGTCAACCGGATTGTGGATGGGTCGGACGCGCCCAGGGGCAAGGTGGGTCACCACCTGGTGGCCGCTGAGGTTCCAGTCCACCCAGGTTTCGGCGCTTCGACCCTGCTCGAGGCCGAGCACGTCGCCGTAGAAGCGTCTGGCCGCGGCCAGATCGTCGACCGGCATGGCCAGATGGAACCGGGGTATGGGCGAGTCGAGCGTCGTCATGGTCCCCACGATAGGCGCGCAAGCCATGCCGAATGAGTTACGGTTGTACAAACGGTTGGCTCAGCACCGATTGAGGATCGAAACAATGGATGACACCTCCGCACTGCGTCCTGGCCTACTCGTGATGTCGAAGAACGTCGCCGACGCCGTGCACGGGGTGGGCGGGCTCATCTTCGATCGGGCTCGGCATGGGTGGCAGGTCACGGTCCTGGTTCCGGCAGGAGCGGATGCTCGTCCGCTGGCCATCCTGGGAGCTGAAGTCGCCGGGCTGGGGGCGACGCCCGGCGGGCACCGCCAACGCCACACCGCGCTGGTGGCGTCGTCCGCGTTGTACGTAGACGACCGCCGCGCCAGGTCGGAAGTGGAATCCGCGCTGGCCACCAGGGCCACCGAGGTGCTCGTCTGGGGTCGGGCACTGCCGGGCGCACTCGACCGCGGCAGCCGGTCGGTCACCTATCGAATGAGCGGGGCGGCGCGCGCATTCAAGGCGCAGGCACTGCGCGCGGCCGGCCTTCCATTCGAAGACACCGAACCCGTCGAGACCTTCCGCACCACGTGCGCCCCCGAAGTGCTCGCCAGGGAGTTCGACGTTGCGGGCTAACCGGGCGTCGGTGCTTGGGCAGCTTCGACGTCGATGAGGATGTTGATGACGGGCAACGCGACGCGTGCGGCCAGGTCAAGCGCGTCGCGTTGGTGCTGGGACAGCATCATCAACAGCTCGCCGAGGCGCTCGCGGACGCCGTCCTGACGATCGAGCACCAGCTGTCGGCCGCCATCGGTCACCGTCACCAACGCCGCGCGCCGGTCGATCGGATCGGTCAGCCTGGCGACGAGGCCCTTGCGCTCCAGCCGTTGGATCAACTGCGTCATCGAAGGCTGGCTGACCTCGACCGATGATGCCAGCGCGGTGAGCCGGACCGGGCCTTCGGCGTGCAGCCGATACAGCACCGCCGACGCCGTGGGGCTCAGCCCGGTGCGATCGAGCAGATGCCGGGACAAAAGCACCGTGGCCTGCGACAGCAGCTCATTGACGCTGTCGACATCAACTTCCCGCGACGTCACGGCGGCACCATACATCACGACACAATGGAATGTGACGGCCGACACTTTGGCCGGTCGCTGTTGGTCCGATCACCCGATGCTACGCACTCGGGTCCGCCCATGCGAATGTTGTTCGACTGCAACAGTTTCTTTCCGGCTGGCCGGCCGTTCGCCTCAAACACGGCGAGCTTGCGCTGGATAATATTAGCCGTACTATATATCTGTGCAAAGCATCCCGGCGGCATCCGCATGAGTACTCACTCGGACGAAGCCACCACGGACGCCATCCCTACCGGGAGGCATGCAGCCCGCCCAGCCCTCCCGCGGCTCATCCGAACGCTCGCACTCCCGATCATCCTCGGCTGGGTGCTTCTCATAGTCGTCCTGAACGTCGTCGTGCCTCAGCTCGAAGAGGTGGGGAAGCTCCGTTCGGTGTCGATGACCCCCGACGCCGCCCCGTCGATGATCTCGATGCAGCACATCGGCAAGGTCTTCCAGGAGTTCGACTCCAACAGCGCGGCGATGATCGTGCTCGAGGGCCAGGAACCGCTCGGCAACGAGGCGCACACGTACTACGACCAGCTGATCAAGAAGCTCGAGGCCGACACCAAGCACGTCGAACACGTGCAGGACTTCTGGAGCGACCCGCTCACCGCATCCGGGTCGCAGAGCAATGACAACAAGGCCGCCTACGTTCAGGTCTACCTCCGCGGCAACCAGGGCGAAACGCTGGCCAACGAGTCCGTCGAGGCCGTCAACCAGATCGTGCACAGCGTCACCCCGCCGCCGGGCGTGCAGGCCTATGTCACCGGCGCCGCCGCGCTCGCCGCGGACCAGCTCACCGCGGGCGACAGCAGCATGCAGCTGATCGAAGCGGTGACCTTCACGGTCATCATCGTCATGCTGTTGCTCGTCTACCGATCGATCGTCACGGTGCTGATCACCCTGGTGATGGTCGTGCTCGAGCTCGCGGCCGCCCGAGGAGTGGTGGCGTTCCTCGGATTTCACAACATCATCGGACTCTCGACGTTCGCGACCAACCTCCTTGTCACGCTCGCGATAGCCGCGGCGACGGACTATGCGATCTTCCTGATAGGCCGATATCAGGAAGCCCGCGGAGTGGGCGAAGATCGAGAGTCCGCCTACTACACCATGTTCGGGGGAACGGCCCACGTCGTGCTTGGGTCCGGACTGACCATCGCGGGCGCGACGTTCTGCCTGAGTTTCACGAATCTTCCGTATTTCCAGACGCTCGGCGTCCCACTGGCCATCGGCATGGTGGTCGTCGTACTCGCCGCGCTAACTCTTGGTCCCGCAGTGATCTCGACGGCCAGTCGCTTCGGCAAGGTGCTCGAACCCAAGCGCGCGATGAAGGTGCACGGCTGGCGCAAGCTCGGCGCCGCCGTCACCCGTTGGCCCGGCCCGATCCTCGTCGGCACCATCGCGCTCGCACTCGTCGGATTGCTGACGCTGCCCGGCTACCGCAACAGCTACAACGACCGGAACTACCTACCGAAGAGCGTTCCGGCCAACGTGGGCTACGCCGCGGCCGACCGGCACTTCTCGCCGGCGCGCATGAATCCCGAATTGCTGATGATCGAGAGCGACCACGATCTGCGCAATTCGGCGGACTTCCTGGTCATCAACAAGATCGCCAAGGCCGTCACGGCGGTGCCCGGCATTGCCGAGGTACAGACCATCACCCGGCCCGAGGGCAAGCCCATCGAGCACACGACCATCCCGTTCCAGCTCGGCCAGCAGAGCGTCCCTCAGATCATGAATCAGAAGTACACCGAGGACATGCAGGCCAACATGCTCAAACAGGCCGACGACATGCAGTCCACCATCGACACGCTGACGCAGATGTCGGCGCTCACGCAGCAGATGGCCGACACCACGCACTCGATGGTCCAGAAGACCAAGGGCATGACGGTTGACATCGCCGAATTGCGCGACAACATCTCCAATTTCGACGACTTCTTCCGGCCGCTGCGCAACTACTTCTACTGGGAACCGCACTGCTTCGACATCCCAGGGTGCTTTGCCATCCGGTCGGTGTTCGACACGCTCGATGGCATCGACACCATGACCGACGACATCCAGAATCTGTTGCCCGATCTCGAGCGCCTCGATCAGCTGATGCCGCAACTGGTCGCGTTGATGCCGTCGCAGATCGAGACCATGAAGTCGATGAAGCAGATGATGCTGACGATGTATCAGACCCAGAAGGGTCAGTCGGATCAGCAGAAGTCGGCCTCGGAGAACTCGTCGGCCATGGGCGAGGCGTTCGACAAGTCCCGCAACGACGACTCGTTCTACCTACCGCCGGAAGCGTTCGACAACCCCGACTTCAAGCGCGGCATGAAGAACTTCATCTCGCCCGACGGCCACTCGGTGCGCTTCATGATCCAGCACGAAGGGGATCCGCTTACGCCGGAAGGCATTTCGCACATCGATGCCATCAAGCAGGCGGCCAAGGAAGCGGTCAAGGGCACTCCACTGGAGGGCTCCAAGATCTACCTGGCCGGAACGGCCGCCACCTTCAAGGACATGTCCGACGGATCGACGTACGACTTGATGATCGCGGCCATCGCCGCGTTGGCGTTGATCTTCATCATCATGCTGATCATCACCCGCGCCGTCGTCGCCGCGGCCGTCATCGTGTTGACGGTCATCTTGTCCCTCGGCGCCTCGCTGGGGTTGTCCGTGCTGATCTGGCAGCACCTCATCGGCACCGACCTGCACTGGATGGTGCTGCCGATGTCGGTCATCATCCTGTTGGCCGTCGGCGCCGACTACAACCTGCTGCTCGTCGCGCGGTTCAAGGAGGAGATCCACGCCGGTCTCCACACGGGCATCATCCGCGCGATGGGTGGAACCGGATCGGTCGTGACGTCGGCTGGCCTGGTGTTCGCGTTCACCATGATGTCGATGGCGGTCAGTTCGCTCACCGTGATCGGGCAGGTCGGTACGACCATCGGCCTTGGCTTGCTGTTCGACACGCTGATCGTGCGGTCGCTGATGATGCCGTCGATCGCGGCATTGCTCGGCAAGTGGTTCTGGTGGCCGCAACTCGTCCGTCAACGGCCGGTGCCCGTGCCGTGGCCCAAGGCGGTTCAGGCCGAGACAACCGCGCCGGTCTAACTTGTCCGGATGAGCATCGTCAGCGCCGCTGCGCGTCCTCATCCCGACCGCCTCCGCCCGACGCTCTATCCCGTTCGGAGCACTGTCGAAGCCCGCTTCGGCGACATGGACGCCAATCGTCACCTGAATAATCTTGCGCTCGAGGCGATGCACGAGAACGCTCGCGCAACGCTCAACACGCAGGTCTTCCCCGGCGTGTACACCGCGTCGGACCGCAGGTACCGGATCGTCGCCGCGAATAGCGTCGTGCACTTTCTGCGCGAATCGCACTGGCCTGCGACCATTCACACGGGCATCGGAATCGGACGGATCGGGCGGACGTCGTACGTCGCATCGACGGGGCTATTCGTGGCCGACGCGTGCATCAGCCTGTGCGACACCGTGCTGGTGTTGCTCGACGACGACGGCCCGGCCCCGATACCGGATGACGCGCGTGCCCAGTTGACGGCGCTGCTGCTTGCGGCGTCCCCCGAATAGCCCGCGGCGGTCACTACTCGCTCCGATATCGTCATCAGCGACGCGGAGTTTCCCTGCGCCGCTGAGCTCTGTGGAGGACGACCCATGACTGCTGTGCCCGACACCAAATCCCTACCCAACGGCCAGGACGTCGAGTCCGCGATCGCCGAAGGTGCCCACGCCTACGAGCTTGATCGCAAGCACGTCTTCCACTCGTGGTCGGCGCAGGCCCAGATCACCCCGATGACGGTCTTGGCGGCCGACGGCTCCTACGTGTGGGACGGCGACGGCAACAAGCTGCTCGACTTCTCCTCACAACTGGTCTTCACCAACATCGGGCATCAGCACCCGAAAGTCGTTGCCGCCATTGCCGAACAGGCCGCCAAGTTGTGTACCGTCGCCCCGCAGCACGTCAACGCGGCCCGCTCCGAGGCCGCCCGACTGATCGCCGAGCGCACCCCGGGCGACCTGGATCACGTGTTCTTCACCAATGGTGGCGCCGACGCCGTCGAGCACGCCGTGCGGATGGCGCGCCTGCACACCGGCCGCTACAAGGTGCTCTCGCGCTACCGCTCCTATCACGGCGGCACCGACACCGCGATCAACCTGACCGGCGACCCGCGCCGCTACCCCAACGACTACGCCAGCAGCGGCGTCGTGCACTTCAACGGCCCGTTCCTGTACCGGACGTCGTTCCACGCGGAGAACGAGCAGCAGGAAACCGAACGCGCCCTGGACTACCTGGACCGGCTCATCCAGCACGAGGGTGCGACGTCGTTCGCCGCGATCATCCTGGAGTCCGTGCCCGGCACCGCGGGCATCATGGTGCCGCCGCCGGGGTACATGGCCGGCGTGCGCGAGCTCTGCGACCGCTACGGCATCATGCTCATCGCCGACGAGGTGATGGCAGGCTTCGGCCGGACCGGAAAGTGGTTCGCCATCCAGCATTTCGACGTGATTCCCGACCTGATGACCTTCGCCAAGGGCGTCACCTCCGGCTACGTGCCGCTCGGCGGAGTCGCGATCAGCGACGCCATCTACAACACGTTCACCGACCGCGCCTACCCCGGCGGGCTGACCTACTCCGGCCACCCGCTGGCTTGTGCCGCGGCGGTCGCCACCATCAACGCGATGGAAGACGAGCACATGGTGGCCAACGCCGCCCGCATCGGATCCGACGTGCTCGGCCCCGGTCTGCACGAGCTGGCCGCCAAGCACCCCTCAGTCGGCGAAGCCCGCGGGCTGGGCGTGTTCTGGGCACTCGACCTGGTCGCCAACCCGCAGACCCGCGAACCGCTGGCCCCCTACGGCGGCTCCAGCCCCGCGATGAACGCCGTGATCGGCGCCTGCAAGGCCAACGGCCTGCTGCCGTTCGCGAACTTCAACCGCATCCACGCCGTGCCCGCCTGCAACATCAGCGACGCCGAGGTCGCCGAAGGACTCAAAGCCCTCGACGCCGCACTCACCGTCGCCGACGAGCACGTCACCGGCTAGTCGAGTTCGCCTGCGATTCCGCGCTCGAGGCTCAAGCGCGTGGACTCTGGCAGCACGATGAGGCCGTCGAGCTCGTTACCTGCGAGTTCGTAAGCCTGCGAGCGCTCCGGCGGCGTCGCGGTGGAATCACCTGCCACCCGCAGCAGACTCTGCGCACGGGCAATCCGCTGCTGCGCCTCGCGCGAGAATTCGCCGCGCCGGACGCGGAATGCCTCGGCCTCGGCAGCGTTGAAGGCCGTCACGTAGTCCTCGACCGCCGCGAGGTAGTCACCTGCCGACGACCGGCCGTCGAGCAGTTCCTCGGCACGCTCCGGGCGAAGCAGGTCGGCTCGCAGCTTGGCTTTGTGAAACCGCATCACCAGGGGGTTCGTCATGTCAGTCATGAGCGGGAAGTCGAGCAGCTTGGCCGCATCGAGCTCGTAGTCGAGCCACCGCGTGTCCGTGCGGGTGTGTTGCTCGATGATGCGGGTCACGGTGCGCCACTGGGTGCCCTGGTCGTTGGTGGTGGGCAGGCGCTGAGCCATGCCAGCGTCCGCGGGCTCACGCGGGCCGGTCGCGCGACGCCAGGCCCCGACCGCGGCCCACACCGCGCCCGCGACCGGTAGTGCGAACAGCAGCAACTCGGCCAACCGGAATATCAAGCCCACCTGCCCAGGATGCCTGAAACTAACAGGGTGAACAGGGTCGCGACGCTGACGTCAGTAAATGTCGGGCTACCCAAAGACGTGCCGTGGAACAACCGCACCGTCCACACCGGGGCGTGGAAGACGCCGGTGGCCGGGCCCCGGATGGTGCGTCGGCTCAACATCGACGGCGACGGGCAAGGCGATCTCGAAGGCCACGGCGGGGAGAACCGCGCGGTGCTGGTCTACCAACTCGACTCTTATCGCCACTGGGCGAAGGAGTTTCGCCGCACTGACCTGACGCCCGGGTTGCTGGGCGAGAACCTCACCGTCGACGGGTTGCCGGACGACGAGGTGTGCATCGGGGACCGGTACCGGATCGGCCAAGCGGTATTCGAGGTGACCCAGCCGCGCGTCACCTGCTACCGGGCGGGTATGCGCATCGGTGAGCCTCGGATGGCGGCGTTGCTGGTGTCGCACCGCAGGCCGGGGTTCTACTGCCGGGTGATCACCGAGGGTGAAGTCGAAGCGGGCCAGGAGATCGTCAAGGTCAGCACCGGGCCCGAACGGGTGACCGTCGCGGAAATCGACGCGCTGCTCTACCTGCCCGGCCACCCGCACGATGCGCTCGAACGCGCGCTGCGAATCCCCGCGCTGAGCCGCGGTTGGCGGGGCTCGTTGGAGCGCATGGCCGAACAAGCCAGCTCTGGCTCCGCCGCGTCCGGCAACGTGGGTCTGACCGCGAGTAGCCCTCCTCCTGCGTGGCCGGGATTCCGTCAGCTGAGCGTGGCGGACGTTCACGACGAGAGCGCCAGCATCCGCTCGTTCACGTTGGCCACGCCCGATGGCACTCCGCTCCCGAAATGGCTTCCAGGGCAATCGATCGCACTGCGTTTTCGGGCGGACTCCGAGAACTCCACGCTGATCCGCAACTACTCGTTGTCCAACGAGCCGGGCTCGGCCGAGTACCGGATCGGCGTCAAGCGGGAACTTCGCGGAGCCGGCAGCGGATACCTTCACTCCCACGTGAAGGTCGGTGACACGCTCGACGTAGCTGCGCCGCGGGGCACGTTCTTCCTCACCGACGGCGACAACCCGGTGATCCTGCTGTCCGCCGGAGTGGGTGTCACCCCGGTGCTTTCGATGCTGCATTCGCTCGCGGGTACCAACAGGCCGGTCTGGTGGCTACACGGAGCCCGCAACCGCGCCGAGCAGGCCTTCGGAGGCGAGGTCAGCGCGCTGCTGGAACGCTTGCCCAACAACATATTTCGGGTCTTCTACAGCCGCCCAACTCCCGCTGAAGTGCAACCCGCCGAACGGATGTCCGCTGCCGGAATCACCGCCCTCGGGCTACCCGACGACGCCGATGCGTACCTGTGCGGCCCCGCCGCGTTCATGGCCGAGCTGAGCAGCACGCTCGTCGCCAACGGACTGGAGCCCGCGCGGATACACACCGAATTGTTCGGCGCCGCAGCCGCACTCACGCCAGGGATCGCAACCAGCGCGGTTGCGCCGCATCAGCCGGTCGGGCCGCGCGGCACTGGACCAGAAGTCTCGTTCGCGCGCAGCGGCATCGCGTCGCCATGGGGTCCGCCGAGCACCAGCCTGCTGGAATTCGCCGAGGCCTGCGACGTCCCGACGCGGTGGTCATGCCGGACCGGGGTATGTCACAACTGTGAGACCGCATTGCTGTCCGGGGCGGTCCGTTACGACCCCGAACCGCTGGACCCGCCTGCCGAAGGCAACATCCTGATCTGCTGCGCTCAACCGGTCGAGGACGTCGTCGTCGACCTGTGACCGCACCACCTGTCCAGCGCCTCGGGCAGCCCCTGATGGGGTGTGGCTCCCACCCAGCCGACGTAGCCGTCCGGCCGAATCAACACCACCGACGGGGCTGACACCCTGCCGAGCACCGGAAGCTCCCAATCGCCAACATATTTCGCGTCGACCAGCCGGATCCGTCGGGCCCAAGGCGCGAGGTCGAGCCGTAGTGGTGCGTCGAGGTTCAGCAGGATGGGGCGGGCGTCGTTGAGCATGGAGTACACCCGCCGCGGGCCATGCGCGGTGACCACGTCGAGATCCGGCATGCGACGCCCAAGCAGCGGATGTCCCTCACCGAGGTCGTAGTGGATGTCGAGCCCGGTCATCATCGCGCCGATCCGCGTGCGCGGTTCCTCCATGTCCAACAGCTCAGACATCGTGTCGCGCAACGCATCGATGCGCTCGCCGGGGCCGCTCAGCGCAGTCTGGGCCATCGTGTTGCGCAATACCCGAGCGGCCACCGGATGCCTTTCGGCGTGGTAGGTGTCCAAGAGGCTTTCATCCGACGTTCCCTTGACCACCTGAGCCAGCTTCCACCCTAGGTTGACCGCGTCCTGAATCCCGGTGTTGAGCCCCTGTCCGCCGATCGGAAAGTGCACGTGTGCCGCGTCCCCGGCCAGCAGCACCCGCGCCGCCCGGTAGGACGCCGCTTGGCGTGTCACGTCCGTGAACCTGGAAACCCACGTGGCACTGTGCATTCCGTAGTCAGTCCCCCGTGCGGCGATGAGCGCGGCGCTGACGTCACGCAACGTCGGCACGTCGGTGCGGCCCAGTTCCGGTTCGGTCACCAAGACCCGCGTCGGACCCCCGCCCTCGATGTTCGCCAGGACGTGCAGCGCCCCGCCGTCCCGGTGGATGCCCCACTCGGGCTCCGCGGTGGTCTGGACGTCGGCGACCAGGCAGCTCGTGGTCGGGTCCCAGCCGGGAAACTCGATTCCGGCCATCTTGCGAATTGCGCTTCGGCCCCCGTCGCACCCGACCAGGTATGCCGCCCGCAGCGCTTGGCCGTCGGATAGCCCGATGACGACCCCGGTCTCCTGCTGCGTGAAGGCCTCGACGTCACGGCCGTAGTAAACGGGCACGCCGAGCTCGGCGACCCAGTCCGCCAGGATGCGCTCGACGCGGTACTGCGCCAACCCCAGCACGTAGCTGTGCCGCGTGGGGAAGTCGCTGACATCGAGGAAGATTCCGGAATAGTGCACGGCCTGGGCAGTCCATCCCCTGTCGAGGAACCGATCCGCCACCCCGCGCTGATCGAGCACCTCAAGTGTGCGTGACGTCAGGCCGCCGGCACGGGAGCCCTCGACGTCGTGACTGGTCCGCCGTTCGACGATCGCGACGTCGACGCCCGCCAGGGCCAATTCGGCGCCAAGGACGAGACCCGTCGGGCCGCCGCCGGCGATCACCACCGCGTGATCGGTCATGACCGCCCCCTTTCGTCTTATTAACTCCTTACTTTCTATCTTAATTTTCTTAGCCTTGCCGCAGCGAACACCGTGAACTCACCGAACCCATCATTGACTGATAATCAGTCAATATGTCAGAGTGGCCAGATGCAGGCGATTTGCGTAGCGATGACGACATGAGCAGGCGCCGACGGTCGCGCGGCGTAGAACTCGACGGCGCACGGATCGTGCTGACCGGTGCATCCAGTGGCATCGGGCGGGCGCTTGCCTTGCAATTGGGCGCCGAGGGGGCCGACTTGCTGCTGGCTGCCCGGCGCGGCGACCTACTCGAGCAGGTCGCCGAGGAGCTCACCGCGGCCACTCACAAGCGACCGACGATCGTCAGCACCGATCTCTCCCAGCGTGGCGCGGCGGCGGCGCTCGGCGCCACGGCGCTCGAGACGTTCGGCGGCCGGGTCGACGCCGTCATCAACAACGCAGGAGGCAGCCTCAGCGGGGCACAGGCTTCGATCGCCGACAGTGCGCAGGCGCGCACCGTCTTCGACGTCAACTTCTGGGCCCCGCTGGCGCTGACTGCGGCGGTACTCCCAGCAATGCTCGACGCAGGTTCTGGGACCGTCGTCAACGTGACCTCCACGATGCAAGCGGTGCCGCTCCCACTGCTCGGCTACTACGGAGCATCCAAATCGGCGCTGGCGCAGGCGACCCGTGCGCTACGACTCGAGCTCGCCGAAACGCCGATACACGTTCTGGAAGCAGTGCCCGGCTCCACCGACACCGCGCTGCGCGACATCGACGAGCTGCCATGGAAGACCGCCCCGCCAAGGACCCTGCCCCCGGTATCGCCTCACGCGACTGCGGCCGCAATCGTACGGGCGCTGCGACGCGGATCCGCACGGGTCGTCTATCCGACGTACTCGCTTGCCCCGCTGGAGCTTCCGGCCATTGGCCGCCTGGTCGCCCGAATCGGCGGCCGACGTGTCGATACCCGCGGCGCGCTCGAAATGCACTCGTGAGCGTCGACCGCCGCCAGTCGCTGATCGACAGCGCCCGCGCGCTGTTCACACAGCGCCCGTACCACGATGTCACCACCACCGAGATTGCCAAGCAGGCCGGCGTCGCCTATGGCCTGATCGCGCACCACTTCGAGAACAAACGTGGGCTGTACCTGGCGGTGATGAACGAGCTGGCCGTGGAGATCGCTGCGGTGCAACTGAGCCCGCCGCCACCGGGTGCGACGCTCATCGACCAGTTGCGCCACGCACTGCGCAGCCAAATCACCTACCTCGACGGCCATTCCGAGACATTCGTGGCCTTCATGCGCGGCGAGCTGGGCTCCGACGCCGATCAGCAATCGGCTATCGACAACCTGCGTTGGCTTGGCGCACAGCGCATCCTGCTTGCGCTAGGCATCGTCGAACCGGTTCCACCGATGCTCCGCATGGCGATGCGTGGTTGGGTCGGCTACTTCGACGAGATGATGATCGACCGAATCTCGCAGGCCGACGTCGACAGCGAGCCGCTGGTCGAGCTCGCAATCGCCGCCCTCGTGTCGACCCTTCAGACCGTCACCGTGCTCGATGAATCGGTGGCAATGTCAGCGCCAATCATGAACGAGCTCAACGTGTTCGCCACCCGCTCCGTCGACTACTGATTCAATCTGAACGGCTGACCTGCGATGCTCTCGAGCGGCAGCCCGCGAGGGTCGTCGATACTCGACGACGCCCCGTTCGGCGGCTCGCGGTGGGAAAGCGCAGGCGGCTCAGATGGCGTCGGCACTGCCGTGTCGTGGGGCTCGGATGGTTGCGGTGTGGCCCTCTCCAAGAACCGGAGCAGCTCGACCGGGAACGGAAGCACCAGGGTGGAGTTCTTCTCCGCCGCGACCTCGACGACGGTTTGCAGCAGTCGCAGTTGCAACGCTGCGGGGTGTTCGGACATGACCTCGGCCGCTTGAGCCAGCTTGTCCGACGCCTGCAGCTCGCCGTCGGCAATGATGACGCGCGCCCGACGCTCCCGCTCGGCCTCGGCTTGGCGTGACATCGAGCGCTTCATCGAATCGGGCAGCACCACGTCCTTGATCTCGACCCGGTCGATGTGGATCCCCCAGCCCAACGCGGGGCTATCGATCATCAACTCCAGACCCTGGTTGAGCCCCTCGCGATTGGATAGCAGGTCGTCCAGCTCGCTCTTGCCGATGATCGAGCGCAGCGAGGTCTGCGCGAGCTGCCCGACCGCCGACATGTAGTTCTGGACGTCGACGGCCGCGCGTACCGGATGGCAGACGTTGAAATAGATGACGGCATCGACCCGCACGGTGACGTTGTCGCGGGTGATGCCGTCCTGGGCGGGTACGGGCATGGTGATGATCTGCATGTTCACCTTGTCGAGGCGATCGGCGATGGGGATCAACCATGTGAGTCCGGGTCCGCGCACGGTCGGTTGCACCTGCCCGAAGCGATAGACCACGCCCCGCTCGTATTGCTTGATGACGCGTAGGTTCGATGCCAGCCAAAGCACGCCGACACCGATGGCTGATGCCACTACGTAGAGAGTCAACATGAGGACTCCGATTCCGCCCGGACATCGCGGTCGGTACCCGACGGCGACTGCGGGCAGCTAGTTCCGAGCCCAACTTTACGCCTTTCGACGTGCGGGCCGGTCGTGCCGTGCTCGGCTTGCAACGCTCCGCCTTCGGACTCCCAGCGCTGGTGCGCCAACAGGACCAGTCGGCGGTCTGCGGCCTCCCGGGCCCCGATGCCCAGCAACTCGTCGGGGGTCGACACATCGTCGGGTCGCGACGCCGTCATCACCGCCGAATAGGCGCGGGCGGGATCGGTGGTGGGCGGAACGACCAGCAAATCCAGCCTGCCGAACCCCTTACCTAACACCGACAGTACGTTGGTCGAGGCGTCGCTGGAGCCCTCGAGCACGAGGCTTCGGTCCCCGACATCCATCTGCAATGATGCTGGCGCCCAGGTGGTCTCGTCGACGACTATGCGGTCGATGTAGCCCAGCCGTGGCGCGAGCGCCGCCAGCAGACGCGGAAGTTCTGTGCACAGTTGATTGGTCCGCGGCCACCAGGCACCTTGCACGGACCCGCTAGACCGGCGGGCCGGCTTCAACCGAAGACGCAGACCTCGGTCGGCCCTGGGTCGTCCCAGTGGCGCATTGCCGAGCAGAGTTGGTGCGGACATGTGTTGCCTCCTACCGACCGTCGACATCCCCGACCGTCATTACTACCTCGCTTCGTCGAGAAGCTGTTAATATAGAGGAAGTATATCCTTTAAATATGGGAAGGGAAAGGTGCACCTGGTGAACGAGGAGTCAGACACTCATGCCGGGCGGCCACGGCGAGATCGCCTGCCGCGCAACCGGCAACGTGAACGAGTACTTCACATGGTGCGTGAGCACGACGGCGCCCTGGACGCCGTCGAACTTGCTTCGCAGCTCGGATTGCATGTGACCACGGTTCGATTTCATCTGGACGCGTTGTGCGACGAGGAACTGGTCGCGCGCACCCGGCTGAACCTGCCGGGTCGCGGCCGGCCACGCACCGGATATGTCGCGGTCGAGGAACGCCTGGACTATCGCGTGCTCGCCGAGGTGCTCGCGATGGAACTCGGCCAAACCGCGGAAACGCGCGCTCAGCGAGCTCAGCGCGCCGGGCAAAAATGGGCCGCCAGGCTGGCGGATACGCGCGAGGTCACCGATCGTGCCGAGGGCACGCCGGGCACAGAAACCGACGATGACCTGCTTGATCGAGCCGCTTCACGCGCCACCGAGGCCTTCACCCGAATGGGATTCGCCCCCGAGCTCGCCAATACGGCGGCACCCACGACAGCAAACCCTGTGCAGGAGCGCATCATTCGCCTGCACGCCTGCCCGGTCAGGGAGCTCGCGCGAGCACATCCGGAGGTGGGGTGCGCCGTGCATCGGGGGCTGCTGAACGGCCTGCTCAGTAAAACAGTCGCCGAGGGCGGCCCTTCAACGACCGCGCGGCGGGCGATGTCGGCACACCTCGAGCCCTTCGTCGAACCCGAACTCTGCGTGGCCAGGCTGGTCGCTGGATGAGCGCCGCCCGGTATCTGCAGCTGTTTGTGCCGATGCTGTGGCTCGGCATGGTGGTCGCCATCTCGTTTCTGGAATCACCTCTGAAATTTCAGGCACCGGGCGTGACGCTGCCCATCGGGCTCGGCATCGGACGGCGCGTGTTCAAGGCACTCAACACCGTTGAAGCCATCCTGCTCGTCGCGCTTGCGGCCGCCAGCCTTGCCGCCAGGCCCGGTACGACCGCACTGATCCTGCTCGTATGTGTGGCAGCGGTTTTGGCGATCCAGGTCGTGGTGGTCCGCCCGCCGCTGAGCAAACGTTCCGACCGGATACTCGCGGGGGCGACCGCGCCGCGCTCGCGAATGCACTGGGTCTACATCGCTTTGGAGCTCGCCAAGGTGGGCCTGCTCATCGCCTTGGCCTTCAGCCTCACTGCCGCGGTGATCACATGTCTGCCCTGACCGGAGCGAGAGCTCGGGTCGATCTGACGACCCGAGCCGACGTGGAGGCGCTGCTGCGGAGCTTCTACGGTCAGGTCCTTGTGGACGACCTCCTGGCGGAGCCCTTCGCACAGATCCGCACCACCGGCCTCGAATCACACCTCCCGGTCATGTGCGACTTCTGGCAGACCGTGCTGTTCCGCGCCGGGCTGTATCAGGGCAGCGTCGGACGGGCCCATCAGCCCGTGCAAAATCGCCATACGCTGACTGCCCAGCACTTCCTGCGCTGGCTCGCGCTCTGGAACACCAGCATCGACCACATGTACCGGGGTCCGGTCGCCGAGCTCGCCAAAGTCCAGGCCACCAGGATTGCGTGGGCCATGCATCGGCGTCTGACGGGAAACGACTCCGAGGAGCTCGACAGGCTTGTCCGACAAAGAATCTGACGAATGAGGTGCGTGATGACCAAACGACGACATATCCAAGTGCGCCGCATCTACGACGACCCCACGCCTGCCGATGGCACCCGCGTATTGGTCGACCGGATCTGGCCGAGAGGGGTCAGCAAAACCAGGGCACACCTGAACGAGTGGTGCAAAGACGTCGCTCCTTCAACCGAATTGCGCAAGTGGTATCGCCACGACCCGACGTTGTTCGACGAGTTCGCCCGCCGCTATCGCGATGAGCTGACCGAGCCTGGCCGCGCCGCCGCGCTGTCACATTTGCATCAACTCGCCGATGAACAAGCGCTGACGCTGCTGACCGCTACTCGAGAGGTCGACATCAGCGAGGCCGCGGTACTCGCCGACCTCTTGGCGTGAACACACGCCGTTGCAAGGCGGCACATTAGCGACCGCGAAAACGCGACGCGATCAGATCTCGCGGGAGCAGTTCTGGGCCGGGATAGGCGACGATGATCCGGCCGTGGTCGGGTTCGCAAGCCTCGACCAACGTCAGCGCGTTCTCCGTGTGGGTGTAGGCGGCCGTGTCGTAGGCGCGCAGGCGGCGCGTTATCCGCTGCAACTCGGCCTCACTGTCGGTGGCCCACATCAGATACTGAACGGCGCTGACACCGAACGGCCCTGGCGAGGATTTCGAGTACAGGTAGAGCTGAAATCCGTCTGGGGTCAACAGAAGTGCCGCATCCGGCTCACGAAGAGCGACACGGCAAGCGAAGACGTCACTGTAGAAGTTCACCGACCGGTCCACGTCGCGAACCCGGATCACCGACGACGCGACCCGGGTGGTCTGGGCTGATATCGTCCGCGCCTGCGTATCCGTCACGTCAACCTCGCTAATTTAAAGTAGTTTATCCCTTTATATTACTCCTCGGCGGGTAGAGTGAACAAGGAGGCCAGCGCTGCAGGCGCGCGACAGACCCGCCACGGCCCGCCAGCGCGGAGTGGAGATGCGCAATGTCCGAGTCCCTGTATCTGCCTGCAACACCGCAGATGTCGCGCCGATCTGGTGCCGCTCGGGTGGATGGTCAGCCATCATGAGCCTCGACAGTTTCGGCGCCCGTGATCGGCTCGTCGTCGACGGCGAGACCTACGACATCTTCCGCCTCGACCGGATCCAGACCGCCCATCGGCTTCCATACAGCCTGCGCGTGCTGCTGGAGAATCTGTTGCGCAACGAGGACGGCCGTCTGGTCACCGGCGATCAGACGCGGGCGTTGGCCACCTGGAATCCCTTGCAGGACAGCCGCACCGAGATTCAGTTCACCCCAGCAAGGGTGTTGATGCAGGACTTTACCGGCGTCCCGTGCGTCGTCGACCTCGTCGCGATGCGTGATGCGATGACCGCACTGGGCGGCGATGCGGCTGCGATCAATCCGCTGATCCCGACGGAACTGGTGATCGACCACTCGGTGATAGCAGACGTCTTCGCTCGTCCCGACGCATTCGGAGTCAATGCCGGCCTCGAATTCAGCCGTAACCGCGAGCGCTATCAGCTGCTGCGGTGGGCGCAGCAGGCGTTCGACGATTTCCTGGTTGTCCCGCCAGACACCGGAATCTGCCATCAGGTCAACCTCGAATACCTGGCGCGGGTGGTGTTCACCCGGGCGGGCCCGGATGGCACTCAGGCCTATCCCGACACGCTCGTCGGCACCGACTCGCACACCCCGATGGTCAACGGGCTCGGTGTGCTCGGTTGGGGCGTCGGCGGCATCGAGGCGGAGGCAGCCATGCTCGGGCAGCCCATGAGCATGTTGATCCCTCAGGTACTCGGTCTCAAGCTCACCGGGGAGCTGCGGGAAGGCACCACCGCAACAGATCTGGTGCTCACTGTCGCTGAACTGCTGCGCACGACCGGAGTGGTCGGCAAATTCGTTGACTTCTACGGCCCCGGCGTTGCGAACGTGCCGTTGGCCAACCGGGCGACTCTGGGCAACATGAGTCCCGAATACGGTTCAACCTGTGCGATTTTCCCGATCGACGCGGAGACGCTGACATATCTGCGGCTGACCGGACGCCCCGAACAGCAGATACGGCTGGTGGAGGCATACGCCAAGGAGCAGGGCCTGTGGCATGACCCGGATGACGAGCCCGTCTACAGTCAGAGCGTCGAACTCGATCTGGCCGCAGTGGAACCGTCGATTGCCGGGCCGAAGCGACCTCAGGACCGCATCCCACTGTCGACCGCATCGCACGCGGTCGGTTCACTGCTCGCCGACCAGACGGGCTCGTCCGTGTTGGCCCCCGGGCTCGATGAAGCGCTGAACGAATCATTCCCGGCAAGTGACCCCGTCGCCATCGGCCACGACCGCGGAGGGGCCATTCCTGCCGCGCCATGCAGCTGCGGCCAAACCCACGACTGGCCCACGGATCCGGTGTCGGTGACACTCGACGACGGCACGCCCGCGGCAATCGATCACGGGCATGTGGTGATCGCCGCGATCACGTCGTGCACCAACACCTCGAACCCGTCGGTCATGATCGGCGCCGGATTGCTCGCCAAGAAGGCCGTTGCGCGCGGCCTGTCCCGAAAGCCCTGGGTGAAAACGACACTCGCGCCCGGCTCGCGCGTCGTGACCGACTACTACGACCGCGCCGGCCTGACTCCGTACCTCGACAAGCTCGGGTTCTCACTGGTCGGCTACGGCTGCACCACCTGCATCGGCAACTCTGGACCGCTGATCCCGCAGGTAAGCGCGGCCGTCACCGAGCACGACCTGACCGTGTGCTCGGTGCTGTCGGGCAACCGCAACTTCGAGGGCCGCATTCATCCCGAGTGCAAGATGAACTTCCTGACCTCCCCGCCGCTGGTGATCGCCTACGCACTCGCGGGCACCATGCTTGCCGACCTGCTCAACGATCCGCTCGGAACCGACCCCTTCGGGGAACCCGTGTACCTGCGCGACATCTGGCCCAGCACAAAGGAAGTCAAGGACGTGATCGACGAATGCGTGCAGGCCGAAATGTTCACCCGCGGCTACGCCGACGTGCTGGTCGGCAACGACCAGTGGCGGGGCCTCGAGGTCGCCACTGGTCAGGTGTTCGAGTGGGACGACACCTCCACCTATGTCCGCCGCCCGCCGTACTTCGAAGGAATGACCCGGGAACCAGAGCCGGTCCGCGACATCGAAGGTGCGAGAGCACTCGCCGTGCTGAGTGATTCGGTGACCACCGACCATATTTCACCGGCCGGGACGATCAAGACCGACGGCCCGGCCGGGGCCTATCTACGCGGGCATGGCGTAGCGCGAGGCGATTTCAACTCCTATGGCTCCCGCCGCGGCAACCACGAGGTGATGATTCGGGGCACGTTCGCGAATATCCGGCTACGCAACCTGCTCGCTCCCGGCACCGAGGGCGGTGTCACCCGGCACCTGCCCGACGGTGAGCCGATGAGCATCTTCGATGCGTCCACCGCCTACGCGGCGGAGGGGGTGCCGCTGATCATCTTCGCGGGCGCCGAATACGGCTCGGGATCCTCGCGTGACTGGGCGGCGAAGGGCACCCTGCTGCTCGGGGTGAAGGCAGTCCTGGCGACCTCCTTCGAACGGATACACCGCTCGAACCTGATCGGCATGGGCGTACTGCCCCTGCAATTCCTACAGGGCGTTTCGCGGGAAAGCCTGGGATTGACCGGCGAGGAGGTGTATTCGATCACCGGACTCGACGGCGCCGACCCCACGGCACCGTTCCCGGGCGAGGTGACCGTTCGGGCCGAACGGGACGGTCAGAACACGGAATTCGTCGCCACGGTACGGATCGACACTCCCGCCGAGGCCGCCTACTACCGGCACGGCGGCATCTTGCGGTACGTCCTTCGGCAGTTGCTCGCTCGAAACTCGAAGTCGGGCCCTGACAATGGCACCTAAGAAGCTCTACCCACACACCCGATGTGGTTTCTGAACCTCCGCGCCAATTCCGAGGTGCGCGTATAGATCCGAACGCGGACTCACATCATGCGTGCTCGAGTCGCCGACTACGTGGAACGCACACTGTTGCAGCGGCGGCGCCTCACTGGCGAGCCTGTTGGCAAACCCATCCATCCGGGGTACGGCCGGACTCGATGAAGCGGGCGAGTTCCGCGCTGACCTGTTCGGGTAAGTCGGTATCCGCATGGGGATAGATGATGGGTTCCTCTTTGCTGTTGTGATGCTCGAGTTGGTCCAGCAGTTGCGTGCAGGTATCGCGCAGCGGTGCGCTGTCGGCCCCGTCGGTGAGCAGCTTGGTCAAGGCCGCCATGGTGCGCCACAGTTCGCCGTGCTCGCGCATCATCACGAAGATCGGCATCGTCATGCCAGCCTCACGGATCGGCGGGAAGAGGATGATCTCCTCGAGGTAGATGTGTCGGCGTAGCGCGTCCAACGCCGCACTCAGTGGTTCCGGCTGCACGCTGCCACCGTCGAGTTTTTCGACGAAAGCCGCTATTCCACGGTCTATTTCATTGTGCTCACGCTCGAGCACGACAGATAGCACCTCACCGGGCATAGCGCCGCCCCTAGTCCAGCTTGGCGTCGACGCTGATCTGCGCGCCCGCGAACAATCGCGACACCGGACACAGCGCTGCGGCCGCATCCACCACCGAGGCGAAGGCGTCGGCCTCCAGCCCAGCTACCTGTGCGCGGACCGTCAACCGGGAGGTAGTGATCGTCGGAACCCCGTCGACTGCGTCCAGGGTCACCGTGGACTGCACGTCCAGGCGTTGCGGCGGGGTGTCATTCTCACCCAGCTTCAATGCCAACGCCATCGCGAAACACGACGAATGCGCTGCCGCTGCCAACTCCTCTGGACTTGTCTTGCCGCCAGGCGCCTCGGTCCGGGAAGCCCAGGTCGCCGAAAGTCCGTCAAGCGCTCCGCTGCTGCCGTCGGAGAATTTGCCTTCGCCGGTGGCCAGGGGGCCTTCCCAGGTGGTCCGGGTTATCCGATCCGCGATGCTCATACCAACGAACTCCTTTACTCACCGCTCGTCCAGCGTCGACGGGTGCGTCTGCCTCGAGCGGATGGCTAATTTCTACAATCGTGACTTGTGTAAAGTCTAGCCCATGGCCACACCCAGTTGGAATGGGTTGGGAGGTAGGAGATGTGGAAGCGGTTCGGCTGTGCTCAACTTTTGCCGCAGGCGAGTGCGAAGAACTCCTCGCGTGAACTGGCGTGCTCGCGCAAGGCGCCCAGCAGTGTGGACGTGATGGTCGCAGACCCTTCGGCGTGCACTCCTCGCAACGTCATGCAGGTGTGCTCGGCCTCGATGACCACGCCAACGCCGCGGGGCTTCAATTGCGCGGCAAGCCAATCGGCGATCTGTTTGGTCAGCCGTTCCTGCGTTTGGGGTCGACAGGCGAAGTGCTCGGCGACGCGGGCGAGCTTGGAGAGTCCGATGATGCGCTCGCCCGGCAGATAGCCGATGTGCGCGATGCCGGCGAAGGGCAACATGTGGTGCTCGCACACCGATCGCACGGGCAGGTTGCGGCAGATGACGAGTTCGTCGTAACCCTCGTCGTTGGGAAAGGTGGTCAGGTCGAAGGCCCGTGGGGTGAACAGCTCGGCGTAACCGCGTGCCATTCGGCCCGGCGTGCCGCGAAGACCCTCCGAATCCAGGGAAATTCCAAGGGCTTCGATGAACGCAGCGGCGGCGACTTCCGCGGCGGCGAGATCCCTGGCCGGCGATTCGTGCACCAATTGCAGTGCCGAACTGGAATGCATGGCAGATACCTTCCGAAGAGATGCCGTGGACCGACTACGCGACGGTGCTCCGATGCCACGACGGGTCGTACACGACGGCCAGTCGGGCGAGTGTGAGTGCGGCTAGAAGCAGCCCGAAGTCGCGCAACGCGACGTCGTAGAAGCCGGGGTAGCTGAGCAGGTTGATGATGATTCCCGCCAACCAGGCGGCGACGACGTAGGCGGCGTATCGCGGCTTGATGGCGACGGCGACGCCGGCGACGATCTCGATCACCCCGACCAGCAGCATCACCTGGTAGGCGCTGATGGGGCTGACGTCCACGATCCACGGCGCCAGGTAGGCGTCCCAGTCGGCGAGCACGTTGGTGAACTTGTCGAGCCCGAAAACGATGGGCAGCGCCGTGAATCCGATCCGCAGAAGCAGAAACGCCGCATAGGCCGGGTCGTTGCGGGCGCGCTCGTACACCCCGCTGGACGTTGCCGATGTGCTTAGCGATGAGGCGGCCATTGAGCACTCCTTTGTAAGACTAATCAGAACTAGTTTTAGAATCGCCCCGTTGACCATATTTGTCAATACTTTTTGGTGTTAGAGTTGAGGCATGGGCAGGAACCGACCCGACCATCTGGTGGCGCTCGAAGGTCTGAGCAGCCTGGGCGACCCACTGCGCCAACGGCTTTATCAATACGTCGCCGACAGTGACGCCTCGGTCTCGCGGGATGTGGCGGCCTCGGCAGTGGGAATCGGTCGCACGCTCGCGGCCTACCATCTCGACAAACTGGTCGACGCCGGACTATTGACGGTCAGCTATCAGCGCCCGGAGGGACGCGGGGGGCCGGGCGCAGGGCGCCCGGCGAAGCTGTACGCCCCTGCGACTCAAGAGTTGACAGTCAGCGTGCCTCCCCGCGACTACGAATTGCTCGCCAGATTGCTAGTGGCATCCCTCGAACAAGACGGCGGCGGAACGGTGCGAGCGGCCGTGAACGGTGCCGCGTTCGAGGCCGGCCGGCGTGCGGGCGGCGAGACAGCCGGCAGCCTCGTTGGTGCGTTGCGGGCCTGTGGTTACCTGCCGCAGGCCGTCGGTGAAGGCCGTATCAACCTGCGGAACTGTCCCTTCCATTTAGTGGCCCAGGATCACCGAGATGTGGTGTGCGGGCTCAATCTGCGCCTCGTCGAGGGGGTGATCGCGGGGTGCGATCAGCCGAATGCGCGCGCCGAACTCGACCCGGATACCGACCGTTGTTGCGTAGTCGTCCACGACGCGACGCCGTCGCATCGGCCTGGCTGAGCCTCGTCATCCTTCGGCGGACGTCCGTTCCCCGCCGATGTGCGACTCGGCGCGCATACGTTCGACCATGTGGGGGTAGTGCAGTTCGAAGGCTGGCCGCACGGAGCGGATGCGAGGCAGTTCGGTGAAGTTGTGCCGCGGCGGCGGGCAACTGGTGGCCCACTCCAAAGAGTTGCCGAAGCCCCAGGGATCGTCGACGGTCACGACTTCGCCGTAGCGATAGCTCTTGAAGATGTTCCACACGAACGGAAGCATGGACACGCCAAGGGTGAACGCCCCGATCGTCGAGATGACGTTGAGCACGGTGAATCCGTCGGTCGGCAGGTAGTCGGCGTAGCGACGCGGCATCCCTTCGTTGCCCAGCCAGTGCTGCACCAAAAACGTGGTGTGGAAACCGATCAGCGTCAGCCAGAAGTGGAGCTTGCCAAGCCGCTCGTCGAGCAGCCGTCCGGTCATCTTCGGGAACCAGAAGTAGATGCCCGCGTAGCTGGCGAACACGATGGTGCCGAACAACACGTAGTGGAAGTGCGCGACAAGGAAATACGTGTCGGTGACGTGGAAGTCGATCGGGGGGCTGGCCAGCATCACGCCGGACAGCCCGCCCAGGAGAAACGTGACCATGAAGCCGACCGAGAACAGCATGGGTGTTTCGAAGGTCAGCTGGCCGTGCCACATGGTGCCGATCCAGTTGAAGAACTTGATGCCAGTCGGGACGGCGATCAGATACGACATGAACGAGAAGAAGGGAAGGAGCACGGCGCCCGTCGCGAACATGTGGTGGGCCCACACCGCGGTGGACAGACCGGCGATGCTCACCGTCGCGTAAACCATGGTGCTGTAACCGAACACGGGCTTGCGGCTGAACACCGGGATGACCTCGGTGACGATGCCAAAGAACGGGATCGCCACGATGTACACCTCGGGGTGGCCGAAGAACCAGAACAGGTGCTGCCACAGCAGGACCCCGCCGTTCGCCGGGTCGAATATGTGTGCGCCGAGGTGACGGTCGGCGGCCAGCCCGAACAGAGCGGCGGTCAACAGCGGGAACGCGATCAGAATCATGATGCTGGTGATCAGGATGTTCCATGTGAAGATCGGCATCCGGAACATCGTCATGCCTGGCGCGCGCATGCAGACCACCGTGGTGATCATGTTGACCGCACCCAGAATGGTGCCAAGTCCCGCGATGATCAGTCCCATGATCCATAGGTCACCGCCTGCACCCGGCGAATGGATGGCGTCGCTCAGCGGCGCGTACGCCGTCCAACCGAAATCCGCTGCGCCCCCAGGAGTTAGGAACCCGCCCATGGTCACCAGCGCACCGAACAGGTAGAGCCAGTAACTGAGCGCGTTGAGCCGCGGGAACGCCACATCCGGAGCGCCGATCTGCAGCGGCAGAATGCAGTTCGCGAATCCGAACACGATCGGGGTGGCATAGAGCAGCAGCATGACCGTGCCGTGCATGGTGAACAACTGGTTGTACTGCTCGTTGGACAAGAACTGCAAACCCGGTGCGGCGAGCTCGGAGCGCATGAACAACGCCATCAACCCGCCGGCCATGAAGAAGGCGAGCGAGGTGACGGTGTACATCATGCCCAGCAGCTTGGGGTCCGTCGTCGTCACCACCCGGTACGCGAACGTGCCCTTGAGTCCCCGGACCGGCGGAATCGGCCGGGTGGGCGCCAGTTCGGCGACGGTGCTCACGGTGTGCCCAAAGTGGTGCGGGGATGGGCTATCTCGCGCGCCATGCGCCACCGCCTCCCGCTACGCGAATCACTTATTTAACGCACTATAGTCCGCTAAATAGGATTGGGGTAGGGGTGCGAGCACTAGGGGATGTAGCGGCGACCGAGCAGCCGGGACGCGTCAGTGCACAGCCGATCGATCACCTCGGCTGCGGGCCGCACGGTTCGCAGCATCCCGACACCGTGCCCGGCGTTGATCGGGGCCTGGCGATGGTCGCCCTCGGCGATCGCCGTGTGGAGCGCCGCTGAAGCATCGCCGTTGGCAGACAATTCGTGTTCGTGACCGTGCCAGCGGTCGGTAAACTCGTTGCGCAACACGCGTTCTGGGATGCTCTTCGGCCATGGATACCCCAGCGCGATGTCGAAGACGCGGGTGGTCACGGTGTCGGTGTCCTCGGCGGGGAGCAGTGCGCGACGTGTCTCGTCGGACGACAGTGTTTCGGTGCACGCACAGAATGCCGTGCCCAGCCACGCCCCTGATGCACCGGCGGCGAGCACGGCAGCCAGCGCGCGTCCCGAGGAAATTCCACCTGCCGCAAGGACGGGTACGGATAGTTCGTCGAGTATCGCCGCCAGAAGTGGCAGGGTGCCAACGCTGGGCATTCCGTGCCCGCCAGCTTCGGCGCCCCGAGCGATCACCACATCGACGCCGGCATCGACGGCGCGCGCGGCACCCCGAAGATCACCAATCTGGGTCGCCGCGACGATACCCGCGTCGTGTGCGCGCTGAACCCACGAAAAGTCGTCACCGAAACTGACGCAGAGCATCGCCGGTTTGGCGGCGATCGCGGCGGCGAGCAGGTCGGGCTCGCACCGAGTCACCCATTCCACAAGGCCGATGCCAAACGGGCGACCAAGCTCGGACAGGTATCGCAGTTGCCGCTCAAGGTCCAATGATGTACCGGCGCTTCCGATCCCGACCATGCCCAGCCCGCCGGCACGCGAGACCGCTGCGGCCAGCGCTCCCCCGGCCACTCCCCCCATCGGTGCATTGAGAATGGGCGCGTCAAGGCCCATCGCGCGCGACCAGTCAGTCGACAACGTCGTCATGTGAGTCAGGCCAGGCGGGCTGCGCCGGACTCGGCGACTCGGACGATCCGGATACGCCACAGCCTGTCGGATTGACTGCTCTCCAGATAGCGCCATTCATAGACACCAGGCCGCTCGCGCGCGAACTCGTCACGCAGATGGATCGGATCGTGACTGTTGACGAGCACGAACGACTCGTCCACGGCGAGTGCGTCGAACCGGGCAAAGATCATCGGGTGCCGTTGGGGTTTGGGTATCTGGCGCACATCCAACTCGTCGGTATCGGCAGCACCATGCGGATCGTGGAGGGTCATGACCACATACTATTCCCACAAGTGATAATTAGAGTAATGTCGGGTATGTGACATACGTAATCGGAGCACCATGTGTGGACATCAAGGACCGCGCCTGCGTCGACGAGTGCCCGGTGGACTGCATATACGAGGGGGGACGCATGCTCTACATCCACCCCGACGAGTGTGTCGATTGCGGCGCGTGCGAACCGGTCTGCCCAGTGGAGGCGATCTACTACGAAGACGACCTCCCAGAAGAGCTGCAGCCCTACACCGACGAGAACGTCAAGTTCTTCACTGACACCCTGCCTGGACGGACGGAGCCCCTGGGCTCACCCGGAGGAGCGGCGAAGGTCGGCGCCATCGATGCCGACACTCCGATGGTGGCGGCGCTGCCCCCGCAGGGCGACTGATGCCTACCGACGCGACCGCGCCGAAACCGGGGGCGGGCCCCCCTGGTCGGCGAGAGGTCATCCTGCAGCTATTGCGCGCCTCTGCCGAACCTCGGAGCATCGCGACCATCGCCGATGAGCTTGGCGTGCACCCGAATACGGTGCGGTTTCACATCGACGCGCTGCTGGGCGCCGGCCGCGTCGAACAAGTGCTCGGTGACTCCACGGGTCGCGGTCGCCCCCCGATCCTGTTTCGCGCCAGTCGCCGCATGGACCCGACCGGGCCGACGAACTACCGGCTGCTCGCCAGCATTCTGACCGACTACGTGGCAGGCAGACCCGATGCCGGGACCATCGCCGCACAGCTGGGGCGTGCGTCGAGCCCGGCGCTGGTCGCGTCCACCCCGCGCCCCCGCCCGTCGTCGAGAGCCCGCGCTGTCTCCGAACTGGTCGAGCTCCTTGCCGGACTGGGCTTTGAGCCCGAACCCACCGACGGTCGGCGCACACGCGAGATCCGGTTGCGGCACTGTCCATTTCAGAATTTGGCCGAGCAATACGGCGAGGTGATCTGCTCATTGCATCTGGGCCTCATGCAGGGCGCGCTGACCGCGATGCGGGCCCCTGTCACCGTCGAACGGCTCGACCCCTTCGTCGAGCCGGACTTGTGCGTGGCACACCTGGCCGCGACGAAGGAGTAGTCACATGAGCACTGTTCAGCCAACCCTGGAGGCGCTCGGCGATCACGACTATCTCGTCCGGTTTCAGCAGGGCGAAGACTCCGTTGTCGTGCGCATGTACGCCGACCCCGCCGTGGTTGTCCAAATCGCCGCCGACGAGCAGCGCGTCGTCGAGGCGACCGCGGCATACCTGATCGCGCGTCAGAGCGCCGACGACTTGCCCGAACAGGTCGACCTCGACGCAGTCGCCGCCGCCTACGAGGGTTACGTCGACGACCTTCATCGCCAGTTGACACCGCCACCGAGTCACTGAGGGGACACCCAGATGGACAAGATCTCGCTGACAGCGCTCAGCCGTCAACAACTGTCGGCCGCGCACGACGCCCGCAGCGGCCGCAGCGCGCATACCGTGTACGGCGGGCACCAACACACGCTGCGACAAACGCTCATTGCCTTGACCGCAGGTACCGACCTCGACGAACACGAGAGTCCCGGTGAAGCGACGCTGCAGGTGTTGCACGGGCGCGTTCAGCTAACGACCGCCGACACCAGCTGGGACGGCAGCCCCGGCGATCACCTCGTCATTCCCTCCACCCGGCACGGCCTGCATGCCGTCGAAGACTGCGTCGTGCTGCTCACCGTCGCCAAATCCGTTCAGACGGCGTCCGGATAGGCTGGTTGATCGGTTCGACCTGGGGAGCGCGCGTGGTCACGTTAGACCGCCTGGTGAATGTGTTGGGGAGCTATGGCGTCCGGCTGCGGTTCTGCCCGATAGCCCGGTCCACGGAGCTGCGCAGCGTCATCATGCACGAGGTGACCGAAGGCCGGACCGTCGTCGGTGACGTGCTGCTCGGCATCGGGGCCCGCTCGGTCAAGGAAGCAGTGCGGTGGGCCGCCGCCGCGCGAGCGGTTGTCGTGCTGATTCGTGACGGCGACGACGACACCGCGTTCGGCGGTGCGGACGAGGGCATCGCGGTGATGGTGGTCGACCCTGCGGTGTCGTGGAGTGAGCTGGCCGCGGTCATCTTCGGATTGGTGCTGGAGGGCCGCGAAACCGAATCCGGCCGTGGCCCAACGGATCTGTTTGCGTTGGCCGACAGCTTGGCTGAGGCTGCCGGTGGAGCGGTGACGATCGAGGACGGGCTCTCGCGCGTGCTGGCGTATTCCAAACTTCAGCAACACGCCGACCAGGCCCGGGTGGCTACCATCGTCGGCCGCCAGGCGCCGGAGCAGTTGCGCGAATTCTTCGATGCCCGCGGGGTGTTCGCGCATCTGGCGGCCTCTGACGAACCGCTGTTCGTCGGCTCCGACGCCGAACTTGGCTTGACCGGGCGGATGGTGGTCGCGGTCCGCTCGGGGCGAATGCTCATGGGGTCGGTATGGGTGGCGTGTCCGGCGCCGTTGCGAGGGGTTCCCCTCACGGCATTGGCGGACGGCGCTCGCACGGTGGCCCTGCACCTGTTGCGGTCGCGCGCCAGCGCCGACCTGGAACGCCAGGTCGAATCCGAATTGGTGATCCGCTTGCTGGAGGGCACCCCGGACGCTGCCACGGCCGCCAGCCGGTTGGGCCTACCTCAAAGCCCGTTACGCGTGATCGCGGTCCATGCATTCATCGGTGAGGAACGGGATACCGCACTGCTGTTGGCATTCGAGCGCGCCACCACCGGATTTGGCTGGTCCAGACCTGGGCGCAGCGCCCTGGCCGGCAACACCGTGTACACCCTGCTGCCCGGCGAGCAGGCGGAAACGGCTCGGGCCTGGGTCAGCGGTCTGCGGGCCGCGCTTCCCGACGGGGTGGCGGTGGTGGCAGGCATCAGCGGCGCCGCCTCCGTGGAAGACCTGGGCCCCGCGCGCCTCGAAGCCGACGAGTGTCTGGCGCTGCACGCGGGCGCACGGCCCGGTACCGCGCCTGCGGCCTACGACGAGTCGTGGGACGACATCCTGCTGCAGCGGCTACGCACGGCCGCTCGATCGGGTCGTTCCCCAGAGCGGGGACCGGTGGCCGAGCTGCGCCGCCACGACCTCGCCAACGACACCGAATACGTGGCAACTCTGCAGGCCTGGCTGGAGGCGCAAGGCGATCCGACCGAGGCTGGCGTGCGGTTGGGGGTGCACGAGAACACCGTGCGTTACCGACTGCGCAAGATGGCCGAGCTCGCCAACCTGCAACTGGACGACGCCAAGAAGCGGCTGGCCATGATGATCGAACTTGCTGCCACCGACGTCGACTGAGGTTGCGTCCTGTCGGAATACGACAAAGCGCGGCGGCGGCCTTGTCTGGTTGTGGCAAACCCTGCGACGGTCATCCAGGCGACCATGGAGCCAACCGATGGTCGAGTCGAAAGGGGATGCCATGAACCCCGACCGCCGCCACGAGCGACCAGGAACCGGACACCGTCCGCCTGCCGCACCCGAAATGGATACCTATACCGTCCGCTTGCCCCGGTGGCCCATTCTGCTGCGCCTGTTGGGTCGCGAACCACTCGTCCGCACCACCGATCGGGTCGAAGCACTGATCTCGGTGCTGATTGTGGTGGTGACGCTGCTCGCCGCACCGATCGCCGCGGCGATCGGCACCGAAGTTTATGACTCCCGCCGCGACGTCTACGCCGCGCAGGCGACGGTCACCGAATCAATCCCGCACACCCGCGCCGCGGTGGAGGCCGTCACGGTCGCACTAGTGAGCTGGGTGGCCTTCGCCATCGCGGCGGCGGTCGTGTTCACCGTCACCAGATTGGTGTGCAACCACATCCGCTCCACTGGATGGCAACACGCTCTCGACAGCCTCGTCGATCCCAGCGACGGGCACCAGCGTCCGGGCCGCGCTTCGGAAGGGTGACGCGCAGCCGTTCACCATCCGCCGATCCAGCCCTCGAATATCGCGTCGGGCTCTTGCTCGGGGCGTTGCGAGCGTCCGACGAGGAAGTCGAAGTCGCATCCTTGGTCGGCCTGCAGCACCCGCTCGACGTACATGGCGGCATAACCGCGCGTGTGCGGTGTTGGCGCCGGGGCGAACTCGGCGCGCCGGGTGGCAAGTTCGGCATCGGAGAGCAGGACGTCGAGCTTCCCCGCATGGGCATCGAGTGCGATGACGTCACCGTCGCGGACCAGGCCGAGCGGCCCTCCCACGGCCGACTCCGGGCTGACGTGCAGAACGCAAGTGCCATAGGCGGTTCCACTCATCCTGGCGTCGGAGATCCGCACCATGTCCGCGACACCCTGCTTGAGCAACTTGCTGGGAATCGGCAACTGTCCCCACTCGGGCATGCCAGGGGCGCCGCGCGGGCCTGCCGACCGCAGCACCAGGACGGAGTCGCGCGTCACCTCGAGGTCGGGATCGTCGAAGCGCGCCACGAGATCCTTCATGTTCTCGAACACGACGGCGGGGCCCTGATGAATCAGTAGCTCGGGGCTTGCGGCGCTGCACTTGATCACCGCGCCGTTGGGCGCGAGGTTGCCGCGCACCACCGCAAGGCCCTGCGGCGGTTGGAAGGGGTCACTCAACGCAGCGATGACGGACGTGTCGGTCGCCGCGGCGGTGGGCAGATTGTCGGCGACGGTCTTACCGGTGACGGTCAGTGCGTCCGTATGCAACAACGACTCCACCGACTTCATCACCGCCGGTATTCCGCCGGCGTGGAAGACCTGCTCGACGAGGTGCTCACCGGCTGGCCGCACGTTGACCACCAGGGGTGTGCGCGCGGACAGTTCGTGAAAGCGGTCCAGCGACAACGGAACTCCGACGCGGCCCGCAATCGCCAACAGATGCACGATCGCGTTGGTCGACCCACCGACCGCCAGCATCAGCGTGATGGCGTTGTCGAAGGCCTCGCGCGTCATCACCTGGGATGGCCGCAGCCGCTCGTTGGCCAAGCCGACGGCGCGCGCGCCACACTCCTCGGCCACCTGGAGCCGCCGCGAGTCCATCGCGGGCACGGCCGCGGTGCCAGGCAGCGTCATGCCGAGACCTTCGACCAGGGTGGCCATCGTCGAGGCGGTGCCCATCTCCGGACAATGACCACGCGAAGGGCCCGCCGCGGCCTCGAGCTGCTCGTACTCATCCATCGACATCCGACCCGCCCTGACGTCGTCGATGTACTCCCAGAGGTCGGTGCCCACCCCGATCTGCTTGCCCCGGAACACCGCGGGCGCGGCCGGACCGCCAGTCAGGACGATGGCGGGCACATCGGCGCTGGCCGCCCCCATCAGCTGAGCGGGCACCGTCTTGTCACATCCGCCGAGCAGGACGACGGAGTCGAACGGGTATGCGCGGATGGACTCTTCGACGTCCATCGCCATGAGGTTGCGAAACAACATGGTGGTCGGCTTCATCAGCTGTTCGCCGAGTGACATGGTGGGGAACTCCAGCGGGAACCCGCCAGCTGCCAGCACCCCTCGTCGCACCGAGTCGGCCAGGCCGCGAAAGTGCATGTTGCAGTTGACGACTTCGGACCACGAGTTGCAGATGCCGACGATCGGCCTGCCCTCGAATGCCATCCGGGAGAATCCGGACGCCCGCATCGCCGAGCGGTGGACGAACCCTGGAACATCCTTTCCGGCAAACCACTTCGCGCTTCGCAAGCCCTCTGATGCCGTCATGGCTAGCGGACGCGGGCGGCATAGGCGGTGATCTTGCGCAGAGCCGGCTGGCGTGCGGCCTGGTAGCCCGCCCAACGCCCGGCCCTGGTCGACATCAGGGAGCCAACCAGCCGCTGCTGCCACGGCGGTTTACGAGCGCCCGACCGAACGCCGGCCGCCTTCACCGGTGCGGCGAGGCCCTCGGCGTCGGCGATGGCGACCTTCGCCGCGTTGTGTCCGTTGGCTCCCATCACCCCGCCGCCGGGGTGGGTGCCAGATCCGCAGAGGTAGTAATTGCGCACGGGTGTGCGGTAATTCGACAACTCCGGAATCGGGCGAGCCCCGAACAGCTGATCCAACATCATGCTGCCGTGAAAGATGTTGCCATCGGTGATCAGGTACTCGTCGTTGAGGTCGTCGGGCGTGATGATCACCCGGTCCAGGATGTGCTCGCGTAGGTTGGGCGCGTAGGTGAACAGGTCCTCGAGGACCAGGTCCGCCCACTTCTCCTTCTCCGCCGCCCAGGTGGTCCCGTTGAGCTCCGACGGAAGCTGCTGAATCCCAAGGGTCAACGTGTGCAGTCCTTCCGGTGCCAGCGAGTCGTCGGTCACCGACTGGGTGACCGCTTCGATGACGAAGGTGCTCGGGAAGGTCCCCCGGCGCTGCGCTTCGTAGGCTTCCTCGAAGGCTTCGCGACTGGGCCCGAGCAGTTGATGTCCGTGATGCTGCGGCCCTGCCGTGGCGTCAGGAAACGGAAGGTAGTGCGGCAGTTCGTCGATCAGAAGATGGATCCTTGCCATCGATCCCCTGGTGTCGATCTCCTTGACGTCGTGAACGAGTTTGGCCGGTAGCACTCCCGGTTCGATCAGCTGCAGCATGGACCGCTTGGGATCGGCGTTGGAGAACACCTGCGCGGCCGTGATGACGGAGCCGTCCTCGAGGCGGACCCCGGTCGCGGTTCCGTGCTCCACGACCACGTCAGCGACGGGAGTCGACGTCCGGATGGTCGCGCCGTAGTGGCGTGCTCCCGCCGCGAGGGCTTCGGTGATCGCGCCCATCCCGCCGCGGGCCAGGCCGAATTGCCCGAAGTTGCCGTTGAACTCACCCCAGGAGTGATGGCCGTAGGTGTAGGCCGTGCCCGGTGAGCTTGGGCCGCCGAATATCGAGACCATCCCGAAGAACGTCAGCATGCTCTTGAGTCGCTCGTCTTCGAAGTACCGGTCGAGTAGGTCGCGCACCGAGAGCAACGTGAATTCGTTGAACAACGTTTGTTCACCGGCCTCTTCGAACGCGGCGATGACCTCCGAGCGCTGCGGCGGGGAGCTCAGCAGGTACGGGGTGACGAGTCCGGCGAAGCGTTGCAGCCGGACCCCGAAGTCCAGGAAGGACTGCGCGTCGTTCTTGTTGAGCTTCTCCAGTTCGCGCAGGGTGCGGTCGGTCTCCTTCCACATCGTGAACGAGGTCCCGTCCCTGAACAGCGTGAAGGACAGCGCGTCACCCTGGTAGAGCTCGAGGCCGAACCGAGCCAACTCGAGTTCTTCGATGATCTCCGGTCGCAGCAGCCCCGCGATGAAAGCACACGACGACCACTTCGTGCCAGGGATCAGTTCCTCGGTCACGCAAGCGCCGCCGACCACGTTGCGCGCCTCGAGTACCAGCACTCGCTTTCCTGCGCGCGCCAAATAGTTCGCGGTGACCAGGCCGTTGTGGCCAGCTCCGATCACGATGGCGTCGTAATCCTGTTGTGTCGACATGTCAGTTCTCCTGAGCCAGGGGTGATTTGCGAGTGAGCAGCGTGGTGACGCTGCCGGGCTCGACGAGTTCGTCGAATCGCGCGACGACGGGTCTGAGTTCCGCCGCCGCATCGCGCACGCGTTCCCACTCCGGCCACGACGTGACCGTCATGACCTCGACGACGTCGGTGCCGGTGTCTGGCGCCCGATCGACGAGGAAGACCTCGAAGCCGAGCACGACGTCGAACGCCAGGCACGTCGGGCGGTCGAGTTCGACCGAGAACCGTTCGAAGTCCGCGGTGCTGACCCCTGGCCGTAGCCGGAACGTGTTGATCGCGTGGATGGTCATGTCAGGCGGTCTCGCGGTTGATCATCACGTGCTTGATCTCGGTGTACTCCTCGAGCGCGTACACCGACATGTCCTTGCCGTTGCCGGACTGCTTGAAGCCGCCGTGGGGCATTTCGGGAGTGACGGGCAGGTGGTCGTTGATCCACACGGTGCCGAACTGAAGCTCGCTCGACGCGGTCATCGCCCGGGAGATGTCGTTGGTGAAAATCGAAGCCGCAAGGCCATATTCGGTGTCATTCGCCCACGCGATGACGTCATCGCCGTCATCGAATCTGGTCACCGAGGTGACCGGACCGAACACCTCGGTGCTGACGATCTCGTCGCCCTGCCTGGCGCCGACCACCACCGTCGGCGCGGTGTAGAAGCCGGTCCCTGGATGCTCGCCCTGGATCAGCTCGGTGTGACCGGTGGCCTTGGCGCGGGCCACGAAGCCTTCGACCCGGTCACGGTGGGCCGCGGTGATCACCGGGCCCATGGTGGTGTGCTCGTCCGCGATGTCCCCGAGATCGAGGTCCTTGACCGCCTTTTCGAGCCCGGATACCACATCGTCGTGCACGGCGCTGTGAACATAGAGTCGGGAGGCGGCCATACAGTCCTGGCCGGAATTGCAGAAGGCGCCCTCCATGATCTTGCCGACCGCGAACGGAACGTCCGCGTCCGCGTACACAAGCACCGGTGCCTTGCCGCCGAGTTCGAGGTGCAATCGCTTGAGATTGGAGTCGGCCGATGCGCGCATCAAAGCCCGTCCGGTGTCGACCGAACCGGTGAGCGAGGACATCCGCACCCTGGGGTGAGCGACCAGCCTCGCGCCGACGTCATGACCGTCGCCGGTGACGACGTTGAACACGCCAGCGGGGAACAGCCCCTCGGCAAGTTCGGCGAGTCGCAGCACCGAGAACGGGGTGTGCTCAGAAGGCTTGAGCACCAGGGTATTCCCGGTCAGCAGCGCCGGCGAGATCTTCCAGATCGCCATCAGCAACGGGTAATTCCACGGCGCCACGGATCCCACGACACCGAGCGGGTCGCGGCGGATGATGCTGGTCTTGCCGCGGACGAACTCTCCTGCCGCCCGACCCTCCATGGTGCGCGCGCCGCCTGCGAAGAACCGCAGGTGGTCGGCAATCATCTCCATCTCCTCGAGCGCCAGGCTGATGGGCTTGCCGACGTTGCGCGATTCGATCTCGGCGAGTGTGCGCTGATCGTCCTCCACCCGGTCGGCCAGTGCAAGGAATGCGCGGGCCCGCTCGCCCACCGGCGTTCGGGCCCAGTCGGGGAAGGCCGCGTCTGCGGCGGCCACTGCACGGTCGACGTCCGCAGCTGTGCCATGGGCGATTTCGGCGAATGCCTCGCCCGTCGCGGGGGCGGGGATCTGGTCCACCGCACCGTCGGACGCGTCGGTCCAGCTGCCGTCGATGAACATCTTGCTGTGGAAGGTCATGATTTCTCCTTGAGGTCGTGAAGCGGTCGGTAAGTCGGTCGGAATTCGGTCGGTGTCAACGTGCTCCGCTCGCCGCCATGGTCAGCAGGGCACGGACCTCGTCCTTCGAGATCGGTTGTTGCGCAATGGACATGTGCACCATCAGGCCCTCGATGACGACGTCGAGCAGGCGAGCAGTTGCCCGATCGACATGTTGGGCCAGCGCATCTTCGGCGCGCACCATCCACTGTTGGGTGAGCCGCTTGGTCGCTCCGCGACGCACCGCGTCTCCGTACAGCTCGTAGGTCACGGCGAGCTCGTTGGGATCGGCGGCGAGGTCGTCGGTGATCGCCATGGCGATGCACTCGATCAGGTCGGCTGCCTGCTCGCAAGAAGCCAGTCGCTGCTCGAACCGGCTGGCCAACTTGTCCACGTGGGTCTGGAACGCCAGCTGGACGATGTCGTCGAGGGTGGCGAAGTGATAAGTGATCGAACCCAGCGGCACGTCGGCGGCTTCGCCGATGGCGCGGTGGGTGATGCCTGCGACACCGTCGCGGGCGAGCACCTCCAGCGCTGAGTCCACGATGCGCTCCTTTCTCTTCGGGTCATGACGACGTGCGCGCCGCGGAGCGGAACCCATGGTCGGCCTCTCGTTAAGAACGTTTGTACGTATCGATGGGGACAAATGTACGTAACGAACTCCGCGGGCGTACGTCGTTTACACGATTGGAACAGGCACTACACGGCTTCTGGCGCGGGCTCGGCCAGCTCCCGCTCGTTCAGGGCCTTACCGACCAGCGCGTACCTATCTGGCCGGGCAAAGCGCAGATAGGCGCCGTACGCCATCCCCGCCAAGAGTGCGATGAAGACCAGCGACAGCATCACGACCGCGGTGGCGCCGTGCACTCCCAACAGGATGTCCAGGCTGTTCAGCGTCAAGACGAAGAAGGCGCCAAGCCCGATGATCGCCAGGATCGGTGCGATCACGGTGTTCCACTTGCGCTTGTCGACATCGGACTTGCGGAAGAAGACGAAGATCGCGATCCCCGCAACGAGCTGGGAGAAGATCACGCCGATCGTGCCGATGCCCGTCGCCCAGGTGAACAGCGTCGCGAAGGGATCCTGGTCGAAAAGTGCGAACAGGGCGATGACGATCCCAACGGTGACACTCTGCACGATCGAGGCCACCCACGGCGTCTGCCGTCGAACCAGCGTCCAGCCCAACGGCTTCCACACCAGCCCCTGCCTGCCGAGCGAGAACATGTACCTGGCGACGTTGTTGTGGAAGGTGACGATGGCAGCGAACGTCGCCGTCACGATAAGCGTCTGAAAGACCAACGAGATGTTGTGCCCGATGATGGTGTCGCTGGCCGCGAAGATGAAGTTGCCGCCGGTCTCGGTGGCGATCGCCACCACCTTGTCCAATCCGAGCGCGTTCATGATGAGCCACCCCGACACCGCGTACAAGATGCCCATGAACGCGATCGACAGATACGTCGCGCGCGGGATGGTGCGGGCCGGGTCGCGGGCTTCCTCGCCGTAGATCGCCGACCCTTCGAAACCGATGAACGACGCATGCGCGAACATCAGTGCGACGCCAAGGGCACCCCCGAACACCACACTCGGCTGAAACGGCGCGAGCGAGAAGTCCGAGACCGGAACGGCGTCGCCGAAGAGACTGAAGGCGCTGAGGATGGTGATCATCGTGACCTCGAGCGTCATGAACACCCCGAGCACCTTCGCCCCGGAGTGCACGCCCTGCACGCCCAGGCCGAGACACAGGATCAGCCCGACGAATGCGTATGCCCACCAAGGGATGTCAACGCCTAGCCGCGGGTTGAACAACTCGGAGGCGTAGTAGCCGAAGCCACCGTAGAGCCCGGCCTGGATGGCGTTGTAGGCGAAGATCGCGAGGGCGGCTGACCCGAGCCCGGGAATGCGACCGAGCCCGAGCGTGACGTAGGCATAGAAGGCACCCGCGTTGGTGACGTGCCTGCTCATCGCCACGTAGCCGACCGCGAAGATCATCAGCACCACCGCGGCAATCACGAACGCGCCCGGCATGCCGACCCCATTGCCTGCGCTAAGGATGATCGGGTACAGCGCCACCACGACCGTCAGAGGTGACGCCGCGGCGATGATGTAGAAGAAGATGCTCGGCACACCAAGGCTGTTCACCTTCAGCCCATGGTTTCGCCGCCCGGCAGGCGGGAGCGGGTCTGGTGGTGACGGGGCCGGTGTCGGCCGTCGTGGCGGCAGGGACTGAGTGACGTTCTCCATAGTCGTTCATCTCTCGTGAATTGGGCGTCTAACGATCCGTGGGGGCCAACTTCTCGTTCTCCTCGGTAAGAGGGGCTGCGAACTGAGGCTGGGTGAGGCGCTGACTCACCTCCTCATGCCGAGCGCGACATCAAGGAGCAGGTCTTCTTGGCCGCCGACCATCGACTTGCGACCGGCTTCGACGAGCAGGTCGCGGGTGGAGACGCCGACCTCGGCGGCGATGCGCTCCGCGTGCAGGAGAAAGCTGGAGTACACACCCGCGTAGCCCAAGGTGAGTGTCTCGCGGTCGACGCGCACGGGGCGCTGTTGCAGGGGGCGGACGATGTCGTCGGCCGCATCCATCAACGCGTAGAGATCACAACCGTGACTCCACCCGTTGAGTTCGGCGACGGCGACGAAGACCTCCAGTGGGCAGTTGCCCGCGCCTGCGCCAAGCCCGGTGAGCGATGCGTCGACGCGGTGCGCACCCTCCTCGACCGCGGTGAGTGAATTGGCCACTCCCAGTGCGAGATTGTGGTGTGCGTGCACGCCGATCGACGTCGTCGGCGCCAGTGTCATTTTATAGGCGCGCACTCGATCCCGCACGTCGGACATGGTCAGTCGGCCGCCCGAGTCGGTGACGTACACGCACTGCGCACCCGCGTTTTCCATGATCTTCGCCTGTGCTGCAAGCCGTTCGGGATCAGCGAGGTGCGACATCATCAGAAACCCTGCGACGTCCAGACCCAGCGCGCGAGCGGTCTCGATGTGTTGACGGGCGATGTCGGCCTCGGTGCAGTGGGTGGCGATGCGCACCGACGTCACTCCCACGTCGACCGCTGCGCGCAGATCATCGAGGGTGCCGATGCCCGGGATGAGAAGGGTTGTGAGGTGGGCCCTTTGAATGACGTCGGCCGCGGCGGCGATCCACTCGGCATCACTGTGCGCGCCTGCGCCGTAAGTCAGACCGCCGCCTGCGAGGCCATCCCCGTGAGCCACCTCGATTGCGGACACGCCTGCGCGGTCGAGCGCGCTCGCGATGCGCTTCGTGTCCGCCAGGCTGAACGAATGACCGACCGCATGCATGCCATCGCGCAACGTCACGTCCTGGACGTAGACGTCGGTCGTCATCGCGCCGGCTCCGGGAGTCGGGTGGCCTGGACTACCTGTTCAGCCACCTGAACCGCGGCGGCGGTCATGATGTCGAGGTTGCCAGCGTAGGCGGGCAGATAGTCGGCGGCGCCTTCCACTTCGAGGAAGACCGTCACCTGCGCCAGGTCGGCGACCTGGGCCGCGGCACCTACCAGCCGCCTACGCGAATCATGTTGTGGTACAGGTGATATCAATACCTCCTGCGTGAGGCGATAACCCGGAACGTAACGTGACACCGCGGCAACCATGGCGGTTACCGCCGATGCGATCGCAGACTGGTCCACCTGGGACACCAGCGCGGCCACCGTGTCGCGCATGAGCATCGGCGGCTCGGCCGGGTTCAAAACGATGATCGCCTTGCCGCGGGCAGCACCGCCCACCTCTTCGATGGCTCGCGCCGTTGTGCTGGTGAATTCGTCGATGTTCGCGCGGGTCCCAGGACCGGCCGAGCGCGACGAGATCGACGCGACGATCTCGGCGTAGTGCACCGTCGTCACGCCCGCCAGCGCCGCGACGATGGGAATGGTTGCCTGTCCGCCACAGGTCACCATGTTGAGGTTCTGGTGGTCGGTGAGTTTGGCCATGTTCACCGCGGGAACTACGAACGGCCCGATGGCGGCGGGGGTGAGGTCGATGACCCGGCGACCGAACGGCCGCAGCTTCGCGTAGTTCGCGATGTGCGCCTCGGCGCTGGTGGCGTCGAATATCACCTCGACGTCATCGAAGACGCTGAGCCGCACCAGCCCGTCAACGCCTGCCGCCGTCACCGTCACGTCCAACGCGGAGGCTCTCGCCAGACCGTCACTGGCCGAATCGATCCCGACCATCGCAACGACATCGAGCACCGTCGACCGACGCAGTTTGAACATCAGATCGGTGCCGATGTTCCCGGAACCGATGATCGCGGCCCGATGGCGCTGTGTCATTCTTCCTCCGCTCGTACCGGGGCTGCCGCGGCGTCAGTTGGTGGCAAGTGCGTGCGCGGCGGTACGTGGCCGCGGTGACACCGCCACGTCAGGCGAGCTGCTCGCGACCAGTTCGTTGAGAATGGCGGCGTGGCGCACCTTGTGCCGAACGAGTTCTTCGTGGAATCCGGCTCGGACCCAGCCGTTGTACATGACGGCCTCGGACTCCCCCGGCTCGATCTTGAAGTAGACCGGCCCTGCGACGCGGGCGATGTCGCCGGCCTCCCACAGCCGGTTCATCCCGCCGAAGGACTCGAAGGTCTCGGCCCAGACGTCGAGGGGAATGCCGACTGACCGTCGAATGGCAGCGAGCATTGGGCGGCTCAAGTCGCCCACCGGGTTGACGCTGTCGGCACCGAGGTCCTGCAGGATCCTGATGGAGGCGGGATTGGCGTGGCCCGCGTAGACCGAGATCTTGAATTGGGCATCCGCGGGGATGTGGCCGGCATCGCGTGCCTTGTTCAGGATGTCGAGGACGCCTTCGTCCCACACCAGCACACCTCGGATGCCCGTCGAGAAGACTCTGAGGTAGTCGTCGAGCAGGTAACGGACGTTGTCGAGGCCCCGCACGCGTCGCCCGCCCGCCTGGCCCTCGCTGCTGAGCGCCTGTCGTCCGAGGTCCCACCCGGTTCGAGGGCCTGGGACGGCGATCAGTTCGATCGCGTTTTCTGCGGCGAGGGCGGCGACGTCACTCAACTCTCCCGTGGTCAGCAATGTCGTGCCACCGCCAAACGCAACGATGCGGTGGATGAAGACGCCCTGCTTGTCGGCCTCGTCCAACAGCGCCTCGAGAGTCGAAAGGCGTTCGACGCCAGAGATTTCCAGCCTGTACTTCCCGCCGTCGTCGAACGCGATCGGAGAAGGTGTCAGCGCGTAGTCGTCAGCCGACAAGAGGTTTTGCGAAGCCAGAATGCTGGCTCCGTCGACCTTCGACGAACTACTGTCGGCTGCGGTGGGCATCGTGTCTCCTTCGAGTACGGACAGTGCGCGGTCCGTATTTCAGTAGATGATATTTCATTGCGCTCACTGAAAACTAGAAGACAAGTGACCCGGTGTCAACAGGAAAGTCGTCAGACGTTCTTGCGCCGACGACCATTCAGTGAGTACTGGTAACCTTCACTAGGTGAAAATATCGTCGGGAACTTCCGAGAAGAGCTCGAATCTGATCGGTGTCGAACGCACCGCCCGAATCCTCACTGCCGTGGCCGATGCGGAAGCCGGCAATCTGACCGAGATATCAAGGCGTACAGGGCTTAACGAAGCGACCATATTGCGGTACTTGAGCAGTCTGGCCTCGCTCGGATACGTCGAGCGGTTCAACGCGAACCAGTATCGGCTCGGCTGGGAGATCTTCCGGCTGGGACAGCGCGCATTCTCCGGTCAAGTGCCGTCCGACGCGGTACTGCCCACCATGGAGCGACTGGTGCTCGAGTTCAACGAGACGGTGAACTTCGCGGCGCACAAGGAGCGCAGCGTGGTCATCCTCGAAGTCATCGAGGGCCGTCGCGCGGTGAAGAAGATCAGCGATGTCGGGCAGTCGGATCCCTGGCACGCATCCGCGTTGGGCAAGGCGCTCCTGGCGACCATGCCCGACAGCGTCTGGCGCGACATCGTCGCCTCAGCAGGGCTCCCCGAGTTGACCCCGCACACGATCACGTCCATGAAGAAGATGGCCGTGGAAATCAAGGAGATTCGTCAGCGCGGCTTCGCAGTCGATCGCGAGGAGGCCGACGAGGAACTCACCTGCGTGGCCGCCGCCGTTCCGACCGCAGCCGGGGAGCCGTCCCGCTACGCGCTGAGCATCAGCTTCCTAACCCACCGATTGACGCCGGAGAACCTCGAACATGCTGGCGCACAGGTGATCGCGGCCGCTGGTGAAATAGCGCTCAAGCTCCCATGATCGCCATGCCCGACCATGCCTGAGCGGCTCGAGGGCAAGGCCGTGGTGGTGACCGGTGCGACCTCGGGTATCGGCCTGACGACCGCGTCACGACTGCACGCCGAAGGCGCCTGTGTGCTGGCGACCGGACGAGATGCGCACCGCGGGAACCGATTAGCCGACGCACTGGGCGACCGTGTCCGCTTCGTCGCGGCGGACATTACCGATCCTGACGCGGCCGGCGTCGTGGTCGATGCATGTGTCGCATCGTTCGGCGCCATCGATGCGTTGGTCAACAATGCCGCAGTTGACCACACCGACACGCTGGAGTCTGCGTCGATGGACGTCGTTCGACAGGTCTTCGAGGTCAATACGTTCGGCACGATCGCCATGATCCAAGCCGCTGCCAGATCGATGCCCGAACGTGGCGGATCGATCGTCAACATCACATCGCGCCTGGCTTTCGTCGGGGTGCCGACGATGGGGGTCTACGCAGCGTCGAAGGGGGCGGTGCGCGCGTTCACGCTGTCCGCAGCCGTCGAGCTTGCGCCCCGCGGGATTCGGGTGAACGACGTCGCGCCCGGGATGACGAAGACCCCGCTCTACGATGCCTGGCTGGCCGACGCGCAAGACGCCGACCAGACCGAACGCAACGTGCTTTCACAGATCCCGTTGCGCAGACTGGCAGCACCCGAGGACATCGCGTCCGCGGTCATCTACTTGGTGTCGGACGAATCGCGATACGTCACGGGTACCACCATCAAAGTCGACGGCGGGTACACCGCACAGTAAGTTCTTGGCTGCCGTCGACGTCTCGACGGGCCTCCCGCCTGGGGTGTTGTCGGATCGCGACAACGCCCCGACGCACCATTGTCTCGCTCGGGCAAAGGCTTCTCCGCCTATCCAGCCCACCATGGAGATAGCAAACAAGCTTCATCTATGGAGGTGTGTGATGGTCGGCGTCGAACGTCTAGACGGCGGGCCGCGATCGGCGATCGTGGTCGGTGCAGGCATCGTCGGGTTGTCGACGGCGTGGTTCTTGCAAGAACGCGGAGTCGACGTGACCGTGGTGGACCGCACGGGCGTGGCAGCCGGCGCTTCGTGGGGCAACGCCGGGTGGATCGCGCCGGCACTGACCCTGCCCTTGAACTCCCCCGGCGTACTGCGCTACGGGCTGCGCTCCCTGCGCGACCCCGCCGCTCCCCTGCACATCCCGTTGACCGCCGACTCCGGACTTGCGCGCTTCTTGTTCCAGTTCGCCGCCAACTGTCGACGATCGTCGTGGAAGCGGGCGGTGCGGGCCAACGTGCCCCTCAACGAGGAATGCATCGAAGCCTTCGACGTGCTCACCGCCAACGGGGTCGACGCGCCCATCACAACGGCCCCGATCACTGCCTTGTTCCGCACCACCGAAGCCGCCGAGCACATGATGGCCGAGCTTCGCCAGTTCGAAAAGGCCGGGCAGCCAATATCTGTCACCGGACTGTCGGGCGCGGCATTGCGCGAACAAGTGCCCCTGGCCGGTGCGGCGATCGCCGCCGGCCTCAACATCAACGAGCAGCGCTTCGTCGACCCTGGTCGATTCGTGCATGCCCTTGGGGAAGCAGTCGCAGCCAGGGGGGCAACGATGCGCACGCTGGAGATCGTTGACGTGATGAGCTCCGGCAGCGGTGTCACCGCGTACCCGCGCGGCGACAAGCCATTGACCGCCGACACCGCGGTGATCGCCACCGGCGCATGGTTGTCGCGACTGGTGGGAGGCCGGGTGCGTGTCCCAGTGCAGGCCGGTCGCGGTTACTCGTTTACCGTGCCCGTGGACCGCCCGGTACCGGGCCCGATCTACCTGCCCGACGCGCGGGTGGCGTGTACGCCTTACCAAGGCGGCCTTCGTGTTTCGGGCACGATGGAGTTCCGCGACCCGTACGAACCTGCGATGCCGGCACGTGTGGGCGCCATCATCGCGTCAGCCAGTCCGTTCCTGGACGGGGTGCGCTGGGCCGAACGCAGCGACGTTTGGGTTGGCCCGCGCCCGGTCACCCCCGATGGCCGCCCCCTGGTCGGTGAGATGTCACGAGGGGTGTACGTGGCTGGCGGACACGGCATGTGGGGGCTGGCTCATGGCCCGGTGACCGGTCGTCTTCTGGCCGAATACATCACCACCGGCAAGCAACCCGAAGCCCTGCGCGAGTTCGACCCGTTGCGCCGAACCGGCCGCTGATACCACCCCCGAGTCGTCAGGGGCGGCGCGCCTAGTGCGGCCCGCCCCTGACGACAAACACTTCCCGCACGAAAGGACACTCTCCAAAATGACTACCACCGAACGGGTTTGGATAACACCACAGGCCCACGCTCGACTGCAGGCCGAACTTGCCGTGCTGCGTTCACATCCCATCATCGAAGTCCCCGACGACTTCATGGATTACCGCGACGACCTCGGCGTGAGCCACGCGGCACGACAAGCACGCATCCACCAAATTCAAGACCTGCTGAGCAATGCCGTCGTCGGTGAGGATCCGCCAGACGATGGCATCGCCGAACCGGGAATGGTGCTGACCGTCCGCTACGACGACACCGGTGAGACCGAAACGTTTCTGCTCGGCGTACGTGGCGCCGAAGACGGCGACGTCGAGGTGTACTCGATGCAATCACCGCTCGGAAGCGCGATCGCCGGAGCACGCCCTGGCGAACAACGCACCTACTCCATACCCAGTGGGGCCAACCTGCCCGTCACGCTCCTTCAGGCCGTGCCCTACGGGATGCACGCGCCGAAATCCGCGCTCGTGTCATGAGAGGAAATGACATGCCCAGTACGCCACGCGTCTGGATCTCGCCGCAGGCCCACGAGCGGCTACACCGGGAACTGGGGACCCTGCGTTTCCTGTTCTCCGCCGGAAGCCCTGATGAGGACGCCGACGAAAACGCCGCCGCCGTCCGACACGCGTGGGCGACCCGGATGCAACAGATCCACGACCTGTTGATCAACGCGGTCGTCGGCGAGGACCCACCCAATGACGGGATTGCCGAACCCGGCATGGTCGTCACCATCCGCTACGACGCGACCGGTGATACCGACACATTCCTCCTGGGCGTGCACGGCGCCGAATACGGCGACATCGAGGTCTACTCCATCGAATCCGCGTTGGGCGCCGCCATCTCAGGCGCACGCCCCGGTGAACGGCGCACCTACCGACTGCCCACTGGTGGGGCGCTGGCCGTCACGCTCCTCAACGCGGTGCCCTACGGCATTCACATGACCGACTTCAGCCAACCCGTACTCCGATGAGCTACCGACACGAAAGAGGAAGGCAGCAACATGACACTGACCGTTGAAAACATGGCCACCACACGCGCCCGCCGACCGACGGTCGGAACCCTGCGATATCTCTTGAAACCCGCACATCAGGCGTGCGGGTTCGTGCAGGGCGCCTGGTGGCCCCGATCACCGGTGCTCACCGCCGAACTTCCTTCACTGCTGACGGCACTGTCATTGCGGTTCGGGCCAATCGACCGCGTGCGATACCACGAAAACGACTGGTCCCCAGCGCCCCATCGCATCAAGCACCAGGGCGCTGAGGTGGTCCTCGATGACAACCGAGACGCACCGAACGTCATATTGGTGTCCGGGCTCCGTTTCGGAGCGCTGACCCTGCTCGTGGTGCCGCCTTACACCGATGCCACACAGGCGTACACGGCGGTGACAACCGCGGCGGACGCCAACGATTCATCCACACCCGACGAACTCCTGGGCTTTCAAAAGGCGCTGCATCGATGGGAATCCGACGGTGGAGCCGTGCAGTGAGCTGCGTGTTCACGGGTTTCGCTGTGTCGGCGGATGTCTGAGCAGCCTGGCGCTGGCGGTCTGCACCGCGTCGGTCACCTGGCGCGCCGTCGGGCTGTCCAACTTCCAGCACTGCCAATACAGCGGTACGTCCAGGTGCTGACTCGAGATGCGTGTGAAGTCGCCGCGCGCAATCCCCGCGTCGGCGAGCTGTTCGGGGTACATACCCCAGCCCAAGCCAGCCCGGACGGCCGCCCCGAACCCCTCCGCGGTCGGGACGTAGTGCACGGGCCGCGCGACATCGCGCTTGAATGCCTTGCGCACCAACATGTCCTGCAGGGCATCATCGCGATTCCAGGCCAGCGAGGGGGCCGCGGCCACCGAATCGGCGGTGAAACCCTCGGAGAATCGTTCGGCATGCGCGGGGCTGGCCACCGGCACGTATCTCATCACGCCCAACGGGTCCGCCCGGCATCCAGACACCGGAGTCCGCTCGGTGGTCACCGCACCCATCACGGTGCCCTCGCGCAATAGCCGCGCCGAGTGGTCCTGATCCTCGATCCGAACGTCGAACAGCACGTCGGGCAGCTTTGCGAACACCGCGGTGAACCACGTCGACATCGAGTCGGCGTTCACGGCGATGGCGATGCGGTTCGACTGCCGCGCGTCGGCGCCGCTGGTCTCGGCGAGTGCCTCGGACTCCAGTAGCGCCGTCTGTGCGGCCAAGCGCAATAGCGGTATACCAGCAGTCGTTGCCCTGCACGGTTTTTCACGGATGACCAACACCTGACCCACGCGCTGCTCGAGTGCCTTGATGCGCTGACTGATCGCCGAAGGAGTGACGTGCAGCAGTGCTGCCGCCGCGTCGAAGCTGCCCTGCTCCACGACCGCGGCGAACGCAGCAAGCTGGTCGGCGCCAAGGCGCTCGGACACCATGTTGAGCAATGCTAATGCTTGGCCCGAATCATCAACATCGCTAATGAGACGTGGGCGCGTCCACAGGTACCCTTCGATGCCATGGAGGCACGATGAGCGCGGGGCTGTTCGGACTTCTCGACGACGTAGCCGCGCTGGCCCGGCTGGCGGCCGCGTCGATCGACGACATCGGCGCCGCTGCAGGGCGTGCGACGGCCAAGGCGGCGGGCGTCGTCATCGATGACACCGCGGTGACGCCGCAGTACGTTCACGGCATTGCCGCCGAGCGCGAACTGCCGATGATCAAGCGGATCGCGATCGGATCGCTTCGCAACAAGCTGCTGTTCATCCTTCCGGCGGCCTTGCTGCTCAGCCAGTTCGTGCCGTGGCTGCTCACTCCGATCCTGATGATCGGCGCGACCTACCTCTGCTACGAGGGCGCCGAGAAGGTCCTTGGCTGGTTTCACGGAGGCAAGGGTCACGCCGCGCCGACCACCGTCGCAGGCGAGGACGCCGAACGCCAGATGACGTCCGGTGCGATCCGGACCGACTTCATCCTGTCCGCCGAGATCATGGTCATCGCACTCAACGAGGTTGCCGACCAATCGTTCTGGCCACGGCTGATCATCCTCGTCGTCGTCGCCTTCGTCATCACCGCCGCGGTGTACGGCGTCGTCGCCGTCATCGTGAAGATGGACGACGTCGGGCTGAGCCTTGCGCAGCGCTCGTCACGGCTCGCGCAGCGCATCGGCCGCGGTCTGGTGGCGGGGATGCCCAAGCTGCTCGCTGCGCTCTCGGTCATCGGTACCGTCGCGATGCTCTGGGTCGGCGGCCACATACTGCTCGTCGGGGCCGACGAACTGGGCTGGCACCCGCCCTACGGTGTGGTGCACCACCTCGAAGAGGCGGTCCGCAACGCAGTGCTGGGCTGGCTGGTCAACACGGCGGCGTCAGCGGTGATCGGACTGGTCGTCGGCGCCGTCGTCGTGGCGGTCGTGCACGTGTTGCCCTTTGGCAAGAAACACCCGTCTTAGCCGCCGACCTCGGCAGGCAACGGGGGTGGCAGCGGCACCGTCGACGACGACGGCGGCGGCGGGGCGGGAGCGGGAGCCGGCGCTTTGGGCAGGTCGCCGTGGAAGTCCACCATGGGCTCCTCACGGGCGGCCTCGCTGCCCGAACGCACCGACAAGGAACTCGCCGTCACGGTGTAGGTGTTTCCGTCGTTCTCGGCGACGAAGCTGCCGCCCGACGCAGTGGCGGGAAGGATGAGCTTCGCGCCGTCGCGCAGCCGCACCCCGCGGTACGTGTACTTGCCATCGGGCGTCTTGCATATCGCGACGCGGGAAGTATCCGTGGTGCCGAACGCGACCGCAGTGTCAGGCGAGGTGCAGCGCGCCGTCGAGTCGACATACCCGAGGGCGTCGGAGGCAGGCGCCGCCATCACCTGCGGCACCCCTATCGCGAGCAGCATCGAACCCGCCGCCGCAGCGACGGCGATGCGGAGGGCGCCAAGCCCGCGATCAGACATCAGAGCTCAACCAGACCACGGCTGACCTGGTTACGCGAGGGGCGTCGCCGAAACTCGACGCATTCGTTAGGCCCCCGACACCCGGCCCGCACTGCGAGGGGCCAGGCGCGCGGCGTCCAACCCCCGGGCGACGAGGTCTGGCGGGACGGGTTGTCCGAGCACCAGCGCGGCGCCAAGCCTGGCCGCCGCCGGCGAGGTCTGGATCCCGTATCCGCCCTGCCCGGCCAGCCAGAAGAAGCCAGGGGCCTCGGGATCCTCACCGACCACGAACTGGCGATCAGGGGCGAAGCTGCGCAACCCGGCCCACGACGAGGTGACGCTGCGCGCCCCAATGGTGGTGGCGGCGTTGATCGCATCGATGGCCCTTGCGATCTCCAGCGCATCAGGCTTGGCATCGCATGGCGGACTTGGTGTCTCGTCAGCGGGTGAGCACAAGAACTGCGCCCCTTCGGGATTCGCGTAGAACGCCTCATCGACCTCGCTGCAAGCCGGAAGCCCCTTGCTCCGCTCACCCAGCGGCGAGGCCACCATGAAGATCGTGCGGAGCAGCGGGCTCAGGCCGACGCCGCGTACGCCTGCCATGGCGGCAACGACGTCAGCCCACGCACCGGCGGCATCGACGAGCGCAGGCGCTTGATGCCGACCGCCGTCCGCGGTGCTCACCGTCCAGCCGTTGGCGCCCCGGTCCACCGTCACCACATGCGCATCCCGGACGATGACCGTGCCGTTGTCTCGGGCACCGCGGACGTAGCCCTGATGGATGGCTGCGACGTCGAGCGCCATCGCGCGCGGCTCGTAGATCCCACGTTCGGCCACCTCGGGCCGCAGCAGCGGGAACACCTCACCGCACTGCGCTCCGTCCAACAGTTCGGCATCCGACACCAACGGCAGCACGGCCTGGTGCATGCGTTCGATGACATGCCCACGGCCAGCGACTGCGAACTGCAGCAGCGCCCGCGGCGTCATCAGCACCGGCGCGAAGGAGTCCGGCGGCTCCTCGAAGAACGCCCGGCTGCCGGTCGTCAGGGCTCGAACATGCACTCCGCCATAGCTTTCCAGAAACAGGGCGGCCGACCGACCCGTGGTGTGATAAGCCAGCGTCGACTCCATCTCGAGCACGGTCACCCGCACCACTTTGGAGAGTTCGTAAGCGATCGAGACACCCGCGATGCCGCCACCGATGACGATGACGTCGGCGGTCGAGCTCATTGGTACGCGGTGCCGATCGAGAGCGCCTGCCACTTCTCGACCTCGGCCGACTGTGCGTCGCTGACGTAGCGGAAGCCGTTGAGCGCATCCTCGCCGAGCATGAGCAGGAACGGTGTGTCAGGAGCCTCGACAGCCGTGATGATCGCCTGGGCGGCCTTGGCGGGATCGCCGGCCTGGGTGCCGTGGCCGGTGCCATGTTCGATGCGCCGCTGTCCCGCGGTCTCGGCGTATGCGTCGATCGCCTCCGCCGACTGGGACAGCGAACGCCCGGCGAAATCGGTGCGGAACGCGCCGGGTTCCACCACGGTCACGCTGATGCCCAGCGGGGCAAGCTCCCACCGCAAGGATCCGGACGCACCTTCCAATGCGGCCTTCGTCGCGGAGTAGTAGCCGGATCCGGCGGGCGTGATGCGCGCCCCGATCGACGAGATGTTCACGATGGCGCCCGCGCCCTGCGCACGCATTCCAGGGAGCACGGCCTTGATCATCGCAATAGCACCGAAGAAGTTTGTCGCGAACAGCCGTTGGAGGTCGCCGTCGTCACCCTCTTCGATCGCGGCGCGATAGCCGTACCCGGCGTTGTTCACCAGGACGTCGATGCTGCCGAAGCGCGCCTGCGCCTGCTCGGCGGCCGCCGCCACCTGCGCCGAGTCGGTCACGTCCAGGGCGAGCGCAAGAGCGGTATCCGGGTAGCTGCCGACGAAGTGTTCCACGGTGGAGACGTCGCGGGCGGTGGCGACGGCATTGTGCCCACTCGCGAGCACCGCCTCCGCGAGCGCGCGGCCGAGGCCGGTTGAGCAGCCGGTGATGAGCCAGGTCGACATATCGGTTGGATCCTTCGTGTCGAGTCGATCGTGGGGTGTGCCCACTCAGGTCACCACACTCCTCGGCCGCCCCGCTGTAGCATCCCGAAATGGTCCGCACCCTGGCAGTTGGCTTCGCCTTCGCTGCACTCGCAGTGACTTGCGCGTGCACGCCGTTCTAGTGCACGCCCCATCCGAATACGCGCGAGGTCAGTAGCACCAGGCCGAGCGAGACGGTCGCCACGACGACCAGTCCGATCACCGCCACCAGAAGTGGCCGCCAGCCCGTGCGGGCAAGTTCGCGGAAGTTGGTGTTGAGCCCCACCCCGGCAAAGGTCAGCAGGAACGCCCATTTGGAGACATTGGCGAGGTTGGCGGTCTGGCCCTTGCTCAGCCAGCCGGCCGTCACGATGGCCGACACCGCGAGGAATCCGAGCACGAACTTGGGGAACTTGTCCCAGATGAACGCGGCCTTGGCCTTGAGTCCGGGGGCGAGCTCGTCGGCCTCGCCGCGCGCGGCCCAGTACAGCGCGAAGCCGAGCACCACGAATCCGATGAGCGCGTTGCGCACCGACTTGACCAGAACCGCGATCTTGCCTGCCTCGTCGGAGAACAGGTAGCCGGTCGCGGTGGTCTCCGCGGTGTTGTCCACGGCCAGGCCGGCCCAGAGCCCGAATTCGTGATCGGTGAGCCCAATCAGGTGGCCCAGCGGCGGCAGCGTGAAGAGGGCGACCGCGCCCAGCGCCAGGATGGCCGTGATGGCGTACGCGACATCGGAGTTGCGGGCCCGGATAGCGCCCTTGGACGCGACGATCGCCGACACACCGCAGACGGACGTGCCGATGGCCAGCAGCGAGCCGAGCTTGCCGGAGAGTCCGAAGAACCGGGCCGCCGCGATGATGATCGCCCCGGCAACCGCCATGTCGATGAGGATCTGCACCAGGCTGGTCGCGCCGAGTTTGGCGATGTCGCCGAGCACGAAACGTGAACCGAGCGCGACGATTCCGATCTTCAGCCAGAAGTCGTAGGTCTGCACACCAGGCTTGAAGATGCGATGCACACCGACGGTATTGGTGATCACCAGGCCGATCACGATCGCCCACAACACGAATTCGATGTCGGGCACGGTCCAGTGCTCGCGCTTGGCAATCGCGAGCCACCAGATCTCGGCGTACTTGCCGAGCAATCCGACCGCGATGAGCAGGAGCACGCCCGGCACATAGGCCAGTACGTTCTTGGTGGGGAACGTCTCCTCGGAGCGTTCCTCGTCGGACTCGACGGACACTGTGCTCATCGCGTCACCACGGAATCTTGGGGAGCACGTTGGCGACCGCGAGCACGGTGATGACGCCCGCCACGATCGTGGCCCACCAGTCGGTGCCGAGGCGGCCGACGGTACCGGTCCACGACCCCGATGGCGCGGTCGCGGTGGGATTTTCGGAACTTGGTTCGGGCCCGGGCTGGGTCACGACGCTCTCCTTTTAGAGAAATGACTGCGAGCGATGCTCGACCCTCTGACACGGGACGACAAGACATCCGATCGCGGTGATTCCGACCGCACGTCGGCGTCTTGGATTCACGTCGATCCGATACCTGTCCCCTGGTTCGAATGCTCGCCACGATGATGCCGACCCCCACCACAAGAGGAACTCACGATGGCAACCCGCCGCCGCCACGCGCTGTTGAACGCGACGCCGCGTCCGCTCCTCGAGGACTGGACCTGGCAGCAGCGCGGCAGTTGCCGAAACATGCCGACAGAACTGTTCTTTCCGGAGGACGGGGCCCGGCGACACCGCAGCGCCACCGAACAACGCGCGAAACGCATCTGCCGAGACTGCCCGGTGGTGACCGAGTGCCGTGAGCATGCCTTCGCGATCGGAGAACCCTTCGGAATCTGGGGCGCGACGACTGCACTGGAGCGGGCCCGTTCGGCCGCTACGCTCGGTGACGGTGCTTCGACCGCGGTGTAAGAGGCTGAGCGAGGCTCGGCAAGTACGCAAATTGGCAGGACGCAGCGGATCAATTGCCGTGGTCGTGCACAATCGTCATGTGTCGCCCGTCCGCCCCGGGCGTTAGCTGACCATTGGAGTCGTGATGGCCGACATCACCATGCTGATACTGAACGACCACGCCTGGTTCCGGGAGCAGTTCGCTCGGCTCGACTACCTCCAGGCCCGGGAGTCGACCGGAAGCGATGCGCTCGAACGTGTTTGGCGTCCCCTCGCCGACAAATTGGACGTGCACGCATACATCGAGGAGAAGATCTTCTATCCGCAACTTCTCCAACGCGGAGCCGACGACCCAGAGGGCGAGACGCTCGATGCGATAGGCGATCACAACGACATCCGGGACGGAGTTCGAGATGCCAACGCCGCAGCGATCGGCACCGACGAGTGGTGGGCGGCGGTCGGTCGGGCCCGGGTAGCCAATGACGACCACATGGGTGAAGAGGAACGCGAGGGCCTTGCCGACTTTCGTCGCCACGCGCCCATCGGCCTGCGTGAGGCACTCGGTGCCCAGTACGGCGAGTTCATGGCCGAACACCCCACGACCATGGGCCTGGCGATAGTTGATCGCGATCCCCAGGCTTACGTCGACGAGACGGAAGCCGAGGCCAGCCAGCGGCCGAAGGACAGTTCCCTCGGGATTGGCAGCCTCAAGGGTCAGTGAGCCCCGAGTCGCTTTGGCGGGCAACGTACGGGCCGAACTAGCCGGTGGCGGATGACGGAACCGCGAATGCCAACAGCGTCAGGGCCAAAAGCGCCCAGCCCGCACCGTGCCAAATCGGCCAGGTGCGTTGAGCAAGCCAATCGCGGTAGGTCTTCACGAAGGCGCCGAGTGCACCCAGGAAGAGCGTTCCCGGCGTCGCGAATGCCCAGGCCAACTGGCCACGCGCGAACGTCACCTGCGCGGTGAAGACGACCGCTGCGACCACGACGACGATGCTCACATAGGCGACGGCTGCCCGCAGCGCCCCCGGGTCGTGCCAGCGCTTCTCGACATCGTTGGTAAACACCTCTGATGGTTTCCCGTTCGTCCGCGTACTCAACCGCTCGGCTGACTGGCCTCCGAGGTTTCGGAAACCGATCCTGCGAGATTGCTGAAAACGTTGTCGAAAAACCCTAGCGGCCGCCGAATTTGGGCAGAATTGGCTCCATGACCACGGGGTCCACCTCGAGTCCGCAGCGCGCCCACCACGACATCGAGCGAGCGATAGCCGGCCTGTCTTCGGAGATCGACCACATCATCACCACCGCGCGTCCCGTGCGCCAGCTTGCATGGCGCGACCCAGACCGACAGCTGGCGGCGTACGCGCTCGACGACATGATCCATCTACTGACTGAGATCAAGGTTCGACTGCGCGCGCCCTCAGAGTGCTCGTAGGCCGCTCAGCGTCCTTTCCAATAGGTCACGTCGTTCGGCGATGGTCATCGAGTCACCGAGGGGGGCGCGCACCCGCAAGTAACCCTGTGTCACCAGGTCGTCGACCAGGAACCGCGTCGCACCGAGCGGCAAGGACAGCCCGGCGGCGAGCTCTGCGACCGTGGTGCTGTGCACGCACGACGTCAGGATTTGGCCCCGCACATCATTTCGCGGCCAGCGCGGCGGCTTGGCCGTGGTGTTCAGCGCTTCGACCGGAGCCTCGAGTGCCAGTTCGACACCGGAGTCGATACGGCCTTCCGTCAGCGTGTACGGCCGGACCAGGCTCGGCTCGTCGGCGGCTTCCGGTGCTGTGAACCAGTCGCCGGTCAGCTCGTCTGTGCCCTCCGACTGCTGCGGCACCTTGTGGTTCTCCAAGAACCACAAGGTCTGGTCGGCGTGGACCGATGCGCGCACCTCGCTGGAGACGACCTTGAGCACGGTGCGGTCGGTGTCGATGACGAATGTGGTCCGCCTGACCGGCAGCATCCGGCCCAGCAGGCCACGGCGCCGAGTGTGCCGGCCACGCCAGGCCGCCTCACGCGCCGCAACGGATCTACGCAGCTTGGCGAGCCTGCCTCGGCGCACCCCGAACATCTCGGACACCACGCCGTCCGCGTCGGAGAGCAGCGGATAGTCGAACGAGCGCTGTTGGGCGAAGTGGGCCTGCCTGTCGACGGTGTCGGTGCTGATGCCGACCCGTTGGGCGCCCACCCTGGCGAATTCGTTGCTCAGATCCCGAAAGTGACAAGCCTGGGCGGTGCAGATCGGCGAGGACGCCATGGGGAAGAAGAACAGCACCACCGGCCCTTCGGAAAGGAGCGCCGACAGTGTCCGAGGCCGACCGGTGTGGTCATACAGAGCGAAGTTAGGCGCCTTGTCGCCCACGATCATCGGCAAAGAGTAACGCGGGGAAGCTTTGCGTAATGAGCACACGCGTCAGATTAGAGTTACTAATGGAGCTTCAGAATCATTAGCTGTACTCAATCCACCCGGTTACCTAGCGTCGACGCCATGAGCTCGCCCCTGATCGTCGGATTCCTGGCATCCTTCGCGTTGATCGCCGCAATCGGCGCCCAGAACGCGTTCGTGCTGCGCCAGGGGATCCGCCGCGAGCACGTGTTGCCCGTCGTAGCGATGTGCACGCTCTCCGACATCGTGTTGATTTCGGCAGGAATCGCAGGCGTCGGCGCACTCATCGCCGCGCATCCCGGGGCGCTGAACGTCGCGAAGTTCGGCGGCGCGACGTTCCTGGTCGGCTACGGGCTGATCGCCGCAAAGCGCGCGTGGCGGCCGGCGACCTTGAGCCCGGCTGACGCCACCCCTGCCCGGCTCGCCGAAGTACTGGTGACGTGTGCTGCGCTGACGTTCCTCAACCCACACGTCTACCTGGACACCGTGGTCCTGCTCGGCGCGCTTGCCAACGAGCACAGCGACGGCCGCTGGCTGTTCGGCGTCGGGGCGGTGACTGCCAGCGCGGTGTGGTTCACCGGTCTTGGCGTCGGCGCACGCCGGCTCGCCGGACTGTTCGCCACCCCGCGGACCTGGCGCATCCTCGACGCACTGATCGCCGTCACGATGGTTGCGTTGGGTGCATCGCTGGCAGTGTCCTGACAATCCATTGCGCCATTGCGTCGGCCGACGAACTCGCCGAAGATCACCACGTGAGCATTGCGCTGCCCGCCGACTGGTCCGACACGCTCGGCGCCGAGCTGGCCGACCTCTATCGCGACCTGCACGCCAATCCTGAGCTGTCCTTCGCCGAACACCGCACCGCCAAGAAGGTGCAGGAAGCGCTCGCACCCCTGGTACCACTCGGCCTCGAAATCACCGACGGCGTCGGCGGTACCGGGGTCGTTGCCTTGCTGCGCAACGGTTCTGGACCCGTCGTCATGCTGCGAGCGGACTTCGACGCGCTCCCGGTGGAAGAGCGCACCGGCCTGCCGTACGCCAGCACCGTCCATGCCACCGACGCCGACGGCACCGACGTCCCGGTCATGCACGCCTGCGGTCACGACATGCACGCCACGGCACTGGTGGGTGCACTGCGCCTGCTCGACGCGCTCAGGGCCACCTGGTCGGGCACCGTGATGGCGGTGTTCCAGCCCGCCGAGGAATTGGGCGCCGGCGCGCAGGCGATGATCGACGACGGCCTGTTCGAACGCTTCGGCCGGCCCGACGTCGTGCTCGGTCAACACGTTGGTCCGCTGCCCGCGGGGACGATCGGGTACAAGACCGGAGTCGTGATGGCCGCCGCAGACTCACTGAAGGTGCGGCTGTTCGGACGGGGTGGGCACGGCTCGCAGCCGGCCGCGACCATCGACCCCGTGGTCATGGCATCCAACGTCGTACAACGGCTGCAAACGATTGTCTCCCGGGAGCTTTCACCGTTCGATCCGGCGGTGGTGACCGTCGGTTACCTGCGCGCCGGGACCAAGGACAACATCATCCCCGACGACGCCGAACTCGGCATCAACGTCCGCACCTTCACCGAGGAGGTGCGGACGACCACCCTGTCGGCGATCACACGGATCGTCAACGCGGAGTCCGTTGCGTCCGGTGCCGACAAAGCACCCACGGTGAGCACCATGCACAGCTTCCCCGTGACGACCGTCGACGACGCGGTCATGCAGGACGTGGCCGCCGTCTTCCGTTCGCACTTCGGTGACGCCCACGTGCTCGAATCGCAGCAGCCGGTCGCCGCGAGCGAGGACGTTGGCTTCTTCGGCAGCACCCTCGGCGTACCGACCGCCTTCTGGTTCTGGGGCGGCTACGACGACGACCGGATCCAGCAAGCCGTCGCAACGTCGAAGCCGTTGCCCACCAACCACTCTCCCGAGTTCGCTCCAGCGCTCGAGCCGACGCTGACCACCGGCGTGGAGGCACTGACGCTGGCCGCGCTGTCCCGGCTCGGAACGCTAGCCGGCGGCTGACGTTCGCCCTCCCGACGCCGAATGTTCAGGTGCGCCCGCCGTCCACCCGTGCGCGGCTGGGTCAGGATTGAGTGGTGGACTTTTCGCTGCTCGACATCCCACGGGAGACGCCGCCTGAAGACGCCGACGCCTACCTCCGCACGGCCGTGGCATGGCACTTCGGCGCTGACACCGGCTCGTCGTTCTGGTTGCGCGCCGCGAAGGACCTCGACTTCGACCCGCTCACCGACATTCGGACGTATTCGGACCTGAGTCGGTTCCCGAACCTGGTCGACGAATTACGAAGCGTCCCAGTCGAAGAACTCGTCCCCCGCGGCTACGGCACCCCGGCGCCGGTTCCCCGGATCTACGAGTCAGGCGGCACGACGGGCGCCCCCAAGCGCACCGTGCAGCTCCCCGACTGGGTCGAGCAGGTGACGCGCTGGCAGGTCGAGGACTTCACCGCGGGCGGCTTCGTGTCGGGTCGGGGCCTGCTGTGCCTGATGCCGAGCGGGCCCCACGGCGTCGGGCACTTCGATCGGGAGGTCGCCGAACGGCTGGGCGCGACGTTCCACGCCATCGACCTCGACCCGCGGTGGGTCAAGAAGCTCGCCGCCCGCCAGGACGCGCGAGCGACCGCGGAAGTCGCGGCCTACGTCGATCACGTCGTCGACCAAGCCCGGTTCATCCTCGAAACACAGTCCGTGGCCAATCTGCACGCCACCCCGCCCCTGTTGGAAGCGCTCGCGCGCGACGACGCACTGGTCGACCTGGTCAACGAGAAGATCCGGTACGTGCTGCTCAGCGGCGCACACGTGGACCTCGACACCTACGACGTGCTGCGGGACGTGTTTCCGGAAGCGGCCATCGCGACCGTCTTCGGAAGCACGATGATCCTGTCGCAGGCCGCCACCCGGATCGCCGACGACGGCGTGGCAGTCTTCGACCCCAGGTCCCCGTACGTGGCGTTCTGGGTCGTCGATCCCGACACCGGAGCGCAGGTGCCATACGGCGAGCGCGGCCAGGTGGTCATGAACCACGTCAGCAAGGGCATGTTCATTCCGAACAACCTCGAGCGCGACACCGCGGTCCGTGTCCGCGGGCCCGAAGGTAGCGTCGGCGATTCGGTCACCGAGGTCGCGCCCGTCGCGGTGTTCGGCGGCGAGCGGGTCATCGAGGGCGTGTACTAGCCGTGGCGAGCGATCTGGTACGAATCGACGCGCTCGGTCCGGGCGGCGAATATCGTACGCGCAAGCCCGAACTCGTCTTCGACACTGCAGGCACGCCCGTTGCGGAGTTGAGCGTGGTGCCGCGGTTGTTCGTGACCAGGGCGTTGGCCGCGCAGCGCAAGGTTCGCCCACTGCCCGCGGCCCAGCGCGTTGCGGCGTTGGACAAAGCCGCCGAACTCTTCCGCACCGCGACCATTGCGGGGCTCGACTTCGACACGTATGTCGAACTCACCCAACGTGTTTCAGGATTGCCGCGGAGTGTGGCGCGAGCGGGCGCGCACGTGGTGGCCGACTCGCTGGCCACCACCCTGGACGCGGTTGAACCTGCCCGACCAGCGGGTACGGTCGCCGACTGGCGCGACTCACCGGCGGCAGGCGGCGCGGTATGGGCCCGCCGCGGCGAAGTGCTGGCAGTGCACGCGCCGGGCAACGCGCCAGGTGTACACGGGCTGTGGCCGCAGGCGCTGGCCCTCGGGTACCGGGTTGCCGTCCGCCCGTCCCGGCGCGAGCCCTTCACCGCACACCGCCTGGTACATGCGCTGCGCCAAGCGGGCTTTCGCAATGAAGATGCCACGTATCTGCCCACGGACTACGAAGGGGCGGACGAAATCATCAGGGCGGCTGATCTTTCCCTCGTCTACGGCGGTCAAGACGTCGCGGATCGCTACGCCGCAGACCAGACGGTGCTGGTGAACGGTCCCGGCCGGACCAAGATAATCGTTACCGCCGAACAGGATTGGCGCGACTATCTCGACGAGCTGGTCGACTCGATCTCGAACCTTGGCGGCATGGCCTGCGTCAACGCGACCGCAGTGTTGTACGAGGGCGATCCGACCCAACTCGCCGACGCCATCGCCGTGCGATTGGCGGCGCTGCCACCCGACACCCTGCCCACCGCACCCGTGGCCGACGCCCGTGCGCTCGCCGATCACCTGGCTGCCAAGGCGGCGGGCACCGTCGCCGTGCTTGGTGCCGACCAGGTGGTCGCCGACCGTGGGGACGGAAGGGCCGCGCTGCGCCCGGCCGTGCACCGACTCACCACGCTGGACATCGACACCATCAACACCGAACTGCCGTTTCCGTGCGTCTGGGTGGCACCGTGGACCCGCGCTGATGGAATTCCGCCGCTGCGAAACTCGCTGGTCGTCAATGCGATAACCCGCGACGAAGACTTGATCGACGCGTTGGTCGACGAACCCAGCGTGGTCAACCTCTACGTCGGCCGTCAGGTCACGCACCACGGGGCGGCTCAGCTCCCCCACGAGGGCTTCCTCGCCGACTTCCTGATGCGCAACAAGGCCTTCATCCCGTGGCCACCTCGGGGTCGGCTCTGAGTCGAACGCGACCTGTGCAATGGCGGCATGCCTGACTCTGACACCACCCTCGAGGACACCGCCACCACCGAGCACGAACCGACCATCACCGAGGAAGTCCGCGAGGAGCCGGTCGAGGTGACCGCAGAAGTGGTTCGCTCCGACGACGCGGACGACGTCGAGGATCGACCGGTCCGCGGCCTTGCCATCCGCCACGTGCTGGAACGCCAGCTCGTCGTGGGCAATGCACTCGGCGTGCAACTCGTCGATGCAGCCACCGACGTCTCGGCCGCCGTCGCACATACACCGGCGTCGGTGGTCGACGAGATCCGCGGCGGCGCAACGCTACCCACCGCACTGGCCAACACGGGAACGTCGTTGCGCGGCGTCGTCAACGACGTCGGCGGCCGCGTCAGGACCGCCGTCGGCGGATACGTCGGCGCTCAGGCCGCGCTGCCGAACGCCGTCGTCGTCGGAACGGCCGACGTCGCCGAGTCGCTCGTACGGGCCCAGGGCACCGTCACCGCATCCGCACTCAACGCCGCGTTCACGATTGCCTCGACGGCGACTCAGGGTGGCGACGTGCGGGAGGTCTTCGGCCGGGAACGCGTCGAGGTCGGCGCAGCGGTGGACGCCGCTCGCCAGCGGGTTGGGGAATCGGTGAGCCGGGCCCGCGAGGAGCTTCGGACAGCTACCAAGCACGACGGGTAGCCGTTTCTCCGGGCCCCAAGCCTGGTTAGGGATTACGCTCGGGCCGTGCCAGCAAGGTGGTCCCGCCGCAACTTTCTCATCCTCACCGCCGGCGCCGCCGCCGTCGCGGCAGGCTGTAGCTCCCAGAAACCCGGGGCGATCGCCAGCGACGGCTCGGTCACCGTCAAGCACGTCTTCGGGGAGACCAAGATTCCCGGTCCCCCCAAGCGGGTGGTGAGCGCCGGGTTCACCGGGCAGGACGACCTGCTGGCGCTCGGCGTGGTGCCCGTCGCCGTCACCGAGTGGTTCGGCAACGAACCCTTCGCGGTGTGGCCTTGGGCGCAGGCGAAACTCGGTGGCGCGACGCCCGCCGTACTCAACCTCTACGAGGGCATCCAGGTGGACCAGATCGCCGCCCTGAAGCCCGATCTCATCGTCGCCACCAACGCCGGCCTGGACGCCGATACCTACGCGAAGCTCTCGGCCATCGCGCCGACCGTCGCGCAGTCCGGTCAGGACGCGTTCTTCGAGCCGTGGAAGGACCAGGCCAACACCATCGGCCAGGCCGTCTTCAAGCACGACGACATGGACAAGCTCGTCGCCGCGGTCGACGACGGATTCACCCAAGCGGGCAAGAACAACGCCTCGTTCAACGGCAAGAAGATCGTCGTAGTGAGCGCAACGTTCTTTCAGGACAAGGCCGACGTGACCCCGCCCGGTTGGCGGACCGAATTCTTGACGCAGATGGGTTTCGCCATCCCCGACAGCATCAACGAGTTCGTCAAGGAAGGCCGTGCGCAGATACCGCGGGACAAGCTGGCTTCCGTCCTCGACGCCGCCGACGTGGTCGTCTGGACGACCGAGCACGACCAGGAGCAGGCCGCCCTGGTCGCCGATCCGATGTTCGTCGGGCTGAAGTCGACGAAGACGAACCGGAACGTCTTCACCGGCAAGGACCTCACGGGCGCCATCGCGTTCTCATCGGTACTCTCCTATCCCGTGGTCGCCAATCAGTTGCCGCCCATGATCGCCAAGGTGCTGGCCTAACACTGCGGGTGGCAAGATGTCCCGGTGACAACCGACGGCGTGGAAGAACCCGACAAGCGGACAGCGTTTGCTCAGGTTGGCTCGACTTACTATCCGATCCTCGTCGCGGTGTTCACGGCGTTGGTCATCATCTCCAATGTCACGGCCACGAAGGGCGTCGCATTCGGGCCGATCATCACCGACGGGGGCTTCATCGTCTTCCCGTTGACCTACGTCATCGGCGACGTGCTCTCCGAGGTGTACGGCTTCAAGGCCGCTCGCCGCGCGATCATCCTCGGCTTCTCGATGAACGTGCTGGCTGCGCTCGCGTTCTGGGTCACGATCTACCTCCCGGCCGCCGACTTCTACGAGAATCAGGTGCACTTCGAGAACGTCGTGCACGCGTACACCCAGTTGATCGTGGCCGGGCTGGCCGGCTTCATCGTCGGCCAGACCATCAACGCCTGGGTTGTCGTCGCCATCAAGGAACGCACCAAGGAGAAGCACCTCTGGGCGCGGCTGGTCGGTTCCACGTTTGCCGGCCAGCTCGGTGACACGCTGGTGTTCTGCACGATCGCGGCGAGCGCCATCGGCATCACCACGTTTCACGATCTCGCCGTCTACACCGCACTCGGCTGGTTCTACAAGACCGCTGTCGAGGTGGTCATGCTGCCGATCACCTATCGCGTCATCGGCTACATCAAGCGCCGCGAGCCCACCTACGAGTTGGCCGCCTGAGCCATTGCTAAGGCTCTTCTGGCGGCCTTCTAAAGCTTGGTGTAAACGTAGCTACTCGCGGGTAGCTTGGAAGCATGGCAGTCACCGGGGATGTGATGGACGCTAAGTCTTCCGGGGCGTCGCTCGGCACCGTCCATGACTATGGGGACCAGGCGCTGCTGCTCGAATTGAGCGGCACCGCCGAGGTATTGGCGTGGACCGATACATTGCGGGCCGCCGACCTGCTCGGTGTGCTCGACATCGTGCCTGCCTCGCGCACGGTGCTGGTGAAGCTGGCCGGGCCGCGCTATCGGGAACCGACCAGACAGCGCCTCGCCAAGCTGCGCGTCGAGGCGCTGGAGGTCGACGGTGCAACCGCCCCGCTGGGCCACGAACCCGACGTCGTCATCGACGTGAGCTACGACGGCGCCGACCTCGCGGAAGTGGCCCGGCTCTCCAAGCTCACGGTCGCCGAGGTCGTCGCCGCCCACACCGCTACCCCACTACGCGTCGGATTCGGCGGATTCGCACCGGGTTTCGCGTACCTCGTCGGTGGCGACCCACGGCTGCACGTACCGCGGCGGGCCGAGCCGCGGACCAGGGTGCCCGCCGGTTCGGTCGGGCTCGCTGGCGAGTTCAGCGGCGTCTATCCCAGGGAATCACCTGGCGGCTGGCAGCTGATCGGCCACACCGACGCCGTGCTGTGGGACGTCAACCGCGACAAACCCGCCCTGCTGACCCCCGGCATGTGGGTCCAGTTCCGCGCGCTCGGTTAGGAGGCCCCGATGAGCGCCACGTTGGAGATTCTCAAGACCGGGCCGCTCGCGATCGTCGAAGACCTCGGCCGACCGGGCCTGTCCCACCTGGGCGTGTCAAGATCCGGAGCCGCGGACCGGCGCTCGCACACCCTGGCCAACCGACTGGTCGCCAACCCGAACGAGCACGCCACCATCGAGGTGACGTTCGGCGGCTTCTCGGCCCGGGTACGCGGCGACGATGTCGCGATCGCCGTCACCGGTGCCGACACCGATCCATCGGTGAACGGTATTCCCTTCGGCACCAACAGCATTCACTACGCACGCGACGGCGAGGTGATCTCGTTCGGGGCGCCGCACACCGGGCTCCGCAGCTACCTGGCGGTGCGCGGCGGCATCGACGTCGCGCCCGTGCTCGGTTCGCGCAGCTATGACGTCATGTCTGCGCTCGGGCCGCGGCCGCTCCAACCGGGCGACGTGCTTGCCGTCGGGCCGCACACCGTGGACTTCCCCGAGCTCGAGCAGGCTCCGGTGGCCGCCATCGCCGACGTCGGGTTGGAACTGACGGTGGTGCCCGGGCCTCGGGACGACTGGTTCGCCGAACCGGACGCCCTGGTGCACACCGACTGGATCGCATCGGATCGCAGCGACCGGGTCGGAGTGCGGCTCGCAGGCCCGGCGCTCCGGCCCCGCTGGCCCGATCGGCAGCTGCCAAGCGAGGGCGCGACTCGAGGTGCAATTCAGGTGCCGCCCAACGGATTACCCGTGATCCTCGGTCCGGACCACCCGGTGACCGGTGGGTACCCCGTGATCGGCGTGGTGACCGACGGCGACATCGACAAGGTCGCGCAGCTGCGGCCCGGTCAGCACGTCCGGTTCCACTGGTCACGTCCGCGCCGACACTGGTAGAACGAAGGGGTGCATACCGCACGCCTTGTTCATACCTCCGATCTCGACACCGAGATGCGCGAGGGCGCCCGAAGCATGGTCATCGAGGCGTTCGGCGGCCCCGATGGCGAATTCAGCGACGCCGACTGGGAACACGCACTCGGCGGCATGCACGCGATGATCTGCGTGCATGGCGTGCTCATCGCGCACGGGGCCGTCGTGCAACGCAGGCTGATCCACAAGGGCGTCGCGTTGCGGTGCGGCTATCTCGAAGCCGTCGCCGTGCGGGAGGACTGGCGTGGCCAGGGCCTCGGCATGGCCATCATGGACGCCGCCGAGCAAGTGCTGCGGGGCGGGTACCAACTGGGGGCGCTCTGCTCGTCGGAGGCGGGCAGGCCAATGTACGTCGCGCGAGGTTGGCAGCCGTGGCAAGGGCAGTCGGCGGTGTTGAGCCCCACCGGGGTCACGCCCACCCCGGACGACGACGGATCGTTGTTCGTCATGCCGATCAGCGTGGAGCTCGACACCACGGCCGAGCTCACCTGCGACTGGCGCCCCGGCGACGTGTGGTGAGCACACCCGCTCCTGACCTCACACCCCAGCAGCGACGCGGGTGAGCGGAATGTGACGGTCGAGTCATCAAGATTCTGCGAAAACACCTAGGAGCAATGACCAGGTAACCGCTCGGAAACATGCAATGCATTCACTTGGTGCCATGGGTCAGCCTGATTGGGCGCCACTCACCGGATTCCGGGTGGCAGTGACCTCGGCACGACGAGCCGAGGAGTTGAGCGCGTTGCTGTGCCGCCGCGGCGCCTCGGTGACCAGCGCCGCAGCGATCACGATGGTGCCGCTGCCCGACGACGACGAACTTCGAGCCAACACCGAAGCGCTCATCGCACAGCCGCCCGACGTCGTCGTCGCCACCACCGGCATCGGGTTGCGCGGCTGGATCGCGGCGGCCGACGGGTGGGGCATCGCCACCCAGTTGACCAGTGCACTAGCCGCCGCACGCATCGTCTCCCGCGGACCCAAGGCCACCGGGGCATTGCGGGCGGCCGGACTGCCCGAGGAGTGGTCACCGGACTCCGAGTCGTCCCGCGAGGTCCTTCACTACCTGCTCGATGGCGGTATCGCCGGGTTGCGGATCGCCGTGCAGTTGCACGGCGCCACCGACGACTGGGATCCGTTTCCGGAGTTCCTCGACGAGCTGCGCGCGGCGGGCGCCGAGGTAGTGCCCATCCGCGTGTACCGCTGGCGCCCAGCCCCCAGGGACGGCGGGTTCGATCAGCTGGTCATGGGCATCGCCGAGCGCAAGTTCGACGCGGTCAGCTTCACCTCCGCGCCCGCGGTCGCCGCCACGCTGATGCGCGCAGTCGAACTCGGCGTCGAGGACAAGGTGTTGTCGGCGCTTCGCACCGAGGTCCACGCCATGTGCGTCGGCCCCGTCACGGCGCGTCCACTGGTACGGCTTGGCGTGCCGACATCGGCGCCCGAGCGGATGCGGCTCGGCGCGCTGGCCCGTCACATCACCGACGAACTACCGCTGTTGAAGGCCCGCACGGTCAAGGTGGCCGGTCATCTGCTCGAGATCCGAGGTACCTGCGTGCTGGTCGACGGAGTCGTCAAGGAACTGTCGCCCGCCGGGATGGCGACGATCCGGGTGCTGGCGCAGAGCCCTGGCACCGTGGTGTCGCGCAACGACCTGCTCAATGCGCTACCTGGCAGCAGCTCCGACACCCACGCTGTCGAGACGGCGGTGTTGCGGTTGCGAACTGCCTTGGGCGACAAGCACATCGTGTCGACCGTGGTGAAGCGCGGATACCGGCTCACGGTCGACGACGCCTACCCAGTTGGCGTCGCGTGATCCCCATCCTGGTCGCCCACGGGACCCGCAAGGCCCATGGCGTCGAGATGATCGGAGAGCTTGCCGACCGGGTGAGCACAGCGCTGGGCCGCCGGGTCCGGACCGCCTTCGTCGATGTCCTCGGCCCGACGCCTGCCGACGTACTGCAGACGTTGCCCGACGACGGTCCGACCGTGCTGGTCCCGGCCTTCCTCTCCAGTGGCTACCACGTGCGCACCGACATCCCCCGCCACGTCACGGCCAGCGGGCATCCCAACACGGTGGTGACCGCGGCACTGGGTCCGGCGCAAGAGACGGTGCGTGTGGTCGTTGACCGATTGCTCGAATCGGGTTGGCGGCCTTCCGATTCCGTGGTGATGGCGGCCGCGGGTACTTCTGATCCCTGCGCCCAACGCGACCTGCGCATCACTGCGGCCCTGCTGTCGGCGGCAGTGGGGCAGCGCGTCGAACTGGCCTACGCCGCGACGGGCGAGCCCAGCGTCGCATCGGCGGTGGCCAGGCTGCGCACCCGTGGCGCACGCCGCGTCGCCGTTGCGTCGTATCTGTTGGCGGACGGGCTCTTTCAAGACCGGCTGCGGGCGTCGGGGGCCGACGTGGTGGCTGAGCCGCTCGGCACTCACCCCGGGGTCGTCCGCCTCGTCGCTTCCCGGTTCCGGCGCGCGGTGTTGCCGGTCGCCGCCTGAGCCAAAGCGGTCAGCTCGGGGTTTCACGAGGCGCAGAATATGCGGTCATGGACCGCGACATCGCGTTGGACACCTATCGGTACCTGCGCGGCGGCATGCCGGTCATGCTCGTCATGCTGGCCTCGGCGCTCATCATCGAGCGCGCCACCGCGACCTGCTGGCAGACCTCCATCAGCGCGTACTACTTCACCGGAGTGCACGCCGTCTTCATCGGGACCATCTGCGCGATCGGCACGCTGCTGATCGTCTACAAGGGCAGCAGCGACACCGAGGACGTGCTGCTGAACCTGGCAGGCATCCTCGCGTTCGTCGTCGCATTCGTGCCGACGACGCGACCGGTACTGCTGTGCGGAGCATCAACCCTGCCCGTCGACGCGGTAAACGAGCGCGCGGTGATCGCCAACGTGTGGGCGTTGGTCGTCGCGCTCGCGGTGTCGCGCGCGGCCTCGTGGTGGATGTATCGACGCACGAGGACCGGCCGGGACCGCAGCCCACTCGGCACGGTCGCGATCTGGGTGCAGCGGGCAGTGCTCGCCGTCGGACTCGTCACACTGATCGTCGCGTCCAAGTGGTTCGTGGCCAACGCGCACGGCATCGCCGCCAGCACGATGTTCGGCGTATTCATCGTGACGGTGCTGATCAACGCGGTCCTTGTTCGTACCCGCTACCGGGTTGTCTACCAAGTCATCTCGGTGCTGATGGTGCTGACCTTGGTAGCGACCGTCGTGGTGCACTTCGTGCTCGACGACTTCAACCATATTGTGCTCGTGGTCGAGGTACTCCTCATCGCCGAGTTCGGCGCCTACTGGGTGGTGCAAACCGTCGAGCTCTGGAACTCGCCCGTGCGCGACGTGGCGGTCGACGCTCGGTGCACGCCACGTGAGGCCCGGCTGCGGCGCGCGCTCTAGTGTGCACGGGTCAGATTACGCAGCGCACTTCGCGGCCACCTGCACGTCGCCGTCCGCCGTCAGCCTGGTCCGGTAGACCGCAACGCGCACGGTGTCGTCATCGAGGCAGGATCCGTCGTCAAAGGCGAAGGCCTGCTTCTTGATCGGGGTCTGCACGCACGCCCGGCCGGCCCGGTCGCCGACGATGCCACGCGACATCACGGCAGCACCCGACCACGGGTCGACGTTGCCGATCGCCCGCACGGATCCGTCGGTGAGCCGGAACAGCGCCACCTGCGTGCCGTCGGGCATCAACACTCCCACCCCGCGGCACGGCGCAAGGCGCTCGTACGCGCACGCCGTCGTCCACTCGGGATCCGCTGGGAGGGTGGCCGTTTCGCGGTCGTCAAGAAGGGTCACGAGGTGGTCTCCTGCAGTGGTCGGAACGCGGGTGTCGCGAGGGGCACCTTGCGACCGAACCGCTCGGTGAACTCGACGGTCGGGTCGGCCGCATCGGGTGCGTTGACGAACGATACGAATCGGGACAGCTTCTCGGGGTCCTCCAGTACGCCCTTCCACTCGCAGGCGTATCCGGCGACGTGGCGGGCCACGGCCTCCTCGAACTCCGCTGCCAGGCCGAGGGAGTCGTGGCAGACCACATCACGAAGGTGGTCGAGCCCTCCTTCGAGCGCCTCGACCCACGGTGCCGTGCGCTGCAAGCGGTCGGCCGTGCGGACGTAGAACATCAGGAAGCGGTCGATGTAGCGCACCAGCGTCTCGTCGTCGAGGTCGCTGGCCAGTAGTTCGGCGTGCCGTGGTGTCGCGCCGCCGTTGCCGCCGACGTACAGATTCCAGCCGGTCTCGGTGGCTATCACGCCGACGTCCTTGCTCCGCGCCTCTGCGCATTCGCGCGCGCAGCCCGACACCCCCATCTTGATCTTGTGCGGGGCGCGCAGGCCGCGGTAGCGCAGTTCGAGGTTGATCGCCATCTGCACCGAATCCTGTTGGCCGTAACGACACCAATCGCTGCCCACACAGCTCTTCACCGTGCGCAGCGCCTTGCCGTAGGCGTGTCCGGACTCCATGCCACCTTCGACGAGCCGCCGCCAGATCTCCGGAAGTTGGTCGACCCTTGCCCCGAACATGTCGATGCGCTGGCCGCCGGTGATCTTGGTGTACAGGTCGAAGTCACGGGCAATCTCGCCGATGAGGATCAGTTGAGCGGGGGTGATGTCGCCACCCGGCACCCGCGGCACCACCGAGTAACTGCCGTTGCGCTGAATGTTGGCAAGGAAGTGGTCGTTGGAATCCTGCAGCGAGGCCTGCTCGCCGTCCAGGATGTGCTCGGAACTCGTCGATGCCAGGATCGACGCCACCACGGGTTTGCATATGTCGCAACCAGTTCCGCGTCCGAACCGTTCGATCAGCCCCGAGAACGTGCGGACCGAGGTGGCCGAGACGAGCTCGAACAGTTCGGCCCTGGATTGGGCGAAGTGTTCGCACAGTGCCTTGGACTGCTCCACGCCCTCGGCCTCGAGCAGTTGTTTGAGCAACGGCACGCAGGACCCGCACGACGTGCCCGCCTTGGTGCAACTCTTCAAGGCGGGCACGTCCGCGCAGCCACGGGTGATCGCGTCGGTGAGGTCGCCCTTGGTGACGTTGTTGCAGGAGCACACCTGCGCGGCGGCGGGAAGCGAGCCGACCCCGAGTTGTACTGAGCCGTCGGCTGATCCGGCGGGTGTGAGGAGCGCGAGCGGATCGCCGGGGAGGCGCTCACCGACCATGGGCCGCAGCACGCCGTAGGCCGTCGCGTCGCCGACCAGGATCCCGCCGAGCAGGGTCTTGGCATCGTCGGAGAGCACCAACTTGGCGTAGGTCTGGTTTACCGCATCGTTGACTGCGACCTCCAGGGAGCCAGGGGTCGCACCCATGGCGTCACCGAAGCTGGCCACGTCGACGCCGAGCAGCTTCAGCTTGGTCGACGTGTCGGCCTCGCCGAACTCCGCGGCACCGTCGAGCAACCGGTCGGCGACCACCTCGGCGCTGGTGTATCCGGGGCCAACAAGCCCGTAGCAGCGGCCTTCGATCGCGGCCACTTCGCCGACGGCGTAGATATCGGGATCGACAGTGGCGCACGTCAAGTCGGTCAACACGCCGCCGCGGGTGGCGAGCGGCAGGCCTGCTGCCTTCGCGAGTTCGTCACGCGGCCGCACGCCCGCCGCGAAGATCACCACGCCCGCATCGATGGGGGTGCCGTCGCTGAGCAGCACCCGTAAGCCGTCAGCACCCACCTGCTCTATGGCATCGGTACCGACGTCGACGTGCACCGAGATCCCGAGTTCGGTGACCATACGTTGCAGGAGCGCACCGCCCGCGGTGTCGAGCTGCTGATTCATCAGCCGCGGGGCGCGCTCGACGACGTGCGCGTGTAAACCGAAGCCGCGCAACGCGTTCGCCGCCTCGAGCCCCAGCAGACCGCCGCCGATCACGACCCCGGCGGCGGCGCCTGCGGCCATCGTGGCTTGCACGTCGGCGCGAATGGCGTCCAGATCGTCGAGCGTGCGGTACACGTGACACCCGGGCAGGTCGTGACCCGGCACGGGCGGGACGAACGCGAACGACCCCGTGGCCAGGACGAGCGCGTCGTAGGAAAGTCTGCGGCCCAGCAGCGTCGTCACGTACTTCGCCGAGCGGTGGATCATGGTCACTCGGTCCCGCAACACCACCTCGACGCGCTCGTCGCCGACGTATCCATTGCCCGCCAACGCAAGGCGTTGGCGGTCCCAATGCTCGGTGTAGCCGGTGAGGCCAACGCGGTCGTAGGCGGCGTCGGCTTCTTCGGCCACGACGGTGACGTGCCAGGTGCCGTCGACGTCGCGGGCGCGCAGCGCCTCGACGAACCGGTGCCCGACCATGCCGTGACCGACGACGACCACGCGCTTGGGATAGTGCATGGCGCCACGCTAAGCACCCGACATTGCCTGGATGTCGCCTCATGTGAAGCGCTCGTCACGGTGTGCTCACCGGTCGAATCGGTGACGTGTGAGCCGCCGGCTCAGATGTGGCCTGCGGACCCCTGACTGGTGGGCGTTGCGTACGGGTTGTAGATCGTGGTCGGGGTGTCGACGGTTGACGGCTGGTCGCCGCCTTCGGGTGGCGCGTTCGGCGGCGGACCCGCCGGGGCCGGGGGCCCCAGCTCGCTCGTCTGCACGCTCGGCTTCGCGTAGCTGGTGGTCGTCGACGACGGAGTCGTGAAGCTCGTACTAGCCACCGACGTATCGGGGTACACCACGTCTGGCGGGTCCACCGAACTGTCCGAAACCCGCATCACGGCGTACACCAGCAGTCCGAGCAGCACGAGCCCGGCCACCCCGCTCGCAACCACCACGCCTTGGTGCTCATGCCACGGCTCGTCCTCGGTCACCGGCGGATCGTAAACCGGGAGCGCTACTTCCAGCGGGCCAGGATCTCCTCGGCCTTGCCGGATAGCGCCCGCTGAAGGAATGGGCCGAAGCTGATCCGGCCCACGCCGAGCGGGCCGAACGACGCCGGGTCGTCCTGATCCGGCAGCGCGATGGCGTTGATCGGCAAGGGCAGTTCGTCGGCGAGCCTGCGCAGCGTGTCCGGGTCGTGGCGGCCAACCGGGTAGAGGCTGTCCGCACCAGCCTCTGCGGCGAGCTTGAGCCGCGCGATCGCCCGGTCCACGCGATCGGACTCGTCACCGTCCTGCCGCAGGAAGAGGTCGGTGCGGGCGTTGATGACCACATGCACCCCCGCGGCGTCCGCGGCCTTGCGGAGCTCACCGACGAGCGCGGCGTGTTCTTCGGCCGTACGTAGTCGCTTGCCCTCCTTGTGGACGGTGTCCTCGATGTTGAGCCCGACGGCACCCGCCGAAAGCAAGCCCTCGATGATCCGCTGCGGGGATTCGCCGTAGCCCGACTCGATGTCGACCGAGACGGGCGCGTCCACGGCGGCCGTGAGCTGGGCGACCCGGGTGGTGAGCTCGTCGAACGACATCCCCTCGCCGTCGGCCTTGCCCACCGAGTCGGCGACCGGATGGCTGCCGACCGTGAGGGCAGCAAAGCCTGCGTCGACGGCCAGCTTTGCCGACCACGCGTCCCACACCGTCGGCAGGATGGCCGGATTGCCCGGCACGTGCAGCGCCAGTAGCGCGATGGCGCGGTCCTTCAAAACCTCTTCTGGCATGTCCCCAACTCCGTTCTGTGACGTGACTTGTCTCACTGTGATCCGATGACGTGGCTAGCATCAGTTGTCGTAATGTGATTCGTGACACCCTTCAGCCCAAGGAGGTCGGCCTCTTGTCCACCACCACTGAACTCGCTCAGCTACACGAATTGATCGGTGGCTTGCGACGCTGCGTGTCCTCACTGTCTTCACGCTACGGCGACTCCGCTGCGATGCGTCGCGTGGTCAACGACGCCGAACGCATCATGAACGACATCGATCGGCTCGATATCGACGCTGAGGAACTGGAACTCACGCGGGGGGTGAGCCAACATCATCACGTCGGCGAGAAGATCGGAATCCCCGACACCCAGTACGCCAGCGACTTCTGGCAGGACGTGGACGACGAAGGCCTCGGTGGGACCCGTTAGGCAAGCTTGATTTCGCCCGTCGCCGGGCACTCCGCTAACGTCCGGTCGGACACATTACAACCGAAGTGAGGGAATCCCCTTGAGCGCACCCACCGCCGACCGCCCCGGCACAGGTGTCTTCTCGCCAACGCGAGCGCAAATCAAGCAACGCACGCTGCGCACCGACGCCTGGTGGAAGTCGCCGCTGATCATTGACCTCGGCTTCGCCGCGTTCGTGATCTACGCGACGGTTCGGGCGTTCCTGCAGAACAACTACTTCGTCGCCGAGTACCGCTACCTGACGCCGTTCTACTCACCGTGTGTGGTCAAGTGGAACGAAGCAACGCAGTCGGGTTGCTTCCCCGAGTCCAGTCACTTCGGCCAGTTCCTGCCCGACGTGTGGTGGCTGCCCTACGCGGCGTTGACACTGCCGTTCCTGCTGTTGTTCCGGTTGACCTGCTACTACTACCGCGGGGCCTACTACCGCACGGTGTGGCAGGCCCCGACCGCCTGCGCGGTGGCCGAACCGCACGCGAAGTACACCGGCGAGACCCGGTTTCCGCTCATCATCCAGAACACGCACCGGTACTTCTTCTACATCGCCGGCATCATCTCGGTGATCAACACCTACGACGCGATCATCGCGTTCCACTCCGACAAGGGGCCCGGCGGCTTCGGATTCGGATTGGGCAACATCATTCTGGTCGTCAACGTCGTCATGTTGTGGATCTACACGCTGTCCTGCCACTCCTGCCGCCACGTCGTCGGCGGACGGCTCAAGCACTTCTCCAAGCACCCCGTCCGGTACTGGTTCTGGGGACAGGTGAGCAGGCTGAACACGCGGCACAAGATGTACGCGTGGATCACGCTCGGCACGCTGATGCTGACCGACTTCTACATCATGTTGGTCGCCAGTGGGACCATCACCGACCTGAGATTCGTTGGCTGACAAGGCCATTCACAAACTAGTGAGGTTGAATTAGTATGGCTGAACTCGAACGGCACGAGTACGACGTCGTCGTGATCGGGGCCGGCGGGGCTGGACTACGCGCGGTCATCGAGGCCCGTGAACGCGGTTTGCGCGTCGCAGTGGTGACCAAGTCGCTATTCGGCAAGGCGCACACCGTGATGGCCGAGGGTGGCTGCGCGGCGGCGATGCGCAACGTCAACACCAAGGACTCCTGGCAGGTGCACTTCGGTGACACCATGCGCGGCGGCAAGTTCCTCAACAACTGGCGGATGGCCGAACTGCACGCGCAGGAGGCGCCCGACCGGGTGTGGGAGTTGGAGACCTACGGTGCGCTGTTCGACCGCACCAAGGACGGCAAGATCAGCCAGCGCAACTTCGGCGGGCACACCTACCCGCGGCTGGCCCACGTCGGCGACCGCACCGGCCTGGAGATCATCCGCACGCTGCAGCAGAAGATCGTGTCGCTGCAGCAGGACGACTTCAAGGAATTCGGCGACTACGAGGCCCGGATCAAGATCTTCCACGAGTGTTCGATCACCGATCTGATCAAGGACGGCGACCGTATCGCAGGCGCGTTCGGATACTGGCGCGAGACCGGCAACTTCATCCTGTTCGACGCGCCCGCGGTGGTGCTCGCGACAGGCGGCATCGGCAAGTCGTTCAAGGTGTCGTCGAACTCCTGGGAGTACACCGGCGACGGCCACGCCCTGGCGCTGCGCGCGGGATCCAACCTGATCAACATGGAGTTCATCCAGTTCCACCCGACCGGCATGGTCTGGCCGCTGTCGGTCAAGGGCATCCTCGTCACCGAGGGTGTCCGCGGCGACGGCGGGGTGTTGAAGAACTCCGAGGGCAAGCGGTTCATGTTCGACTACATCCCCCCGGTGTTCAAGGGGCAGTACGCCGAGACCGAGGAAGAGGCCGACCAGTGGCTCAAGGACAACGACTCCGCCCGTCGCACGCCTGACCTGCTGCCCCGCGACGAAGTCGCCAGGGCCATCGTCGCCGAGGTCAAGGCTGGCCGCGGCACCCCGCACGGTGGGGTCTACCTCGACATCGCGTCGCGCATGCCCACCGAGGAGATCAAGCGTCGGCTGCCCTCGATGTACCACCAGTTCATCGAGCTGGCCGAGGTCGATATCACCAAGGACGAGATGGAGGTCGGTCCGACCTGTCACTACGTGATGGGCGGTATCGAGGTCGATCCCGACACCGGCGGCGCTGCCACGCCAGGACTGTTCGCCGCAGGCGAGTGCTCCGGTGGCATGCACGGCTCCAACCGGCTCGGCGGCAACTCGCTATCCGATCTGCTGGTGTTCGGCCGCCGCGCCGGACTCGGCGCCGCCGACTACGTGCGGGCGCTGGCCGACGACCGGCCGAAGCCGCCGCAGGACGCCGTCGACGAGGCCACCAAGATGGCATTGGCGCCCTACGACGCACATGCGCAACCCGAGAACCCGTACACGCTGCACGCCGAGCTTCAGCAGTCGATGAACGACCTCGTCGGCATCATCCGCAAGAAGGAAGAGATCGAGGAGGCGCTGGTCAAGCTCGACGAATTGCGGGGCCGCCTCCAGAACGTCGCCGTCGAGGGCGGCCGGGTGTACAACCCGGGCTGGCACCTGGCCATCGACATGCGCAACATGCTGCTGGTCAGCGAGTGCGTGGCCAAGGCGGCGCTGCAGCGCACCGAGAGCCGCGGCGGACACACCCGCGACGACCATCCGGCGATGGACGCCAACTGGCGCAACACGCTGCTGGTCTGCAAGACCACGGCGGCCGCGACCGCCGATGCGATGGTCCCCGGCGTCACCGTCGTCCCCGAAGAGCAGGTCCCGATGCGACCGGATCTGCTGGGCACCTTCGAGCTCTCCGAACTCGAGAAGTACTACACCGACGCCGAACTGGCCGAGCACCCGGAACGGAAGGGCTGAACATGACTGCATACGACGCGAGTCTGCGGGTGTGGCGCGGCGATGAAACCGGCGGCGAACTCAAGGACTACACCGTCGAGGTCAACGACGGCGAGGTCGTGCTCGACATCATCCACCGGCTGCAAGCCACCCAGGCCAATGACCTCGCCGTGCGGTGGAACTGCAAGGCAGGCAAGTGCGGATCGTGCTCGGCGGAGATCAACGGCCGCCCGCGGCTGATGTGCATGACCCGCATGTCCACGTTCGGCGAGGACGAGACCGTGACGGTGACGCCACTGCGCACCTTCCCCGTCATGCGCGACCTGGTGACCGACGTGTCCTTCAACTACCAGAAGGCACGCGAGATCCCGTCGTTCACCCCGCCGAAGGATCTGCAGCCCGGCGACTACCGCATGCAGCAGGAGGACGTCGAGCGGAGCCAGGAGTTCCGCAAGTGCATCGAGTGCTTCCTGTGCCAGGACGTCTGCCACGTGGTGCGTGACCATGAGGAGAACAAGGCGAACTTCGCGGGTCCGCGCTTCCACATGCGCATCGCCGAACTCGACATGCACCCGCTGGACGTCGTGGACCGCAAGGACATGGCCCAGGAAGAGTTCGGCCTTGGCTACTGCAACATCACCAAGTGCTGCACCGAGGTCTGCCCCGAACACATCAAGATCACCGACAACGCTTTGATCCCCATGAAGGAGCGCGTCGCCGACCGCAAGTACGACCCCGTCGTCTGGCTGGGCAAGGTGCTCTTCAAGAAGAAGTAGTGCTCTTCAAAAAGAAGTAAGCGCTCGAGCACGTGAACGGCTGCGAAGTCCATCAGGACTTCGCAGCCGTTTCGTTTTGGCGGCGTACGGTGGAATGTGCAAGTCAAACGCCATTCAGCGACGAAAGGCACCCACATGAGCACTGGAGAAACCCAGAGCGTCAACGACATTCGTACCGCGATCCGCGAGCTTTCCGCCCGCGCCGAGCTGGCCCGCAAAGAGGGCAGGCCCGACGACGCGGCCGAACTGGAGCAACGCGTACAGGGTTACCGCGACGAGCTGGCCGCTAGACCGTAGCTAGCCGCCCAACCGCCGGAACGTGCTGCGGTGGAAAACGATGGGCGCGACGTCGTCGTGCACGGTGAGCTCGCTGACCTTCAGGATCACGATGGTGTGATCGCCGGCGGGGATCAACTGCTCGATGGCGCTCTCAAGCCACACGCTGGTCCCGTGCACGAATACCGCGCCACTTGTCCGCGACTCCGTCTCCAGGCCCGCGAACCGGTCGCCCGTCTTCGCGGCGAGGGTCTTGGCCGCCGCGTCATGGGATTCACCGAGCACGCTGATCCCCAGCGCGGGTAGATCCTTGAGTTTGGGCCACGTCTCCGACGTGTTCTGCACGCAGAACGAGACCAGCGGCGGGTCGAGCGATACCGGTACGAACGTGCTGGCGGCCAAGCCGACGCGCACGCCTTCCACTTCCGCGGCAATGGCGATGACGCCGGTCGGAAAGTGGCCGAATGCTTCGCGCAGGGAGGCCGGGCTGAGATCGGTGCTACTCATAACACTTCCATCTTCACACGTATCCATGCGCGGCGGCCACGTCAGGGTGCGCCCGCAACCTGCTCTTCCACGCGTTGCGTCCGTAGACCGAGTAGATGCGTTCGTTTGAGGGGTCCGCGGTGACGCCGCGCGCGCCCCCGGCGAGTTCGTCGGGCAACGTCAGCACGGGCAGTTGGGCGTCGAGCCGGGGGTTGAAGAAGTACGGCACCGAAATGCGCTCGGTGTCGGCGATCCGGACCCGGTGCTCGGTGGCACGCAGATAGCCGCCGCTGGCCAGCTCGAGCATCTCGCCGATGTTGACGATGAAGGCACCAGGCAGCGGGTCCACGTCGATCCACTCCCCGTACCCAAGCCCCGTCGCCCCGCTCGGCCCGCGGACTTCGAGCCCTCTGGTGCCAGGTTCGGCGAGCAGCAGGGTGAGCACGCCCGCATCCCGATGCGCGCCGACGCCTTGCGGAGTGACGGCCCGAGCCGGGTAGCGCACGATCTTGATCAGCGTCGCCGGGGTGTCCGCGAACGCGGGCTCGAAGACATCAGCCGGACTACTCAGCGATACCGCCCAGTGCTCCAACAGCTTTCGTGCTACCGCTGCCAGCGCGACGTCCCATTCCGCGATGACGGCGGGCAGGTCGGGAAGCGCTACCGGCCACTGGTTGGGGCCCTGCAAACAGAGGTGCGGTTCGTCGGGGTCAGGCAACGGCACGCGCTCGGGGCCGATGTCGAGTTGTTCGCGCCAGTCGACCGCGCCGCCGGTGAGCTCGCCTCCGAGCCGGGTATAGCCGCGAAAGTGCGGGCTGTTGATCATCGCGACGGCGTCCTTGTCGGCCTGCGGTAGCGCGAACAGTGCGCGCGCCGCCGCCAGCACGCGATCCGTCAGATCATCGCCGACGCCGTGCCCGGTCAGGTAGAAGAAACCGACCTCGTGCGCGACCGTCCGCAATCGTTCGGTCAGCGCGGCCGGTTCGTCGCGCAGGTCGACAACGGGCAGCGTGGTCCGAACGGAGGTCACGTGGCCATGATGGTCGGATTCCTCGACGCCCGCCAGGGTCGGAATCGCCGTGAATGCAAGCGACCTGGAGTCGGCGGGCCGAGCGCGGTAACGTAACGCCCATGCCCGCGCCGTCCCTTCTGTCCGTGCTGCGCGGCTAAGCGAACCTAGCCAACGCTCGCCTCGTCATGTGGATCACGCTGCTGTTGATGGCCGTTGCGGTCAGCCTGGAGCCGTTCCGGATCGGCATGACAATCCTGATGATCAACCGGCCCCGGCCGCTGCTCCAACTACTCGCCTTCCTCGTTGGCGGCTTCGTCATGGGGCTCGTGGTGGGTGTCATCGCGCTTTTCGTGCTGCGACCGGCCTTGGGTTCCGCCCATTTCACGTTGCCCCGAGTGCAGATCGTGGTCGGCGTGGTGCTCCTGGTCAACGCGGCGGTGGTGGCCTCGGGCGTGATTGGTAAACGCGGCAAAGACGATGGGAGCCAGGCAGATCGGCCGTCCGGAACGCTCGCGACGCGCACCAAGAAGCTGCTCAACGGCCGGTCCCTGTGGACCGCCGGAGCCGCAGGCCTCGGCATCGCGCTGCCGTCCGTCGACTATCTCGCCGTCCTGGCGCTCATTGCCGCCTCCGGCGCCGCAGCGTCCGCCCAACTCTGCGCCCTACTGCTTTTCAACGTAGTGGCGTTCGCGTTCGTGGAGATCCCGTTGGTCTGCTATCTGGTGGCCCCGGACCGGACGCGCGCCACCCTGACGGCACTGCAGGACTGGGTGCGCAGGCGACGCCGCCGCGACGTCGCCATATTGCTGGCCGTGGTCGGTTTCCTGCTGATCGGCGCGGGATCGGCCGGACTCTAGCGTCGAGGACGCTGAGCTCAGGCGTCCAACCGGGCGAATTGGTCCTGGCGGTACTGCTCGATGCACGCGGCCCGTCGAATCTTGCCGCTCGTCGTGGTCGGAATCGACCCTGGCGAGACCAGCACAAGATCCCCGACGTTCAAGCCGTGCGCATTGGATATCGCCGAGGTGACGTCGCTCTTGACCCCGCTGAGCCAGCGCAATGCCTCCTCGTCGGAAGCGCCTCGCTTCTTGAGTTCGATGATGGTGACCAAGTTTTCGGTGCTGTTCACCGGCACCGCTATCGCCGCGACTCGCCCACCTGTGATCTCTTGGACCGTCACCTCGATGTCCTCGGGATAGTGATTGCTTCCACGGATGATGAGCAGATCCTTGATGCGGCCGACGATGAAAAGCTCACTGTCGGAAATGAATCCGAGGTCGCCGGTTCGTAGCCACGGTCCGTCGGGCGTGCCCGATGAAGGGTCGAGCAGCGTTGCGCCGAAGCAGCCCTGCTCCTCAGGCGCTCTGCTCCAGTAGCCGTCGGCGACATTGTCGCCATGCACCCAGATCTCGCCGACCACATCCTGCGGGCACTCGCGATTCGTCTCGGAATCGACGATGCGCAGCGTAGGGTCCTGCGGCACTTTGTATTTGACAAGCGACGTGCCTCTGCCAGCCGCACTCCGCTGAACGCGGCCCGCGGACAGCTCTTCGACATCGAACTGAGCCGCTGGCGATGATTCGCTCCACGTGCCTGACGCCACGAAGACGGTGGCCTCCGCCAAGCCATACGAAGGACGCATCATGTGGTCGCGAAAGTTGAAGTGCGCAAACCGATCAACGAAGCGCTCCAAAGTGGTCGGCTCGACGCGTTCGGCGCCGCTGATGATGCCAAGCACCCCGCCGAGGTCAAGGCCGGCCAGATCGGCGTCGGTGGTCTTGCGGGCGGCCAGGTCGAACGCGAAGTTGGGCGCCGCCGAAAAGGCACTGGGATTCTGCGCCAGCGCTCGCACCCACCTGGACGGCTTCTCCAGGAACGCCACCGGATTGGTCAAGTCGGCCGGAATGCCGCCAAGGATCGGGGCGCAGACGCCCAGCACCAAACCCATGTCGTGGTAGAAGGGCAACCACGACACGATGGTGATGTCAGCCGGGATCTTGACGCCGGAGTGCGCGAAGAGGCTGCGCATCAATTGCTCGAAATTCGTCTGGAGGTTGCGATGCGAAAGCATGACCCCGGTCGGCGTTCGGGTCGAACCTGAGCTGTATTGCAAATACGCGGTGCTGGGCACGTCAGTCAGGTCGATGCCCGGTCCGACCTCGACGTCCAGATTCAAGGAATCGATTTCGACGAGCTTGGGAGCGATGTCCAGGCGCGCTTGATCCACGTAGTCGCCGACATCGCCCGCGACCGCGGACGTGGTGAGCACGACCGACGGCGACGTGTCGGCAAAGACCGCACCAACCCGATCGTGACTCGAGCCGCGATGCGGCAACGGAAGCGGCACCGCGATCAGCCCAGCCTGCATGGATCCCAGGAAAGCCAGAATGTAGTCAAGGCTCTGAGGCGCCAGGATCACCGCCCGGTCTCCGACCGATGCGTGAAGGCTGAGCTCGCGCGCCACATTCATCGTCCGGCGGGACAGTTGCGACCACGTGAGCCGCTCCGCAACACCCGATGGATCCTGCGCGTAGTCGGTGAACGTGAAGGCCACGTCGTCGGGGCGCAGGCTGGCCCGTCCGTGCAGCATGGAGAGCATGGTTGATTGGGGGCTAAGCGTCATGTCACGTCACATCCGTTATGGGTGCGCGCCGTTGGACAGCACCGACATGGCGCCGTTTACGAGCGTCGAAATGGGGTCGCCGCCGCCGCCGAACGTCGCGTCGTTGGCCGGTGCGGTGACTACTGCGGGGTCGAAGCCGCGCACCGGATCCACCTGGATCGGTGCGGTCGCCGGGTCGTCGTTGCGCGAATAGCCAGCATTGACCCTGGGCATCAGGATCGCGTCCAGCTGGTTCAGCGTGTTCTCGTCGTACCCGAGGTACTTGAAGCCCAGGGTCAGGGGAAGGTGCTGCTCGGGGACGAGGTACGTCGTCGTCGTCGCACCCTTCGAGTTGACCGTCGTCACGATGTTCTGCGCCGGAACATTGCTCGGGTTGGTGAACGCAATCGCGGTGTGACCGGTGGCCAGGCCGGCGATCGAGTTGGCCAGGGCGAACAGATTGTCTGGCCGGTCGGGAAAGTCAGCAATGCTGTCGTAGGCAGAGACGAACTGGTCGGTGTGGTACTGGCTCTCCACCGGCGCAGGCATGCGGTAGTCCAGCGCGGGCACGACGCTGCCGGGCGGAAACATCTGGGTCAGGAAGCTCTCCCCGAAGGGGGTCTTCGCGAGTGGGTCACCGAACGTCGCGAAGCTGAGTTGATCAGGCGGCGGAGCGGTCGGATCGTTGGCCATCGATGCCTTCACGGCATTGAGTACGAACGCGCCCTCGGACAACCCCATCGCGGTCCCGGGGCCACCCTTGCGGATGGCCGCCTCGAGGTTTGGCTCTCCGATGTCGACGGACTCGCCGATGCTCGGCCCATCCAGGCCCAAGCCGGGATGGATCTTTTCTCCGATCGGGCCGATGCCGGGGAACAGGCGTTCCAGGACGTGGCCCTGCACCTGTCCTGCCGGGTAGTCCACCTTCACCCGCTTCATGCCAGGGAACCATTGCTCGCCGGTCATGCGGATGTACTCGTCATAGGGAATGCCGAGCACGTGAGCTCCGCCAAGCGCATACGCCGTCGCGTTGGGCCCCGTCGCACCGGGCGGCGTCGTGGCGGGCCCGGCCGCACCGGGCGCAGGCGGCGCGGGGGTGGGCGAGTTGTCGGCGGTGGCGCTCCCGGCGCCGAAACATCCTGTGACACCGGCAGTTACCAGCACTGCAAACCCTGCGAGGAGTTTCTTCATCCCTGCTCCTGACCGCTCAGCTTCTCTAGTTTCACATACATGGCGTGTCCTCGCTAACCCTGTGAGGCGACGGCCTTGGCTGGTGCCCGCGGCGCTGCGGGCCCTTGTGACGGCCACCAGCTCGCCCGCCCGACCAGCGTCGCGATGGCGGGCACGGTGATGGTGCGTACCACGAAGGTATCCAGCAGAATGCCCACCCCGATCACGAAACCGCCCTGGATCACGATGCCGATGCTGGAGAACAAGAGCCCGCCCATCGAGGCGGCGAATATCAACCCAGCCGCGGTGATCACGCCGCCCGTCGAACCCAGGGTACGGATGATTCCGTACCGCATGCTGTGCGGAGACTCGTCCCGCATTCGCGACACCAAGAGCATGTTGTAGTCGGCGCCCACTGCGACCAGCACCACGAAGGCCAACGGGGGCACGCTCCAGTGCAACTGCTGGCCGAGGATTAATTGGAACGTCAAGACGCCGATGCCGATCGCCGCGAAATACGAGATCACCACGGAGCCAACGAGATAGAGCGGCGCGATGATCGCACGCAGCAGCACCATCAGCGTCAGCATGACGACGATGAGGGTCGCGATGATGATGAATCGGATGTCGTGCTCGTAGTAGTCACGCGTGTCCCGCAGCGCGGCAGGGAATCCGCCCATGGAAATCGTGGCGTCGGACAGTGTGGTGTTCGGCTGGGCCCCCCGAGCGGTGTCATTGATCTCATTGACCTGATCCATCGCCTCGGAGCTGAACGGGTTCAGTTTGGTCTGCACCAGATACCGCGCCGAGTGACCGTCGGGCGAGATGAACGCCTTGGCGGCCTTCTTGAAGTCCGGAAGACCCAGCACTTGTTCCGGAATGTTGAACCCCGCCTGTGACGGGTCCGCGGCGTTGTCCTTCATCGTCAAGAGAAAGGCCGATGCCTCGTTGAGTCCGGACGCCACCAGTTTGATCTGATCGACGAGTTGGTCCACACCGCCTGCGACCTGCTGGCTCCCGCCCGCCAGGCGGTCGGCGTTCTGCTTCAGCTGGCTCAGGCCCGCCTGCGGGCCACCGGGCTTGTTCAGGCCCATGTCGTTGACTGCCTTGGCGACGTTGGTGAGTGCACTGTTGAGCTTGTTCACCGTCGCGTTGAGGGTCTGCTTGTCACCGAAGCCCTGGAACTGGTGCGCGAGGTCGTTGATCTGGTTGACGTTTCCCTCGTTGCTCGGGTCGACCAGTGCCCGAAACTGCGTGCGGGTGTCGCTACAGGAGGGATTGGCGTCGCAGATCGCGTTGCCGTCCAGCGCCAGGAGCACCGGGCCTATCCAGGCGAAGAAGTTCTTGGTGGCGGTGAAGTTCACACCCATGGAATTGCCGAGCGCGTTGATGCTGTCGACGAGCTTGGCTGCGGTGTCGACGTCGCGCACCAGCTTGTCCCCACCGTATTGGGTTCGCATCGAAGAGAACTCGGTGACCAAAGCCTGGATGCTCGGCACGATCCTGTTGACCTGAGCACGCACGTCATTGAGGGTGCCTGCCAGCGTGTTGGCTCCGGTCGCCAGTCGGTTGAGGTCACCGGTGCGCTGGGTGATCTGATCGGATCCATCAGCCAGTCGGTCGCCGACGAGCCCGGCCTGATACGTCGCCCTGAATTCTTGCGGTACCACTCCCAGTGGTCGGGTGATGCCGCTGACCAGACCGACGTTCGGCAGCTGTGCGACGCGCGAAGCCAGTTGTTCCAAGTCTGCGAGCGCCCGCGGTGTGCGCAGGTCGTGCGGTGACTGGATGAGGATGTATTCCGGGATGGACTGAGCGATGGGGAAGTGACGTTCCAGCGCGGCGTACCCGATCGAGCTCGGCGCCGACGCCGAGACGACCTTTCGATCGTCGTAATTGTATTTCGCGAAGATCGCGAAGCTGGCCAGGATGGCCAGGACGAGCACGCTGGCGACCAGGTGTGGCACCGGTCTGCGCACGATGCGGATGCCCGAACGTCGCCAGAACCGCGCCGTCAGTTCACGCCGCGGCTTGACCCAGCCGCGCGGCCCGGCGAGCACCAGTATTGCCGGCAGCAGCGTCAGTCCGGCCAGGAACGCGACGCCGATACCGATCGCCGACGAGATTCCGACCGTTCGGAACACGCCCATCTTGGCGAAGCTCAACAGGAGGAAGGTGAGCCCCACCGTGGTGGCGGATGCGGTGATCACCTTGCCGATCGAGATCATTGACGCCTTGACCGCCCGGTTGGAGTCCATCCCAGACCGCACGTAGTCGTGATAGCGGCTGATCAGGAAGACCGCGTAGTCCGTGCCCGCACCCGCCATGATCGCGCTCAAGAAGACGATGGACTGATTCGAGACGCCCGAGCCGGTCAACTCGGAGAAGCCCGCCACCGCGGCCTGCGCGATCACCAGGGACGAGCCGATCGTCACCAACGGCAGCAGCATCGTGACCGCACTGCGGTAGACCAGCAGCAGCACCAACAGCACCAGGACGCCGATCGCGAGCTCGATCGGCAGGCGATCCTTTTCACCCGCGACGGTGAGGTCCGCGACGGTAGCCGCGGGACCGGTGAGGTGCACTGTCATCTGGCTGCCTGCGACGTTGCGTTCGACGAGGTCGGCCACTCGGTTGTATGCGTCGAAGGCCCGCGGCGTGCCCAACTCACCCGCGAGGCCGACGGGCAACACCCAGGTCTTCTTGTCCTCACTCGTCAGGAACTGTCGCAGTTGTGGCGTGTTGACGAAGTCCTGCACCGTGACCACATCGGCCTGGTCATCGTGCAGCGCATCCACGAGTTTGCGGTAGGTGACCTCGTCGCCGGGTGTCAGTCCGTTCTCGTTTATCAACGTCACCAACAGCAGGTCATCGTTGCCCGGTTCGTGAAAGGCCTCGTTCATCTTCGCGGCGGTGACACTTGAAGGTGCACCGCTAGGCAAGATCGCGAGCGGATGCTTCTGCGACATCTCGCCCAGCGAGGGCAGCGACAGGGGAAGGACGACCGCCAAGGCGATCCAAATCCCTATCACCGCCCATGGCCATCGCACCACGAGATCGGCTAAACGTCGCATGTCGCCCTCATCCTTGCCATCGATCCCGCACCGCTATGCGACGCGTCCCCAGTGGCCGCTGTCAGCAACCCGTATGGACACCGATCTCATGGCCTCCATATAGCGGGTGACCGACTTCTCGGCGACCGGATTGTCGGGGTGCATGATCGCCATGACGGTGCCTTCCCCGTACCGGAATATGTAGATCGTCAATTGGTAGGAAAACCGGTCGTCCGGATACATCCCGATGTTGTTCGCAAGGCCCAACTCCCCTGCCGCGAGGATAGCGTTGAGCGGCGCGGCGCCACCGTGCAAGAAGTTGGACACCGGAAAGTTCGGCCGGGGCCAGTTCAACCACGGGGCCAACTCCAATACGCGGTAATACGGCACTCGTGCCATGGCCAGACCGGAATCGAATGAGGCCTGCGCCGCGTATGCCGCATCGTTGAAAGAGGTCGCCGCGATGGGAACGGTGATCGGGATCAACCCGGTAAACCAGCCCTGCGTCATGAAGTTGTCGCTGGCCGTGCGCGAATCCCTCGGGGTGAGCCCGTAATACGTGAGCGCACCGGTGAATTCGTGCTCCACCAAGCCGAGACAAGCGAACAAACCGCCGACGAAGCGCGCACCCGCCGTACTGCAAGCCGCTTCGAATCGGTCCGTCTGATCTGTGCTCATCAGTAATAGCGAGCTCCAGGCACTGGTGGTCGCCTCGTTCGGATTACCCAGCGGCAGTGGGAAGTCCGGAAAGCCGTCACTGTTGTTCTCGGCGAACTCGATCCACGCCTGCACCCCAGGCGAGTCAAGGGTCAACGTTGACGTGAACTCTCGCTCGCGGATACAGAAATCGTCGAAGCTACCGGCGTCGGGCAGGGCGAGTTCCTGCCCGGCTCCGCTCATCGCGGAGTACATGCCGTTGGCTTCCATCATCGTCGTGCCGATCAAGGTCGCGTCCCCATGGACGTGATCCATAGCCGCGAAGAAGGTGAAGTGATCTTCGTGCTGAACGATCCCGAAGAGGAAACAACCCCACTCCAACGGATTCGGTATGTCCACGACGTGCGCGCGTATCTCAGCATCGGACATGAGGCCCTGATCGACGGGCACGAACTCAATATTTGCTGAATCTTCGATCGAATGTCGAGTGAAGCCGCCGTCACCCCCCGCTTCGAACCAGCTGCGGAATGTGTCGTGCCGACGCAGGTATGTGTTGACGGCGTGGTCCATGGCTGAAATGTCGCACTGCCCGGCCACGTCGCAACTGGCGATGATCTGCCGCGAGAAGGTCTGGCCGGCGGCCGCCCGTTCGGAGTAGTTCCGGAGGTGCTGGCTCTGCATGTAGCTAACCGGCACCGAACTGGTCGGTGCCTGTCGAGCGACCTCCTTGGCCGCGTCCGTCGGATGCCAAGACGTGACAACACCCGGTGTCAGTGACCACTCGCCAAGTGCACCAACAGTAATTTTTCCGATGCGCAAAACTTCGTCCTCCCAGCTTGGCCGGTTCCCGAGTCCGGCTAACGTCGCGTCGATCAACTTACCCTCGATGGGTAACAGGTGCCTGGCACCCCCCTACCCCTGACGGAGCGCCCCAACAAGGCACAGGCACACGTGGGATAGTGAGCGTTGAGGTTGGTCCTCAGCGCTACAGATGCCACTCGAGGTGTAAAACCGACCGCCTAGAAATTCATCTGACCGTGGAGTAAGTTACCGGACCGTAAGTTCAAAAGGAAGGCACGCCCATGGGATCTGCAAAACTTCCGATCGAGTCCCCCCGATTTGCCATCGTTGGATACGCGGCACGGTTTCCGGGTGCTCAGAATGCCAGTGAATTCTGGGACGTCCTGCGTGACGGCCGCGACGCGACATCCGAGGTGCCCAAGGACCGGTGGGACGCCGACGAATTCTTCGACGCCGAACCCGGGGTACCCGGCAAGGTCGTCACCCGTCGCGCGGGTTTCGTCGATGACGTGACGGGATTCGACGCGCCGTTCTTCGGCATGTCCACGCGCGAGGTCAGGATGTTGGATCCGCAGCACCGACTCCTGTTGGAGACGGCGTGGCGAGCGGTGGAGCATTCGGGCACCGCGCCAACGGATTTGGCCAACTCGAACACCGGTGTGTTCGTCGGCTTGGCCACCCACGACTACCTCGGAATGGCATCCGACGCACTGGATTACCACGAGATCGAGGCCTACATGGCCATCGGGACGTCGAACGCCGCAGCAGCGGGACGGATCAGCTATCGGCTGGGCCTGCAGGGCCCCGCGGTCGCCGTTGACACGGCATGCAGCTCATCACTGGTAGCCATCCATCAGGCATGCCAGGCACTGCATTTGGGAGAATGCGACCTCGCACTGGCCGGCGGCGCGAACGTGCTGCTCACCCCGGCGACCATGATCACCTTCTCCCACGCGCACATGCTCGCGCCCGACGGAAAATGCAAGACCTTCGATGCGGCCGCCGACGGCTACGTGCGCGGCGAGGGTTGCGGCGTCATCGTCATCAAGCGGCTTGAGGACGCGGTCCGCGACGGCGACCGGATTCGCGCCGTGATCCGGGGTAGTGCGATCAACCAGGACGGCGCATCGGGTGGATTGACGGTGCCGAACGGCGTTGCGCAGCAACGAGTTATCGCCGATGCGCTGAAGCGCGCCGGCGTCGCACCCAGTGAGGTCGGGTACCTGGAGGCGCACGGAACGGGGACATCGCTTGGCGATCCGATCGAGGCTCAGGCCGCCGGTGCGGCGTACGGCATCGGCCGCGAGGCGAGCCAGCCGCTGCTGATTGGCTCGGCGAAGACGAACATCGGCCATCTGGAAGCCGCCGCGGGTATCGCCGGCGTCATCAAAGTCATCCTGTCGCTCGAGCACGAGACATTGCCGAAGCACCTGCACTTCGAGAATCCGTCGCCGCACATTCCCTGGGACCGCCTTGCGGTCGAGGTCGTGAAAGAGGCCACGCCGTGGGAGCGCAACGGTCAGCCGCGCATCGCGGGAATCAGTTCCTTCGGGTTCGCCGGGACCAACGCCCACGTCATCCTCGAGGAAGCACCCGAGGCAGCGCCGGCACCTAGCCCGGTCGACCAGCCCGCCGACGGACGGTTCAGCCTGCTCCCGCTCTCGGCTCGTACCCCCGACGCACTGGTGCAGATCGCCGACCAATACCGCACCTGGTTGAGCGCACACCCGGAAGCCAGCCTGGCGGACGTGTGCCTCACCGCCGGGGTGGCACGCGCACACCTGGGCCACCGGGCCGCATTGGTGGTGGATTCGAGAGAAGCTGCCGTCGAGTTGCTCGGCGCAGTCGCCGACGACCGGCCGTCACCCGGTCTGGTTCGTGGCGAGTCCCACGAACCCCCGAAGACGGCATGGCTCTTCACTGGTCAGGGCAGCCAATACCCCGGCATGGCCCGGGAGTTGTTCGACACCGAGCCGGTGTTCGCAGAGACGCTGAAACGTTGTGCGGCAGTGGTCGCCGACGTACTCGAAAAGCCGTTGTTGGAAGTCATCTTTGACACCGATGGCCCGGATAGTGAAGCGACGCTACGGCAGACCAGCTACGCACAGCCCGCGTTGTTCGCGGTGGAAGTTGGCCTAGCTCGGCTCTGGCAGTCGTGGGGCTTCGAACCCGACGTGGTGCTTGGCCACAGCGTCGGCCAGTATGCGGCGGCCTGTGTCGCCGGCGTGTTCAGTCTCGAAGACGGCATGCTGTTGATCGCAGAGCGCGGCCGACTCTTCGGCAGCTTGCCTGCGGGTGGTCGGATGGCCGCGGTGTTCACCGCCCCCGAGCGTGTCGAAAGCCTCACCGACGAGTTCCCGAGTCTGTCCGTGGCCGCCTACAACGGCGCCAACACAGTGCTGTCGGGCCCAGCACACGACCTCGAGCAGGCCGTGGCCCACCTGGTGGCCGACGGTGTCCGGTGCGACTGGCTGGAAACCAGCCACGCGTTCCACTCGGCGCTGCTTGACCCGATCCTCGACGAGTTCGAGGCTTATGCTCAGCGGTTCGAATTCGCTCCGCCACAACGGATTCTGATCGACAACCGCACCGGCGAAGCACTCGGCAGAAGCACGAAACTGGACGGCGCCTATTGGCGTCGTCACGCGCGCCAACCGGTGGAGTTCGCCAAGAGCGTGCGCACCCTCGCCAAGCTGAACTGCAAGGTGCTGCTCGAGATCGGTCCGCAACCGGTGCTGACCGCCTCAGCCCTGCGCGCATGGCCCGACCCGTCCACCTCGCCGCGGGCCATCGCGTCGCTGCGCCGAAACACCGCCGACCACCGGCAGATCACCGAAGCCGTTGCCGACGCGTACGTTTTGGGGCACCTTCCCGAATTCGCCGCCTTCCGGCAGCCGGACGCGCGCAAGCTCGACCTCCCCAACTATCCGTTCGAGCACCGTGAGTACTGGTTCCAAGACGCTCGGGAACGACCCGAACAACCACAGCACGTCAGCGGACCCCGTACCCAAGCCGTCCGCCTCCTCGAGGATGGCGGGCTCGAGGAACTCGCGGCGCTTCTCGACGGCGCGAACGGCGACGACCACACCCTGAATGTGCTGACTAAGCTTGCAGCACAACACAATCAGCAGCGTACGAACCAATCCATCACCAACGACCGCTACGAGTTCCACTGGGAGAAGTCCGCCGCTGGAACTTCTGGCGCGGCAACCGGCGACGGATCCACCTGGATCCTCGTCGGCGACGACCCCGCTGCCGCGCAACCGTTGGTCGACGTGCTGACCGCACGTGGCGACCGGCACCAGTTCCTCGGGTTGCCTGCGTCGGACACGGACATCGAACATCTCGCGGACGCGCTGCGCACCGCAGCGGCGGACGATCCGACGCTCCGCATCGTGCACGTCGCGGCGCTGGACTCCAACGGCGGGACGTCGATGCGGTCGTTGTTGCGAATGCAACACCGGATTCTCAGCGGAACTCGGCGGCTCTTCCGCGCCGCAGTCGACGCGGAATTGCGGGCCCCCATCTGGGTGGTAACCCGTGGCGCACAGCGCATCACCGATGCGGACACCGTGTCGCCGGATCAGAGTTGCCTCTGGGGATTCGGTCGGGCCGCGGCGCTGGAGCTTCCGCAGGTGTGGGGTGGACTGGCCGACATGTCGGGCGGCACGACTGGGGCGAGCGAACCGACGGGAGATGTCACAGACGAATGGTCACGGTTCATCAACCACGTGGTTGCGCAGCAAGGTGACGACGACCAGATCGCGCTGCGCGAACATGCGGTCTATGTGCCACGGCTGGTGCGACGGGACGAGCAGCCGAGCGCCGCGCCGCTGAACCTTCGCGATGGCGCAACGTATTTGGTGACCGGTGGGCTGGGATCGATCGGACTGGAAATCGCAGGGCACCTGGCCGCCGGTGGCGCCAAGCACCTGGTGCTGACCAGCCGAAGCGCGCCGAGCGATGCCGCGCAACAGCGCATCGACGCGCTGGCCAAGCAGTACGGCTCGGAATTGCGGGTCATCACCGCCGATGTCGCCGATGCACACGACGTTGCACGTCTGCTGTCCACCGTGGCTGCCGAGCTGCCTCCGTTGGCCGGCATCGTCCATGCCGCGGGCGAGCTCGGCATCACTCCGTTGAGCAACCTTGACGACGCCGAAGTAGATCGCGTCTTCGCCGGCAAGGTCTGGGGCGCTTGGCATTTGAGCGAAGCCGCTGTTGACCTGAAGCTGGACTTCTTCATCAGCACCTCATCGATCGCCTCGGTATGGGGCGGATTCGGTCAGACCGCCTACGGCGCGGCCAACGCCTTCCTCGACGGACTGGCCTACCGCTTGCGCGAGCAAGGTGTCCCCGGGGTCAGCGTCAACTTCGGCCCCTGGTCGACGGGCATGGCCGACGCGGAGTCGCGGGCGCGATTGGAGAAGCGAGGCGTCCGGACACTGTCACCCGCCGATGCCTTGGCGGGACTGGCCGATGTCGTCGCGGCCGCTTCGGCGCAAGGCCCAGCACAGGGAGTCGTGGCCCGGATCGATTGGGCCCGTTTCCTGCCGCTCTACCAGCAGGCGGGGCGGCGGGCATTCCTGGCCGAGTTGGCGCGCGAGGTGCCAGATGCCGCGCCGGTCGTACTACCGTCGGGCAAGACCCAACTGGTCGAGCAACTCACGAATGCTCCGGTGCAGCAGCGCAAGAAGCTCGTGACGGATTACCTGCGTGAAGCGGTGGCAGAGGTGACACGCGTCGACGTTGCCGAGATCCGCGAGGAGACAGGGTTCTTCGACCTCGGCATGGACTCGCTGATGGCCGTCGAATTGCGCCAGCGCATCGAACAAGGCGTTGGCAAGGAGATACCCGTCACCCTGGTGATGGATCACCCGAGGCTGTCCGACGCCGCCGCTTACCTGCTCGGTGACGTGCTCGGCCTCGCCGAGCAGCCCAAGACCGCGCCGAAGCCCGCATCAGCGGCGCCGACGCGTACGGACGAACCGATCGCGATCGTCGCGGTGTCGTGCCGCTTCCCCGGCGCCCCCGACCCGGAAGCCTTCTGGGACGTGCTGTCCGGCGGTATCGATGCGATCCGGGAAGTCCCGGAGGACCGCTTCGACATCGACGAGTTCTTCGACCCGGACCCGGACGCTGCCGGCAAGACCTACACGCGGTTTGGCGGCTTCCTGGACGGCATCGACGGATTCGATCCCGAATTCTTCGGCATCTCCCCGCGCGAAGCAGTCTGGATCGAGCCCCAGCAGCGGCTGACGCTCGAAACGGCATGGGAGGGGCTCGAACGCGCCGGATACTCACCGGCGGCGCTGCGCGGCAGCCACACCGGCATCTTCATGGGGGTGGCCGCCAACGAGTACGCGCATCTGCTGTCGTCGGAGTCGATCGACAAGATCGAGCCGTACTTCATCACCGGCAATGCGCTCAACGCCATTTCCGGTCGGGTTGCCTTCGCGCTGGGACTCGAAGGGCCGGCAATGGCCGTCGATACCGCGTGCAGCTCGGCGCTGGTGGCCGTCCATCAGGCCGTCCAGGCACTGCACTCCGGTGACTGCGATCTGGCGTTGGCCGGTGGAGTGAACGTCTTGCTTTCTCCGGTGACGGTCGTGGCCGCCTCGCGCGCCAGGATGCTTTCCCCGGTAGGGCGATGCAAGACCTTCGATGCCTCCGCCGACGGCTACGTGCGCAGTGAAGGCTGCGGAATTCTGGTGCTCAAGCGACTCAGCGACGCAGAACGCGACGGCGATCGGATCTGCGCGGTCATCTCGAGCAGCGCGGTCAACCAGGACGGCGCTTCCAGCGGGTTGACGGTGCCCAATGGTGGGGCGCAGCAACGGCTCATCGGGACGACGCTGGCTCGCGCCGGGCTGACGGGCGGCGACGTCGACTACCTCGAGGCGCACGGTACGGGCACCCCACTGGGGGATCCGATCGAGGTGCAGGCCGCAGCAGCCGCCTACGGCGGCTCACGCGACGCGGACCGTCCGCTCCTGATGGGATCGGTGAAGACCAACATCGGACACACCGAATCAGCTTCGGGTGCAGCAGGTCTGATCAAGGTCGTGTTGTCGCTGCAGAACGAGCTGCTGCCGCAGAGCCTGCACTTCGACACGCCATCGCCGCATATCCCGTGGGAGTCGCTGCCGGTGCGGGTCGTCGACAAGGCGATCCCCTGGCACGCCAACGGCAGGCCGCGGCGCGCAGGCGTGAGCTCCTTCGGCTTCACCGGTACGAACGCACACGTGCTGATCGAGGAGGCGCCTGCACTGTCGCCCAGCGCGGATGCACCGGTGACCCCGGAGTCGTACACGTCCGAGCAGCCCTTCAACGTGCTGGCACTGTCCGCGCGGTCACCAGAAGCATTGGTGGCGGTGGCACGGCGTTACGAGGCCTGGTTGGACGGCCGCCCGGACTCCGACCTCGCCGACGTCTGCCTCACCGCCGGCACGGGCCGTTCTCACTTCGAACATCGCGCTGCGCTGGTCGTGGATTCGGTCGCGGCTGCGCGTGAAGGTCTGGCCGAGTTGGCCGAGAACCGCCTACGGCCCGGTGTCGTCCGTGGTGAGCACACGCACCACCCGACGACGGCGTGGTTGTTCACCGGGCAGGGCAGCCAGTATCCGGGCATGGCGCGCGAGTTGTTCGACGCCGAGCCGGTTTTCGCCGAGACCGTGAGGCGTTGCGCGGAGGCGGTCGACGGCATGCTGCCGCATCCGCTCTTGGAGGTGCTGTTCGCCACCGATCGCGAGACCGGAGAAACCCTGCGGCACACCTCGTTTGCGCAGCCGGCGCTCTTCGCCGTCGAAATGGGTTTGGCCCGGTTGTGGCAGTCGTGGGGCATCGAGCCCGACGTGGTGCTTGGCCACAGCGTCGGCCAGTATGCAGCGGCATGCGTGGCCGGAGTCTTCAGCCTCGAGGACGGCGCACGGCTGATGGCCGAGCGCGGCCGGCTGTTCGGCAGTCTGCCCGAGGGTGGGCGAATGGTCGCAGTCTTCGCCGATGCCAAGCAGGTCGAGGCGATCGCAGCCGAATTCCCACACGTATCGGTCGGCGCCTACAACGGGCCCAACACCGTGCTGTCGGGTCCTGGTGAAGATCTGGAACAGGCAGTCGCCAAGTTCGACGGCGAAGGGATCCGCTGCACGTGGCTGCAGACCAGCCACGCCTTCCACTCGGAATTGCTGGATCCGGTGCTCGACGAATTCGAGTCGTACGCAGCGCAGTTGCAGTTCGCCGTTCCGACGTTGCCGCTGGTGTGCAACCGCACGGGCGCGGTGCTCACGGCCCAAACGCCGCTCGACGCGAAGTACTGGCGGCGGCATTCCCGTCAACCCGTGCAATTCGCCGAAAGCGTGCGCACGGTGGCGGGGCTGGGCTGCTCGGTACTGATGGAGCTCGGTCCGCAACCGGTGCTGACCGGGGCTGCGGTGCAGGTGTGGCCGGAGCACTTGGCCGCGCCGCGGGCAATCGTCTCGCTGCGCAAGGGAGTTGGCGACCGCCGCCAGATCGCCGACGCACTGGCCGCGGCCTACGTCGGCGGCCACCGACCCGATTTCGCCAATCTGCATCGTCACCCCGGTCGCAGACTCGAGTTGCCCACCTATCCGTTCCAGCGCCGCCGCTTCTGGCCCAAGACCTCCGGCATCACCGCTGACGGTCCGACGGTTTCGGGGATCCTCGGTAGCGCAAAGGAACTCGCCTCCGGTGACTCCGTGTACTCCAGCAGGTTGTCCGTCAAGTCCCAGCCGTGGCTTTCTGACCACGTCATCTACGGCACCGTCGTCGTGCCAGGGGCGACGTATGCAGCGATGGCGTTGGCCGCCGTCGGTACCCCGGCGTACGCGAAGGACGTCTTCTTCTACGAGCCGATCATCCTGCCCGAGAAGGCGTCTCGCGAGGTTCAACTCTCGTTGCATCCGCTCGCGGACGGTGCCGGTTCTACCTTCAAGGTGCACAGCCGCCCCTACGGTGAACGCGATGCCGAATGGTCGTTGAACGCCGAAGGGACTGTCCTCAGCGGTGTCGACGATGAGCCGACCGAAGAGTCGACTGACCCTGTCGACACGGTGATCGAGCGGTTGAACCGCATGCGTCCGCAGGAGTTGTTCGAGACCTTCGCCGATCTGGAGCTGGCGTGGGGGCCGAACTGGTCCGGTTCCCTGAAGTCGCTGTGGCTCGGCGACGGTGAGGCGATCGGCGACATCGTCGTCGGCGAAGAACTCGCCGAACACCTCGGAACCGAGCCGATGCACCCGGTGCTGATGGACCTGTGCACCGGCGTTGCCTTCCCGGCGTTCCCCGCACTTCTCGCGGCCGAACAGGGTGTGAACGATCTGTTCCTGCCGTTGCGCTACGGGCAGGTGACGCTGCGCGAGAAGATGCCCCGCAGGTTCTACTGCCGCGCGCGGTGGCACGAGACAGGGCTCGACAGCGAGACCCAGGTCTTCGATCTCGACTTCGTCGACCGGGATGGCAAGAAGCTAGGTGGAATCCGCGAGTTCACGGTCAAGCGCGCGCCGCGCGAGGCGTTGTTGCGCGGGCTCGGCGGCGACGCCACCCGGCTGCTGTACACACTTGGCTGGCATGAGGTTCCTCCGCCACCATCCGAAGACGGTGCCGACACCGCGAACGGCACCTGGCTGATCAACGGATTCAGCGAGTTGGCCGCGAAGGTGCCGGGGTGCATCCCCTTCGACCGGGCAGCCAGTTCGGAATCCTTGGGACAGCTGTTGCAAGAGGCGCAGGAGCGCGGTCTTCCGTTCTCCGGCGTGGTCTGGCGCAGCACCGGGCCCGGTGCAGAAGAGTCGACCGCCGATGCCGTCGCGCGGCTCGAAACCGAGCTCACCAACCTGCTCAGCGCCGTACACACCGTGCAGGGCGGCGTGAAACTGCCCGGCGGTCTGTGGATCGTCACCGAGCGGGCCGTTGCCACCGAATCCGGCGAACCGGTCGATCCGGTACAGGCGGCGCTGTGGGGCTTCGGGCGTACCACCATCAACGAGGAACCGGCGTTGCGCGCCAAACTTCTCGACATCGACGGATCACCGGAGGCCGTTTCGGCACTGGCCAATCTGTTGGCTACCCCGGTTGACGAGCCGGAAATCGCAGTGCGGCAAGGGAAGCTGCTGGCGTCGCGGTTGTTGCCGTGGGCGCGTAGCGGCAACCTCGCGGTGCCGCGCGGGGGCGACTACGTCCTCGCGCCGACCGAACGCGGCGCGATCGACAACCTGCGGCTGGTCGAAAAGGACGTGCCGGCGCCGGACGAAGGCTACGTGCAGGTGCGGGTGGAGGCCGCGGGGCTCAACTTCCGCGACGTGCTCAACGTCCTTGGCCTCTACCCGGGCGATCCCGGCCCGATCGGCGGCGACTTCGCAGGCGTCGTCACACAATTGGGTGAGGGTGTCACCGGACTCGAACTGGGGCAACGCGTCTACGGCTCCATGCAGGGTGCGTTCTCCAGCCGGTTCAACGTGCCTGCCCAGTTCCTGGCACCGATTCCGGACGGAGTGAGCGCCGTCGAGGCGGCCACCATCCCGGCCGCGGCGCTGACGGTTCGGCTGTCGTTCGACTGGGCGCAACTGAAGCCCGGTGACAAGGTGCTGATCCACGCGGCCAGCGGTGGTGTGGGTCTGGCGGCTGTCCAGATGGCCCAGCAGCAGGGCGCCACGGTCTTCGCCACGGCCAGCACCTACAAGCGCGCGACGCTGCGCAAGCTGGGCGTGAAGTACGTCTACGACTCGCGTACGACGGACTTCGCCGATCAGATCCTGGCGGACACCGACGGCAAGGGTGTGGATGTGGTGCTGAACTCGCTGACAAGCGAGGGCTTCATCGAGGCGACGCTCAAGGCCACCGCCCAGAACGGCCGCTTCGCCGAGATCGCCAAGCGCGACATCTGGTCACCGGAGCAGATGGCCGAGGCCCGATCCGACATCGCCTACGAGATCGTCGCGTTGGACACGGTGATGTTCACCGAACCCGATCGCATTCGCGACTTGCTGACCGAGGTGTCGGAGGGATTGGCCAATGGCGAGTGGACGCCACTGCCCGCCGAGATCTACCCGCTGACCGAGTCGAGGGCCGCGTTCCGCCGCATGCAGCAGGCGCGCCACATCGGCAAGATCGTGGTGCAGATTCCGAACCCGCTGCAGCCGAAGGCAGATCGGAGCTATCTGATCACCGGTGGACTCGGTGCGATCGGTTTGCACACGGCGTCGTATCTGGCCCAACTCGGTGCCGGTGACATCGTGTTGACCAGCCGCCGCGCGCCCGATGTGGACGCGCAACGGTTGATCGACGAGATCACCGACCGCTACAAGACGCGCGTCCACGTGTTCACCGCCGACGTCGGCGAGGAATCCGAGGTCGAGCAGCTGCTGACGCGGATTCGTGCCGAGTTGCCCCCGCTCGCTGGGGTGGCTCACCTCGCAGGTGTGCTCGACGACGCGCTGCTGGGACAGCAGAGCGTGGAGCGCTTCCGGACGACGTTGGCGCCCAAGGCCTTCGGCGCCTATCACCTGGACAAGTTGACGAAGGACGACGACCTGGACTTCTTCATCGTGTCCTCCTCGGTGTCTAGCTTGTTCGGTTCACCCGGTCAGTCCAACTACGCGACTGCCAACGCGTTGCTCGACGGCCTGGTGGCGCATAGGAGGGCGCAGGGCCTGCCTGCCACTGGTGTCAACTTCGGCCCCTGGGCACAAGGCGGCATGGCCTCTTCGGAGGCGGCGACGGCGAATATCAGTGCACAGGGCCTGATTCCACTGGAACCGTCGGCAGCGTTGAGCGCACTCGCCGAGGTCGTCGCCAACGGCACCGGCCAAGCCACCGTCATCAAGGCCAACTGGCAGCGGGCGGCGAAGGTGCTCGGCAGCTCGCGTCCGCCGATCCTGGACCTCGTCTTGCCGAGTGCCCTCGGCGAGTTGACTGGTGACAGTGAGTTGCTCAAGCAACTGCAGGAGATCCCGGTGCCGCAGCGTGCAGGGTTCGTGACCGAGTTCCTCCAGAAGGAAGTGCAGAACTTCCTACGACTCGCGTCGCCGCCGGCCGCCACGAATCGGTTCCTGGACCTTGGTACCGATTCGCTGATGGCCATCGAACTCCGCAACCGGTTGCACAGTCAGTTCGGCGGAGCGTTCACGATCAACGCCACCGCGGTATTCGACTACCCGACCATCGGAGGGCTCGCCGAGTATCTCGTCGCTCAGCTGCCGGACGCGGAATCGCCAGCGGCAGAGCCGGAGACGCAACCTGAGGCCGAGGTCGTGGCCGAGGCCGAGGCCGTGGCCGAGGAAGACGCAGAGGTGGAAGTCTCCTAGGCCCTCTTAGGCCCAACGTGTCGCTTCCACCTCGTCCGGCAACGGGGTGTGAAGCGGCACGTCGAGCCCGTCCTAGTCCTACAGCGCTCGGCTACATCCGCATCGCGCGATGCATATTCGCACCTTGTCATGCACATATGCATGTTAAGGTGCATATATGCCCAAGACAGTCCAGATCCGAGACATCGACGATGAGGTGTACGCGGGACTCGTCAGACGCGCCGGAGAAGAGGGGCTAACCGTGCCCGAACTACTGCGCCGGGAGGCCGCGCGTTTGGCCGCACGACCGTCGATCGCGCAATGGTTGACCCGGACGGGTCGGCGGCCCTCTGAGGCATCGACCGCCGAGGTGCTAGGAGCGTTGGACGATTGGCGCGGCGAGTGGCCAGATGCTGGTCGTTGATGCATCATGCCTGGTCGAGGTCGTCGTAGACACTCCGCGAGCTGGCGAAATCGCCGCCCGCCTGGCGTCTGACGAGGACCAGGTTGCGCCGTCGGTCATCGACGTCGAGGTGATGGGCGTCATCCGTGCTCTTCGCTTGCGCGAGCGGATCGACCGCACCGCAGCCGGACAGGCGATAGCCGACCTACGGGATTGGCCCGGCGAGCGGTACGGCCATCGTTGGCTGCTGGATCGGGCATGGGAACTACGCGATTCCGTCCGCGGCTGGGACGCGTTCTACGTTGCACTGGCAGAGGCCTTCGACGCCACACTGATAACGCTTGATGCGCGGCTCGCACGAGCGCACGGCCCGCGTTGCAGGATTGAAGTGCTTGGGGCGCAACGCGATCGATCGTGACGGCGCTACCTTCGGGCAGTACCGGGATAGAACGCGACCGCGGCACTCGACTATCCGACCATCGGAGGGCTCACCCAGGTGGAAGTCTCCTGGCCCTGCTTAGGCCCAACGTGTCGCTTCCACCTCGTCCGGCAACGGGGTGTGAAGCGGCACGTCGAGGCCGTCGTAGATGCCTGGCTTTTGGGTCGCCAGCCACTCGATGGCACCGAGCAGCCGGTTGGCGGCAGTGGTATTGCCGCCGCCGGCGCGGTTACCGCCCGGCAGGTCGGCGCGGCTGACAATGGTCAGCTGCGGGTCGCCGTCGACGAAGACGCGGTGGTCCCCCGCACCCTCGTCGGGCTGTGGCCAATGCGGCGCGCACGACGGGTGGATGCGGGTGATGTGGTCCACGACGATGCGCTTCTTGCCGCCCGACCAGCCGATGATCTTGAGCCAGAAGGCGCCCTGCGTGCCCTTCTCGAAGGGCCCCATCACGGTGTCGACCGATTCCTCGAGCGGCAGCCGCTCGAGTTCTTCGGTGATCTCGTCGATGTCGAGCCCCAGACCACGCCCGATGAGCCGGATGTTGCCGCCCCACACCATCGTCGGAATGGACGGCAGCAGCATCATCGGCATGTCGTCCATCGACCCGCCGAATCCGCACGACACCTTGACCGCATACGGCTGGTCATAGGTCGAGTAGTCGAAGATCTCCTGGCAGTAGATGGTCTTGATGCGGGTGCACAGGCCAGCGGCCATCACGGCAAGCGCGTCGTTGGCCCAGCCCGGGTCAACGCCGCTGACCAGCAGGGTGGCGCCACCCTCCTCGGCGGCCGCCGTCAACTTGTCGACCCATTCCTTCGGCGCCGAACGTGGGTCGTAGAGCGAGTACAGCGACGGCGTCACGACGTGCACACCGGCGCGCAGGCACCGCACGATGTCGTCGATCGCCTCGTCGGGTCGGATGTCACCCGATGCCATGTAGGCCACCGCGTCGCACTCCGCCAGCGCCGCGTCGACGTCGGTCGTGGCGGCCACACCCGTCGGCGCGCCGAGGCCGGCGAACTCGCTGGCGTCCCTACCAGACTTGGCCGCCGATGAGGTGATTACCCCGGTCAGCCGAAGCCCCGGGAAGGCAACCGCCGACCGGATCGCCGTTGCACCCATATTGCCTGTTCCCCACACCGCGAGACGCCTCATCCGACCTACCCTAACGGCCGTGCTGCGGCCACTCGTGGCAGATATCACATCAGCGCAAATGCCCAGTTCACGACGCCCAACCAACCGTTTGGGCAGGTCCGATCAACCAATGGGTTAGTTAGCTGGCTGAAATTTGCTCGACACCGCTTTGCGTTGAAGTTACTGAACGGTATAGTTGGCCGCAGTTACTGGTGGGTAACTTATCGTGAGTACCCAACCGCAGGTGGCATTCTCATCGAGGAGGAAACGTGAGCCACTACAAGAGCAATGTCCGTGACCAGGCGTTCAACCTGTTCGAGGTGTTCGGCATCGACAAGGCCCTGGGCCAGGGTGCGTACGCCGACCTTGACGAGGATTCGGCCAGGGAGATGCTGGCCGAGATCAGCAGGCTGGCCGAGGGACCGATCGCAGAATCGTTCGCCGAAGGCGACCGCAATCCGCCGGTCTTCGACCCCGAGAACCACACCGTCACGCTGCCCCCCGCATTCAAGAAGTCGGTGCGCGCACTGCTTGACGGCGGCTGGGACAAGATCGGCCTCGACGAGGAAATGGGCGGCATGCCTATGCCCCGCGCCCTGCAGTGGGCGTTGATCGAGCACATCCTCGGCGCCAACCCCGCCGTCTACATGTATGCGATGGGCGCCGGCTTCGCGCAGATCATGCATCACCTCGGCACCGAAGAGCAGAAGAAGTGGGCCGTGCTTGCCTCCGAACGCGGCTGGACCTCGACCATGGTGCTCACCGAGCCCGACGCCGGTTCCGACGTCGGAGCGGGCCGCACCAAGGCCGTCCAGCAGCCCGACGGCACCTGGCACATCGATGGCGTGAAGCGCTTCATCACCTCCGGTGACGCCGACGACCTCGGCGAGAACATCCTGCACCTCGTGCTGGCCCGTCCCGAGGGCGCCGGACCCGGCACCAAGGGGCTTTCGCTGTTCTTCGTACCGAAGTTCCACTTCGACCCCGAGACCGGTGAGCCCGGCGAGCGCAACGGCGTGTTCGTCACCAACGTCGAGCACAAGATGGGGCTCAAGGTCTCCGCGACGTGCGAACTGTCGCTCGGCCAACATGACGTGCCCGCCGTCGGCTGGCTCGTCGGCGAGGTGCACGAAGGCATCGCGCAGATGTTCGACGTCATCGAGCAGGCCCGAATGATGGTGGGCACCAAGGCCATCGCGACCCTGTCGACCGGTTACCTGAACGCGCTCGAGTACGCCTCCAGTCGCGTACAGGGCTCGGACATGACCCAGATGACCGACAAGACCGCACCGCGCGTCACGATCATGCACCACCCGGACGTGCGCCGGTCGCTGATGACCCAGAAGGCCTATGCCGAGGGATTGCGCGCGCTGTACCTCTACACCGCGACGTTCCAGGACGCCACGGTCGCCGAGACGGTGCACGGCGTGGACGCAGGGTTGGCGACCAAGATCAACGACCTCTTGCTTCCGATCGTCAAGGGCGTGGGCTCCGAGCAGGCGTACGCCAAGTTGACCGAGAGCCTGCAGACGTTCGGTGGGTCCGGCTTCCTGCAGGACTACCCGATCGAGCAGTACATCCGCGATGCCAAGATCGACTCGCTCTACGAGGGCACCACGGCCATCCAGGCGCAGGACTTCTTCTTCCGCAAGATCGTGCGGGACAAGGGCGTTGCGCTGGGCTACGTCGCCAACGAGATCGACCAGTTCGTCAAGAACGAGGCAGGCAATGGCCGGCTGAAGGCCGAGCGGGCGCTGCTGGCGACCGCGCTGGCCGACGTGCAGGGCATGGCCGCCACGCTGACCGGCTACCTGATGGCCGCGCAGGAAGACCCGCAGAGCCTCTACAAGGTGGGGCTGGGCTCGGTGCGCTTCCTGATGAGCGTCGGCGACCTGGTGCTCGGCTGGCTGCTGCAGAAGCAGGCCGCCGTGGCCATCGCCAAGCTCGACGAGGGCGCAACGGGTTCCGAGAAGTCGTTCTACGAGGGCAAGGTCGCGGTCGCGTCCTTCTTCGCGAAGAACTTCCTGCCGCTGCTCACCAGCACCAAGTTGGTCATCGACACGATTGACAACGAAGTGATGGAACTGGACGAAGCGAGCTTCTAACCGCCGCTCAACTCACATAAGGCCCCCGCTTAGGCGGGGGCCTTATGCATTAGCTGTGAAAACACCTGAGCCACCCGGTTTTTTCGGGATTCGTTCAGGAACGCCAGCCACCATGTTCTAGTGCCCGCACCTCTTGTTCCCATTGCCGCGGACCTGCTTGCAGCCGATGCTCCCGCGTACCACCGTGGCGGATTGTCGCTACTGCATGGCTGGTTGCCGCTAACCCTGCAGATCATTGCCATCATCGTGCTGGCGCTCGCGATCGGCTGGCGCACCCGCCGGTGGAGCCTCGTGTGGCTGCCGGTGTCGCTCGTCATCGGGCTTGCGATCGCCGCGTGGGCGCATTGGTTCGTCGACTCGCAAGGCATGGCGGGCGATCCCGCCCCTGACTCGCTGTGGATATGGACCGGCCTGACGGGATTCGCGCTCGGAGTGGCGGTACTGGGTTGGCGGGGCGTCAAGTGGCGGCGGCGACTCACGGCCGTGGTAGCCGTCCCGTTGTGTCTGCTCGGCACCGGGCTGGCGCTCAACACCTGGGTCGGCTACTTCCCCACCGTCCAGGTCGCATGGAACCAGCTGACCGCGGGGCCGCTGCCTGACGAGACGGATGCGAACACCGTCGCCGCGATGCAGCAGGCCCACACCGTGCTCAACCACGGCAGCGTCGTCCCGGTGGACATCCCGTCGGACGCATCGGGTTTCAAGCATCGGCAGGAACTCGTCTACCTGCCGCCCAAGTGGTTCGCGACCAGCCCACCGCCCAAGCTGCCGGTCGTCATGATGATCGCAGGCGAGTTCAACACCCCGGCGGACTGGCTGCGCACCGGCAACGCCGCCGCGATCGTCGACGGCTACGCGCAGGCGCACGGTGGCAACGCGCCGGTGCTGGTGTTCGTCGACTCCGGCGGGTCGTTCAACAACGACACCGAATGCGTCAACGGCGTCCGGGGGAACGTCGCGGACCACCTGACGAAAGACGTCGTGCCGTATGTGAACTCGCACTACGGCACGAGTACCAGCGGTGCCGACTGGGGCGTCGTCGGCTGGTCGATGGGTGGCACGTGCGCGGTCGATCTCGCCGTGATGCATCCCGAACTCTTCAGCAGCTTCGTCGACATCGCGGGCGACATGGGGCCCAACGCGGGCACCAAGGACCAGACCATCTCGCGGCTCTACAGCGGGAACGCCGCCGCGTGGGCGGACTTCGACCCGTCCACGGTCATCTCCAAACACGGTCCCTATCACGGGGTTTCGGGCTGGTTCGCGATATCGACGGATGCGCCCACCCAGCACAAGGGAGGCGACGGGGGCGAAGACGCGGTCGGGCTCGGTGGACGTGACGCGGCAGGCAACCCGGGCGACCAGACCGAGGCCGCCAACACCCTCTGCGGGCTTGGCCGGGCGAATGGCATCACGTGCGCGGTCGTGCCGACGACGGGCCGGCACGACTGGCCGTTGGCGACCAAGGTCTTCACGGATGCGGTGCCCTGGCTGTTCGGGGCGATCCACACGCCGGGCGGCCCGACCGTTCCGCTGCCGGCAGGCTCGCTGGCCGCGCCGACGGCGGAACCTGCCCCCACGGCTTTGGCTGAGCCACAGGGCCGCTGACCGGATCCGGCGTCATCGAAGCGCCGGAATGCTTTGCGTTCCCGCCGCCGGCCTGTTCAATGGCCTTCCATGACCACCGAAGCCATGACCACCGAAGCGGCGCGACTGAAGAACTTCGGGCCCAACTGGTTCGCGTCGGTCATGGGCACCGGAATCGTGGCGACGGCCGGGGCGACGCTACCGATTCAGGTTCCTGGGCTGCACGTGTTCACCCGCGTCGTCTGGGCGGGCGCCGCCGGGCTGCTCCTGATCCTCGTCATCGCGGTGACCGCACAGTGGGTTCGGCACCCGACGGTGGCCCGCGGCCACTCGCACAACCCGCAGATGGCCCACTTCTACGGCGCGGCTCCGATGGCACTACTCACCGTCGGGTCGGGCGCCATCCTGATCGGCAAGGACCTCATCGGCCTGCGGCTTGCCGTCGAGCTCGACTGGGTGCTGTGGATCGCGGGTACCGCAGGCGGCCTCTTCACCGCGGCAACCATCCCGTTCCTGATGTTCACGCAGTTGAACGTCGAGCCCGATGCGGCGTTCGGCGGCTGGCTCATGCCCGTTGTGCCGCCGATGGTTTCGGCGGCAGCGGGTGCGCTGTTGATTCCACACATGCAGCCGGGCCCGGGGCGCACCACGATGCTCTACGGCTGCTACGCCATGTTCGGGCTGTCGTTGATCGCGGCGCTGATCATCATCAGCATGATCTGGAGCAGGCTCGCGCTCTACGGCACGTCGGGCACCGCGCGTGTGCCTACCCTGTGGATCGTGCTCGGCCCGCTGGGCCAGGGCATCACGGCGGCCGGACTGCTCGGGACCGTCGCGCACCTTGCGGTGCCCGCCGAGCTGGCCAGCGGCATGAGCGTGTTCGCGATCCTGTTCGGCGTTCCGGTGTGGGGCTTCGCCGTGCTGTGGATCGTGTTGGCCACCGAGCTGACGGTGCGCACCCTTCGGCGCGGCATGCCCTTCGCGCTGACGTGGTGGAGCCTGACGTTCCCGGTCGGCACCTTCGTCACCGGCACTACGCAGCTGGCCGTCCACACCGGGCTGCCCGCCTTCAAGATCGCCGCCGCGCTCGCCTACGTTGCGTTGCTCGGCACCTGGGGGCTCGTCGCGGTGCGCACGGCCAGGGGCAGCGTCGGAGGAAGTCTGTTTGCGCCCGTGCCTGCGGCCGGTCCGATCAAGGCGAAGAAGGATCCGCCGCCGGCCTAAGCCTCGAGCGCCTTCGCGCAGCCCGCGAGCACCGCGTTGAAGCTCATGCGGAGCAGCGGCGCGCTGATTGTCTCCAGCACCTTGCCGCCCGCGCGGGCCGGGTGGCGGTACGTCGTGTCCCAGTCGACATGCGTGCCGTCGCCGGTCGGGGTGAACGTCAGCGTCCCGCCCTCGTGGTCGAACGGCGGAAACGACGCGACGATCAGGTACGAGTAGCTCCGGGGAGCGTCAAGGGCCGTGATCTCCTCGCGGAACCACATGCCCGCACCGGTCACTTCCCGCAGGCCCCCGGCCCCTGGCATCGACCCCTTCGCCCAAACGCTCTTCAACACCAAGGGCGCGGACTTGAGGCTGGCCGGGTCGGCGAGCCAATCGAAGACCCGTTCCGGAGGTGCGGCGATCGTCCGCTCCACGTGTAGCTGGACCATGACGGCGATTCTTCCAAAGAAAGAGTCCCGCGTTGTCGTCGGGTCGGGGGGTCAGACGACAACGCGGGACTATTCACATATCGAAGGACCGTGCGCCGGCGTTACAGCCCCGTCGAAAGTTTTTCTACGCCTCCAGGATGGCCGTCACGCCCTGGCCGCCTGCTGCACAAATCGAGATGAGCCCACGCACTGGCTGCCCGGTCTGCTTCTTCTTCTCGGCGAGTTGCTTGGCCAGCTGCGCGACGATCCGGCCTCCGGTCGCGGCGAACGGGTGACCCGCGGCCAGCGACGAGCCGTTGACGTTGAGCTTGGTTCTGTCGATGCTGCCCAGTGCTGCATCCAACCCGAGCCGCTCCTTGCAGTACTCCTCTGACTCCCACGCCCCAAGGGTCGCGAGCACCACCGAAGCGAACGCCTCGTGGATCTCGTAGAAGTCGAAGTCCTGCAGCGTCAACCCATTGCGGGCCAGCAGCCGTGGCACCGCGTAGGTGGGTGCCATCAGCAGGCCGTCGTCGCCGTTGACGTAGTCGACTGCCGCGGTCTCCCCGTCGACGAAGTAGGCCAGCACCGGCAGCTTTCGCTCGGCCGCCCACTCGTCGGTCGCCAGCAGCGCCACCGATGCACCGTCGGTCAACGGCGTCGAGTTGCCCGCCGTCATGGTCGCGTCGCCCAGCTTGGCGCCGAACACGGGTCGCAGCTTCGCCAACTTTTCCGGGGTGGACTCGGGCCTGAGGTTGTTGTCGCGGTAGAGCCCGAGGAACGGGGTGACCAGGTCGTCGAAGAACCCGCGGTCGTAGGCGGCGGCCATGTTCTTGTGGCTGGCCGCGGCGAGCTCGTCCTGGTCGACGCGCTTGACGCCCCGTTCCTTGGCGGTGATGGCGGCATGCTCACCCATCGACAGCCCGGTGCGGGGCTCGCCGTTGGTGGGGATCTCGACTCCGAGTGCGGCGGGCAGCTTGCCGACGAGCTTGAGCCGGTCGACGTTCGACTTGGCCCGGCGCAGCCCGAGCAGCACGCGGCGCAGGTCGTCACCGAAGGCGATGGGCGCGTCCGACGTGGTGTCCACGCCGCCCGCGGCGCCGGAGTCGTACTGACCCAGGGCGATGGCGTTGGCGACGGCGATGGTGGCCTGCAGCCCGGTGCCGCAGGCCTGCTGCAGGTCGTAGGCCGGGGTATACGGCGAGAGCGCGCTGCCGAGCACGCATTCGCGCATCAGGTTGAAGTCGCGGCTGTGTTTGAGCACCGCGCCTCCGACCACTGCGCCAAGCCGCTCGCCGGACAGGCCGAACCGGTCGATCAGTCCGTCGAGCGCGGCGGTGAACATGTCCTGGTTGGACGCGTTGGCGTACGCGCCGTCGGAGCGCGCGAAAGGAATTCGGTTGCCGCCGAGAATGGCTACTCGCCGGGCGGTCTTCTGGTCAGCCACAGTTACCTCCGGGCAGTGAGATGGACGTCGGTGTCGAGCGTCATACTACCCACCGTTATTACTCTGGAGTAAGTTCGTGATCGACACGACAGTGGGTACCCCATACTCGACTCCATACGACGAGTACCCAAGTTTCTCCACCCCGAAAGGCAGCGCAGTGGCTACCGATCTGTTCTCACAAGTCCTCAACTCCGGCCCCGGCTCGTTCTTGGCCAAGCAACTAGGCGTCCCCCAGCCACAGGAGCTTCGTCGTTACCGGGCGGGCGACGCCCCCCTGGCCGGATCCTTGCTGGTCGGCGGCGACGGCCGCGTAGCCGAACCGCTGCGCAGCGCACTGGCCGACGACTACGAACTGGTCCGCAACAACATCGGCGGCCGCTGGGCCGACTCCTTCGGGGGACTCGTCTTCGACGCCACCGGCATCACCACCCCGGAAGGGCTCAAGGCACTGCACGAGTTCTTCACGCCGGTGCTCCGGAACCTGGGCTCCTGCGGCCGGGTGGTCGTCATCGGCACGACGCCGGACCAGACGGCCTCGATCGACGAACGCATCGCGCAACGGGCGCTCGAGGGCTTCACCCGCTCACTCGGCAAGGAATTGCAGCGCGGGGCGACGATCGGCCTGGTCTACCTGGCTGCGGACGCCAAGCCGGCCGCGACTGGGCTCGAGTCCACGGTGCGGTTCCTGCTGTCGGCCAAGTCTGCTTACGTCGACGGCCAGGTCTTCTACGTCGGCGCCGCCGACTCGGTGCCGCCCGCCGACTGGGACAAGCCGCTCGACGGCAAGGTGGCGCTGGTGACGGGCGCGGCGCGGGGCATCGGTGCCGAGATCGCCAAGGTGTTTGCGCGCGACGGCGCGAAGGTGGTGGCAATCGACATGGGAGGCGCAGCAGAGGCGTCCGCTGCTTTATCCGAGACCGCATCCAAGGTGGGCGGGACGGCGTTGACTTTGGACGTCACGGCCCCCGATGCGGTCGAGAAGATCACCGCACACCTGGCCGAGCACCACGGCGGGAAGGCGCACATCCTGGTCAACAACGCAGGAATCACCCGCGACAAGCTGCTCGCGAACATGGACGACGCCCGCTGGGACAGCGTGATCGCAGTGAATCTGCTTGCCCCGCAACGGCTTGCCCAAGGACTGGTGGACAACGGCATCATCGGTGAAGGCGGCCGCATCGTCGGGCTTTCCTCGATGGCGGGCATCGCAGGCAACCGTGGCCAGACCAACTACGCCGCCACCAAGGCGGGCATGATCGGCATGACGCAGGCGCTGGCCCCCGGGTTCGAGGAGCAAGGCATCACGATCAACGCCGTCGCGCCTGGCTTCATCGAGACCAAGATGACCGAGGCCATTCCGCTGGCCACCAGGGAAGCAGGCAGGCGGCTCAACTCCCTGTTCCAGGGCGGCCTGCCCGTCGACGTCGCCGAGGCGATCGCCTACTTCGCCAGCCCCGCCTCGAATGCGGTGACCGGCAACACGATCCGCGTCTGCGGCCAAGCCCTGTTAGGAGCGTGACGGCGATGACCGGCCAGCCCAGCGGGCTGCTCAACATGGCAAGGGCGGCGGCGGGTGCACTGCCGTTCGTCCGGCGGGGCGACACGCTGCCGAAGCGCACGGTGTCCGTCGAGGGCCTCGCGATCGACTCGGCCAACGTCGCCGCGTACGCGGCGGTCACGGGCCTGCGGTTCGCCGACGCCGTGCCACTGACGTACCCGTTCGCGCTGACGTTTCCCTCGGTGATGGCGCTGGTGAGCGGTTTCGACTTTCCGTTCGCTGCAATGGGTTCGGTGCACGTCGAGAATCAGATCACGCGGTACCGGCCCATCGCGGTGACCGACGTCGTCGACGTCGCCGTACATGCGGAAAACCTCCGCGAACACCGCAAGGGACTGCTGGTGGACGTGATCACCGACGTCAACGTGGGCAACGACACCGCGTGGCACCAGGTCACGACGTTCCTCCACCAGCAGCGCACCAGCCTGTCCGACGAGCCGAAGTCCGAACCGAAGAAGCAGCCGAAACTGCCGCCACCGAACGCCATCCTGCGCATCACGCCCGGCCAGATTCGCCACTACGCGTCGGTCGGCGGCGATCACAACCCGATCCACACCAGCTCCGTCGGCGCCAAGCTGTTCGGCTTTCCGACCGTCATCGCGCACGGAATGTTCAGCGCTGCAGCCGTATTGGCCAACATCGAGGGCCAGTTGCCGGACGCAGTTCAGTACTCGGTGCGCTTCGGCAAGCCCGTCGTGCTGCCTGCTCGTGCCGGGCTGTACGTGGACCGGACGACGGACGGCTGGGAGTTGGCGCTGCGCAACCTGTCCAAGGGCTACCCGCACCTCACCGCAACGGTCTCCAAGCTTTAGCGCTCGGCGGGCACTGCGGGGTCCCGTTTGCCCACCAAGCCACGCCAGAACAGGTTGATCATCAGTTCGGCGGCGTCGTGCACATCGACGTCGCCGACACTCACCCGGTTCGCCACCGCCTCGCCCGCTCCCACCAGCGCGACGGCCATCATGTCGAAGTCGCTGTCCGGCTGGGGATTTCGCGTGCCGGATTGCAGCAGCCTGCCGACGAGTTCGACGATCTTCTCGCGACCCTCACGCACGGTGTGCGAGAACGCCTGCGAACTGGTGGCTTGGGTGTAGAGCACGATCCAGGACGCCCGGTTGGCATCGATGTAACTCAGGTAGGACACGACGGCGTTGCGCAGCAAGTCCTTCGGGCTCTGCGTGAAGTCGACGTCCGACCGCACCGCGTCGACGAACCGCGCCAACTCGCGGTTCAGACACGCCCCGAACAACTCCTCCTTGGAGCCGTAATAGAGGTAGAGCATCGGCTTGGAGATCGCCGCCTCCGCGGCGATCGCGTCCATCGACGTTTCGTGATAACCGTTGACGGAGAACATCTGGACGGCGGCGTCGAGCATCTGCTGCTCGCGGACGGCGCGAGGCAACCGCTTGGTACCACCCGCCATGTCTCATGCTCCTTTTCCTGCCGGTCACTCACCCAGGGCAAGGTATTCCGCCCATTCTCAACCAGCGTAAGCAGTCGGCGGCGAATCAGCCTCCGCAGTGCGGATTCTTGCCCTTGAAGCCGGCCACCCGCAACACCGACGCGTCGACCTGGGCGGGATTCAATTCGCCGGCGTGCACGGCGCTCTCGAGCCGGTCCAGCACCGCGGGCACCTCGTCGGTGGTCACCCACAGCGCGACGTCGGCGCCGGCCTGCAGCGCGCGCAACGCAGCCTCGGCCACGCCGAATCGGTCGGAGATGGCCCGCATGCTGGACAGGTCGTCGGTGAACACCGGGCCGTCGAAGGGCGGCCCGCCGTAGTCGCCCGACCGCAGCAGCGCGTACGCCTCCGGGGAAAGGCTGGCCGGATAGTCGGTGGTCAGCCCCGGCACGTCGAGGTGGCCGACCATCACCGCGACGGGCTTCTCGGTGGTCAAGGTCTGGTACGGGATGAGGTCGTCGGCTTCAAGGTCCGACAGCGGCGGCGTGGAAACCCCACCGGTGTGCGAGTCGCCCGATCCGTGGCCGTGTCCGGGGAAGTGCTTGAGCACCGGCAGCAGGCCTGCCTCACGCAACCCTTGCGCGTATGCCCCCGCGTACTCGGTCACCGTCGCCGCGTCGGACCCGAAGGACCGGTCGCCGATGACCTCGTCGTCGGGTTCGTCGGTGACGTCGGCATCGGGGGCGAAGTCGATGGTGATGCCAAGCGCCTTCATCTTCTGGCCACGCTCCAACGCGAGGTCATGGACCTCTTGCAGGCTCAATGTCTGCCTGAGCACCCGGGCCGAGTCCTGCGAGCCGATGATGCTCTTCAGCCGCTGCACCCGACCGCCCTCCTCGTCGACGCTGACTGCCAACGGCAGCGGTCCGCCCGCATCGGAGAGTTGGGGCAGCGTGTTGTCGGACAGTATGGAGAGGTCGGTCCAGCTGCCGATGAAGATGCCACCGACGTGGTGGTCGGTGACGACCTTGCGGGCGTCGGCCGAATCTGTGACGCCGACCATCACCAGCTGTGCGAGCTTGTCCCGCAACGACATCGACGCCAGCAGGTCCTGACCCTCGCCACATGCGGGCGGGGCGGGCGGCAGCGGGCCAGCAGCCGAGGTCGCGGCCGGGGTGGACGCCGCCTGGCTCGTCGCCGCCGCGGCCTGGTGGAAGAACCGGTCGTACCACCGGTCGCGGAACACGTACGCCGACACCGCAACGAGTACCAGCACGGTCAACAGCGCGGGCACCACCGTGGCCACGCGGAAGCGCGACTTTCGCTTGGACCGAGAGGAGTGCGCATGGGACGAGGTGGCCTTCGCAGCGGGCTGTTCGGCCGGCTGTTCCGCAGAGGCGGTCGCGGACGGCTCGGGAAACGCTGCGGCCAACGCATCGGCGAACGCCTGACACGAATCGAACCGGGCGGCCGGGGCGGCGGCGCGCGCCTTCGCGAGCGGCGCTGCTGCCGGCGCCACGGCTTGGGGTAGCGGTGTGTTCGCCGTCGCCGGGGCGCCGGTGAGGAGATGGACAGTGGTGGCCGCCAGCGCGTACTGATCGGGCTTGTCGTCAGGTGTCACCGACGGACGGACGTCGACGTACGAGCTGCCGAAGTAGTCCAGCAGGATGCCGCGGGACCCGGTGGAATCGGTCTGGGTCAGCAGGATGTTGGCCGGCCTCACGTCACCGTGCTCGATGCCGTGCTGGTGCCCGTAGTCCAACGCGCTTGCGACGGCCGTCACGATCGTCACGGCGGCCTCGGGAGGCATCCCGTCGCGATATCGCGTCTCGAGCAGTCGCCCGCAGTCCGGGCCGTCCACGTGGTCCATCGCGACCCATGACCAGCCTTGGAAGTCGCCGTGGTCGTGAGCGCGCAGGACGTGGGGGTGGTCGAGCGCTACGACGGCGGCAGCCCTCGCGGCGAACCGCTCGCGGGCCCCAGCGTCGGCCGCTGCGTTGGCGTTGAGCACCGTCAGCACCACGGACCCAGGCATGCGGGGATGCTCGGCGAGATAGACCTCAGTCAACCCGCCGGAAGCGAGCGGCCGAACTAGCGTGTAGCCGGCGAAAGATGCTCCGCTAGGGAACGGCATGCGCCGCATCGTAACCGCCTTTCGACCGCGCGCGTCAATCGGTCGGTAGGGCCGCCCGTGCTAGGTTGGCCGGGTGGATCGGTTCGCCTTACCTGCGCTGGCTAGCGTCGTCATCGGGCTTTTGCTCGGGGCCGCGGCCGTCTTCAGCATCACGCTGATGATCAAGCAGGACGAGCGCCCGCTGCTGGTGGGGGGCGACCCAGCTTCGTCGGTGCTCAACAGGGTCGAGTACGGCGACCGCACCTGATACCCCGCCACCGGGAGAGAGCGAAGCGACTCGAGGTGTGATGCTGTCGCGACGTTGGCTGTGGTTGGTCGCCGCAGTGACGCTGGTCCTGGCGTTCGTCCAGTCCCCTGGGCAGATCTCCCCCGACACCAAACTCGATCTCACCGCCAACCCGCTGCGATTCCTGGCCCGCGCCGCGAACCTGTGGAACAGCGACCTGCCGTTCGGCCAAGCCCAGAATCAGGCCTACGGCTACCTCTTCCCCCACGGTGCGTTCTTCCTGGCGGGCGATGCGCTCGGACTGCCGGGTTGGGTGACGCAACGGCTGTGGTGGGCGTTGCTGCTCGCGGTGGGGTTCTGGGGGCTGCTGCGGCTCGCTGAGACGCTCGGCATCGGCAACACCAGCTCCCGCGTCCTCGCGGCGGCCGCGTTCGCGTTGTCACCGCGGGTGCTGACGACACTCGGCGCCATCTCGTCCGAGACGCTGCCGATGATGCTGGCGCCGTGGGTGTTGATCCCGGTGATCCAGGCGCTGCGTGGCACGGGCGGTAATGTCCGGGTGCTCGCGGCGCGCTCGGCGCTGGCCATTGCGCTGATGGGCGCCGTCAACGCCGTCGCGACCCTGACCGGGTGCCTGGCCGCCGTCATCTGGTGGGCCGCCCACCGCCCGAACAAGCTGTGGTGGCGTTTCACCGGCTGGTGGGCACTGTCGGTCGTGCTGGCCGTGCTGTGGTGGGTGGTGGCGCTGTTCATGCTTGGCCGCGTCAGCCCACCGTTCCTCGACTTCATCGAATCGTCGGGCGTTACCACACAATGGCTTTCGCTCACGGAGGTGTTGCGGGGCACTTACAGCTGGACGCCGTTCGTGGCGCCGACCGCCACCGCGGGCAGCACGCTGGTGACCAGTTCGGTGGCAGTGCTTGCGACGACGTTGGTGGCGGCGGCGGGCATGGCCGGACTCGCATTGCGGAGCATGCCCGCGCGGCGGCTGCTGATCGTGACACTCCTGATCGGGCTGACGTTGTTGGCAGTCGCCTACTCGGGCGGCCTCGGAGGGCCGTTCGCACATCAGCTTCAGCTGTTCCTCGACGCGTCGGGCACGCCACTGCGCAACGTGCACAAACTCGAACCGCTGCTGCGCATGCCGCTGGCCCTCGGGCTGGCCCACCTGCTCAGCCGCGTGCCCCTGCCGGGAAGCACTCCGCGCCCCGTGTGGGTGGCCGCGCTGGTCCATCCCGAACGCGACAAACGCGTGGCCGTTGGCATCGTCGTGCTCGTCGCGCTCGGTTCGGCAACTTCCTTGGCGTGGACCGGCCGGTTGGCGCCGCCCGGTACGTTCACGGCAATTCCGCAGTATTGGCACCAGGCGGCGGACTGGCTCGACGAGCACAACCAGGTGCCGGGGAACGACCCGGCGGCCGGTCGCGTGCTGGTCGTGCCCGGCGCCCCGTTCGCCACCCAGACGTGGGGCAACAGCCACGACGAGCCGCTGCAGGTGCTTGGCCACAGCCCGTGGGGGGTACGCGATTCCATCCCGCTCACCCCGCCGCAGACCATCCGGGCGCTCGATTCGGTGCAGCGCTTGTTCGCCGCGGGTCGGCCGTCCGCCGGTTTGGCCGATAGCCTTGCCAGGCAAGGGATTTCGTATGTGGTGCTGCGCAACGATCTCGACCCCGACGCGTCAAGGTCCGCACGCCCCCTGCTGGTCCACCGCGCTATCGACGGATCGCCCGGCCTCGATCGGGTGGCACAGTTCGGCGAGCCCGTCGGCCCTGGCACGTTGGACGGGTTCATCACCGACAGCGGGTTGCGACCGCGCTACCCAGCCGTGGAGATCTACCGGGTCGATGGTGGTGGTGCGCAAACCAATCCGGGCCATCCTTACCTGACCGACGCGGATGCGATGGCCCGCGTCGACGGTGGTCCTGAGTCGTTGCTACGACTCGACGAACGCCGCCGACTGCTCGGTCAACCGCCGCTCGGACCCATGCTGCTGACCCCCGACGCGCAACACGCCGGGTTGGCAGTTCCTGTCGTCACCGTCACCGACACGCCGATGGCACGGGAGACCGACTACGGCCGCGTCGATGACCACTCGTCCGCCATCCGCACGCCCGACGACACCCGCCATACGTTCAACAGAGTGCTCGACTACCCGGCGCCGGGAGCCGATCTGGTCTACGGGCAGTGGCCGGGCGGGCGGATATCGACCTCGAGCTCCGCGGCGGATTCGACTGCGCTGCCGAATGTTTCCACCGCATCGGGCCCAGCGGCGGCGATCGACGGCGACACATCGACCAGTTGGGTGTCCAACGCGCTGCAGTCGGCCGTCGGACAGTGGCTGCAGGTCGACTTCGACCACCCGATCACCAACGCCACCGTCACGCTCACGCCTAGCGCGACCGCCGTTGGTGCCCAGGTTCGCCGCATCGAGGTGTCCACCGTCAACGGCACTCGCACCATGCGGTTCGACGAGCCAGGCATTCCACTGACCGTTCGGCTGCCGCGCGGTGAGACGCCGTGGGTACGGTTCACGGCCGCGGCCACCGACGACGGATCGCCTGGAGTGCAGTTCGGGATCACCGACTTCACGGTCACCCAGTACGACGCCTCCGGATTCGCCCAACCAGTGAGCCTGCGACACACCGTCGTTGTGCCCGGACCGCCCGCGGGTTCGGCTGTCGCACAATGGGATTTGGGCGACGACCTGCTCGGTCGCGGTGGCTGCGCGGACGGTCCCGACGCAGTGCGATGCGCTGCCACGATGGCGATGGCCCCGGAGGAGCCGGTCAACCTGAGCCGCACCCTCACGCTGCCCGGGCCGATGTCGGTGACGCCGACGGTGTGGGTTAGGGCCAGACAGGGTCCCAACCTCGCCGACCTCATCGCACCACCCGGCACGGCGCGGACGATGGGTGACGCCGACCTCATCGACGTTCTGGGCTCCGCCTACGCCGCCAGTGACGGCGACCCACGTACCTCATGGACGGCGCCGCAACGCGTCACGCAGCACAGGTCGGCCCCGAACCTCGAGCTACGGCTCCCCCACCCGACCGAGGTCACCGCGCTGCGCCTGACGCCGAGCGCCGCGGAACTGCCTGCCCACCCCACGCTGGTGGCCGTTGACCTGGGCGACGGTCCGCAGGTGCGCAGGCTCGAGCCGAACGGAGCGCAGACCATCGCGCTGAAGCCGCGGGTGACCGACGTCGTGAAGTTGTCGATCCTGGACTGGAACGACGTGATCGACCGCACCGCACTGGGTTTCGATCAGGTCAAGCCGCCAGGGCTCGCCGAGGTGACTGCACTCGACGCCCAGGGTCAGCCCATCGCGGCCGCCGATGCTGTGCGGAACCGGACCAGGGTCATCGCACTGCCATGCGGGCGTGGGCCGATCATCGGCGTCGCAGGCCAGTTCGTGCAGACCTCGGTGGACACCACCGTCGGCGCACTGCTCGATGGCGAGCCCATCGCCGCGCACCCATGTCGGACAGCCCCGATCCTGCTGCCCGCTGGGCAGCAGGAATTGCTGATCAGCCCCGGCGCCGCATTCGTCGCCGACGGCGTTCAGTTGGCCGGACCGTTGGCCGGTGAAGTACGCAGTGCCCCAACCGCTCCCGTCCAGACGGAGGCGTGGACCTCCGACCGCCGGATAGTCGACGTGCCTTTCTCCGGCACTGCGCGGGTGCTGGTGGTGCCCGAGAGCATCAACCCGGGCTGGACGGCCCACTCATCCGACGGCACGGCCCTGACGCCGATCACGGTGAACGGCTGGCAACAGGGCTGGGTGGTGCCCGCGGACGCGTCAGGGCCTATCACGCTGGCGTTTCCCTCGAACACGCCCTACCGCCTCGGTTTGTTCGGCGGCCTCGCCCTGCTGCCGCTGCTCGCCCTGCTGGCCTTCTGGCGACGCAAGCCGCAACCGAACGCCCCACCCGCCACGCCGTGGCAGCCGGGACCCGTGGCAGTCGGAGTCGCCATCGTCGCAATGGGTTTCGCGATATCCGGAGTGGTTGGGGCGGTCGTCGTCGGCGCGGCGCTCTTGGTCCGGCTGCGGGTCCGGCCTTCGGTGTCCAAGCGGCTGACCGTCGGCGTGGCGGCCGGCGGGTTGATACTGGCAGGCGCGGCGCTCAGCCGCTATCCGTGGCGCTCGGTCGACGGGTACGTCGGCCACGACTGGGGCGTACAGCTGCTGGCGTTGCTGTCGGTGGCCGCGCTGGCGGCGACCCTGGTGCCGGAGGCTAGCCCGGTCGTACCATCCCGATTGGTCGACGACGGCGACGACGACGGGAGCTAGCCATGAGCACGGTGAACACGGCCGGAGGTGCCATCGCAACGGCTGACCTCGGCGTCACGCTGATGCACGAGCACGTGTTCATCATGACCACCGAGATCATGGAGAACTATCCCGAGGCGTGGGGCGACGGGGCCCGCCGGGAAGCCGAAGCCATCGTTCGGCTGAACGAACTCAAGTCCCGCGGCGTGGACACCATCGTCGACCTCACCGTCGTCGGGCTGGGGCGCTACCTTCCCCGCATCGCACGCATCGCCGCCGCCACCGAGCTCAACATCGTCGTCGCCACCGGGCTGTACACCTTCAACGACGTGCCGATGTTCTTCCACTACCGGGGACCTGGTGCGCCACTCGGTGGACCAGAGCCCATGATCGACATGTTCGTCCGCGACATCGAGGAAGGCATCGCCGATACCGGGATCAAGGCGGCAATCCTCAAGTGCGCCACCGACGAACCCGGCGTGACGCCAGGGGTGGAGCGGGTGCTGCGCGCGGTCGCCGCGGCCCATCGGCAGACCGGCGTGCCGATTTCCACGCACACCCATGCCGCGTCCCGGCGCGGACTCGAGCAGCAGGCCATCTTCGCCGAAGAGGGCGTCGACCTCACCCGCGTCGTCATCGGCCACAGCGGCGACACGACCGACATCGGCTACCTCGAGGAACTCATCGCAGCGGGCTCCTACCTCGGCATGGACCGGTTCGGAGTCGACGCGTTCCTCGGCTTCGAGGAGCGCGTCGCCACCGTGGCGACGATGTGCGAGCGCGGGCATGCCGACAAGATGGTGCTGTCTCACGACGCGTCGTGCTACTTCGACGCACTGCCCGAGGAGACCCTGCCCGTGGCGCTGCCTAATTGGCACTACCTGCACATCCACAACGACGTCATCCCTGCGCTCAAACAGCGTGGCGTCACCGACGAGCAGCTCACCACGATGCTCGTGGACAACCCCAGAACCATCTTCTCGACGCAAGGCGGGTACTGACGTGGTCGAGGGCGTCCCGCCGATCAGCACGCAGATGTCCGCACTGGCTGCGGCCGAACCTGCTTCACCCGCGGTCACGTGTGAGGGCCGCACCCTCACCCGCGCCGAATTGGACGCCTCGACCAACCGGCTCGCCCGGGCATACGCCGCACTCGGCGTCGGCGTCGGCGACTACGTGACGATCGCGATGCCGAACTCGATCGAATGGATTCAGGCCGTCGTCGCGTGCTGGAAGCTCGGCGCGGTACCCCAACCGCTGTCCGCGCGGCTGCCCGAGGCGGAGTTCACGGGCATCCTCGACCTGAAGCCGCGGGCGCTCATCGTGGGTCGCGAGGATCCACGTGGCGAAGTGCCGAGCGTCCCAGCCGATTTCACGCCCGACGCGGCGCTGTCCGACGACGCGCTGCCCGAGGCCGTTTCACCGGTGTGGAAGTCGATGACCTCAGGCGGCAGCACCGGCCGACCCAAGCTGATCGAGGCGGGTGGGGACAGCAGGCTGCCTGCGGCCATCGGCTACCCGCTCGGGATGCTCGAGGGCGACGTCAATCTGCTCTCGGTTCCGTTGAGCCACAACACCGGTTTCACTACCGCGGCGGCCGGACTGCTGCTCGGGCACCAGCTGGTGATCATGCCGCGCTTCGACGCACCCGAGTTCCTGCGGCTCATCGCCGAGCACCGGGTCACGTTCCTCGCGACGGTGCCGACGGTGATGCAACGGCTGTTGCCCGTCTACCGGGCCGACCCGGACGCGTACGACCTGTCGTCGATCCGCAGGTTCTGGCACCTCGGCGCGCCATGCCCGCCGGTGATCAAGCGCGCCTGGATCGACATCGTCGGACCCGAGCAAGTCTGGGAACTGTACGGCGGCACCGAACTTCAGGCGCTGACGTTCATCTCCGGTGACCAGTACCTGACCCACCCCGGATCGGTGGGGGTCGTGGTGGCGGGCGAGATGAAGGTGCTCGACGACGACGGCCGCGAATGCCCGCCTGGCGTCGTCGGCGAGATCTACATGCGCCCCAGCCCGGGCAGCGCCCCGACGTACCGCTACGTCGGCGTCGCCGCGAAGAGCCGCGACGGGTGGGATTCCCTTGGCGACCTCGGCTACTTCGACAGCGACGGATTTCTGTACCTGAGCGACCGGCGCGTCGACATGTTCACCGTCGGCGGCCGCAACGTCTACCCCGCCGAGGTCGAGGCGGCGCTGGCCGAACATCCAATGATCCTGTCCTGCTTGGTCGTTGGCGTACCCGATGATGATCTCGGTCAGGTGCCATACGCACTCGTCCAGCCCGACGGCGAGCTCGACGAGGACGCAGTGCGAGCCTTTCTCGCCGAACGGGTGGCGTCCTACAAGGTGCCGCGCACGGTGGAGTTCGTCGACCGGCCGTTGCGGGACGACGCGGGCAAGGCCCGCCGCACGGCCGTACGCGATGACGTCATCGCGCGTCGGCAGGCTCAGGCGCATCGCTGACCGAGCTGTCCAGCGGCGTGATGTCGTTGCGTCGCTCCCAGCGCCGCAACGCATCCCGACACGGCGACTCGACGAGCGCGTAGCTGACCGCCGCGATCGCGAAACCGATCACGACCGTCAAGACCAGCACCACCGGCATGTGCCCGTTGAACTGGAACGCCCCGATCATCGGGAACACCATGGCCAACGCTGCCAGGTGCCAGACGAACAGTCCGTATGACCAGCGGCCCAGCGTCACCATGGGCGCGCTGCCAAGGATCCGGTGCGGGGTGTCGGGCCGGTCCAGCACCAGCGGCGCCAGCAGCCCACCCGCCACCACCGTGCCCATCGCCACCTTCACCACGAATTGGCCGAGGTTGCCGGGGATGAGCCCCTCCGGACCCGCCAGCGGGGAGGCCGCGATGGTGAAGGCCACGACGACCACGACCGCCATGAGCACCCGGCGCCGAGCCATCCGGTGCGCCCACCCGACCGGGCTCACCGTGAGCTCCGCCAGCAGCATGCCTGCGGCGAACCAGGCGAAGAACGCGGGCGGCCAGGTCAGCGGGTTGACGCCGAACGGGGTGTGAATCGGGAGCAGGCCCCAGCCGAAGCTCGCCAGCGCCGCGCCCGCGATCACCGCGATGCGCGCGCGTACCGGCAGCCTGCGCGCCAGCAGGGCGAGCAGCGGCAGGGCCAGATAGAAGGTGACCTCGACCGACAGGCTCCACATCTGGGTGAGGCCCGCGGTCAACGTCAGTGGGACGTAGATCTGGGTCAGCGTCAGGTTGGCCAGCCACACCGTCAGGCCCGAACTGGCATCGGGTAGCAGCGAGAGGATCACCACGACGGCCAGCAGATAACCCGGCATGATGCGCACGATCCGGGACCGCAGATAGTGACCGGTCGGCGGGCGCAGGCGCATACCCCGTGCCGCGGCCGCGTGTCCGCGCCACAGCAGGAAGCCGGACAGGGCGAAGAACACCGCGACCGCAAGGTCGAATCGGCCGAAGAACCGGCCGGTGCTCCAGGTGGTGTGCCCGGTCTGGAACGCCACGTGGGTGATCACCACCCCGATGGCCGCGCAGGCGCGCATCCCCTCCACGGCGGGCAGGAAGCTGCGGGTTCCGCCGACCTCGCCACCCACGGCGAGCCGGGCCTTCGGGGGGCCGCCTGCACTGAGCACCCGGCCAGTCTGCCGGATGTCCTCGCGGTAAGCCGCAGCCTTATCATCGGCTGTTAGGGTCGAGCGGGTTTTTCTGTGCAGCCCAGACGGGTGTTTGGGCTGCACGTCGATTGTCTGGTGGACTGGTAGTCCGAACCATAGGGAGGCACGGTTTGAACCGCGCTGAGGCGCTGCGCATGGCGACGTGGGTGCTCTTGGGATTGGGCGCTGCTCTGCTAATTGCCGCGCTGCTCTTGTCCACCTATACGGAGGGCAGGATCGCGAAGATCCCGCTCGACATCGACACCACGCTGGTCAGCGACGGAACCGGGACCGGGCTCGATCCGACGTCGCTGTCGGCGCCTGCCGCGCCGCGCGAGGGTGAGCCCCCCAAGCCGCCGCCCGGTGACGAAACCTGTGGCCGCGTGCCGTTCGCCATCAACAAGAACGTGCCGATGACGTTGCAGCAGCAGGTCAGCGTTGAGGCGCCGGCCAATGCCGACGTCGTGACCCTCCAGGTGGGCAGCACGTTGCGGCGCGTCGACAAGCAGAAGGACGAAGGTCTGCTGCTGGCGATGGTTGACTTCGTGACGCTCAACCGCACGACCGCGCTCTCGAGTGAAGACCCCGCAGGCGGACTGCAGAGCCCACGGCCGATGGCGGAGCCACCCGCGTCGACGACCGCGCCCGCGAACCCGACGACCAAGCCGCTGCCGCACGAAGGGCTCGCCTACCGCTTCCCCTTCCACACCGAGAAGAAGACGTACCCGTACTTCGACCCGATCGCGCAGAAGCCGTTCGACGCGAACTACGACGGTGAAGACGACGTCAACGGCCTGACCACCTACCGCTTCACCCAGAACGTCGGCTACGACGCCGAAAACAAGCTCGTCGACCCGGTGAAGTACCCGTCGCTGTACTCCGACAGCGTCGACACCACGGTCACCGCCGTGGCCGCGCAGTGGGGGCTCACCGGCGAAGGCGATCCTTGCGAACCGATCACCATGACGCGCTACTACGCCGCGCAGCGCACCTTCTGGGTCGATCCGGTGTCGGGCACCATCGTCAAGGCCAAGGACCACGGCTACCACTACTACGCACGGGACAAGCTCAAGCCCGAGGTCACCTACGTCGACTACACGGTCAACTCCACCGAGGACACCGTCGAGTCACAGGTGGCGAGCGCCAGGGACGAACGGGACAGAGTCGGCCTGTGGGGCCGCGTGCTGCCGATCAGCTTCACCGCGCTCGGCATCTTGGCCCTGGTCGCAGGTGGCACGTTCACGTTCTTCACACTGCGGTCCGAGTCGGCGTTGATCGACCCCGGCCTCGACCAACCCGACCACGGCTTCTTCGGTAGACGCGCCATGGACTCCGGGCCGATGCCTGCTGCTGAGGCGCAGACGGAGAAACTCCCGACGCAGCGACGTCCCGACGCGCCCCCGGACCGACCCGTCTGACCATCCGTCGGCTGGCGGTGCCAGCGTATGCGCTGGCACTGGCCCTACTGGTGACGGCGCCGTTGCTCGCACCCGGCTATCTGTTGCTGCGGGACGCGGTGTCGACGCCGCGCTCGTATCTGTCCGACGCGGCCCTCGGGCTGTCCGAGGCCGCCCCTCGCGCGTTGCCGCAGGACTTTCTCGTGGCGCTCGGATCCTGGGCAGTCGGCGGCGGGGTCGTGGTCAAGGCGCTGCTGATCGCAGGGTTGTGGTGCGCGGGCTGGGGTGCCGCGCGGCTCGTCGCGACGGTCGTGCCTGACGCTGGGCGGCCCGGCCAGTTCGTCGCCGTCACGCTCGCAATCTGGAATCCCTATGTGGCGGAGCGGCTATTGCAGGGCCACTGGAGTCTGTTGGTGGGGTACGGCTGCCTGCCATGGGTGGCGACGGCGATGCTCCGCTTGCGCGCCGGGGACGGCGGTTGGTCGCCGCTGGTGTTCTGGATTGCGTTCGCGGGGCTGACGCCGACGGGGCTGCTGCTGGCCGCCACCGTCGCGGTGGTGAGCGCCACGGCGCCGGGGCTGGGACGGCCGCGGTGGGCGTGCGTCACGCTCAGCCTCGGGGTGGCGTTGCTTGCGGCGCTGCCGTGGCTGGTCGCCTCAGCGCTCGCCGGTTCCCTTTCCTCGACGCAGGCGACGGGCGTGCCCGTCTTCGCCGCCCGCGCGGAACCTGGGCTCGGCACCTTCGGCAGCCTCGCGGGGCTGGCCGGCATTTGGAACGCACAGGCCGTACCCGATTCTCGGACAACCCTTTTCGCGTTGGTCGGCACTGCCGCGCTGTTGGCGATCGTGGCCCTTGGGCTCCCGACGGCGCTGCGCCGTCCGGCCGCGGTGCCGTTGTTGGCGCTCGCGGCCGTCGCCGTGGTGTTCCCGGCGGCGATGGCGACCGGTCCCGGCGTGGCCGCACTCGAGGCGGTGGTGCGCACGCTGCCTGGCCTCGGGGTATTGCGCGACGGACAGAAGTGGGTGGCACTCGCGGTGCCCGGGTACGCGGTCGCCGGCGCCGCGGCCGTCGTGACACTGCGGGCTCGGATGCCCGCCATCGCAGCGGCCGCCGGGTGCTGCGTGGTGCTGCTCGCGGTGTTGCCCGACCTCGCCTTCGGCGTGGGCGGCAAGGTCGCCGCGGTGCGCTATCCGCCGGGGTGGACGGCGGTGGCGGCCATGATCAATGCCGACCCGCGCGCGGTCGCGGTGCTACCACCCGACAGCATGCGTGAGTTTCCTTGGGCGCGTGGCGCGCCGATACTCGACCCGTTGCCACGCTGGGTGTCAGCGGACGTGTTGGCGACCGGCGATCTGGTGATCGGTGGCCAGACCGTGCCCGGCGAGGGCGAGCGCGCGCGCGAGGTTCAGCGGATGCTGCTTTCGGGTACCAGCGTCGACCAGCTGGCCGGCGCAGGCGTGGGGTGGGTAGTGGTGGAGTCGGGTAAGGGCTCAATTCCCTTGGCGCCGTTGCATCTCCCCGTGGCCTACCGCGACGAGACGCTCACGTTGTATCGGGTCGGCGGTGACCACCCCGCCGCCGAGCATCGCGGCGAACTGATCGCCGCGCACATGGTGTGGCTGGCCACGCTAGGGGTCGGGGCGGTCGGGATGCTCGTCGGCGCAGCCCGGTTGCGACGCGAGCGCACCGGCGTGGCTTCTGCCTGACAGACACCTGATTCGTCACCTCGCAACCCATTGACTGGTCCTACTCGTCCGGCCTAGAGTCTGATTTGCAGAAACTATTTCTCCACAACGGAATATGGTCGTCCCGGCCGGAAGGATAGAGAGGGCATCAATGCGCATCCGACACCTTGGAATCGTGGTCCAGGATCTCGAGACCACCGCCGAGTTCTACGTGAACGTGCTCGGCTTCACGCGACTCGGCGACATCCGAACGCCAGGCCACTACCCCGGCAAGGCCATCGACCTCAGTGACGGCGAGGTCAACTACTCACTGCTACAACCCAACCCGGACATCCAGCGGTCGGAGTGGACGTACGGCGGCATGGGGCCCAACCACATCGGGGTGACGATCGAAGACACCGGTGCCGTGGTAACCGCACTCAAGGAACGCGGCATCGAGGTGTACGGCGCCGAACAGGCCGACCCGCCGCGCTTCTTCAAGTTCCGCGATCCGGACGGCGTAGAGGTCGACGTCGCCACGCCGGAGCGCGGCTGGAAGTTCTGACCCACGCGCGCGTTGCGCGTGGCCCGCGTCCCGCCGTGGTGGCTCGTCGGCACCGTCGTCAGCATCTTCGCACTGCAGGTGGCGGTCACCCTCGCGCGACCGGTATCGACCTACCGACTGCTGGCACTGGGCGCTGACGGCACCACCCTCGGCCTGACCGCGGCGTGCTTCGCCGTTCCGCCCATGCTGCTTGCCGTCGGCTTCGGGCGTTGGGCCGAGAAGCACCACCCCGCAATCCTTCTCGGTCTCGGCCTGGTCGTCGCAGCCGGCTCGTCGTTCGCGCTCGTCGTCGCAGAGCCGATTCCGGCGATCGCGCTCGCGACCACCACGCTCGGCATCGGACACATGTCGGGAACCATCGGTGCGCAGAGCATCATGGCCCAGGCCCACAGCTCACTGGCACGCATCAACCGGTTCGGCACCCTGACCACGGTGTCGGCGCTCGGTCAGATCGTGGGGCCGGTGCTCGGTGGCGTGATCATCGGCCACTCCGAAAAACCCAGCCTCGGCGCGACGTCGTCGGCGCTCTTCGTCGCGGCCTGGGTCTTCCTCGCGGGCCTTCCGCCGGCGCTACTCGCCTGGCGCACCAGGATCGCACGCTCGACGGTGCGGACGGGCCGCGCGGAGCGCGTGTGGCAGTTACTGCGCAGACGGGGGATGCCCGCCGCGCTGATGACGAGTTTCTCCGCGAAGAGCGGCATCGACCTACTACTCGTGTACATGCCCCTGCTTGGCGCCGCGATCGGACTGGCCCCTACCCAGGTCGGCATCCTGCTCGGCATCAGCTCGACCGGCGCGCTGCTGGCGCGTGCCGCGACGCCGATATTCGTGCGGCGGATTCCGACGCTACGGCTGACCGTGCTCGCAACGACGGTCGCTGCGTGCTGTCTGGTGGTGCTCGCGCTGAGTGACGCCCTGGCGCCGATGATCGTCGCGATGTCGATCCTGGGGTTCGCGCTGGGCCTGTCGCAAACCACCACCATGGACTGGGTGGTGAACCTCGTCGACGACACCAGCAGAGGATCCGCACTTGGCCTTCGGCTCGCGACGAATCGCCTTGGGCAGACGATCATTCTCGCGGTCGCGGGCGTCGTCTCGGGATGGTTGGGCGTACAGAGCGCCTTCGTCCTTCTCGCCGTCGTCATGTTCGCGACCGCCGCCTCCGGCGCGGTCGGGGCCCGAGGAGCACCGGACGACTAGCGGCGCGGCGACTCCGGCGCCTTGGCGAGCGTGGCGATCATCAACTCGCCGACGCGTGAAATCCGTTGTGCGTTCAAGCGACTGGATGGGGCGGCCACGGCGATGGCGGCAAGTCGCCCTGCGAAGTCACGGAAGGCGACGGCCACGGAGCCCACGTCGTCTTCGGTCTCCCCGAAGTTGACCGCATACCCGCGATTCCTGGCCTTCGCAAGCTCCTTCATCAACGCTTCCAGGGTGGTGATCGAACGGGCCGTGCGCGCGGGAAACGGTTCCGCGGTGGTCGGATAGAGCTCGGCCACTTGCTGATCCGTCATCTGCGACAGCAGTGCCTTGCCCAGCGACGTGCAATGGGCAGGCACCAGGGTGCCGGTACGAGCCACCACCCGCAGGGCGCGTTCAGACTCGACGGCGTCGACGTAGCGGACCTGATTGCCCTCCAGCACGCCAAGGTGCACCGTCTCGTCGAGTTCGGTGTTGAGTTCTTCCATCGCCGGACGAGCCTGCTCGCGGACGTTCAGCGAACCCACGACGGCAAGCCCCACCTCGACGAGGGCGGGCCCGGCGACGTACGCGCGAGTGACGGGCTCCTGCTGGACGAACCCGTGGTGAGCGAGCATCGCGAGCAGTCGGTGGGCAGTCGAGTGGGCAACCCCCAGGTATTTGCACGCATCGGTGAGGCGCACCCGCGGCTGCTCGCGAAACAGCAGCAGCAAAAGGAGGGCGTTGTTCACCGAGGAGATCGGATACGCCGGCCCGGTTTCGCTCTCCGGTCGAGGTGTCTGCATAGAAGAAGAGTACCGAGCGTTCGCTGAGAAAGAACCGGCTTGAGCCTGTGAAAGTGACGCTTGACACACCCGCGCTCGAACCCTAGGTTTTCTTATGACCAGAAGATGTTTCCATTCTCAAGACATCCAGCGAAGAGGTCTGAATGGCCAGTGACACCGACCGGCCTGCTGTGTCCGCCCTTGACGACGGACCTGTTTCCGAACCAGCCGAGCCCGCTCCCGACCCCAAGCCTGCCCCCGACCCTGCCGACGTCCGGCTGACGCAGCGCGTCCACGTTGCGCTCGGGCTGGTGATCGCCGCACTCGGGACCTGGCTGCTTTACCGCAGCCTGACGGAACTCGCGTTCAAGGGCAGCAACGGCGAGCCAGGGCCGGGTTATCTTCCGGCACTACTGACCATCGGGCTCATCGGACTCGGCCTTGCACTCTCAGCCGTCTGGCTCTGGGGCCCGCGGGCCAAAAGCGGTGACGTGCCCACGCTTTCGCTGTCCAGGGCCGGCATGGGCAGGGCTGTGGTGGTGTGGCTGGCGCTGGTGGTTTGCATTGCACTGATCGAACCGTTCGGATTCCTGATCGCGGGCGAGGTGCTGGTGTTCCTGATCATCGTGGTCATCGAACGCATCCGTTCGATTCCGTCGATCGTGGCGCTGATCCTGGTGCCACCCGGCATGTACGTGCTCTTCGAGATTCTGCTCGAGGTGCAACTCCCGGAAGGAACCCTATGGCGGTGAACCGATTTGGCGCTTTGCTACGGGCTGAAGGAGACCAGTGAACGCGATCGATGGCCTGCTGTCGGGCCTGGAGGCCGCCTTCACACCGACCAACCTGCTGTGGCTGGTCGTCGGCTGCCTGCTCGGCACCCTGGTCGGCATCCTGCCCGGGCTGGGCCCGCCTGCCACCATCGCCATCCTGCTGCCGTTGGCCACCGGTTTCGAACCGGCGACCGGGCTCATCATGATGGCGGGCATCTACTACGGCGCCAAGTACGGCGGGTCGACCACGTCCATCCTGTTGAACATCCCCGGCGAGTCGTCGTCAGTCGTCACCTGCATCGACGGCTACGAAATGGCCAAGCAGGGGCGGGCAGGACCGGCGTTGGGCATCGCGGCCATCGCCTCGTTCGTCGCCGGCACCATCGGCGTCATCGGCCTGACGTTTCTGGCCCCGATCGCCGCCGACCTCGCAGTGAACTTCGGTCCCCCCGAGTACTCGGCACTGATGCTGTTCGCGCTCCTGCTGGTGATCATGCTGGCCGGCGACTCGATGCTGAAGGGGTTCATCTCGATGTTCATCGGGTTGTTCCTCGCCACCATCGGCACCGACCTGTTCTCGGGTGAGCAGCGCTTCACCGGCGGCCAGATCGAGTTGGCCGGCGGCGTCGAATTCATCGCATTGTCGGTCGGCATCTTCGCGATCGGCGAGGTTCTGGTGAACATCGAGGAGAAGACCGAGAAGCAACTCTTCAAGGTGCCCAACAAGATCCGCGAGCTGCTGCCGTCCATGAAGGACATCAAGCAGGCCACGCCCGCCATGCTGCAGGGCGGCATCGTCGGCTTCGTCATCGGCATCCTGCCGGGCGCCGGTTCCACCGTGGCCTCGTTCGTCTCCTACATCATCGCCAAGAAGACGTCGCGACACCCGGAGGAATTCGGGAAGGGCTCCATCGAGGGCGTGGCCGCCCCGGAAGCCGCGAACAACTCCGAGACCGGTGGCGCGATGGTGCCGCTGCTGACCATGGGCATCCCCGGTTCGGGCACGGGCGCAGTACTTCTCGGCGCCCTGGTGCTCTACGGGCTCAACCCTGGCCCGCTGCTGTTCCACGAACACGCGGACGTGGTCTGGCCGATCATCGCGAGCATGTACCTGGGCAACGTCGTGCTGGTGATCATGAACCTTCCGATGGTGCCGCTCTTCGCGAAGCTGCTCAATACGCCGTACAAAGTGCTCTACCCCGCGATCCTGTTGATCTCGGTCGTCGGCGTCTACAGCGTGAACTTCTCGATGTTCGATGTCGGCCTGCTTGCGGTCTTCGGACTGCTTGGCTACGTGATGAGGAAGCTCGACATCCCGCCCGCGCCACTGGTTCTGGCGTTCGTGCTGGGCCCGATCGCGGAGAACGCCATCCGGCAGTCGCTGCTGCTCTCGGACAACAGCCCGATGATCTACCTCGAACGGCCCATCTCTGCGGTGCTCATCGGGCTCGCGGTGCTGCTGCTGGCGGTACTCGGCTTCGGCCGCAAGACGCGGAAGGTGCGCGAACAACTCGTCGACGTCGACGCCTGAAGCCATACCCCACAGGCAATTTCAGCTCCCACCAGTCGGCTCGTAACAGAAAGTAGGCACACTCATGATCCGATTCAGGAAAGTCCTCACCATCGCGATCGCAATCCTCGCGCTGCTCGGCGTCGCAGCATGTAGCGGCTCCGGATCGGGCGGAGGGAAGTCCGGGCCCGTAGAGGTGGTGACGCACAACGCAGTTGGCGGCGGGTCCGACGTGTTCACCCGCCAGATGATCAAGGTGATGTACGACAACAAGATCATCCCGACGCAATGGCCCGTGCGCAACGTTCCAGCGGGTGACTCAATTGGTGCGATGTCGTACATGATCGACCGAAAGGGCAACGCGGGCTTGCTCGCTCAGGTGACCCCGACCTGGTTGGCCACGCCGATGACGGTCGCCAACGCCAAAGTCGGGCTCGACATGCTGACGCCAATCGCGCTGGTCGCCACCGAACCTCAAGTGATCGTGACGAATGCGAAATCTCCGCTCAACTCGTTCTCCGACTTCGTCGCCCAGGCCAAGCAGTCACCTGACACCCTCGTCCAGGCCGGCGGCTCGAGCACCGCGAACGACGCGCTGACCCGACTGGTCCTTCAGGACACGCTCGGTGCCAAGTGGAAGTTCCTTTCTTTCGAGGACACCGGATCGCGCATCACCGCCCTTCTACGCAACGACGCAAACATCATGCTGGGCAGCGCATCCGACGTCACCGAGCAGGTGAAGGCCGGGCAACTCAAGGTCATCGCAGTGGTCGGCGATCAGCGCCTGGATACCTTTCCGGACGTCTCCACCACCACCGAGCAGGGGATCGACTCGGCCAAGGTGCCCGTTCAGTTCCGCGCGGTGATGGGCGCACCCGACATGCCTGCCGACTCGGTACAGGGCTACCAGGACGACCTCACCAAGATGGTCGAGACCGACGGCTGGAAGACCATCGCCAAGGACAACGGCCTCGTCACCCAAAACTTCCAGGACGACAAGTTCACCAGCTACCTCAAGGAGCAGACCGACATCGTCGGCGGCCTGCTTGCGGGGCTGGGTCTGAGGAAGGATCAGTGAGCTCTGTCTCTCTCGAACCCGATCACACCTCACTGCTGGCGCGATTCGTCGCAGAGCACGACGGCGACCGGATCCCCGAAGCGGTGCTCCACGCCGCGCGGCGCGCACTCGTCGACCACATCGCGGTGACGGTCGCCGGATCCACGGACGACGCCACGCGGCGGGCCAGAAATGCCTTCACGCCGAGCGAAAATGGCAGCAGCGCAACGGTAGTCGGTACCCGCATGCGGGTATCGGCTCCCTACGCCGCATTCCTCAACGCGTTCGCGTCCCATGTGCTCGACCTCGACGACGTCTACAACCCACCGGGCACCACCGTGCACGGGAGTTGTTCGGTCTGGCCCGCCATCCTCGCCGTCGCCGACACCGCCCCCGACACCCGGCCGGTTACCGGCAAGGCCGCGCTCGCGACGTTCGCCCTTGGCTTCGAGGTGGAGACGCGGGTCGCGCACGCTGCGGGCCAGAGCCACTACGACGCAGGATGGCACGTCACGGGCACGTCCGGTCACGTCGGCGCCGCGGCCGCCGCAGCCCGCACGATGGGCCTGCAGGCCGAGCAGGTCGAACACGCGATTGCCGCGGGCGCCACGCAGGCGTCGGGCCTGCGCGTGATGGCGGGCAGTGACTTGAAGAGCATGCATCCCGCCAAGGCCGCCATGGACGGCGTGCTGGCGGCCGCCCTCGTCGAGCAGCGACTGACGGCAAGTGCCAAGGCGCTGGAAGGTGACTTCGGGTACCTCGCGGTGATGAGCGCTGAGCCCGCTCCCGGCAGGCTCAGCACCGGCCTCGGTGAGACCTGGAACCTGCCGTCCAACGGGCACAAGCTCTATCCGAGTGGGTCGTTGACCCACCCCATGATCGACGGCGTGATCGCACTGGTCACCGCCGAGGACGTAGGGCCCGACGAGGTCAGCGTCATCGACATCAGGGTCTCGCCGCCCGCCGCCCGCTTCACCGACCTGCCCCGTCCCGCCACCCGAATGCAGGCCAAGTTCAGTCTTCGGCACTGCGCCGCTGCCGCCGTCACCTTCCGCCGCGTCGGCACCGAGGAGTTGGGCGACCCGATCTTGACCCGACCCGACGTCGTCGACCTTCGCGAGCGCGTGAAGGTGGTCACCGACCCGGCATTGGGAAAGCAGGACGCCGACGTCGAACTCGTGCTGACCTCCGGGCGCACGCTGACGACCGAGGTGCGGGGCAACCGTGGCACCCCGGCGGCGCCCCTGGATGACGCCGAACTGAGCTTCAAGTTCCGCGAGCTGGTCACCCCGGTGCTCGGCGCCGAGCGCGCCGAGACGTTGTTGCACACCTGTTGGCACATCGACGAATTGGCAGACGTGTCAGCGCTGCTCGTGCAGACGGTGCCGCTCGACGATGCCTGACCCCGGTATCGCCCTCGTTACTGGTGCAGGCAGCGGACTCGGTGCCGTCATCGCCGCACGGCTCGGCCGTTCCGGGCTGACGATCGCGGTGAACACCCGTTCCCGCGCAGACAACGCCGAGGCCGTGGTGGCCGCTATCGAATCAGCAGGCGGACAGGCCTTCAGCGCGCCCGCAGACATCGCGGATGCGGCCGCGGTGCGCAGCATGTTCGACGCCATCGCGGAGCACGGCAGGGTGCGGGTGGTCGTGAACAACGCTTCCTACCGGCCGCGCTCGTCGTTTGCCGATATCACCGAGGAAGATTGGCACGCAGTCCATTCCGTCACGCTCGATGGCGCGTTCCTGTGCATTCGGAGCGCGCTGCCGACCCTGGTGCCAGGCGGTCGGGTGGTCAACATCCTCGGCCGCAACGCGCTGGACGGCGACCCGAAGCGGGTGCACGTGTCGTCGGCCAAGTACGCCCTGCTCGGGCTCACCCGCGCCTTGTCGGCCTCATTGCGGGCCGACGGGGTCGCCGTCAACGCCGTATCCCCCGGAATCGATTGCGCGGGAGCCAATCTGGACCGTTGCCGTGACGAGATCGCCGAGCAGGTGGCCCGGCTGACGGTCGAACCGACCGAGGTGACCGGAACCGTCGTCCACGTGGACTGCGACGGCTCCGAGGTAGCTGTGTCGCGGGCCTACTGACCGGGGACGGTAAGCGCCAGCAACGCCTCAACGTCACCGCTGCCCGCGAGTCCGAACGTGGTGTCTGCCAACCGTTCTGCGCGCTCGTGGCCGATCGCCTCGTCGACCAAACCGAAGAACTTGTCCCGCAACTCGTCGTCGGACAACCGATTGCCGGGCGTTCCGCGGGCGTCGTCGACCCAGGTCTCGACGATGTTGCCGTCGTCGGTCAGTGCGGTCGCGCCGGCCTGGGTGTGCGGGACGTCCGGATCCGCCGTCACCTCAATGAGTCCCATTACGGCCCGAACCGCGGGATCGACGACCAGCGCGTCGGAGAACTCGGCCTCACCGGCGCGGCCGCGCAGCAGGCCGATCGCGCAGGCGAACGTGACGGAGAACTTGCCCTCGAGACCCGTTCTCGGATCAGTCTTTCCGGTGAGCTCGAGCACCAGCGGGTGGACCCTCAGCTTGATCGACCGAATCCGATCGGCGGACAGGCCCTTGCGCGCGGCCAGGTCGCGTACGGCATCGATCGCAGGGTGAATGACCACGCCGCAGGCGTACGGCTTCACGCCGTTGTCAAAGATCTGCCACTTCTCGCCGAGCCCGTCGACGAGGTCGGCCTGGGTGCTGGCCGACGACATCACGGCGAACATGCCGCGCCTGCCCTGCAGCGGATCGGGTGCGCCGGTGAATCCGCCATTCGCGAGCAGGCCCGCCCAGACTCCGGCCTGCGCGGCGTGCCCCGCGTGGAACGGCTTGGTCATCGTGCCGAACTGTTCCCGGTGCCCGGCGGCCTGCGTGGCCGCGATGCTGAGGCAGTGCGTGGCCTTCCGCTCGCCCAGCCCGAGCAGTCGGACGGCGACCGTCGCCGACGCCAGCGCTCCGGTGGTTCCAGTCATGTGCCATCCCGCGTCGTAGTGCTCCGGGTACAGCGCGTTGCTGGCCCGCGCGGCGAGTTCGTAGCCAAGGGCGTGCGCGGCCAGCAGGTCGAGGGCGCCGGTACCCAACCACTCGGCGAGCGCAGTACCCGCGGCGTAGAGCGGGGTGGTCGGGTGCAGGATCGTCGGCACGTGTGTATCGTCGAAATCCAAAGCGTGGCAAGCGATTCCATTGACCAATGCGGCGTCGGTGACGCGGAGCCGCGCGGTGGTCCCGAGCGCTCTGGCCTGCGGCTCTCCGCCGAGGATCAGGGCCTGCTCGCGGACGATCCTGGCGGCGGGTTCCGACGCACCCGCAATGGCGAGGCCGAGATGGTCGAGCAGGCAGCGGGCGCTCTCGTGCAGCACAGCCGCCGGCAGGTCGGCAGCGGCGGTGTGCCTGACGAATTCGAGGAGCGTGCGCGTTTCGGCGGACGTCCTGTCGTCGTAGTTTTCCGAGTTCGCCTCCGTAGCTGCCATTCATTCTGTATAACAGAAGTGCTGTCCGTATTACAGACTTAGGTGGATCCGTGACTGGAGCATTCCCGGTAAGCGCGGAGCTTGCCGCGTTCGCGGCGGGCCTGCGGACCGAGGACCTGCCTGCCCAGGTCGTCCATCAGGCGGTCCGGTGCCTTGTGGACTGGCTCGGTTGCACCCTGGCGGGTTCCGCCACCGCGGAGGCCGCGCTGGTCCGTACGGGGCTCGGCGCACTCGACCCTGGCGACGGTTCCCGCACCGCCACCATCGTCGGCACCCGGCAACGCGCCTCGGCCGGATACGCGGCGCTGGCCAACGGGATCGCAGCACACGTGCTGGACTTCGACGACACGTTCAACCCCGACCGCACAACGATCCACGGCAGTGCTCCGCTGTGGCCGGCGATCGCCGCCGCATCCGAGCTCCTGCCCGTCACCGGCAAGGCCGCGATCGCAGCATTCGTCGCAGGCTTCGAAGTGCAGACGCGCGTGGCGGTCGCCGCAGGTGCCGGTCACTACGACGTCGGCTGGCATGTGACGGGCACCGTCGGCCACATCGGTGCCGCGGTCGCAACGGCACGCCTGCTCGGGCTTTCGGCGGACCAGACGCTAGCGGCACTCGGCACCGGTGCCACGCAGAGCGCGGGCATGAAGGTGGTTTACGGGTCGATGGGTAAGTCCCTGCATCCTGGCAAGGCTGCGATGGACGGGCTGCTGTCGGGATTCCTCGCCCGCGACGGCTTCACCTCCAGCGCCGAACCCGTCGAGGGTCACCGCGGATTCCTCCACCTGTTCTCACCCGATCCCGCGCCGTGGCGTGCCGTCGAAGGACTCGGCGAGACGTGGTACCTGCCCCGCGACGGGTTCAAGCCGTACGCATGCGGATCGCTGACCCATCCGGCTGCGCAGGCTCTGCTCGAGCTGCGCGCCGAGCATCATCTGACCGCCGATGACGTCACGTCGGTGGACGCCTACGTGCACGACTACGTGAAGACGACGACCGGACTGACCGAACCGCGCACCGGACTTCAGGGCAAGTTCAGCATCTACCACGTGCTGGCCGTGGCACTCGCCGACGGCGCCGCGTCGCTGGCGCAGTTCACCGACGACCGCGTCGCCGACCCGGCGCTCTTCGCGTTGCGCGAAATCGTCGCCGTCCACGTCGATCCCGAGCAGACCAAGGACTCTGCGCGCGTGGTGCTGAACTTGCACGACGGGCGGTCGCTCGCGCGCCACGTTGCGCACAACCTCGGCACCCCGGACAACCCGATGTCCGACGGCCAACTCGAGGACAAGTTCGTCGCACTCGCCGCGCCGGTACTCGGCTCCGAACGGGCGCTCGAACTGGCGCGTGTCTGCTGGGGGCTCGAGCAATTCGCCGACCTCGCAGGCCTGCTCGAACTCACCGTGCCGTAGTCCGCTTCCACTACGGCCAGTTCACTTAGCATGTCCCACTGACACTTTCGGGCTCCCGGCTCGATTTCATCCACAGTCTGGGTTTCATCCACAGATCCGGATTCGGGGTGGCCGGATCCGTGGCCGGACGGCATGGCGGCAATTACCTTCGAAAGTGTGTTCGAACCGATCCTGACCCTCATCACCGCGGCCCGGTCCCCCGGTGACCGCGTCCGGGCCTGTGCCCGGTTGGAGAACGCCGCCTGCGCCGCCCGACTCGCCGCGATGGCCGACATGCTCGCCGCCGCGTATGCCGCCGACGGATCCGCCGAACGCGACCAATGGCGCCTCGACAACTGGGCCGCGGTCTGTGCACAGATCGGGGCCGCCCACCAGGTCACCAGCGGCGTCGCCTCCGGACTCTTGATGGATGCGGTCACCTTGCGCGAACGGCTGCCCCAAGTCGCCGCACTGTTCGCCGAGGGACTGATCTCCTACCGGCTGGTGCACGCCATCTGTACCCGCACCACCCTGGTCCGCGACCCCGACGCCCTGCGCGCGCTAGACGCCGAGTTGGCCGCCGAACTGCGCCACCGTGGGGCGATGTCGGTGTGTGAGGCCGAGCGCACCATCGACGCCCTGGTGCTCACGCACGATCCGGACGGGGTGCACCGCACCGAAGCCACCAGCCGGGGCTGCAGCGTCGACGTCTATGTCGAGGACTCCACCGGCATCGCGCATCTGTCGGGCACCGTGGTGGCCACCGACGGCAAGGCCTTCGACCAACGCCTGCACGCGCTCGCGGGCACCGTCTGCGACCGCGACCCCCGCACCCTCGATCAGCGCCGCGCCGCCGCAGTGGGGGCGTTGGGTTTCGGGTGGGACCGGCTGCCGTGTCTGTGCGAACAGCCCGACTGCCAGGCAGCCTCCAAACCCGCCGGCGGCGGGGTCGTCATCCACGTCATCGCCCGCCCCGACGCCCTCGACACAAGCACCGACCCCGAGCCACCCCTCGACCCCAAGCCACCGGCCGATCCAAAGCCACCCACCGAACCCGAGCCCGCCTCACCGCCAGTGGGTGACTTGGTAACCCAACGTCGGGCCCTGGTCGGTGACCCGCCGCCCCTGCTGCCCAAACCCTGGTCGAGCTACACCCTCTCAGGGCTGGGCGCCGCCCTGGACGCCGACCGCGGCCAGTGCCCGGCCGCACCGCCGGCCGTGATCCTCGGCGGCGCGGTACTGCCCGCCCCCATCGCCGCCCAGGCCGCCTTCCACGCCACCCTCACCACACTCGCCCACCCCGGCCAAGCCCCACCCGAACCGGGCTACCGGCCGTCGAAGAAACTCGCCGAATTCGTCCGTTGCCGCGACCTGACGTGTCGGTTTCCCGGCTGCACCAAACCCGCCACCCTCGCCGACATCGACCACACCATCCCCTGGCCCTACGGGCCGACGTGCGCGTCGAACCTGAAATGTCTATGCCGCGAACATCATTTATTGAAAACGTTCTGGCCCGGCTGGCACGACCAACAGTCACCCGATGGCACCGTGCGCTGGACCGATCCCGATGGCCACACCGCCACCACCCACCCCGGCAGCCGACTACTGTTCCCCGAACTCTGCACCCCCACTGCGGAATTCACGGTGACCGGCACACCACCGGCCAAACACACCGCAGGCCTCACCATGCCCAAACGCAAAACCACCAGAACCCAAGACCGGCGACGGCGCATCGACCACGAACGCCGACTCAACGCCCAGGCGAATGAGGCCTAGACGACGCCGCTGATCCGCTCGCCTGAAGCCACCGACTGCAGCACCGTCCGCATGGCTACTGCGCTTTGGCGCCAAGAGAACTCGGCACTTCGGACCTGCGCCTTGGCGCCGAGCTGAGCGCAGAGCACGTCATCGGTCAGCAACCGCTCCAGCGCGTCGACCAGTTCGCCATAGTTATCGACGAGCAGTCCCGTCACGCCGTCCATGACCGAGTCCGTCAGGCCGCCCGACGACCGGTAACCGATGGTCGGCACCGCATGCTGGGCCGCCTCGGTGACCGCCAACCCCCAACCCTCCTTGTGCGAAGGCAGGACGTGCACCCAGGATCGTTGCAGCACACGATGTTTGGTCTCGTCGTCGACATGGCCGTGAAAGGTCACCGCGTCCGAGATACCGAGCAGCGCCGCATGCTCGACGAGCCGCTCCGCCCACCAACCCGCTCCGATGACGTCGAGGTGCAGCTCGGGCAGCTGGGTGCGCAGCCCGGCGATGGCATCGAGGGCATGTTCGATCTGCTTGTGCGGCACCAACCTTGACAGCACTGCCACTCGTGGGGTGCTCGAACGCGGCTCGGTCAACGTGTGGGCCGGCGCCTCGTCCAGTCCGTTGCCGACCACCGCGATGCGGTCGGTGCTCACCCCCAGTTCGACGAGATCGCGCGCCGAAGGCAGCGAAACCGTCACGTACTGGTTGCTCCGGTGCAGCCGCGGCGACACGACCGATTCGACGAACCAACCCACCCGACTGAACATCCACCCGGCGACCGGCCACAGATCACGGTGGCAATGGTGCACGAGCACGACGGTCCGGCGACCGAACACCAACCGAGCCATGAACGGCAGCCCATTCTGAGTGTCGACCACGACGTCGGGACGCGTGCGCCCCAACGGTCCGAGCCCGACCCTGGCGAGCAGCATCGCGAACATCGCCAACACGTACACGGAGTAGGGGCCGCCCGCGCGGCTCACGTCGACGCCGTCGACGACCTCCCGGCGGGGCGAACCCGGATACCGGGCCGTGCGCAGCGTCACCGCAATGCCGTCGGCAGCCAACTGACTGCCGATGCGCTGCAGGTAGGCCTCGCTGCCGCCGCCTTGCGGATGACCAGTGTCACGCCAGCACAACAGCAGGACGGACCGGACCGGGCGAGCAGACATCCGGTCCAGCGTAGCTGGCTGTTTAGAGTTGCCGGGGTGACCGCCACCGACGTCTTCGCACGGCAGGCCACGCTGGCCCGGTCGCTGCGCTTACTCGGAGAGTTCCGGTTCGAGCAGCGCGACCCCGCACGGTTCTACGGAGCGCTGGCCGACGACACCGTCGCTCTGGTCACCTCCTTGTGGACGGCGCTGCACGGCACCGCGCCTACGAGCCGCACGCTGCTCGACGTCGGCGGCGGCCCCGGGTACTTCGCCACCGCGTTCGACGACGCCGGACTTAACTACGTCGGCGTCGAGCCCAACCCTGCCGAGCTGCATGCCGGACCGGCCGGCGAGCCAGGCGCGGGCACATTCGTCCGGGCCTCGGGCATGGCGCTGCCCTTCGCCGCCGACAGCGTCGACATCTGCCTGTCCTCGAACGTGGCCGAGCACGTCGCGCAGCCGTGGCTGCTTGGTCGGGAAATGCTCCGCGTCACCCGGCCCGGCGGGCTGGTGGTGCTGTCGTACACGGTCTGGCTCGGCCCCTTCGGCGGGCACGAAATGGGGTTGACGCACTACTTTGGGGGCCGCCGCGCGGCCGATCGGTATGCGCGCAAGCACGGCCATCGACCGAAGAATGACTACGGCTCGTCGTTGTTTGCGGTCACTGCCGCCGACGGCCTCGAATGGGCCGCCAGCACCGGTGCGCTGGTCGCCGCATTCCCCCGCTACCACCCACGATGGGCCTGGTGGATGGCCCGTGTTCCGGTGCTCCGTGAATTCACGGTGAGCAATCTGGTGCTGGTGTTGCAGCCGTCGTGAACCATTGAACTGCAACAGGTTCTCGTTTGGCCGTTCGGTGGGTAATGTGACGCTCATGACACAGAGCACCGCCTTCAAGACCGAGTGGGACAAGCTGTTCATCGGCGGCAAGTGGGTCGAGCCCTCGACGTCGGACGTCATCGAAGTGCACTCGCCCGCCACCGGTGAACTGGTCGGCAAGGTGCCGCTGGCTGCCCCGGCCGACGTCGACGCCGCGTGCGCCGCCGCCCGCAAGGCCTTCGATGAGGGCCCCTGGCCGCACCTGTCGCCCGCCGAGCGCGCCGAGATTTTGGGCCGCGCCGTCAAGATCTTGGAAGAGCGGGCCGACGAGCTGAAGTTCCTGCTGGCCGCCGAGACGGGCCAGCCGCCGACGATCGTCGACATGATGCAGTACGGCGCCGCAATGTCGTCGTTCCAGTACTTCGCGGGCGCGGCCGACAAGTTCACCTGGCGCGACTTCCGCGACGGCGTGTACGGCACGACGATGGTGCTGCGCGAGCCGATCGGCGTCGTCGCCGCGGTGACGGCGTGGAACGTGCCGTTCTTCCTGGCCGCCAACAAGCTCGGACCCGCGCTACTGGCGGGCTGCACCATCGTGGTGAAACCGGCCGCCGAGACGCCGCTGTCGTTGTTCGCGATGGCCGACATCTTCGCCGAGGCGGGGCTTCCCGAGGGCGTGCTCTCGGTGGTACCCGGTGGCCCGGATACAGGCCGCGCACTGACCGCCAACCCGGAGATCGACAAGTTCACGTTCACCGGGTCCAGCGCGGTCGGCAAGGAGATCGCCAAGATCGCCGCCGAGAAGCTCAAGCCGTGTTCGTTGGAGCTGGGCGGCAAGTCGGCGGCCATCATCCTCGAGGACGCCGACCTGGACGCCACGTTGCCGATGCTCGTCTTCTCCGGGCTGATGAACACCGGGCAGGCGTGCGTCGCGCAGACCCGCATCCTGGCGCCCCGCTCGCGCTACGACGAGGTCGTAGAAAAACTCGGGGAAGCTGTCAAAAACATGCCCGTCGGACTGCCCGACAATCCGGGCGCGATGATCGGATCGCTGATCAGCGAGAAGCAGCGCGAGCGCGTCGAGGCCTACATCAAGAAGGGCGTCGAGGAGGGTGCACGATTGGTGACCGGCGGCGGGCGTCCCGAAGGCCTCGACAGCGGCTGGTTCATCGAGCCGACGTTGTTCGCCGACGTCGACAACTCGATGACGATCGCGCAGGAAGAGATCTTCGGCCCCGTGCTGGCGGTGATTCCCTACGACACCGAGGAAGACGCCGTGCGGATCGCCAATGACTCCGTCTACGGCCTGGCCGGGTCGGTGTTCACCAGCGACAACGACAAGGCGATGAAGATCGCGGCGCAGATTCGCACCGGCACCTACGCGGTCAACATGTACGCCTTCGATCCCGGCGCGCCATTCGGCGGCTACAAGAACTCCGGCATCGGCCGCGAGAACGGGCCCGAGGGCATCGAGCAGTACACGCAGGCCAAGAGCGTGCTGCTGCCGTTCGGCTACACGCCGGAGTAACCCCGATCGGATAGCCAGCGGGCGTCCAACGTCTTCACACCTTGTTGACAGGGTGGCCGAATACGTTTGGCGCCCGCTGGCATTTACGCATCTAGCTCAGGAGGAACTCATGGCGGTATCGGTCGACCTGGACAAGGCACTCGACAAGGCTTACGAGAGCAAGTCGCTCAAGGAGATTCTCGACGCGTCCCCGGCCGCGCTGGCTGGAGTGACCGACGCGGACGCGAAGCACCTCGCGGATGCGTTCGGCATCAAGACGGTGCGCCAGTTGGGCGCCAACAAGTTCTTCGCCGTCGCGGCGGCGCTGGCCGCACTCGAGACTGCGGGCTAGTTCGTCACGCGGGCGCGGGGTCGCCAAGCGGACCGGGCGCCTCGGCCAACCTGGGCAACGGCGTGTCCGCTTCCGGCTGGCTGGTGAACAGCTTCGCCGACGACGACACCGGTCCGACGACGTAGGACCGTCGGACTTGGTGACCGCGCCCGTTGGCGTTGCAGTCGCTGTTCATGCTGAGACTGGACGTCGTCTTCGGAGACCATGCCAAGACGACGTCCACCGTGACGTGGTCAGTTCCTGCGCCCTTGACGTCCGGTGCCAGCTCGCACGGCGCCGGGGGCGGCGGTTCGCCTGCCGGGACCCGCGACGCGACCTCGGGCGCCCAGAAGTACACCGTCGCGATCAGGCTCCCATCGGGCCCGGGATTGGTGAGGTAGCCGATCATGTTCAGGGCACCGCGGGTCATGACGGGCGGTGGCATGAACGCGGTGGGCGGCGGCGGCGAGTAGGTGAAGGACGGATAGGTCGGCATCGGCGTGGTCTTGGTCGCCGATTCGGCCGAGTCGGGCTTGCTGAACGCGAGCATGGCGAGCAGGAGCGTGCATGTGATGGTTCCCAACCCGCCGAGCAGATAGGCGGCACCGCTTGGCTCATTGGCCTCAGGATTCCGGAACTTCCACCCCTCGGTGGCATGCCACACCTCGCGCGGCTTGAAGATCATCAGCAACCCGATCGGTATGCCGATGAGCAGCACCACTATTCCCAGCCCCATGCCTTCAGCCTAGGGGCGCACGCCCAACAACGTGAGCGCGTCCTGGACACCTTGCTCCAGAAGCTCGTCGGCGAGCACAGGATCGACCAGGGCACGGGATAGCTGCAGTGTGCCGACCATCATCGCGAAGACGTTCAGCACCCTCACCCGCGCCGACTGCGGATCCTTCGGAGCGAGTCGAGCCGCAATAGCATCGATGCCCGGCAGTACCCCGTCGGTGTAGGCCTGCTTGGTGACGTCTGCGCAGCGGCCGAGCTCATCGAGCAGCGCCGCCGAGGGGCAGCCCTGCTCGGGATTGTCCCGGTGTTGCTTCGAAAGGTAAGCGCGGACAAGCCTTTCCAGGCCGTCGGGTTCGGTCGCCAACGCCCCGAAGTTGTCGTTTTGTCGACTCAGCTGCTCGGACACCGCGGCAGCCACCAGGTCCTGCTTCGAGGCGAAGTGGGCGTAGAAGGCACCGTTGGTCAGCCCGGCGTCGGCCATCAGTGTGGCGATTCCCGACCCGTCGATGCCGTCCTTCTTGAACCGGCGCCCTGCGGTCTCGATGATCCGCTGCCTGGTGGCTTGCTTCTGTTCGCTTCCGTACCTCATCGCATCTCCTCCCCATGCGCTCTGCCCGTGTGAAGACCGAGCTTGCCATCCTCTGGTCGGTCTGATTATATTACGATCATACTTCAATGACGGATTGGGAGTTCCCATGACAACAACTCGACCGGTGGCACTGGTCACCGGTGCCACCGTAGGCATCGGTCGACTTGCTGCGGCCGCGCTCACGAAGGCGGGCTACGACGTCGTCGGAACAGGCCGCCGCACAGCGGGAATCGAGCCACCCGCGGGTGTCACGTTGATGGATCTCGACGTGCGCAGTGCCGAGTCGGTCGACGAGACGGTGCGGCGTGTGATCGCGCGATTCGGGCGGATCGACGTGCTGGTGAACAACGCCGGGGTGGGTTTGGCCGGTGCCACCGAGGAAACCTCCCTGACGCAGGACCAGCAGATCTTCGACATCAACGTGTTCGGCGTCATGCGGATGACCAAGTCCGTGCTGCCGCACATGCGCGCCCAACACCATGGACGGATCATCAACGTCTCGTCGATCTTCGGCCTCATCCCCGCGCCGTTCATGGCGACCTATGCCGCGACCAAACACGCGATCGAGGGCTACACCGAGTCCGTCGACCACGAAATCCGTGAGTTCGGAGTCCGGGCGGTGCTCGTCGAACCGGCAGGAACCAGAACGGGTTTCGACGACAACACCGCACAAGCCGACCGTCCGCTCGAGGCCTACGCATCGAGCCGTCGGCTCGTCGGCGACGTGGTGGCCGAAGCGGTGAACGACGGCGACGACCCCGCCCTGGTCGCCGCGGCCATCGTTGCGGCGGCCACCGATACCGCGCCCAAACTGCGCTACCCCGCCAGCCCGCGGGCGCGCAACCTCGCCACCGTGCGCCGGCTGGTGCCAGCTCGGATGTTCGACAAGCAGATTCGCAAGTTCAACAAGCTGCCCCTCCGGGCCGGAGGAGACCGCACCTCGAAGAAGGAGACCGCTCGTGAGCGCCTACCTCGCTGATACTGCCGAAGACCTCACCGTTGAAGGACCCTCGGCCCGGTTCACCTATCGGCGGGTGGGCCCGCGCGGCGGCGTCCCGCTCGTGCTGCTGAACCGTTTCCGCGGCACCATCGATTGGTGGGACCCGGAGTTCATCGACTATCTCGCCGCCGACCACGACGTGATCGTGTTCGACAACGTCGGCATCGGCTACTCCACCGGACAACCCCGTGACTCGTTGGACGGATTCGCCGATGGTGCAGTCGAATTCATCGAAGCACTCGGCGTGCCTACGGTTGACCTGCTGGGCTGGTCACTCGGCGGCATCGTGGCGCAGGCGGTGGCGCACCGTCGCCGCGACCTCGTCCGCAGACTTGTCGTGGCGGGTAGCGCACCGGTCGGGCCGGTGCCGGGGCAGCCGGATATGAGCCAGGAAGTGCTGCGCATCATGGCCAAACCCGAGGCGGACGCGAACGATCTGCTCTACCTGTTCTATCCCGAAACCGACGCCGCTCGACTCGCGGGCCGCCAGCACCTGGCCAAGGTTTCCACCCGGCTCGCCAATGGTGGCCCTGCGGTATCCGAGGAAGCCGCGACGGGTCAACTCGTGGCGGTCGGCAAGATCCTGTCGGTCCCGTTCGACGAAGTGCGCTCGACTTTGGAGGACATCAAGCAACCGGTGCTGTACGCCAACGGCATTCACGACGTGATGATCCCCGCGCTGGCCTCCTACGTGGCTGTGCAACACCTCGACACGGCCACCCTGGTGCTCTATAGCGACGCCGGCCACGCGTTCCTGTTCCAGCACGCGCGGGCCTTCGCTACCGAGGTCGCCAACTTCCTCGCCGCCTGACGGCGACTCAAACGAAAGAACCGCAATGGACAACGTACTTGTCATCGGGGCCACCGGCCGCCACGGCCGCACCGGTAGCGCCGTGGTCGACGAATTACTCGCGACCGGCCGTCACGTCCGGGTGCTCACCCGGGCCGACGACGAACGGGCCGCGGCGCTGAGACAGCGCGGCGCCACTACCGTCATCGGCGACCTACACGACCGCCGCTCGCTGGTGGATGCGGTCGACGGTGTGGCCGCGGTCTACTTCACCTATCCCATTGCCGCAGGGGTGATTCCGGCGGCGACCAATCTCGCGTCGGTGCTCGTCGACGCCGCGCGGCCAGTGCACGTCGTCGTGATGTCGATGGCCGCCTCGGCGCACGGCAGTCCCAGCAAGTTGGGTCAGGCGCAGGCCGTCGCCGAAGAGGTGCTGATTTGGGCCGGCCTCAACCCGACCATCTTGCGCGTCGCGGGGCTCTTTCACGAGAACGTGCTCACGTTGCACGGCGGCACGATCCGGGCGGACGCGACGATCGCCAACAGCTTTGGTGAAGGCAGGGCTCCATGGATCGGTGGTTGCGACGCCGCCGAACTCGCGGTGGCGGAACTGCTCAAACCGGCGCCTAGCGCTCCGGCCATCAGCTACCCGCCCGCGGCCGAAGCGCTCAGCCACTCCGACGTCGCGCGCATCATCTCCGAGGAGACCGGCCGGTACGTCCGCTACCAATCCATCTCACCTGAAGCCTGGCGGGCGCAGCTGGAGGCGCGGGCGGAGACCGACGACTCCCCCGTGAACAGGGCTATGGCGCAACACATCTCGATCATCGGTGGAGCATTCGCCGGTGGTGCGGCACCACGCATAACACCTGACGCCGACACCCTCGCCACGGCGCTCGGGCACCCGCCTGCCCGGTTCGTCGACTTCGTGCGGGAACACCGCGATGCATTCTCCGAAACCGCCGCGTAGCACCTCGAGCGGCTAGAAGGCCGCTTCGGCCACGTCCATCGCAGTGAGGTCGGCGGACTCGACGATCTTGCGATCGGCCGCTAGCCGCGGCAACACCGTCGCCACGAAGAACGTTGCGGTAGTGACCTTTCCGGCGTAGTACGCGCGATCCTCTGCGGAGGGATTGGCGTCGAGCGCATCGAGCGCAAGCTCGGCGTGATGCAGCAGCATCCACCCGATCAGCAGGTCGCCAACGGCCAGCAGGAAGCGCACCGACTCGAGCCCCAGCCGGTAGAGCTCGCGGGGATTCTGTTGAGAGGCCATCAGGAACCCGGTCATCGCAACCAGCATCGCCTGCAAGTCGGCGTTGGCGGCCGCCAGCACGGCGCGACTCTCAGCGAGTTCGGGGCGGGCCGTCTCGCTGTCCAGGAAGGTTTGGATCTGGCCCGCCACGTGAGCCAGCGCCCCACCCTGATCACGGGCAATCTTGCGGAAGAAGAAGTCCTGCGCCTGGATGGCCGTGGTGCCCTCGTAGAGCGAGTCGATCTTGGCGTCGCGGATGTACTGCTCGATCGGGTAGTCCTGCAGGAAGCCGGATCCCCCGAACGTCTGCAGCGATTCGGTGAGGCATTGGTATGCGCGTTCCGATCCGACGCCCTTGACGATGGGCAACAAAAGGTCGTTGACGCGTTCGGCCATGTTCGCGTCCGCGCCGGAAACGATCGCCGCGGCGGCGGGATCCTGATGGGCGGCGGTGTACAGGTAGAGCGCGCGCAAGCCCTCCGCGTACGACTTCTGCACGAGCAGCGCGCGCCGCACGTCGGGGTGGTGCAGGATGGTGACCCTTGGCGCCGTCTTGTCGGTCATCTGGGTCAGGTCAGCGCCCTGCACCCTGGTCTTCGCGTACTCGAGTGCGTTGAGGTAGCCGGTCGATAGCGTGCCGATGGCCTTGGTGCCCACCATCATTCGCGCATACTCGATGATCTTGAACATCTGCCCGATGCCGCTGTGCACGTCACCGACCAGGTAGCCGACGGCGGGCCGGTCATGTTGGCCAAAGGTCAGTTCGCACGTCGCGGACGCCTTGAGCCCCATCTTGTGCTCGAGCCCGGTGACGTAGACGCCGTTGCGTTCGCCCGGCGCTCCTGACTCGGGATCCATCAGGAACTTCGGGACGAGGAAGAGACTAAGGCCCTTGGTGCCGGGACCCGCACCCTCGGGTCGCGCCAACACCATGTGGAGGATGTTCTCAAACAGGTCGTCGGAGTCGCCGTTGGTGATGAACCGCTTGACCCCGTCCAGGTGCCAGGTGCCGTCGGGCTGCGGCACGGCCTTGGTACGGCCCGCGCCGACGTCCGAGCCGGCGTCGGGCTCGGTGAGCACCATCGTGGCTCCCCAGTTCCGCTCGATGGCCATTGCGGCCCAATGCTTCTGCTGGTCGTTGCCGATCTGGAAGATGATGTTGGCGAGCACCGGGCCTGCGAGATACATGAAGGCCGCGGGCTGCGCACCTAGCGGGAACTCGTTGATGGCCCAGGCCACCATGGCCGGCGCAGGCATGCCTCCGACCTCTTCGGACAGTCCGATGCGGAACCACTCGCCCTGCTGCCACGCCCGGAACGACTTCTTGAAGGGTGCCCCGATGGTGACGGTGTGGGTCTCGGGGTCGAAGGTCGGCGGGTGCCGATCGCTTTCGGCGAAGGACTCGGCCAGCGGGCCCTCGGCCTGCCGCGACGCCTCGGCGAGTAGCTCGCGCACCGACTCGCCGTCCATGTCACCGAACTCGCCGGTCGCCAGAATCTTCTCCAGGTCGAGCACCTCGTAGAGGTTGAATTCGAGATCACGCACGTTGCTCTTGTAGTGACCCACGGTCTGCGCCTTTCACCGTCGAACTGGGTCAAGAGCCTAGTCCCGGTTGCCCATCAGCGACCAGCAAACCGGGCGGGTCGACGCTCGATAAACGACTGCACGCCCTCGGCCGCGTCGGCGGTCCCGAACAGCCGGGTGACCTCGGGTCGCAGCGCGGCTATCGCGGCCGCATCACCGTCGGTTCGGGCCAGCTGCGCCGACGCCAGCGTGGCCGCAACGCCGAGCGGGGCAGCACGGTCGGCGATGGTGTGCGCGAGTTCCCGCGCCCGCGCCTGCGCAGCCGCCGGGCTGGCCTCGACCTCCTGGACGAGTCCGATCCTGAGCGCCTCCTCTGCGTCGAATTCGTCACCGGTGAGCAGCCAGCGCATGGCGTTGCCCCAGCCGGTTTGGCGCGGCAGGCGCAGCGTGGCACCGCCGAACGGGAAGATTCCGCGCAACACCTCGATTTGGGCGAACCGCGCATCTGCCGCGGCCACCCGGATGTCGGCCGCCAGCAGCAGCTCGATCCCGAGCGTCAGGCAACGTCCCTGCACCGCAGCAACCACCGGCTTGGTCCACGCGCCATCGAGCCGCCACGGGTCGCGGCCGTCCTCGGGCATCGGGTCACGGCCCTCGGCGAGGTAGGGCGCGACGTCGACGAGGTCGAGGCCTGCGGTGAAGTGCTCGCCGTTGGCGATGAGCACACCCGCCCGAAGGGTCTCGTCGCGCTCCAGGAGGGCGTACGCGCGCGACAGGTCGGCGAGCATCGCCACCGTGAAGGCATTGCGCTTCTCCGGCCGGTTGAGCCCCATGACGAGGACGTGTCCGTCCCGTTCGAGGGTCACGGTGTCCAGGGTGGGCGTGGTCATGGGTGCAGTGAACTCGCTATGGCCAAATTATGCAATTCACCATAATCAGCGGATCGGCGGCGCTGCATTTAGAATGTCCTATCAAATGCCATTCACCTCGGCTCCAGCACGTAGATCGTGTGAGCCGGAATACATTCGTTGTGGATGTGTGTTGCGAGTTTTATGCTCAGGTACATACCCAGGGAGGTGGGCCATGTGGATCGTTGAAGTGAACGTCCTTGGCCGCAGATTCACGTACGAGGTGCGCGACCGTCGCGAGACGTTGAAGTTCGGCCCACGCAGCGTGGGTGCTCGGCTGTCGCACATGCGGCACCCGAGGGCCGCGGCCTGATGACAGAAGCGGCGACCAAGCCGAACAAGCGAGGGTCGACACGGCACAACATGCTGCTCAGCGCGGCCGAAGTGCTGCGTGAACGCGGTGCCGCAGGCGTCACCATCGACGAGGTGCTCACGCGCAGCGGCGCCCCCCGCGGTTCGGTGTACTACCACTTCCCCGACGGCAGGAACCAACTGCTCACCGAAGCCCTCCAGTTCGCGGGCGACAAGATCACCTCACTGATCGACGGGGCCGTTGACCGCGGAGGCATCTCGATGGTGCACGAGTTCGTCGACTTCTGGGAGCGCACCCTGGCGGGCAGCGAGTTCACCGCAGGCTGCCCAGTGGTGGCAGCCGCCATCGGGTCGGCCGACGACGATCCGGCCCTGACCGCAGTGGCGGGCGAGATCTTCGGCCGATGGCGCACCGCGCTCACCCGAGCGTTCGTCGCCGACGGGTTCGACGAGTCCGACGCCGGGTCGCTGGCCGTGACGTGCATCGCCGCGCTGGAGGGAGCGGTGGTACTTTGCCGCTCCACCCGCAACGCCGGCCCGCTGCGCGATGTCGCCGACCAGATGGAGTTCCTCATCAAGTCAAGGGAATTCGTGCGGCGCTACGGCCTGCCCGGTCACTAAGCGGCTTTGACCCAACGCGCACAAACGAATTCGCCGTTGACGGCCGACTCGGTCAGCTTCCACTCCGAACGCGTCGGCAACAGCCGGGCGCCCTGCCCCAGCGTGCACGGCGCGTAGGACACGATGAGCTCATCGACCAGGCCGGCCACCACGAACTGAGCCGCCGCCTCCCCGCCACCGACCAACCACACGTCCCTGTCCCCCGCGGCGGCGACCAGTCGTGGATACAACTCGCGGACGTCGCCGTCGAACGTCTGGACGGGGTGGCCTTCGACGACGATCCGCGGCCGGCTCGTCAGCACCCAACTCGGCTGCTCGTAGGGCCATGCCCCCGGCTGGTTCGCGACGAGCCATTCGTAGGTGGCCGAGCCCATGACAAGCGTGCCAACGGATTTCGCGAACGCCTCGTATCCAAACGGCCCCAGGGCGTCGACGTCCCGCGACGTCAACCAGTCCAGGCTGTCGGCCTCGTCGACGACGAACCCGTCCAGACTCGACGCGGTGAAGTACACCAATGCCATCTCAGCTCCCTCTCATCCAGTCATTGGGTCCCCACTAGACTCCACTATCCAGTGACCGAATTCGACGCCCTGCGCGCCAATGACGCCGAGCTGGCCGAACTCCGCTCGGCCATCCGGAGTTTCCTTGCGGCCGATCACGATCGATACGGTTGGCAGCCCGCCGTCGACTGCTGGTTGGCCAAGTGGGACGCCGACTTCAGCATCAGACTCGCCGACGCGGGCTTCGTCGGGTTGACCATCCCGAAGCAGTACGGCGGCCATGGGCTTGGGTATCTGCACCGCTACGTGGTGACCGAGGAGTTGCTGGCCTGCGGCGCCCCCGTCGGAGCGCATTGGATCGCGGACCGCCAAGTCGCCCCCGGCCTGATGTCGTTCGGCAGCGAGGAGCAGCGCAGCCGCCTGCTGCCCCGCATCGCCGAGGGCCGGTTGTACTCGGCCATCGGGATGAGCGAGCACGGCGCGGGTTCCGATCTGGCCGCCGTGGCGACCCGAGCCACCAGAAGCGCAGACGGCTGGGTGCTGAACGGCTCCAAGGTGTGGACCAGCGGTGCGCACCTGGCCCACCAGATCGTCGTGCTGGCCCGCACCAGCCCGCTCGATCCCGCGCATCGTCACGAGGGCTTCAGCCAGTTCATCGTGCCGACCGACGCGACCGGCGTGACGGTCAGCCCGATCCTGCTGATGAACGGCGAGCACCACTTCAACGAGGTGCTCTTCGATGACGTCGCGCTCACCGACGACGACGTGTTGGGCGAAATCGGTGCCGGCTGGCATCAAGTGACCGCGGAACTGGGCTTCGAGCGCAGTGGTCCGGAACGCATCTTATCCACCGCCACATTGCTTTTCGAGCTGATCCGAGCGCTCGGGCTGCAGGCCGACTCAGCGCCCGCGGAGACCGTCGGCGACCTGATCGCGCGGATGAGCTCGCTACGGCAGCTGTCGATATCGGTGGCGCGGGCGCTGTCCGACGGTGGGGAAGCCGCGACGCGGGCGGCGCTGGTGAAGGACCTCGGCACCCGGTTCGAGCAGGAGTCGGTGGAACTTGCTGCGGACCTGCTCGAGCACGTCGACGCCGCATCGCCCGAAGCACACCGGCTGCGCGGCCTCTTGGATGCGGCACGGGTGCACTCGCCGCTGTTCACCCTGCGCGGCGGCACCAACGAGGTGCTGCGTGGCGTCGTCGCGAAGAGTCTCGAGCGGGCGCCCGCGGCAAGCGGGCCGAACGACGAATTGGCCCAGCTCGTCGACGACATCGGCCGCCGGTCGTTCGATGCGGGCCTCGGCCACCGAGCCCTACCGAATGCGTTCGACGATCAGTTGTGGCGCACGCTCGAGGACACCGGGTTGAGCCGATTGACGAGCACCGAAGGAGCCGGGATACGGGAGTCGGCCGTCGTGCTCCGGGGACTCGCCCGTTGGGCCGCCGCGGTCCCCGTCGCCGAAACCGATGTGCTCGCAGCCTGGTTGGCCACCGCAGCCGGCCTAGCAGTGCCTGCGACCGGACCGCTGACAGTCGCGTTCGCCGACGCTGATTCTTCCGGCCAGCGGATCACGGGCACCGCCACCGACGTGCCGTGGCCGGGCTCGGGTCCCGTGCTGCTGGCCGCCCGCAGCTCCGACGCGCTTTCGGTGGCATGGCTGGCGGAACCCGTCGTCGTCGACGGTCACAATCTGGCGGGCGAGCCGCGGGGCGCCATCGCGTTCGACGTGCCCGCCCACGACGTCGTCCGGCTCGCCCCCGAAGTGGGTGACGAACTACTACGGCGGGGCGCATGGGCCCGCTGTGTACATCTCGTCGGCGCTTTCGACGCCGCCACCGAACTTACCGTCGCACACACCAGGGACCGCGTTCAGTTCGGGCGGCCGTTGAGCAACTTCCAGGCCGTCGCGCACGCGCTGGCTGCAATGGCGGGCGAGCTCGAACGTGCCAGCGCTGCAGCGGCTTTGGCGACCGCCGCAGCCGCCGACTACGGCTTCGACAGTCGTCAGGCCGACTATGCCTTGACCGTGGCCAAGGTGGCAGTGGGCCGGGCCGTCGCACCTGTGACCACCATCGCGCACCAGCTGCACGGCGCGATCGGCGTGACCATCGAGCATCCCCTGTGGCTGGCCACCATGCGGGCCCGAAGTTGGGCCGGCGAGTTCGGCACGACCGGTTTCCACGCGCGCAGGCTGGGCCGGATGGCGCTCGCGGCCGACGACCCGTGGACGTTCGTCGTCGGACCCTAGTCAGGCGTCGAGCACCTGGCCGACGCGAGCTTCGACGACGTCGCGGTCACCGAGGTCGGCCACATCGATGTGGAAGCGCCCCTCGAGCGCGTCGAGCACCTCGGCCGCGGTGTCGAAGCGGATCTTCTCGCTGCCGTCCTTGCGGTGGATCGCCAGATTTCGGCCGCGCAGGTTGTACCGCGCTTCGTCGGTGACGAGCGCGGCGGTCAGCCCGGTGACGAATATCGAGGCGGGATGCGTTGATACATACCAGCTTCCGACTTCGAGGTCGATGCGTGGGCGCGGCTGGGTGGTGAACTCGTAGAGCGTCAGCCACGTGTCGCGGAGCTGAGCCTGCAGGATCAGGTCCTCACCGCGGTCGACGATGCGATAGAGCTCGTGCCGGGTCGCCTGTTCCGGCCCGGCCACCAGCCGAATGGGCGACGACAACGTCTGCCCGCCGAATCCGACGTCGACGAGGAAGCGGTCGTGCTCACCGGGCACCGTGACCGCCAGGACCTGATGGGTCATCGCGGGCAAACCAGCGTCGGGGTCGCGCATCCAGACCACCCGGCCCGCGATCCGGTCGATGCCGTAGCCCAGCGCCTCCAGCACGTAGCCGACGAGTCCGTTCTGCTCGTAGCAGTAGCCACCGCGCCGGCGGCCGACGAGCTTCTCCGCGAGCACCTCGGGTCCGAGGTCGTCGACAGGCACGCCCATCAGTGGATCGAGATTCTCGAACGGGATGGTCCGGCCGTGCGCGGCGACGAGTGCGTGCAGCAATTCCTCGTTCGGTCCGGTCGGGCCGTCGTAGCCGATGCGTGCGAAGTACTCGGCGGGGTTCACGGTGACCTCTGGCATGCCATCCATGGTGCGGCCTCTAGATTGCGCCCACGGCGAACTTGAGCAATATCACCACGATTCTGTGATCGGGACTACTGCACGGTTTGCGGCAAAAGAGCAGTATGGGGGCTTATGACCAAATTTACGATGGCGAAAGTTACGGCCGTCGGCATGGCGCTGCTCGCCTCGAGTACTGCGGTTGCCGGTGCGGCGTCCCCGATGCCACTTTCCAGCCAGTGGCGGGCCTGTGACTTCAGCCAGCTCAAGTGGGTCGCCGCGGTCGGCGACAGCAGGATGATCGCGGAAGTCAGTTCATCGGGCTCCACGGTCACGGCGCACGTCGACGCCGCAACGGCCCCGCCGAACAGCCAGTACGACGTGCGGATCATCCAGACCCCGCGCCCGTCGAATGGATGTGCGGCAGGCGACCCGGGCGTCATCAGCGGCGTGCTCCAGATCAACGACGTAGGCCTGGGTTCCGTCACGGTGCAGGGCCCCATCGCGTCCGGCAAGACGGGAGCGTGGGTCATCGTCGAGCGGCCTGCCCCGAATTCGCAGACTCCAGCGGAGTTCTACACTTCGGAGTACATCGCCGCGATCTAGCGGATCCTGTTCTGCTTGGTGCGGCCAGGCAGAGGAGAACCCGCATGTCCCATCGGTGGATCGTGACGGTCGTCGCGGCCTTCGCATTGCTGCTCGCTGGTTGCGGAGGCAGCAAGCCGACCACCAACTCGCCGTCGTCGTCATCCAGCTCGGACACGTCGAGCTCCGCGGAGTCGACGGCCGCGGAAGCAAGCGCTCCCGCGGCGGCGCCCCAGGCGCCGCTGGATCCCAGTGCGTGCACTGATGTGACGGGCGCCAACCTGGATCTCGCGGTCGCGAAGAATACCGAGGACGCCAAGAAGGCCGCTGACATCTTCGCCAAGTACAACCCGCCGCCGGACGTCCAGGAAGCCATCGACCACTTCGTCTCCACCCAGGGCGCTCAGTTCGACGATCCGGACTACGAGAAGTTCAACACCCGCATCGATGAATGGGTCAAGGTCGTCTGCCCGCTGTAGCCACGGCAGAGGATTTCCCAGCTGGAGCGGACACCGGTACGCTAAAACTAGAACACGTTCCAATTTCGCGAGGGGGAGCCGTGCCGAAGACCGATAGCGAGCCGTCTGAAGTAACGCCGTCGGAAGTGACCAAGTGGGATCCGGGCCTGACCGAGAAGGTGATGGGCCTGATCCGGCCGCTGATCAAGGGCTGGCACCGCTCGGAGGTCCGCGGGCTGGACAACGTCCCGCCGGGAGGCGTGCTCGTCGTCGCGAACCATTCCGGCGGACTGTTCGCGATGGACGTTCCGGTATTCGCCACCGACTTCTACGAGACGTACGGCTACGACCGGCCGGTCTACACGCTCGGATTCGACCTGATCTTCGTCGGCCCGACCTCCGACCTCTTCAAGAAGACCGGCTTCATCCCCGCCAACCACGAGAATGCCGACGAGGCCCTGCGCACCGGTGGTGTGGTCATCGTGTTCCCCGGCGGTGACTACGACGTGTACCGGCCGACGACGTCCCGCAACACCATCGACTTCGGCGGCCGCACCGGCTACGTCCGGGCCGCGCTCAATGCGGGCGTGCCCATCGTGCCGTCGGTGTCGATCGGCGGGCAGGAGAGCCAGCTGTACCTCAGCCGCGGGACCTCGGTCGCCAAGGCGCTTCGGTTGGACAAGCTGTTCCGCGCGAAGATCCTGCCTATCTCGTTCGGCTTCCCGTTCGGCCTGAGTGCCGTACTGCCCGTTAACGTTCCGCTGCCCACCAAGATCGTCACCCAGGTGCTGGAGCCCATCGACATCGTCGCTGAGTTCGGCGAGGACCCCGACGTCGACGAGGTCGACGCCCACGTCCGGCACGTCATGCAGAAGGCGCTCGACGAACTGGCCAAGGAACGTCGGCTCCCGGTAATTGGCTGACATGGGACTGTCCGACACGCTCGGCTTGGTCACGACGATGGTGCGTGCCGGGGTGATCGCGCCACTGAGGCCGGACAAGTACGTGCGCATCGCTGCGGCAATGGCGCGCGAACACATGGGCATCACTTCAGGTTTCGCGGCCGCTGCACAACGCTGCCCGGACCGAGCCGGCCTGATCGACGAACTCGGCACCTTGACCTGGCGGCAAATCGACCAGCGCGCCGACGCACTCGCCGCTGCATTGCAAGCGCTGCGCGGAGGTGCGCCCGACGTCGTAGCGATCATGGCCCGCAACCACCGTGGCTTCGTCGAAGCGTTGATCGCCACCAATCGCATCGGCGCCGACGTGCTGCTGCTGAACACCTCCTTCGCCGGACCCGCGCTGGCGGAAGTGGTGGCGCGGGAAAGTGTTTCGAAATCCCTTGCCGTCATCTACGACGAAGAGTTCACCCCCAGTGTTGACCGCGCGTTGGCCGACAACCCCGAAGCAATCCGGATCGTGGCGTGGACGGACCGCGCAGTCCCGGGTTTGACGGTGGAGAAGCTGATCGCCGCGCACGAAGGCGGGCAGCCACGCCGGGCCGACAGCAAGTCCAAGGTCATCCTGCTGACCTCGGGCACCACCGGAACACCCAAGGGCGCCAGCCACTCCGGCGGCGGGCCCGACACCTTGAAGGCCATCCTCGACCGCACGCCGTGGCATGCCGAAGAGGTCACCGTCATCGTCGCACCGATGTTCCACGCGTGGGGTTTCGCCCAGCTTGCGTTCGCCGCGTCGATGGCGTGCACCATCGTCACCCGGCGAAAGTTCGACCCCGAGGCCACCCTGGCGTTGGTCGACGAGCATCACGCCACCGGATTGTGTGTCGTCCCAGTCATGTTCGACCGCATCATGGACTTGCCCGACGAGGTGCGCGGGCGCTACAGCGGGCGCTCCCTGCGCTTTGCCGCCGCGTCGGGCTCCCGAATGCGACCCGACGTCGTCGTCAAGTTCATGGATCAGTTCGGCGACGTGATCTACAACAACTACAACGCCACCGAAGCGGGCATGATCGCGACCGCGACACCCGCCGACCTACGCGCGGCGCCGGACACCGCAGGCAGGCCGGCCGATGGCACCGACCTTCGGATCCTGGACGCCGAGCGCCGGGAAGTACCGCAGGGCGAGGTGGGCACCATCTTCGTGCGCAACTCCACCCAGTTCGACGGCTACACCAAGGGGTCGAACGACAAAGAGAAAGCCTTTCACGAGGGCTTCATGAGCTCAGGCGACGTCGGCTACCTCGACTCGGCGGGCCGACTGTTCGTCGTCGGACGCGATGACGAGATGATCGTGTCCGGCGGCGAGAACGTCTACCCGATCGAGGTGGAGAAGACGCTGGCGACCCACCCCGACGTGGCCGAAGCCGCCGTACTCGGCGTCGACGATGAACAGTACGGACAGCGGCTGGTGGCGTTCGTCGTGCTGGGCACCGGCGGTTCCGTGACCCCCGACGCCCTCAAGGCGCACGTCCGCGAGCAGCTGGCGAACTACAAGGTTCCGCGCAGCATCACAGTGCTGGAAGGTTTGCCGCGGGGCAGCACTGGCAAGATTCTTCGTCGTGAGCTTCTTGAACTCGCTTCGACCGATGAGGCGTAAGACGCGTAAGCGGTACCCGCTGTTGCGGGCGACCGCCGAACTCGCCAACGCTGCCAATGCAATCCAGCCGCTGGGGCGCGAGGGGTACGTCACGATCCCGGTGTTCTTTCTCGGCTGGCCCTCGGCCGAGGCCGCCCCGGTAGTCATCGGCGCGTCGATGCTCGACGCGCTCCGGCGCGGCGTGCGTGACGACTTCAAGGGCCCACGCGGCCGGATCGCCCTGGCGCTGACCGCGGCTTCGTGGGGGGTGCTGGGCTTCGTCTATCGGCGCAGTGCCAAGTCACAGCCGTCCTTCGAAGATCCGCTGCGGGCGGCACTCGGCGAGGACTACACCGCGGTCGCCGCAGAAGAGCGACGCAGGCGACGTGGCGGTGTGCTCCGTACGTCGTGGTCACGACGCCAGTACGTCAAGAAGTCCGACATCATCCGGTACGGCCCGCACCGGGTGAACGTCGCCGACGTCTGGCACCGCAGCGACCTGCCGCGCGACGGTAAGGCACCCGTGCTGCTTCAGGTGCCCGGCGGCGCATGGGCGATCGGTATGCGCCGTCCGCAGGCCTACCCGATGCTGGGCCACATGGCCGAACGCGGCTGGATCTGCGTCTCGATGGCGTATCGCGTCAGCCCTCGCAATACCTGGCCCGCGCACATCATCGACGTGAAACGAGCGCTGGCCTGGATCAAGGAGAACATCGCCGACTACGGCGGCGACCCCGACTTCGTGGCGATCACCGGAGGGTCGGCAGGCGGGCACTTGACCGCGCTGGCGGCGCTGACGCCCAACGACCCGCAGTGGCAGCCGGGCTTCGAGGACGCCGATACCTCGGTGGTGGCTGCGGTGCCCATCTACGGCCGCTACGACTGGTTCAGCAAGGAGGGCACAGGGCGCCCCGAGTTCATCTCGATCCTGCAGCGCTTCATCGTCAAGAAGCGGTTCTCGGCGAACCGGCAGGTGTACCTGGACGCGTCGCCCATCACCAAGGTCCGGCCGGACGCACCGCCGTTCTTCATCCTTCACGGCGAGGACGACTCGATCATCCCGGTCGGTGAGGGCCGCGAGTTCGCCGAAGCGCTCGCACAGAAGTCGGACGATGTCGTCGTGTACTCCGAGATTCCCCACGCGCAGCATGCTTTCGACTTCTTCGGCTCGCCGCACGGACACTTCACCGCGACGGCCGTTGCGCACTTCCTGGACTGGGTGAAGGCCAAGCGGGGCTGAGCTATCCCGCTACTGGGCCATCGCCCCTTCGACTACGGTCAATTCCTCGGAAAGACCTGCGGCGCGGCGGATTTCAATGAACGCATCAACCATCGCCTTGGTGAGCTCATGCGGATCGTCCAACGTGGCGCCGTCGGAAAGCACCGAGATGTTGAGTTGATCGACGTAGCTCCACACCGTGATGTTCAACCCGCTACCGGTGGTCAGCGGCCCCACCGAGTAGATCTCCGTCACCAACGCGCCGCCGACCCGCCCGTGCTCGCGTGGCCCTGGCACGTTGGAGATCGGCAGGTTGAGCACCTTGTTCTGGCCGTCCTTGTTGGCCAGCCAGCGGAACAGCGCTTCGGCAGGCGCGGGCGGGAAGTACGCCGACCACCTGCTCACCAGCTCCGGTCCCATCAGGTGGTGGGTCTCCTTCGCCGACACCGCCGCGTCGTGCACGGCTTGCACGCGCTCGAGCGGATCGGAGAGTTCCACTGGCAGCGTCATCATGACGCCGGTGAAGTAGTTTCCCGAGATGCGGTCGCGGGAGAAGTCGAAACTGACTGGGACGGAAGCCAACAGCGGATGATCGGCCGTGCCGTCGTGACGCAGCAACAGCTGACGCAGCGCCCCCGACGAGATGGCGAGCACCATGTCGTTGATGGTCACCCCGAGATGCTTGCCGGTCGCCTTGACGTCGGCGAGCGCGAGCGTTGCCGTCGCGAACTTCCTGGTTCCGTCGACCATGTGGTTCATGAAGCTCGGCGGCGGGGTGAAGGGGAGGGTCAATTCCGGCGACAGCTTGTGTGCACTCTTGCGCACCCGGCCGATGCCCTGGGCGGTGTAGCGCATGACGCCGGGCAGCCGGCCGAGCTGGCGGAGGTGATCACCAAAGGCCGTGCGTACCAATTCCGATCGCGTCGGCGCGGGATCAGTCGCATACGAATCGCGATCGGCCGGACCGGTCTGGAGATCCATCCCGCGCGCCATCAGGTTGGCCGAGGCGACCCCGTCGGCCAACGCGTGGTGGATCTTGCCCAGCACCGCGATGCGGCCGTTCGCCAGTCCCTCGATGAAGTACATCTCCCATAGCGGCTTGGAGCGGTCCAGCGGCGTGCTGGCGATCTTGCCCACCGCGTCGTCGAGTTCGCGACGGCCGCCGGGGCGCTCCACCCGGTAGGGCCGGATGTGGTACTCGAGATCGACCTCGCAGTTCTCCCGCCACATCGGGTGGTGGAACTTGAACGGAATGTCGACCAACTCATAGCGGAACGGATCGAGCTTGTAGAGCCTGCCGTGGATGACCTGGCGGAACTCGTCGACCCCGAACTTCCGGTCACCAAGCTCGTCGAGCGCGATCACGGCCAACTTCAGGGTATGCATGTGCACCATGGGCGTCTCGCTGTACAGCAGTACCGCGTCCCACCCGCTGAGCCGCCTCACGGGGCTATATAACCTGCTGCGACCCGACCAACATCTGGTTTTGGTGAACCTGGTTGAGGAACAAGCCGATTGCGGTGGCCGTCGAACCCGTCCTGGCCCCGTCGGTCATGTCGAACCCGTGGCCGGCGCCTGGCAACTCGGCGTAGCTGACCGCGGCCCGCGAGACGTGGGTGAGCTTGGCGACGAAGTCGCGCGCCTGCTGCACCGGGATGACCGTGTCGCCGCCACCGTGCACCACCAGGAACGGTGGGGCGTTGTCGTGGACGCGAGCGATCGGCGAGGCCTTCCGGAAGATCTCGGGCCGCTTGGTGATCTTGCGCTTCACCACCACGCGCTCGAGGAAGTCGACGAAGCGCGCCCGCTCGACCGTGGACCGGTCCTCCCAGTCGTAACGGCCGTAGATGCCGACGACGGCGTCCACCGACGTGTCCGAGCCCTCCGGCAGGTCGGCGTCGAACTCCGGATCGTTGGCGGTCAGGCCGGCGAGGGCCGCCAGGTGCCCACCTGCCGACGTTCCCGCGATCGTCACGAAGTTGCGGTCGCCGCCGAACTTGTCGACGTTGGCGCGGGCCCACGCGATCGCGGTCTTGACGTCGGTGATGTGCTGCGGCCATGGATGATTAGGCGCCACCCGGTACTCGACGGACAAACACACCCAGCCGAGTTCGGCCATCTTCGACATCAATGCGTAGCCCTGGAGGATGCGACCGCCGTGCACCCAGGCCCCGCCGGGCACGAAGATCATCACCGGTGCGGGCTGGGCGGGAAGTTCCCTGGGCCGCCACACGTCGAGCACCTGAGCAGGACTGTCCCCGTAGCGAACCGAGGTCCGGTACACGTTGCGACGGTGCTCCAACGCCTTCCATACCGGCGGCGTCGAATCCGGGGCGGGCCATTCGATGTCGAGGGCCTCGGGCGCCACCACACCGCGGAGCGCGCTCTGCACCACTTCGTTGGTCTTGTCGCGGTTCCGCTTGCGCTCTTCAGCAATGCCAGGGGTGAACATGTTCTTCACCGCTGCCCCGAGGAAGTCCGGCATGTGACGGACTCCCCAAATGCTCATCGCCGTCGCACCGCCAAGTGGCTCAAGGTGTTTGCCGATCACCGGCAGCGACGTCGACGCCACGCTCATGGCAAGTAGGTAATCCGAGGGGCCCGCGTTTAGCAACCACTTCGCGCGTGTGGCCATGGTCGGTCCTGGATACCGGGTATCCGGTCGAGCCGTCATGGCGCGACTGTACCCCGGTTACTCGTCGGTAATCGACAATGTGGAGAAGTTGTCTACCACCCCACGCCGCTGACCTGGCTGTGACCTGTCTCACAGGTACGGCGCGCCGGTGGCGGTGGTTATGTGAGTTCGTGGGCACCTCTCTGGGAATCAATGCGCTGGCCATCACCGACGAGCACCGAGCACTGGCCGACTCGGCATCCGGCCAGCTGGGGCGTGTGAAGAGCCTGGCCGCGGCCAGGGCGACCCTCGACCCGGACTCGCCGGCGACCAACCATCCGGCGGACATCTGGGCGGCCGCCGCCCAGATCGGCTGGCAGGGGTTGGCGATCCCCGAGGAACACGGCGGCTCGGGCTTCGGACTGTCCGAACTGGCCGTCGTACTCGAAGCGCAAGGCCGCGAACTCTGCCCCGGGCCGTTTCTGCCGACGGTCAGCGCGGCCACGGTGATCGACCGCTGCGCACCGGATTCCGTTCGCGCCCAACTCCTTCCGGGACTCGCGGACGGCTCGACCGTCGGGGCACTCGGATGCTCCGGCAGCATCGTCGCGGGGTCGGATCTGATAGTGAGCGGCGAGAGTCCCGCGGTACTCGGGGCCCCCGACGCCTCGGTGCTGGTACTCACCGCGGGCGACGACGTCGTCATCGTGGACGCCGACGCCGAAGGGGTCACCGTCACGCCCCTGAGTTCGCTCGACACCACCCGCAGCATCGGGACGGTCGCACTGCGGGCCGTCGCCCTGCCCGAGGACCGGGTGCTGCGGGGTGCGGCGCGCCGGGCCCGCACCGTCTTCCGCATCCTGGCGTCCGCCGAAGCAGTCGGGGTCAGCTGGGCGACGCTGGACATGGCCGTCGAATACGCCAAGATCCGAGAACAGTTCGGCCGCACCATCGGGACCTTCCAAGCGGTCAAGCACCATGCGGCGAACATGCTCGTCAACGCGGAACAGACCACGGCCGCCACCTGGGACGCCGCACGTGCCGACGAACTGGACAGCGCGTGGTTCCCTGCCGCGGTGGCCGCCGCACACGCCATCCGCACGCAGATCTTCAACGCGCAGTGCAACATTCAGCTGCATGGCGGCATCGGGTTCACCTGGGAACACGACGCACACATGTACCTGCGCCGCGCCCGCACCCTGGCCGCGATCATGGGCGACGGAGCCGACCCGCTGTTCGACGTCGTCGACGGTCAGCGCAGCGGGCAGGCACATGGCGCGCGGTTCACGCTGCCCGCCGAAGCCGAGGAATTCCGCACCGCTGCCCGCGACGCCGTCAGCACGTGGCGCTCGCTGCCTTCGGAGCAGCAGCGCGACTTCCTGGTCGACTCCGGCTATTTGGTGCCGCACTGGCCGAAGCCGTGGGGTCGGGAGGCCGGAGTGGCCGAACAGTTGGTCATCGAGGAGGAGTTCGCCAACGTCGAGCGGCCCGACATGGGCATCACCGGCTGGGTCACGCTGACCATCGCCCAGGCAGGCAACGACGACCAGCGTGAGCGTTGGGTCGAACCGGTCCTGCGCGGGCAGGTGATGTGGTGCCAGCTGTTCTCCGAGCCGGGTGCGGGTTCCGACGCGGCAGCGGTACGCACCACTGCCAAGAAGGTCGACGGCGGCTGGCGCGTCACCGGACAGAAGGTGTGGACCAGCCTCGCCCACATGTGCCAATGGGGGCTCGCCACCGTCCGCACCGACGCCGATGCGCCCAAGCATGCAGGCGTGACGATGATGGCGATCGACATGAAGGCGCCGGGCGTGACGGTGAACGGCTTGCGCGGCATCACCGGGCACGCGCACTTCAACGAGGTGTTCTTCGACGACGTATTCGTCCCCGACGGTGACGTTGTCGGCGACGTCAACCGCGGTTGGCTCGTCGCGCGCGCGACCTTGGGCAATGAGCGCATCTCGATCGGCGGGGGTTCGGGCGGACCGACCGGCTTCACCGCGGACGAGCTGGTCGAGTTGCTCGACGCCGCGGCCGCCGACACCGCGGCCGCACGCCTCCGGCAGGCGGGCGAGGTGATCGCGGAGGGACACACGCTGCGGCTGCTGAACCTGCGCCGGGTCACGCGGGCGCTGGCCGGTGCCGAACCAGGTCCCGAGGGCAACGTGACGAAGCTGCTGGTCGCCGAGCAAGGTCAACGCCTCACCGAACTCGGTATGGAGTTGGCGGGCGCCGGCGCCGTCGTCGGCCAGAACCCACTCCTCACGCAGGCCTACCTCGGCAACCGCGCGATGACGATTGCCGGCGGTACGTCGGAAATCACCCGCAATACCATCGCCGAGCGCATCCTCGGGCTCCCGAGAGACCCGCTGCTCAAGTAACGACCTCAAGTAACGACCGGGCCACATTCAGGTGGCCGTCTGGTGGCTCCACGTAGCGGGACGTGGCCACCTGTGCAAGGCTCTATTGTCGTGGCTGGCAAACCTGGTCGGCGCATTGCCGCAGGTAGGAACCCGGAGCTACCGGGACGACAGCGGTGACGGCGGTGGAGTCGTCGCCGCGGTCAAGCGAGCCGCCAGCCGATCTCCAGACCGTTGCCCTCGCGCTCGGCGCCGCGGGTGGCAGGCATCCCCTGTACGCGCCGTGCGAATCCGGGCGCAGCGCCCATGCGAACAAGCGCGCCACGCTGGGCCTTGCGCTGGTGGCCCTGCTCGTCGGCGCTGTCATCCAACTACTGATGGCGACGCCGGACACCAGGGACGGACCGTCGGACGACAGCCGCGCCGGCGTGGTGTTCAGCAGTGCGCAAGCCGGCAATTGCCTGAGTTGGCCCGCCGACTCACCGGACAAGCCATCGTTCGTGCAGTGCCGGGACAACCACCTCTTCGAGGTCGCCAAGTCGGTCGGGATGGGCAACTTCGGCGAACCGTGCCAGGCCGCAGTGCGCCAATACCTCGGGGACCGGTACGACCCGAGCAGCAGGTTCACGATCAGCGTGCTGTGGGCGGGCGACAACGGTGGAGCCCCACCCGCTGACCGAAACCTGTTGTGCGGACTGCAGTTACTCGGTCCAGGGAGCAAGCCGACACCGTTCAAGGGCCGGGTCGCCGAGCTCGATCAGTCGAAGATCTGGCCCGCAGGCACCTGTTTGGGCATCGACCCGGCCACGAATCGGTCCACAGATATCCCGGTCGACTGCGCAACCGGGCATGCCGTCGAGATCGCCGGTGCGGTGAGCCTGGCCGAGCGCTTTCCGAGTGGGCCGCCGGAGACGGCCGACCAGGACGCATTCGTCAAGGACGAGTGCACCCGGATCGCGAACGGTTACCTCGCGCCGCTTCCGCTGCAGGCCACCGGGCTGTCACTGAAGTACGACGCGCTTTCGGAAGACAGTTGGTCGGCGGGCAGCCGCCAGATCGCGTGCCGGCTCGAATCACCCGGCGGGCAAGGTCTGCAGCCTCTGGTCGGCAGCGTGAAGGGACAGGCCGCCGAGGCCGCTCCTGCGCCGCCGCCCCCGGAAGCGCCGCCGCCGCCGTCATCCGAACTGCGTGCCCCCGAACCCGCGTCACCCATCCAGGCTCCCCCGGCGCCCGTGGTCACTGCGGCCACGCCGGCCCCCGTGCCGGCGGCCACGCCAACCACCACACCGACCACCACTACTGCGCCGTCGCCACCGCCGGAGCCCATGCCGACACCCAGTGAGAGTACGAACCCGCCGCCAGGCATCATCCAGCTTCCTGGGCTGCCCCCGATCACGCTGCCGGGGTACGTGCCGCCGGAGCCCGCGCCTCCACCACCTGCGGGCCCGCTGCCGGGACCACCGCCCGCTTAGCGCAGGGCGGCCCGACCGCGGATACGGCCCACGCCCACCAGCGCCAGGAGGGTGACGAGCAGCAGGATCGTCGTGCAGGCCGCGGCCTGGAACGCCTGGCCCCGGTCGGTCAACGCGAAGATCGTGACGGGCAACGTCTTCCACGTCGCGGGGTACACCATCACCGTCGCGCCCAGCTCGCCCATCGACAACGCGACCGCCAACCCGGCGGCTGCGCCGAGCGCAGGCAGTAACAGCGGGAGCGTGACACGCGTCAAGACCCTCGTCGAGCCCGCGCCAAGGGATTCCGCGGCCTGTCGATAGGCCGGATCGAGGCGATCGAGCGCGGCCGATACCGAGCTGAAGGAGAACGCCAAGACCAGCACCGCGTGGGCCAGGATCACGATCCACCTGGTCCCGCCGAGCAGCAACGGCTGCGAGTTGAAGGAAATCAGGAGGCCGAGGCCGATGGCCACCGACGGCACGGCGATCGGAAGGTGGAACACGGCGTCGGTGACACGGCTGAGCCATCTCGGCGCCTCGCGCGCCGCGAGTGCCGCCCACGTGCCGAGCACCAGTGCGAGCCCACCCGCGACGAAGGCGGTTTGCAGGCTCACCGAGAGGCTGGCCAGGTTTTCGCCTGAGAGTGCATCGCCGAAGTGGGCGAAACCCAGGCGTGACGGGAGCGCACCGGTCCAAGAGCCCGCCAAACCGGCGAGTACCACCGTCGCCAGTGGTGCGACGAATACGACGAAGACGACCACGCCGAAGACGCCGAGGAGGAGTGCCCTACTGCGCCGGGTCCACAACAACATCGGCGACCTCCCTTCCTCGGTTGGCCACTAGCCGGGTGAACACCACTCGGTAGAGCGTGTACAAGGTAAGCGACAGCGCGATCTGCACGGTGGCGATCACGGCCGCGCCCGGGAGGTCGAACGTCACGATGCCGCGGGTATATATCAGCACGGGCAAAGTGGTGACGCCCTTGGCTCCGGTGAACAGCACGATGCCAAACTCGTTGAGCGTCAACAACAGAACCAGGCTGCCACCCGCCATCAAGGCAGGCCAGGCCTCCGGAAGCACCACCGAGCGCAACACCCGGAGCGGCGATGCGCCGAGGCTTGCCGCGACGTCCAGTTGCGCCCTCGGCAGCATCGAGAACGACGCCAGCAGCGGGCGGATGACGAACGGCGTGAAGAATGTGATCTCGGCGGCGATGACGCCGACCGGCGTGTAGAGGAAGTTCAGCGCAGGGGTGTCGTCGCCGGTGATACCCGCGATCGCGGCGTTGACCGCACCCGCAGTGCCGTAGAGGAATGTGAACGCGAGCGTAATGAGGAACGACGGCAGCGCGAGCACGGTGTCGATGAGCCGGCCGACAAGTCGGCTGCCAGGAAACGGCACGAACGCCAGCACGATCGCGAGGAACGTGCCGAGCACCAGACAACCCACGGTCGACGTCGCGGCGATCGCAACCGTGCGCCACAGCGCTTCGCGGAAGGCCTGCGAAGCAAGCACCGACGTCCAGGTCGACCAACCACTGCCCCCGTCGCGGACCTTCAGCGACTCCAGGCACACCCGCGCCAACGGATACACCGCGACCACCAACACGATCACCAAGGGCGGTAAGGCCAACCACGTGGCCCGCGAGCGCGGCGGTGCGGGCCGGTCCGGCGCCTCGGCGGCGTGCTCGAGCAGTGCCGTCACGGCGAGCCGCCCACCAGCACGCCCGCGGGCTCGGGCAGGCGCACGCCCAATTCGGCGCCGATGTCGTATTGCGTGTGGCCGGGGACGTCGACGTCGATCAGCTGATCGGGCAAGCCGCTGACCGACAGCACCAGCCGGGTACTCGCTCCGCGCCACACCGATGCGTTGACGGTGGCGCGCAGCACGTCCCGATCACCGACTGGGGCGACCTTCAGCGCGTGCGGCCGAATGCACAAGAGCGCCTTCGATTCCGGCGCCCAGTCGATCCTTCCGACGGCAGGCTGCGGGGCCTCCGCGCTGACGGTCTTGTGGGCAAAGGTGACCAGCGCCGAGGTGCCGATGACGCGGCCGACCGTGCACGGGATCAGGTTCGCGCCACCGAGAAACGCGGCCGTGAAGCTGCTCGGCGGTCGCTTCCACAGGTTCTCGGCGGTGTCCACGTCCATCAGTCGGGCGTTGTTCATCACCACGATGCGGTCCGCCAACGCCAGGGCCTCGGACTGATCGTGTGTCACGTAGATCATTGCGGTGTCGGGCAGCGCTTCCTTGAGCCGCTGCAGTTCGGCGAGCATCGACTGGCGCAACTGGGCATCCAGCGCGGCCAGCGGCTCGTCGAGCAGCAGCACGCTCGGCCGAATGGCCAATGCGCGGGCGATGGCGATGCGCTGCTGTTGCCCGCCGGAAAGTTCACGGGGCAAACGCTTTCCGAATGCAGACATGCCGACCATGTCCAACGCCTCGTTGACCCGTGACGCCAGCTCGCCGCGCGGCACGCGCTGCGCCTTGAGTCCGAAGGCCACGTTGTCGGCAACCCGCATGTGCGGGAACAACGCGTAGGACTGCAACACCACGCCGATGCCGCGTTTGGCAGGCGGCAAGTCGGTGACGTCACGTCCAGCCAGCCGGACCGAACCGGACGTGGGGCGCACGAAGCCCGCCAACGCGTTGAGCGCGGTGGACTTTCCCGACCCGCTCGGACCCAGCAGGGCGACCGTCTCGCCCTTCGCGACGCGCAGGTTGAAGTCGACGAGCGCATCGGTCACCTTCTTGCCGCGCCCGTAGCGGACCCGCACGCGATCGAAGGTGATTGCCGGCGTATGGGTTTCGATGACAACTTTCGCGCCGTCGTCGAGCGCCGCCTTCGTGCGAGACCCAACTTCCCGGGTCGCTGCGCTCCTGCCCTCCGACCCCACTTCCCGGGTCGCTGCGCTCCTGCCCTCCGACCCCCCGAGCTCCGTCATGATCAGCTACCGGTGGCCTTCTGGTATGCGGCGACGTCGGCATCGAGCTCGGCCAGCACGGTGTTCCAGTCCGGCACCCACAACTCGACACCCTTGAGCACCGCGGCCGGGGTGTTGGGTGCTGCCGACTCCTCAGAGGACGCGACGAGCGAATCGAGCACCGGGATGCCGAGCGCGTCGGGTGCCACCGTCTTCTGCACGTCCTCGGACACCAGGTACGCGAGCAGCTTCTTGGCACCGTCGGCATGCGGCGCACCCTTGGCGACGCCGCCGACGTAAGGCAGTGAGACGGTGGTCTTCTTACCGTCAGCCGCCGCGGGGATGACGATGTTGAACTTCGATCCGTCGCTCTTGATCGAGTCAAGGTTCATCTGGACGTCGCCGTTGGCAACAAGCAGCTCACCGTTGCTCACCTTCGGTTGGAGCTTGCCGGTGGACGAGGACGGACCCACGTTGTTGGCCTGCAGCTTGCCGAGATAGTCCAGCGCGGCCGGCTTGCCAAGCAGGTGCTGCAGCAGCACCAGCACGGCGGTGCCGTCCCCGGCTTGCCCCGGTGTCGAGTACTGCAGCTTGCCCTTGTATTCCGGCTTCAGCAGGTCGTCCCAGGTCGAGGGCTGTGGGGTGGCGCCGGGGTTGACGATGAAGCTCAGCGCGTTGTTCACGATCGGTAGGTACTTGGCGTCGGGTCCGACCTGCGCGGCAGGGATGCCCTTGGGGTCGACACCGCTGGCCTGCAGCAGACCTGACTTGTCGGCCTTCTGGATGAAGGGCGGCAGGGTGACCAACAGGTCAGCCTGCGGGTTGGCCTGCTCCTTCTCGACGCGCGAAACCACCTCGCCGGAGCCGGCTTCGACGAGGTTGACGTTGATGCCGGTGTCCTTGGTGAACTTCTCGAACTGAGGCTTGTACCAGCTGGCCAGTCCGTCGGAGCTGTAAACGGTGAGCGTCTCGCCGCTTCCAGAGCCGGTGGAACCGGTGCCGCCACAAGCGGTCATCGCGACGGCCAAGGTTGCGGCCGCGACGGCCGCCAGGGTCTTGCGGAGCTTCATTTCTTCAGTCCTTCGATTGATGGTTGAGGATCAGGTCTGCGAACTCGGTGACGGTGGGTACGACATGGGTCGCCCCCGCGTCGCGCAGCTGTTGCTCGTCGTGCGCACCGGTGAGCGTGCCTGCGGCGATGGCACATCCAGCCCGCAGTGCGCTGTCGACGTCACTGCTGGTGTCGCCGAGCGCTGCGACGTTGGACACCGCGTCGGCCTGCAACCGCATGAGTGCGGTCAGGATCAGGTCCGGGTAGGGCCTGCCACGCACGCCGTCACCCGGCGCGAGCACCAGATCGGCGCTCGACTGCCAGCCCAACGCCGCCAGCAGCTTGTCCTGGGTGGAACCGCTGAAGCCGGTGGTGAGCGCCACCTTGACCCCAGCAGCGCGCAACCGTGAGATCGCCTCGGCCGCACCGTTGATGGGTTTGGCCGCTCCGTTGTCGATGGCGGCCTCGTATGCCGCCTCGAAGGCGGCATTGGCATGCTGTGCGAGGTCCTCGGTGCCGAACAACGCCCGGAAGACGGTGATCTTGGACTGCCCCATCGTGTCGATGACGTACTGGCGGGCGTGTTCGCGTTCGGGTCCCGACTCGGGCAGGCCCGCGGCCGTCGCGGCCGCCTCGAACGAGGCGACGACAAGTCCGTCGTCGGCGACCGTGGTGCCCGCCATGTCGATGACCGCGAGTTGAATACCGTTGCTCATTGGATTCTTTCCGCTCAGAGTTCGATCAGGTCCGCGGTCTGTTCCGCGATGACCGGGCCGAGCGTCATCCCACGCCCGCCAGGGCCGGTGACCACCCACACGCCATCGCCCGCCAAGGTGCGGCACACCAATTCGCCGGGGTCGACGCACTGGCTGTACACCCCAGCCCACCGCCGCCGAACCGGAGGCAGCGGGCGACCGAGGAATTCCTCGACCAACGCGGCGAGGTACGCATACGGGGCGTCGTCGGTGTCGAACCCGAACGGTTCGTCGTATTCATGGGTGTCGCCGATGGTGAGCCCGCCGTGCAGACGCTGGACGCAGAGCAGCTGCATGCGATGTTCTTCGGCGACCACGTCCTGGGACTCGGTGTCCCGCAGAGCATCCAGGGCGCTGCCCTCGAAGCCGGGGTAGTAACGAAAGCTGTCGCCGTCGGCGATCGCGGTGGTGAGTGGTTCATCGAGTGGGTCGGTTTGCATCATCTGAAGCCGGACGCGACGCACCGGCAGCTCGCCGGCGAGCTCGCGCGTCAGCCCACCGTGCGCGGCCCCTGGGCAGAGCAGCACCAGGTCGCCACCGTAACTGCGCCCGTGGTCGTCGCGCACCGTCTGGCCGTCAATGGACCGCACCTCGGCACCCGACACGAACCGGTACCTGCCCTTTGCCGCGAGGTACTCCCGAATGGCGGGCATCGCCTGACGGGATTCCACGGCGGCATCACGTGAACAGTGAAGGCCGGCAAGGAACTTGCCACGAAGGGCCGGATTGAGCGCACGTACCCGGTCAGGTTCCAGCAATGCGAATCCGCGCACCGCGGCGTCGGTGCGGGCGACGACCTGCTCGGCAACTGCAACCTCGCGCGGAGTCCGCAACAACGTCAACGAGCCGGCGGGGCGGAATCCGACGCCGGGAATGCGGGCCCCGATCAGTTCCCACAACTCACGGGACCGAAGGGCGGCGGCGAGCTCGTGCTCAGCCCGACCGGACACCCACACCAGGCCGAAGTTCCGCACGGTCGCTCCGCGCGCCTCAACTTCACGTTCGAGGTGTGTGACGTGGTGGCCACGCTGGACCGCTTCGAGCGCGTGGGCAGTCCCGAGAATGCCGCCACCGACGATCGTCACACGCATGTTCAGTGACCTTTCAGACTCAGGGATACGGCCTGCGAAAGGTTCGGTGTTGCGCACTGGAACAGCAGGTTAACAATTGGTATAGACCAATTCGCGGTATGCTGGCCGCGATGACCGTGCTGAAGGAAACCGCTGCGCTACTGCGCTCGCTGCGCGACGTCTGGGACGAAGATGCGGTCGACGAACTCGACCACGCACTCCAGTCGGCAGCCCGCGCCATCGACGATCGAGCTGACGACGAACTGGTGCTCGCCGCCGCGCTGCACGACGTGGCGCACAGTCCGTTGTTCGATCCTTCCGATGCGGCGCGACATGACGTTGCCGCCAGGGACTGGTTGACCCCTCGGTTCGGCGCACGGGTGGGCTGGCTGGCGGGCGCTCACGTCGCCGCCAAGCGGTACCTGGTCGCCACCGACCCCCAGTACCCACTGTCCCCCACGTCTGCGCTGTCACTGACCGCACAGGGCGGGCCCGGTATGGACGACGACCTCGTGGCGCATCCGTGGTGGCCCGACGCCCTGCGCCTGCGCCGCTACGACGACGCCGCCAAGGACCCGGCAGCGACGGGTGCCACAATCGAGCACGTGCTTGCCATAGCGGAACGGGTTCGGCAACAACAGGATCCATCGTGAGCAAGCCCCACGCAGTCCGCACCGCACTCGACGGGATCCTCGACGGGCTAGTCGAAGGTGACGCCTTCCCTCCCGAACGCGAACTCGCCGCCCGCTTCGAAGTGGCCAGGGAGACCGTCCGGCAAGCGTTGCAGGAGCTGCTCGTCGAGGGGCGCATCGAACGTCGCGGCCGCGGCACCGTGGTGTCGAAACCAAAGCTGGTTCAACCCCTTTCGTTGAGGTCATACACCGAGGGCGCGTTGCGGATGGGCCGCAAGCCGGGCCGCATCCTCGTCACCTGGGATGACGTCGAGGCCACGACGGAGCTCGCCGCGGGCCTCGAGGTGGCCGAGGGCGACGCCGTGATGCACCTAGAGCGCTTGCTCCTGGCCGATGGGCAGCGCATCGGGTTGGAGAGCACCTACTTGCCCAGGCATCGCTTCGGGGAGTTCAACTCGACCTTTGACCCGACGACGTCGCTCTACGCCGCGATCCGCGCGACGGGCATCCAATTCGGTTCCGCGGTCGAGCGCGTGGAGACCGTGTTGGCGTCCCCGCGCGAGGCGGGACTGCTCGAGTCGACGACCGCAATGCCCATGCTGCGGCTCAACCGGCGTTCGCTCGACACCGACGATCGACCGATCGAGGTGGTCCGTTCGTTGTACCGGGGTGACAGGGTGGCCTTCGAGGCCATGCTCACCGATCGCGACTGATCCTGCCCAGTGAGTAATGTCGAGCCGTGCCCGACTTTCACCCCGACCTCGCCAACGCGGCCCCGCTCTTGCCGCGCACATTGATTACGCCGGTGTCGTTGCCGCTGATCCGCGCGGGGACGAAGCTGATGGGCCTGCGTAAGTCCGCGGATGTCGAGGTGCTGACCTTGCCGTCGGGGGTTCGCGTCCACCTGCACCGGCCGCCGGGCGCTACCGGCGTCGGACCCGGCCTGCTATGGATCCACGGCGGCGGCTACGTGATGGGTAGCGCCGCCCAGGACGATGCGATGTGCCGTCGGTTCGCGCGCCAACTCGGGGTCACCGTGGCGTCCGTCGACTACCGACTGGCGCCCGAAAATCCATACCCTGCACCGCTGGAGGATTGCTACTCCGCGCTGACGTGGCTGGCCGGCCTGCCCGCCGTCGACCCGGCGCACGTCGCGATCGGCGGCGCTAGCGCCGGGGGCGGGTTGGCTGCAGCGCTCGCCCTGCTGGCGCGCGATCGTGCCGAAGTGGCGATCGCGGCTCAGCTGCTGGTGTACCCCATGCTCGACGACCGGTCGGGCACCACGGCCGGCCTGCACGATTCCAACCACCGGCTGTGGAACCAGAAGTCCAACGCGTTCGGTTGGTCGGCATATTTGGGTGACGCCGATCCGAACGTCGCCGTGCCCGCCCGCCGTGACGACCTCAGCGGCTTGCCGCCCGCCTGGATCGGCGTCGGCACGTTTGACCTCTTCCACACCGAGGACATCGCCTACGCCGAACGACTGAAGGCCGCCGGGGTACCGTGCGACGTCGTCGAAATACCCGGCGCCTTTCACGGTTTCGACCTTGTCCTCATGAAGGCCAAGGTGTCGAAGTCCTTCTTCGCCACCCAGGTCGAGTTCCTGCGGGGAGCGCTCACGCAGACCGAAACGGCGGACGCCTGACCGCTATCGCTCGTACACGACATCGCCGTCGATGACGGTGGCGGCCACCATGCCTTCGTCGAGTTCACCGAGCACGGTCGCGGGCGGCCCGGCGAGCACGCACAGGTCAGCCGGTTGCCCGGGTGAGACGCTGCGCGCCTGTGTGGGCTGGGCGGGCGAGCCCAAGAACAGTGTCAACGCGGTGAGCGCCGAAATGCGTTCGGTCGCCCCGAGTACGGCGCCCGACGGTGTGGTCCGGCGCACCGCGGCGCGCATCGCCGCCCACGGATTGGCATCGCCGAACGGAAAGTCAGTCGACAACATGACCGGGACTCCCGCCGACAGCAGCGACGCCACCCGCCACAGCCCACCGTGTTCGTGGTCGGGCACGTCGGTGAGGTACTGATCTCCGCGCTCGGCAACGAAGTTCGGCTGCGTCGCCACCGTGACGCCCAGTTCGGCCAGTTCGGACAGGCAGTCCGCCGGGACCACCGCGGCGTGTTCGATGCGGTCGCCGGGCCGAGCGCCCGCGGCGCGCAGCGCAGCGATGGTGACGACGAGTTGGGCCGCCGTCACGCAGTGCAGTGCCACCTGAGCGCCGTCGGCGTGACGGGCGGCGATCCATGCGGTAAGCCCGTCGAGATCGAGGTCGTCGTCGTGCAGGATGACTTTTCCCGGCGCCAGGCAATGCGTTCGCTGGAGCAGCTCGCCGTGCTGGTGAGCTTCGGCGAACTTGACGACGTCCGCGACTCCGAGGTCCGGCGTGGCGTCGGTGACCCCGGTGACCCCAAAAGCCGCGAGCCGACGGCTGACCTCGGCAAGGCCGACTTCCCTGCGCTGCAACGCATCCGACCAATGCGGATCGGCGCTGCGCAGCTGCCCGTCGGGGTGATCGGGCAGGCCAACCCTGGCTAGCCCGACCGAGTTGAGCGTCCACAGCACGCCGCTGCGGTGCTGCACGCGAACAGGGACGTTCGGGGACACCTCGTCGAGCACGTCGCGGTCGAGCGGGCCAGCGACGGCGTCGTGATATCCGACGGCCCGTATCCAGCCGTCGTCACCCACATGAGCAGCGGCGAGCACCCGGCGCAGCGCGGCTCGATCGCCGACCTCCCGTGGTCCGACGGGTACCGACGTCAAAGCCGCAGCCGCGGAATGCAAGTGGACGTGGTGGTCGTGCAGTCCGGGGATGACGGTGCCGTGGGCCGCATCGAGCACCCGCTCGCCTTTGACGGGGGTAAGGCGGTCGGACACGTCGAGGATGTGGTGGTCCGTCCTGATGTCGACCACGGTCCCGTCGAGCAGCGTCGCACGCTGTATCAACATGATGCGAGCCTCCGCTCGTCGACCAGTCGTTCGACGTAGGCATTGTGCTCGCCCAGGCGGGCCGCCGCCCCTGCGACGATCGGTAGCGGCGGCGGCATTGCAGCACAGCCACTTTCGGATGGCGCTCGCGGCAGTTCCGCATAGCTGGCCGCCACGCCCGCCATCGCGACGTCGACGACGACGCCACCACCGCGGGCCAGCGCGTCGGTCACCGCAAGGGCGGATTGGAGGCCCGTCAACGGATCTGCGACGGCGTCGGCGCAGAACACCGGGCCAACCCCGTCCGTACCGACCAGACCGCCGGCGACCGCGGCGTCGTCGCCGAAGCCCACCCAGTTGGCCTGCTCGCCATCGGCGCCGTGACCCGTGATCCGCAGCCATACCCGGCCGGGCCGTGGGACGACGCCGTCGTAGCCGAGGCCGCGGCGCCGCAAGGCCGCCGGGCGAGACGATTCGATGACGACGTCGGCCACCTCGAGTAGCGCGCTCAGGCGTTCGACGTCATCGAAATCGACTGCGTAGGAGAGTTTTCCGGCATTCATCCAATCGAAGAACGCTTGTGGGCCTGCGCGGGTGCCGTCGGGGCGCTTCGGGCTTTCGATCTTGACCACCGTGGCGCCTGCCTGCGCCAGAAGTTGCCCACACAACGGTCCGGCCCACATCGCGGACATGTCCACCACCAGCAGTCCCGAGGGGTGGCGTGGTGCGTCCGCTGGCCCAGCCTGCCCTTCCACCACCGCGGCGCAGCGACGCTCGCCGAGCACCGCCGCCGGAAGGTCGAGCAGGCGGGCGCGTTCGACCACCTCGACGGCGGACCGTCCGGCCGCCCAACTTTCGACCGCGGACCACGGGTCAGCCTGCGGCTCTTCAGCCTCCACCATGGCGGGCACCGCGGCCACGTCGTCAGGTCTCGACAGGGTCAGCGCGCACCAGCCGTCGCGGCAACGCAGCAACCTGCTTGCTCCGCCGGCCGAGGTCCGCCCGTTGCGGGCCAAGCCCAACATTCCTGCGCGGCCCGCGAGCAGCACAGCCGCGTCCACGCGGACTCCGGTGTGCACGCGGTACGAGTCGGCGACCCGGCGCGCCTGTCCGAGCACGGCCGCGCGCGAGAAGTCGGGCGCCCCCGACGGCTGACCGGTCAGGTAGGCCAGGCCGCCTGCACCCCAGTCCTGCATCGCGGTGTCCACGGCCCCCATTGTGGCCTCTTCAGAACTGCAGGGCGGAGAATCGCCAGTCCAGAACCTGACGGTCGTCACCGGCCTCGTACACCAGCGACCTCAGCCGCAGCACCCCTCCACGTCCACCCTCCAGCGGGGCGGCCGCCTCGACGTGCACCTCGCTGTAGAGCGTGTCGCCCTCGTGCACCGGCCCGGTGTGGTCGCACGATTCCCAGCCCAGCACAGTGACGAGGTTGGGCAGCGCCCGCGTCGCCTGTGCCAGCGCCAGCGCGATGGTATGTCCGCCGTACACAAGGCGCTGCCCTCCGACCCGTGAATCATGATGGGTGGCAGCGATGTTGAGCGTCAGCCTGGCGAGCTCGGGCGCACTGCTGACCACGTCGGCCGTGGTCGGAATGACCGTGCCTTTCAGCTCGGCGTCGAAGTGCGGTCCCGGCACGTGCGCGCGGAAGGCATCGGCATCCCAGTACTGCGTGGGGTCCGAAGGGGCGGGCAGGTCGGTGCCGATGGTCGACAGGTCGTCCTGGTAGTCGGTGTCGGCGGCGCCCTCGCGCAACGGCAGCATGGCGCACCGGTGAAAGTCCAGCACCAGTCGACCGTCCTGGTCCACCGTGGTCATGCGCAACGCCGCCAGCCCGGTACGAGCCCGGCCCGGCTTGGTCGAATTCTGCTTCAGGCCAACCACTTCCGTCGTGGTCCGCAGCGTGTCGCCGAGCAACGGGAAGCGGTGGAACCACAGCCCGCGGTAGAACAGGTTGGCCTTGACCCGTTGCGTGGCAAGCGTTGACTGGCCGATGGCGACGTCGCACACCAGCGCCGGATGCGCGAGCGCGGCGGGCGAACCCGTTACCAGCCGGCTCAGGTCGGCGTCCAGCGGCAGCCTCATCCGGTCGCCGACGATGGATTGGTGTACCGCGGCCGCGCCGCTCGTCAGCGTCATGGCGGGTGCCCAGTCGAAGACCTGGCCCACTCGTAGGTCGTCGAAGTATGGGCCGCCCGGAATTTGGCCGTACAAAGTCACAGCGTCACATGCTGGCAGTTTGGCCACAAAAATGTCAATATGGCCGTACATATGAAACTCTCCGACGAAGAACTCATGCTGGTGGCGACCGTACGGGACTTCATCAACCGTGACGTGAAGCCCACGGTCCGCGACGTCGAGCACGCCAACACCTACCCCGAGGCGTGGATCGAACAGATGAAGCGCATCGGCATCTTCGGGCTTGCGGTGCCAGAGGAGTACGGCGGCTCCCCGGTGTCCACGCATTGCTACGTGCTGGTCACACAGGAACTGGCCCGCGGCTGGATGAGCCTGGCCGGCGCGATGGGCGGGCACACCGTCGTCGCGAAGCTGTTGACGTTGTTCGGAACCGAGGATCAAAAGCAGCGGTACCTACCCGCGATGGCCACCGGCGAGCTGCGCGCCACCATGGCGCTGACCGAGCCCAGTGGCGGGTCAGACCTCCAGAACATGTCCACGGTCGCGCGGGCCGAGGACGACGAACTCGTCATCAACGGCGCCAAGACGTGGATCTCCAACGCCAGGCGCTCGGGCCTGATCGCGTTGCTGTGCAAGACCGATCCCAACGCCGAACCGAAGCACCGCGGCATCTCGGTGGTGCTTGCGGAGCACGGCGAGGGCCTGACGGTGTCGCGCGATCTACCCAAACTGGGCTACAAGGGCGTCGAATCGTGCGAACTCGCCTTCTCCGACTACCGCATTCCCGCGTCGGCCATCCTCGGCGGTGTACCCGGCAAGGGGTTCGGTCAGATGATGAAGGGGCTCGAAACTGGTCGCATCCAGGTCGCCTCGCGAGCACTCGGTGTGGCCACCGCAGCGCTCGAGGACGCGCTCAGCTACGCCCAGCAGCGCGAGAGCTTCGGCCAGCCGATCTGGAAGCACCAGGCCGTCGGTCACTACCTCGCTGACATGGCCACCAAGCTGACGGCCGCCCGCCAGCTGACCTTGCACGCCGCCGAACGCTACGACGACGGCGAACGCGCCGACATGGAAGCGGGCATGGCCAAGCTGTTCGCGTCGGAGGTCGCGATGGAGATCGCGCTGAACGCGGTGCGCATCCACGGCGGCTACGGCTACTCGACCGAGTACGACGTCGAACGCTACTTCCGCGACGCGCCGCTGATGATCGTCGGGGAGGGCACCAACGAGATCCAGCGCAACGTCATCGCCGCTCAGTTGGTGGCCCGCGGCGGGCTCTGATGACCAAGCCGGCACCCGCGTATCAGGCATTGCGCCAACAGCTTCGAGCCGAGCTCGCGGCCGGTGAGTATCGTGACGGCGCGCGGCTACCCACCGAATCGGAGTTGGTGGCGCGACACGGGGTGTCCCGGCAGACGGTGCGACGGGCCTTTCAAGATCTGGTCGCCGAGGGCGCGGTGTATCGGGTGCCGGGCCGCGGGACGTACGCCCGCGACCTCGCTGGACACCGGTACCTTCGGCAGCTCGGTTCCATCGAGGATCTGATGAGCCTGTCCGACGACACCACGATGGAGGTGCTCGCCGGGCTTCGGCGCCGGGTCGACGTCGAGGTGGCCAGCCGATTGAGATTGGACGACGACGTCGTGTACACCGTGGCGTTCCGTCGCCTGCATGACGGTGTGCCGTTCGTGATGACGCGGGTACACCTGCCCGAGTCGGTGGCCAGAACCGTGCTCGGTGCCCCCGAGCTGGCCGACGGAGCGGTGAGCACCACCACCATCATCGGCCTCACCGAGCCGCGTCTGGACGCGCCGATAGCCGAAGCAGCGCAATCGATTACGGTATCTCCGGCGGACGACGAGGTGGCCGCGGCGGTCGGCTGCGAGCCCGGCCATCCGATGCTGCGAGTGGACCGGTTGTACTCAGATGCCAGCGGCATGCCCGTCGAGTTGGCCGTCAGCCACTTCCTGCCGGAGCAGTACACCTACCGGGTCACGCTGCGTCGGGCTCGGTAACCCCGCGACTGCAGCTCACTTCATCCGGGCGAGCGCCTGCTCGATCGGAAAGCCTGACAACACGTGACCGTCGCGCCCGTGCACGGTGTCCGCCTGGCACAGCGCGTTGAGCGCGGCCTCCTCGGACGCTTCCGCGACAGCGTCGAAGATCAGGTCGAAAGGTGAGCCCTGCGTCCAGAACTGGCCCTCCACAAGCACCTCTATCGGCAGCAGCCCGTCCGGGGCCTCGCGGGGAATACGGTGCGCGGTGGAGAAGGCGAGGAATATCTCCCCCGAACCGTCATTGCCGACACTGCCCGTACGCCCCAGCCCGATGTCGACGCGGCGGGCCAACCGCCGCAACTGATTCGGGTGCAGCGGTAGGTCCGTCGCGACGACCGCGATACACGATCCTTCCTTGTGGTGCACCGGCATGTTCTCGACCATTTGGCGGCCCAGTGGGTGACCGGCGATCTGCAGCTGCGGCCGGGTGCCGTAGTTGGTGTTGAGCAGCACCCCGATGGTGTATGTGCGCGAACCGATTTCGATGACGCGCGACGCGGTGCCGATCCCGCCCTTGAAGTCGAACATCTGCGTGCCGGTGCCGGCTCCCACCACACCTTCGGCCACTGGGCCGGTGTTCGCGCCATCCAGCGCGGCGCGCACATCCGGCTCGGTAAGGGTGACGGCGCGGTTGTCGTTGAGAAATCCGTCGTCACATTCGGCCACCACGGGCATGAGCACGTCGTCGGTTCCCACCACCTCGTCGAGATCCGACATGTATCGAACGCTGGCCTGGTACGCGACACCCAGATTCGCCGTGTCGCACAAGACGATTGGCGCCCCGATCAGGCCCCATTCCTGCATGACGATGTCGCCGGTCAGAATCCCGTACCCGTTGAACACACTGGTCGCCGCGTAGACCCGTTCGCGAAAGGGGTTGCCTTCGTGTGGCCAGATCGCGGTGGCACCGGTTCTGGCCGTGACACCGTCGTCGCGCCACACCGTGGCCTGACCGACGCGCACACCGGCGACGTCGGTGATGGCGTTCAGTGGGCCGGTCGGCATGTGGCCGACCGGGAAGCCAAGTGCCCGGGCGCGCCCCCTGCCAACGGGCGGTCTCACAGTGCTTCCTCGGCGACGGTGTGCGGCACCCAGCGATCGTTCTTGGCGCGGTGCAGATAGCCGAAGTAGTAGACCGCGGCGGCGGCGAAAAGGATGACGACGATCCAAATGTCATGCGGCGTCTGTTGGGTCAGCGCGACGATGACACCGGCCAGTGCCAGCAGCGGGGGCAGCGGCCACAGCGGCATCCGGGATGGGCGCACGGTGTCCTTGTCGCGGATCCGGCTGACCAGGGCGGCAATCGCGATCAGGCCGTAGAGCACGATGATCAGGACCGCGGTGAACGTCACCGTGGTGACTAGATCTGACGCGAAGCACAGCGCCGTCGCGACCGTACCGAGCACGAGCGTCGCCACCCACGGGGACTGGAACTTCGGGTGCACCCGGCCCAGCGCGGAGTTGACCACGTCCGGCCAGGCCCGGTCCCGCGCACTCGACCACAGAATCCGGGCGAACTGCAACGTGATCGCCAGGATGGCGTTGAGCACCGCGAACAACGCACCGATGATGACGATGTTCTTGAACGTCGGTCCCCACACCTGGTTGATCAGATCGGTGAGCGGCGTTGCGCTGGACAAATATTGGCCAAGATCCTGCGCGCCCATCAGGCCGCCGAAGAACGGAACGAGTTCGAGCACGATGCCTGTCAGCGCCGCGATGACGACGGCTTTTCCGATGGTTGCTGGGCCGCCGCGAGCTTCCTCGGAGAAGTTGATGGCGCTGTCGAACCCGTTGACGGAGAACATCGTGATCGCAATCGCGGCGACGATGGCACCGGCTCCGACCGAAGACAGCGTGGTGCCGTCGAAGTTCACCGGGTGCGTCAGGATGCTCAGCGGCTGGTTCCAGTGCGAGAAGCCCGCAACGGCGACCACCACGAGGACGGTGACCTCGATGGCGAGGAATATCGCCACCAGAATGGCGCCGATGTGGATGCGCAGCACCGCCAGCAGTGTCACAACAGCCATCGCGATGGCCGAGGACAGGTTCACCGGAATCGAGTCGTTCAACGCGTGCAGGTAGGTGCCCACACCTAACGCGATGCTCGCCGGCAGAAACACTCCCTGGGCGACGTAGTCGACGAGGGCAAGGAATCCCGTCGGGCGGCCGAGTACCCGATGCACGATCGAATAAAGGCCGCCTGCAACCGGATACATCGAGCCGAGCTCGCCCATGCACAGCGCGACGCTGATCGCGAGGAAGCAGCCGATGAGGTAGGCCCACATCGATCCGGTTCCGGACGCGGCGAGCACTACCGGGGCAATGATCAGCAGTGAGGCCATCGGGGTGATGTCGCTGACCGCAAGGGCGATGACGCCCTTCACGCTCAATCCGCGGTGAAGCGTTCCGGTGGTGGGCGGTTGCGATGCGCGCACCGTCTTCGGTAGTGATTCCTCAGCCATCAGGCGAGCCTAAACCCACAACCAACCAAATGAATAGTATTCAAATGGATAGTTTACAGATCGGCAACAACCGCGAAGTCCAGGCCATCGGCCCGAGCCAGACATCGGTGCTGCTGCGGTGCTCCGACAGGAACGTGCGCCCAGGCGTCAGAGCAGTCGACGCCGCCACGCGCCAACAGGTGGCGGGCCGCGGATTGGGCAGGCGCGGCGGCCAGCGCATCGATCGAGGCCAAGGCCACTGCCAGGTGGACGCCGTCGTAACAACCTTCGGAGTAGGCGTCGAGCACTGGGGCGAAATCGCCGAACGCGCGGTGATGGTTCTCTGCGAGTGCCCGGCGCCGATCGTCGGCTTGCCCGGCGAAAGACCGCATCGCCGAATACAACTCGCCGGTATCGTCCCCGCCGGCGGCCAGCAGTCCGTTCTCTTCCAGGGAGCCAGACAGCCGCACCACCCGATCGCCTAGACCAGCGCGGGCAAACGCGCGGTTGAACACGGCCAGGTCGCTGCCGATCAGGCTCAACAAGACCGCGTCGGCATGCCGCCGCGACAGCAGATCGACGAGTTCGTCGGCGTCGGCGGCATGGAGACCGAACGGAACCAGCCTCGACGAGACGACCGATCCGCCGGCCGCGACGATCTGTTTCGCGGCGAAGCGATGCATCGACCACGTCCAGATGTAGTCGCTGCCGATCATCACCCATTGTCGAAGCCGCCGCCGGGACATCAGGTTGGTCAATGCCGGGCCAATCTGGCGGGCCGGCGGATCACCGATGAGCACGACGCCCGGTGATCGGTGTCCGCCCTCGTGTGGCGGCGTGAAAATGTACGGTGTCCGTCCCGCGAGCGCGGCTTCGATCGCGCGGTGCACATCGCTGGTGTGCAGGCCCACGAAGGCATCGACCAACTTAGCGTCGGCGAGATACCTCGACTCCGCCGCGACGCGGTGAGGATCACTGCCTGCGTCGACGAGCACAAGCTCCACGCGGCGGCCACGTTCGCCACCGCGCTCGTTGACTTCCATAGCGGCCAGGCACGCGGCATCGAGCGCAGACGTCGCCGTCAGACCCAACGGGCCGGACATCGGGATCAGAAGGCCAAGGCGCAGCACATCGTCCGAGGGTCCGTCCACCAGCACTTCGAGAGACGGCCGCACAACGTCAAGCGGCGACACACCGACAAGTATGCAGCTCGTCACTATGCTCGCATCATGGTCACGCGATCCGAGGTGCCAACTGTCGCGGTTGCTCCCGTGATGGACCTGCTGACGTCCGTTCAACGGACGTTGTCCCGCGAACTGGCGGTCGCCTTCGACGCCGAGTCGACCACCGTCGACCAGTGGCGCATATTGCGTGCATTGGCCGCCGATGAGGGTGAGCCGATGGTCGCCATTGCGGCCCGGCTCGGCATCGCACAGCCGACCTTCACCCGCACGCTCGACACTTTGGCCTCCTCGGCCCTGCTGTACCGGACACACTTCCCGGACGATCGCCGTCGCATCGCCATCCAGTTGTCGCCACTCGGCAAGAGCCTGCTGGCGCGGCTCGATGGGATCGCGGCTGAGCACGAGAGCTCCATGGCCCGCCGCTTCGGGCCGGACCACGTCGAGGAGCTCGGAAGGCTGCTGCGACAACTCACTACGTGAGTTCGTCGACGAGGCCCCAATCCAGCGCGGTGGCCCCGTCGATGGTCGCGCCCGACAGCACCAGATACGCCGTACGCCAACGCCCTATCCGGCGCGTGATGCTGACCGTGCCGCCCGCACCGGGGATCAGCCCGAGCGCCAACTCCGGGAGCCCCAGGGTTGCGTCGGCCCGGCACGTCACGTGTCCGCAGAACGCGGCCATCTCCAGCCCGCTGCCGAGCACCTGACCGTGCACCTCGGCCCGGCACTTATCCCCGAGCCGGCTGGTGAGCGCGTCGAGCGCCAGCGCCGGGCTGTGCCGGGTGCGGGCCAGGTGCGCGCTCGCCGGATCGGCGAAGGTGCCGAACTCGGCGAGATCCCCACCGCTACAAAAGGAAGGCCCATTGCCGCCCAGCACGACGTCCGTCACCGACGTGTCGAGCAGCGCGACGTCGAGCGCCTCGAGCAGTGCGGCCCTGGCATCCGTGGAGAACGCGTTGTGGCGCTGCGGGCGGTTGAACCGGACGTGCAGCACGTCCCCGATGCGCTCGGCGACGACGGGCTCCGGGAGATCGGGCACGACCGCAGGCCCGCGCTCTGCGAGCCAGGCTGCGAACTCCGGGCCGGACTGCAGTGTCGAGTACGCCAGCGATTCGGTGATCACGCCGCTGAATGCCGGCTCATCGACGTCGACGGCACGTAGCACGTCGTCGCACACCGCGGCGGCCTGCGGCCAGCGCGAGCAACGCCGTTCGAGCTCGGCCAGCGCCGCCGACACGGACGGGACAGTGATGGCGCGGCGGTCGTCGCAGGCTTGCTCGACGAGCGTGAAAGCCGCTGCATCTGAAGGTGATTCGACGCCGACGAGCACGTCACCCGAAAGTTCGACGTCGCGCTGCCCCATCGGAGTCAGCCGACCGGGGCTGAGTACTTGTCTATGAGGGACTGCTTGTACAGCTTGCCGGTGTCGGTGCGCGGCAGTTGGGCCTCGAACGAGATCGTCCGCGGACACTTGTAGTGCGACAGGCGATCCCGTAGCCAAGCTTGCAGTTCCTCGGCGAACTCATCGGTGGCGTCGGCGGGATCGACCGTCTGCACGACGCCCTTCACACGCTGGCCCATCTCGTCGTCGGGAATGCCGAACACCGCAGCGTCCATCACCTTCGGATGTGTGACCAACATGTTCTCCGCCTCCTGCGGATAGATGTTGACCCCACCGGAGATGATCATGTGGTGACGCCTGTCGGTGAGGTAGAGGTAGCCGTCCTCGTCGAGATAGCCGATGTCCCCCACCGTCTTCCAGCCATGCGAGTCCCGCGACGACGCGGTCTTCCCCGCATCGTTGAGATACTCGAAGTCGAGGCCGCCTTCGAAGAAGATCTCCCCGGCCTGTCCTGCCGGCAGTTCGTTGCCGTCCTCGTCGACGATGTGCAGCGCACCCATCATGGGCTTGCCGACCGAACCTGGGTGCTTCAGCCAGTCCTCGGCCGTGATCAGCGTGGAGCCTATGGCCTCGGAGGAGGCGTAGTACTCGTCGACGATCGGTCCCCACCAGTCGATCATCTGCTGCTTGATCTCCACCGGACACGGCGCCGCCGCGTGCATGATTCGCTCCAAGCTAGACACGTCGTACGAATTGCGCACGGCCTCGGGGAGTTTCAGCATTCGAGTGAACATCACCGGGACGAACTGACCGTGGGTGACGCGGTGCTTCTGGATGGCCTCCAGCGCGCCTTCGGCGTCGAACTTCTCGAGCACCACGGTGGTGATGCCGCCGGCCTGCGTCTGCATCGACCACACCGAGGGCGCGGTGTGGTACAGCGGCGCGGGGCTCAGGTACACGGCCTCCGGATGCATCCAGAACCCGACGAGCGCGGACATCATGCCCGGCCATTCGGCGGGCGATACGTGCGGCAAATCGCGCTTGATGCCCTTCGGCCGGCCCGTGGTACCCGACGAGTACTGCAGCAGGTCGCCCTCGATCTCGTCGGCGATGGGGGTATCCGGTTGATCGGCAACGCATTCTGGATAGCGTTGCCAGCCATCCAACTCGCCGTCGACGATCAGCAGCACCTCGGGCAGTCCCTTTGGCAATTCGGCGCCGAGTCCGGCGAGCGTGTCACGCAACGCGCCCGAGCCCACGATGGCCTTCGCGGCGCTGTTGTCGATGATGTAAGCCGCTTCGGCAGCGGTCAGGTGTGTGTTGATCGGGACGTAGTAGAGCCCGGCCCGGCGCGCGGCCCACATGACCGCGTGCATGTGTTCGTTGTTCTCCATGATGATCGCCACCGCGTCGCCCTCGACGAGGCCGGCCGTCCGGAACAGGTGCGCCAGCCGATTGGCCCTGGCCTCCAACTCGCCGAACGTCACCACCGTCCCCGACGGATACATGATGATGGCGGGCTTGTCGGGCGTGGCAACGGCGGTGTCGCGAATCTGCATGAGCAGACTTTACGACGGCCCTACTTGACGGGTGTCAACTAGGTCCTCAACACAAGATCGTCAGGAGTGCGAATCCCAACTTGCGGCGCCCTCACACGCCATACCATGACACCGCCGGGGGAACCCGTGAGTGCGGGGGTGCTCCATGAACGTCCAGGCAGGCGCGTTGGCCAGGCCCTCGGGCGTCGTCACGTTCCTGTTCACCGACATCGAGGGTTCCACCCGGCGGTGGGAGGCCGACGCCGACGCGATGAACGCCGCGCTGGACGCTCACGATCGGGTGCTACGCGAGGCCGTCGAGAAGCACGGGGGCTGGTTGTTCAAGCACACCGGCGACGGGGTGTGTGCGGCCTTCGCCTCGCCTCCTGCAGCGGTGGATGCGGCCATCGCAGCGCAACGGTCATTGGAATTGCCGGTTCGGATGGGCATCGCGACCGGCGAAGCCGAGCAGCGTGGCGGCGACTATTTCGGCCCGGCGCTCAACCGCGCCGCCCGTGTCATGGCGGCCGGCCATGGCGGTCAAATCCTGCTCGACGGCCAGACGGCGGGACTGCTGAGCGGCGTCGACCTCACTGCGTTGGGCCAAAGGCGGTTACGGGACATCAGCCAGCCGGTCGACGTGCATCAGGTACGAGCAGATGGACTGTCCGACGAGTTTCCGCCGTTACGGACGTTGGACCCCACGCCAGGGAACCTCCGCCCGCGAACCAGCAGTTTCGTTGGGCGCGAAAGTGAACTCGTCCAAGTCGAAGCTGCATTACATGCGCATCGCCTGGTAACGCTGACCGGCGTCGGAGGGGTAGGCAAGACGCGGCTGGCTTTGGAGGTCGCCGCGAGCGCGGTGAATGCCTTTCCCGATGGAGTGTGGGTGATCGAGCTTGCGCCGGTTAGCGACCCTTCGGCAGTTCCCGACGCGGTGGCCAGCGTGCTGGGCATCACCCAGCAGCCGGGCATGAGTGTGGCAGACAGCGTGGCAACGGCACTTGAAGGTCGCACGCGCCTACTGGTGTTCGACAATTGCGAACACCTTCTCGACGCGACGGCCGACCTGATCGAGACGATCCTTCGCGGCGGGGACACCGTACGCGTGCTGGCCACCAGCCGAGAGGGTCTGCGGCTGGTCGATGAACAACTCTGGCCGGTACCAGCACTGGACACCCGCGCCGGAGTCGACTCGCCCGCAGTGACGCTGTTCGTCGAGCGGGCCCGCCACGTCGCACCTGAGCTCTCGCTGACCGGAACCGATGAAGCCGTGGCCATCGCAGAAGTGTGCCGTCGTGTTGACGGGATCCCGCTGGCGATCGAGCTCGCAGCGTCGCGAATGGTGTCGATGACCGCGCTCGAGGTTCGCGACCGGCTCGATGACCGCTTCCGATTGCTGGTGGGATCACGGCGCGGACTCGAGCACCACCAGACGCTGCGTCAAACGGTGCAGTGGTCACATGATCTGCTTGATGACGACGAAAAGGGCTTGCTGGCAAGCTGTTCGGTCTTCGCCGGCGGATTCGACTTAGCTGGCGCGTGCGCAGTGGCCCGCATGGACGACGAATTCGCCACCCTCGACCTGCTCGACGCCCTGGTGCGCAAATCATTGGTCAGCGCTGACCGATCATCAGAGCAGACCCGGTTCTCAATTTTGGAGACGATCCGCCAGTTCGCCGAAGAACAACTCGTCACCGCCGGTGAGGCGGACGCCGCCCGCTCTGCACACGCGCATTACTATGCCGGTCGGGTGGCAGAGGCATTGGCCCTTTGGGACGGCCCTCGGCAGCGTGAGGCCTACACCTGGTTGACCACGGAACTGCCCAATCTTCGAATCGCCTTTCGCCGGGCCACAGACGAGCACGACATCGACACAGCGGCCACAATCGCCGTCGACGGCGCGTTCATTGGTGGCTGGATGGAACTGCACGAGCCGTCGACATGGGCTGAGGAACTCGTCGAACGCGCACGCGCCATTCAACATCCGCGATTGGGACAGCTGTATGTGGCGGCATCCGAGTGCTACCGGACTGGTCGGATATCCGAAGCCGTCGCCTACGCCGAAGCGGCGACGGAGACTCTGGACAGTGAAAGGTTCGACCGAAGCGTTCACGATATCGAACCGACCGCCTTGGGCGGCACCTACATCACGAACGGGCTGGCCGACCGGTGGCTACGACTGTGCCGCAAGAGATTTACGCAGGGGCGCGGCATCAACACATTCAACCGAGGCGCGATGGTGATGGCCCTGGTCGCCGCCGGGAGGACCGATGAGGCCAGGGCCGCCTGCGCGGACCTGATGGCAGCTGCCGACGCCACCGACAACCCGGCCGCCGTCTCCTTCGCCATGCTCGCATACGGCTACGCCTGCCACGGTGACCGTCCTCTTGCCGCCTACGAAGCGCTCTGTCGCGGTCTGAAGATCGCTCAGGACAGCGGCAACCTGATGACTGAGTCATACATTGCGGTCAACCTGTCGGCGTTCTCGGCGACCAACAGCAGTCCAGTCGACACGCTCGACTTCCTCACGCTGGCACTCAACAACTTTCACGATTCTGGCACCTACTCCCAGATGGTCAGCCCGCTGGGCGTGCTCGCCACCCACCTCGAGCAGGCCGGACACTACGAGGCTGCTGCGACACTCATGGGCTTCGCAGGCACCACGTTCGCGCGGACCTCATTTCCGCAGATCATCACCACGTCGGCGCATCTTCGAGCCGCGCTCGGAGACCAGGCCTATGAGTCGTTGGCTCAGATAGGCGCGAACATGACGAACGCATGTATCACGCAATTCGCTCTGGACGAGATTGCGCGCACACGTGCTGCGTTGTCGGAGGAAGGCGATTCGCGGTGAACGCGCCGTCGGGGATCGTCACGTTCCTCTTCACCGACATCGAGGGGTCGACGCGGCGGTGGGAGGCCGACCCGGACGCGATGCGAACTGCGTTGGAAGCCCACGATGCTGTGCTACGCGACGCGGTCGAGAAGTACACGGGGTGGCTTTTCAAACACACCGGAGACGGAGTGTGCGCGGCGTTCTCGTCACCAAGGGCCGCAGTCGAACTTCGACGACGTCAGCGACGAACTCGCAAGCGTGATCGCCGCTGGCTACAGCACCACGGGTCGGCCCGAGCGGGCCGTCGAGTGGTGTCGAGCTACCGTCGTGCGCAGTCCGGGCGCTCACACGGCCAGTCGGGCGGTGATGGCAATTGCGTTGGCCACCGCCGGTGCCACAAATGAAGCGATGGAGGCATCAGAGAGTCTGCTTGCTGCTGCCGCGGGTACCGACAACCCTGGTATGACCGGCGCCGCGCTCCTTGCGTATGGCTGGGCTCGCCGAGAGTCCGATCCCAACGCTGCATACGAAGCACTCCGTCGGGCATTGGTGATCGCTAGCAAAAGCGGTGAACGACAACAGACTTCAATCATCTCGGGGCTTCTGACTGGACTCTCCGTGAGCCACGGCCAACTCGCCGACGCCCTCGGCTACATAACCCAAACGATCCGGCACTATTACGATTCCGGCACCATAGAGCTCATGCGCAGTGCGTTGGGGCTGCTCACCGCGTTGTTCGACCGGCTCGGTTACCGTGAGTCGGCGGCCACCATCAGTGGGTTTGCCGCAACAGCCCTCGCCCGTGCCAGTTTTCCCGAGATCGACACGGCGATCACGCATTTGCGCGAAGTTCTCGGCTCCGAGCGCTATGCGACACTCGCCCGAACCGGCGCGGGCATGACCACTGCCGAGATGGCTGCCTACGCCTTCGAACAGATCGACCTAGCCCGCGCCGCGCTCACCTAGTTTATGAGTGGGGAAAGTTAGTCGGCCTCGGCCAGCCGGGTCTTCAGGGCGTCGAACTCGTCCTTGATGCCGGTCGGCAGTTTCTCGCCGACGAACTCGAACCACTCCTCGATGAGCGGCAGTTCCTTGCGCCACTCGTCGGCGTTGACGGCCAGGGCCAGGTCGACGTCCGACGCGTCGACATCCAGCCCTTCGAGGTCGAGATCCGCGGCCGTCGGCACGATGCCGATGGCGGTCGACTTGCCGTCGGCCTGGTGCTCGATGCGCTCGATCGCCCACTTCAGCACGCGGCTGTTCTCACCGAAGCCCGGCCACAGGAACCGGCCGTCGTCGCCGCGGCGGAACCAGTTCACGAAGAACACCGCGGGCATCTTCGACTCGTCAGAGTTCTTGCCGACGTCGATCCAGTGCTGCATGTAGTCGCCGACGTTGTAGCCGATGAACGGCAGCATGGCCATCGGGTCGCGGCGCACGGTGCCAACCTTGCCCTCGGCGGCGGCGGTCTGCTCGGAGCCGAGCGTCGCGCCAATGAAGACGCCGTGCTGCCAGTCGCGGGCCTGCGTGATCAGCGGAACGGTGGTCTTGCGGCGGCCGCCGAACAGGATCGCCGAGATCGGCACGCCCTGGGGGTCGTCCCACTCGGGGGCGAGCGTCGGGCACTGCGAGATCGGGGTGCAGTAGCGCGAATTCGGGTGCGCTGCCTTGGTATCCGTCTCCCGCAGGTTCCAGTCGTTGCCCTTCCAGTCGATCAGGTGATCGGGTTCGCCTTCGAGGCCTTCCCACCACACGTCGCCGTCGTCGGTCTTCGCGACGTTGGTGAAGACGGTGTTGCCCCCCGCGATGGTCTTCATCGCGTTGGGGTTGGAGTCCCAGTTGGTACCCGGCGCAACGCCGAAGAATCCGAACTCGGGGTTGACGGCGTACAACCGGCCGTCCTTGCCGAACCGCATCCAGGCGATGTCGTCGCCGACGGTCTCGGCGCGCCAGCCAGGGATGGTCGGCTGCAGCATGGCGAGGTTGGTCTTGCCGCACGCCGACGGGAATGCCGCGGCCACGAAGTACGCCTTGTTCTCCGGGGAGATCAACTTGAGGATCAGCATGTGCTCGGCGAGCCAGCCCTCGTCGTGCGCCATCGCCGAGGCGATGCGCAGCGAGTAACACTTCTTGCCCAACAGGGCATTGCCGCCGTAACCCGAGCCGTAGCTCCAGATCTCGCGGGTCTCCGGGAAGTGGGTGATGTACTTCGTGTCGTTGCACGGCCACGGTACGTCAGCCTGGCCGGGCTCCAGCGGAGCGCCGATCGAGTGCAGCGCCTTGACGAAGAAGCCGTCGTCGCCGATCTTGTCCAGCGCGGCCTGGCCCATCCGGGTCATCGTGCGCATCGACACGACGACGTATTCCGAGTCAGTGATCTCGACGCCGAGCTTCGGGTCGTCGGCACCGAGCGGACCCATGCAGAAGGGCACCACCCACATGGTGCGGCCACGCATCGAACCGCGGTAGAGGTTCGTCATGAGCTCCCGCATCTCGGCGGGGTCCATCCAGTTGTTGGTCGGGCCCGCATCGAGCTCGCGCTCCGAGCAGATGTAGGTCCGCGACTCCACCCGCGCCACGTCGGAGGGGTCCGACAACGCCAGGTAAGAATTCGGCTGCTTCTTTTGGTTCAGTTTCTGGAAGGTGCCTGCCTCGACGAGGTGCTCGGCCAGCCGCTGGTACTCCTCCTCGGAGCCGTCGGCGAACGCCACCCGGTCCGGCTGCGTCAGCTCGGCAACCTCGCGAACCCAGGCGAGCAGCCCCTCGTGCTTGGTCGGTGCGCTGTCCAGACCCGGAATGGTCGCTGCGGTCATCACATTCTCCTGCTAGCGGTCGCGGTTATACCTCACATAGAGGTTAACGTGGGTGACATACCCGCGGTAAATCAGGAGTATGTCCGATCCCTCACAGGACCGATTCAGAAGCCCCAAATTGGGCCTCAATCTTCCTGTACGACCGCTGTGAGCCGCGAAAGCATCCTGAGCTCGGCGTCGATGGCGCCCACACGCTCGGACAAATCGGCTGATTCGGCCTCGTCACGGGCCGCCAACTCGGCCGCGAAGCCAAGCTCCACAGCGAGCAGCCTGCCGGCGACCAACTCCTCCCCATGCCATCGCAAGGTCGTGACGACCTCGCCGACCCAGCGGTCGTACAAAGCGCGCTCCTGCAGCAGTGCGCGCGTGATCACCAACCACACCGTCAGCCCCACCCCAGACGCGGCGCCGCCGACCAACGCCGCGACGGCCAGTCCTTGGTCCAGCCCGCCCAACAAGCGACTCACCGCCATCGCGACGCCCAACCCGAACCCCGCGCCGAGCACCATCGTCAAGCGACGCTCTTGCCTGGGCGCTGTCGGCGATGCGGGCAGCTGCGGTCCAGCTCCGGGGCGCGGGTACGCGGGCGCGGCGACGTCGAGCGTCCCAGCCAGCTCGTCGCTCCGGGCCAGCAGCTGCTGCTCGAGTTCATCGAGCATGGTCTCGGCCTCGTCGAGTAGGTCGGCCTCGAACCGTGCGAAGTCGCCGCGGCTCAGTTCCGCGGTGCGGGCCCGAAAGTCCGTGCGCATGGCCACGCAACGCTGGCGGACGAACCGGCCCAGCGCTGCGCGCGTCTCGTGTAGGCCACCCCGCAGTATCAACGCACGCGCCGACCTGGCCTGCCTGCGGTCGCGGAGCATCGCGGTTCGGCCTGCACGCAGCCGTCCGACACGGATATCGTTGGCGAGCAAGGGTTTTCGAGAGGTATCGCGCAGTGACTCGACGAGGCCGTCGATATTCGACGCGCCGATGTCGGGCGCCGCCGCGACGGCTACCCACCGCATTGCCCGGTAGCTCAGCGCGCAAGCCGCGAGCACTTCGCGCCAGCCTCGATGGGCGTCCACCTTGGAAACCACCCCGATGACGACGTCGCTCCGTCCGGTCGCGACATCGACTTGGCGGCAGTCGGATTCGGTCATCGGGGCGACGCCCGACACCACGACCACCACCGCCGTCGGCACGTCGCCCTGACCCAGTTCGGTGGCCTCCACTGGCGCAAGCTCGGGCATCCGCTCGCGAAGCGTCGCGACCAGGCTGGTGACCCCGGACCGCGGCGGTCCCGTCACCAAGACGAGCTGTCGCGACCCCGTCACCGCAACATGCCCCTGACCACGTCGTTGGCGCACGAGCGATGCAGCGCGTTGACGGGGCCGCGGGCGTACCGGCTCCAGTGGATCGCGCGGGGCTCATCCGTGTCCGGCTCGTCGGCCTCGAGCACCTCGAGGGCCGCGGCCATCACCGCCGCAACCGTCGCATCGGCGGCCAGGAACCGCCACAGCCGCTGGTCGTCGGTGCGGGCCGCCAGCGCACGAAGCTCAGCCAGGGCGTGCTGCACCCGTCGATACCGGACCGCAGCGGCGTCCGCGTGAAGCCGAGCAAGGACACCGTCGACGTTGCTGAGCTGCTGAAGAAGTACGACGACGGCGGTCGGCTCCGCTCCGGCCGCGAGCGCAGCCACCGCGTTGGCGATGCCGAAGCGGTCGAGCCGGTCGAGCAGGCGGGTCCGCACCGCGCGATCGACCGAGTGGGCTGTGTCTATGAAGGCATCGACCGAGCTCAGGTCCGGCGGTTCTTCGGCGAACGTGCGCAGCGCAGCCACCAGTTGGTCGTCCAGCCCGGTAACCGTCGCCAGCAGACCGATCATCGACACGGTGGACGCGTCGGCCACCGATGCGCTCACGTCGGCCTTGGTGAGCACTATCACGGTCGGCATTTCCGACGATGCCAGCGCCGCCCGATCCTCCGGCTTGAGCACCTCGGCGATCACCCGCAGGCGAAGCTCAGCCGCGGGCTCCGCCACGACGTGCACCCCGCGGCGGCGCAACGCCTGCTCGACCGTGCCCCGGCCCACCCCGGCCCGACCGCACACCGCAACCCGTACCGGGTGGCCCATTCTCGAGATGATCTGCGATAGGTCGGCCGGAGGTGCAGATCCAGCAAAGCGTGTCACCGCCTCGACAAAGGCCGTCGGCCCAGCCCCACATTCCGTCGGCATCCCGCCGCCACACCCCCCAACGCCCCACGTCCATGCTCGCAGCTCGATGAGCCCCATCCGAGCGGCGTTTTTCGGGCTGTGGATGGGTACCAATAAAAGACAACTGTTGGGTATCAATCTGCATCTCGATGCGGGTACGAAGGCCTCGATGAGTCACGATGGACTGATGCATGCGCAGCGCGAAGGGACACATGTGCCTGCGCACCCCTTCCCGCGCGTCACCAGCTTCCGATCCAGGCATTCCACGCTGTCGGATGCTCAACAGCAGACCTGGGATCGACGCTGGCCCGAACTCGGCATGCAGGCCAGGGACGGCGACGGTCAGCCTGCCGGTGAACTGGACACCGCGACGTGGTTCGAAAGGTCCGCGCCGCTGGTATTGGAGATCGGTTGCGGAGCCGGGGTGTCGACGTTCGCGATGGCGGTCGCTGAACCGCACCTGGACGTCATCGCCGTCGAGGTCTACCGCCGCGGCCTTGGCCAACTACTCAGTGCCGTCGACCACGCGGGATTGACGAACGTGCGGTTCATCCGTGGTGACGGTGTCGACGTACTGGAGCACCTGCTGGTCCCTGAATCGCTGACGGGTTTGCGGGTGTTCTTCCCCGACCCGTGGCCCAAGGCCCGCCACCACAAGCGCAGGCTGCTTCAACCGGCGACCGTCGCGTTGATGGCCGACCGGCTGCGCCCCGGAGGGCTCCTGCACGCCGCAACCGATCACGCCGATTACGCCGAGCAGATCGCCGAGGTGGGCGACGCCGAACCACTGTTGCACCGCGTATCCCTCGACGACGCCGACCTGCCCATGTCGGTGCAACGTCCGACGACGAAGTTCGAGGAGAAGGCGCACCGGGCCGGAAGCGCTGTGACGGAACTGCTTTGGGAGCGAAGGTCATGAGCATCACCGAGGACCTGTCGCAACTGCCAGGACTTCCCGAGGAAGCGGCCGCAACGCCGGTCCCCGAGCGCGTGCTGCTGGTGTGGGACGCGCCGAACCTCGACATGGGGCTTGGTTCGATCCTGGGCGGCAGGCCAACGGCGGCGCACCGCCCCCGGTTCGACGCACTGGGACGTTGGCTGCTGGCCCGCACCGCCGAGCTCGCCGCGCTTCGTACCCCGGATGAGCGCCAGATCTCGCTCGAACCCGAAGCCACCGTCTTCACCAACATTGCGCAGGGCAGTGCCGACGTCGTGCGGCCCTGGGTCGAGGCACTGCGCAACGTCGGATTCGCGGTGTTCGCCAAGCCCAAGATCGATGACGACAGCGACGTCGACAGCGACATGCTCGAGCACATCGCGTTGCGCCGCGCCGAGGGGTTGGCCGCCATCTTCGTCGCTTCGGCCGACGGGCAGGCATTCCGGCTTCCGCTCGAGGACGCCGCGAAGGATGGCACTCAGGTCCAGGTTCTCGGATTTCGCGAACACGCGAGTTGGGCGCTAGCGTCGGATACCTTGGAGTTTGTCGACCTCGAGGACATCCCCGGTGTCTTCAGAGAGCCGCTACCGCGAATCGGCCTTGATTCGCTGCCCGAGCAGGGAGCTTGGCTGCAGCCGTTCCGGCCGCTGTCCTCGCTATTGACCTCGCGCGTTGGATGACTGAAACCATGAGCGCAGGCCGAAAGAGAAACTTGAAGAAGATCGTGAGGAGTTGAGCGTGTTCGCCTGGTGGGGTCGAACTGTGTACCGATTCCGATACGTAGTTATCGGCGTCATGGTCGCACTCTGCGTCGGCGGCGGCATCTACGGGATGAGCCTCGGCGAGCACGTCACGCAGAGCGGCTTCTACGACGAAAGCAGCCAGTCCGTCGCGGCCTCTGAGCTCGCCGACAACGTCTACGGCCGCGACCGGCTGAGCCACATCGTCGGCGTGCTCGACGCTCCGGACGGCAAGAAGGTCAACGACCCCGAATGGTCGAAGCAGGTCAAGGACGAGCTCGACAAGGTCCAGTCCGACCATCCCGACCAGGTGCTGTCCTGGCAGGGCTACCTCAAGAGCCCCACCGGCGACCCGACCACCAACAAGGCGATCGCCAACGACGGGACGCGCACGTTCATCGTCATGCCGCTCAAGGGCAACGACGACGACACCATCCTCAAGAACTACAAGGCCATTGCGCCCGATCTGCAAAAGGTCGATGACGGCGGCATCAAGCTGGCCGGATTGCAACCCATCGCCAGCGAGCTGACGGGCACCATCGGTGAGGACCAGCAGCGCGCCGAGGTAGCGGCCATCCCGCTGGTGTCGGTGGTGCTGTTCTTCGTCTTCGGCGGAGTGATCGCGGCTGCCCTGCCAGCTGTCATCGGCGGCCTGACCATCGCAGGCGCACTGGGCATCATGCGGCTGGTCGCCGAATTCACGCCTGTGCACTTCTTCGCCCAGCCGGTGGTCACGCTCATCGGCTTGGGCATCGCCATCGACTACGGGCTCTTCATCGTGAGCCGGTTCCGAGAGGAAATCGCCGAGGGCTACGACACCGAGACCGCGATCCGAAGAACGATGATGACCTCCGGTCGGACGGTCATGTTCTCCGCGGTGATCATCGTGGCGTCGTCCGTGCCGCTGCTGCTGTTCCCGCAGGGCTTCCTGAAGTCGATCACCTACGCGATCATCGCCTCGGTCATGCTCGCGGCGATCCTCTCGAACACCGTGTTGGCGGCCGCGCTTGCCATCCTGGGCCCCCGGGTCGACGCACTCGGCGTCAAGACGCTGATCAAGTTCGCCGAGCCCGATCCGATCCGATCCGACCCCAACAACCCGCAAACCAACACGTTCGCCATTGCGTCGATCCCGCTCGGCGTACTCGTGCCACCGGTCGGCATCGCGCTCGGCCACATCGCCCGCCAGCGCATCCGCACCACTGGGGAACGCGGCGCCGGGTTGGCCACCATCGGACTGGTGCTCGGCTACACCGCGCTGATGGCCGCACTCACCTGGGGGATCTACGCGCTGCGCGACGCAGGCATCGTCGTCGGTGCGCTGTTCTGGATCCTGCTCGGCATCGTCATCTTCGTCGCGGTGGTCATCGCCGGACTCGCAATCGCACGCGCCGTCGAACTGGCACGCACCCCCATCGTCTGGTGGCTGCACTGGCTGGCGGAGAAGACGCAGAAGACCAAGACCCGCGAAGAGGTCGAGAAGGGTTTCTGGGGCAAGCTGGTCAACCGCGTGATGAAGCGGCCGATCGCGTTCGCCGCGCCCATCGTCATCGTGATGGTCATCCTCATCATTCCGCTGGGCCAGCTTGCGCTCGGCGGCATCAGCGAGAAGTACCTGCCGCCCGACAACTCGGTGCGCAATGCGCAGAAGGCCTTCGATGAGAGCTTCCCCGGGTATCGCACCGAGAAGCTGACCCTGGTCATCCAGAACGCGACGCCCGCGCAGATCGCCGACGTCAAGAACAAGGCCACCCAGATCTCGGGCTTCTCAGGCACGTGGGACGAGCGCCCGGTCGCGCCGGACGTCACGAACTCCGCGATCCCGAAGGGCGCGGACGGCCAACTGCATCCGTGCGATGCCAAGGACGAACCGTGCGTGCTTCAGAACGGGTTGGAGAACCGCAACGACGCCGCCAAGAAGATCGACGAACTCCGGAACATGCAGACTCCGAAGGACGTCACGGTGTGGGTCGGCGGTACGCCCGCGCTGGAGCAGGACAGCATCCACAGCTTGTTCGCCAAGCTGCCGCTGATGGCGGTGTTCCTGATCACCACGACGACGATCCTGATGTTCCTGGCGTTCGGATCGCTGGTGCTGCCGATCAAGGCCGCGTTGATGAGCGCCCTCACGCTCGGCTCGACGATGGGCATCCTCACGTGGATGTTCGTCGACGGACACGGGTCCGGCCTGATGAACTACACCCCGCAGCCGCTGATGGCACCGATGATCGGGTTGATCATTGCGGTGATCTGGGGGCTCTCGACCGACTACGAGGTCTTCCTCGTGTCTCGCATGGTCGAGGCCAGGGAGCGCGGCATGTCCACCGCCGAAGCCATCCGAATAGGTACCGCCACGACGGGTCGGCTCATCACCGGTGCCGCCTTGGTCCTGGCCGTCGTCGCGGGTGCCTTCGTGTTCTCGGACCTGGTGATGATGAAGTACCTGGCCTTCGGCCTGCTCATCGCGCTGCTCCTTGACGCCACGATCATCCGGATGTTCCTGGTGCCTGCGATCATGAAGCTGCTGGGTGACGACTGCTGGTGGGCGCCGCGTTGGCTTAAGCGCGTTCAGGAAAAGCTCGGACTCGGCGAGACCGAACTGCCCGACGAACGCAAGCGGCCCACCGTCAGAGAGCCGGAGGAAGCCCTCGTCGGTGCGGGCGCGCCCGTGCCACCACCCAACCGACCGCGGCCACCGCACGATCCCGGCCATCCGGACGGGCCCAGGGCCATCCCGCCTGGGCGCCCGCCTACCCCGCCGCGCGCCAATCCGCCGTCGGCGGCAAGCACCACACGCATTCCGACCGCCCCGGCCGCGCCTGTCGGGGAGGCTCCGACGACCCGGTTCTCGGCGCCGAAGGGCGGGGGCGCACCACCGCGAGCCGCGGGCAAGCCTCCGGCTTCCGGCAGGGGCAGCAGCGCCGCCGCCGGCCGTGAGATCGAATCGTGGCTGGGCGACCTACGTGCGAGCGGCGCAGGCGCGGCGACGCCGTCGAATGAGCCGCCGACGAGGGCCATCCCGGAGCAGCGCCCGCGGGCACAGAAGCCCCCGCAGAACGCACCTCCAGGAAACGAGCCACCCACCACCGCCATCCCCGCGCAGAAGCCGGAAGCGGATGCCACCGAGAAGATCGATACCCGCGACGACGAACGCAAACGTCGCGGCGGGGGCGTCAGTGCTGCGGACCTGCTGCGGCGGGAGGGTCGGCTTTAAGGGCTGGCTCGTCTTTACGATCTACGTCGTCTGATTCGGACCTGATCCTCGGACCCACTTCGGCATCCAGCGCCTGCTCCTCGGCGGCCGGGTCGTCAGCGAGCAAAACCCTTGCCGCGCTGTTGATTACCGCCACGATCGGCACGGCCAGCAGCGCCCCGATGATTCCAGCGAGCACGGCGCCCGCGGCGATGGCAAGCACGACGGCCAACGGATGCACGGACACCGCCCGCCCCATCACCAGCGGCTGCAGGATGTGCGCCTCCAGTTGCTGCACCGCGATGATCAGCCCCAACGTGATCAGCGCGAACACCCAACCCTTGGCGATCAACGCGACGATCACGGCCAGCCCGCCCGCGACCACGGCGCCGACGAGCGGGATGAACGCACCGAGGAAGACCAGCGACGCCAGCGGCAGCGCAAGGGGGATCCCCATGATCGCCAGCCCGGCCCCGATGCCGACGGCGTCGACAAGCGCGACGAGGAACGTGGCGCGCACATAGCCGATCAGCGAATGGAACCCGGCCCGTCCGGCGTCCCGTACGCGTTCCCGCACCGACGTCGGGAAGATCTGCGTGGTGAAGGCGTAGATATGCCGCCCGCCCTGCAGCAGGAAGATGAGCGTGAAGAGCACCAGCAGCGCACCGGTGACGATCTCGGTGATGGTGCCCGCGGTGGCGAACACACCGCTGGTCAGCTTGGCCTGGTTGTTCTGCAGGGCGTCGATCGCGCCCTTGCTGAATTTGTCCAGTTGTTCGGTGCTGAAGTGGGAGAACACCCCGGTGGTCAGCCATTCCTTGGCGCCGTTGATGCTGGCCGTCACCTGTTCGACGAGAGCAGGTGCGCCTTCGATGAACTGAAGCACGACGAACGTCAGAATTCCGCCGACCACGATGAAGCCCGTGAGGATCACGATGGCGACGGCGGCCCCGCGCGGCAGCCCGCGTCGGTCCAGCCAGTCCACGACGGGGACCAGCATCGCCGTGATCATGGTCGCCAGCGCGACCGGAACCACGATGAACTCGAGCTTCGTGATCAGCCACAGCAGCGCGACGAACGCGGCGAGGATCACCAGCAAGCGCCACGACCAGGCCGCCGCCTTCCGGACCAGCGGTTGGACGGACGAATCTGCTTCGGAATCGACGGATGGGGCCCATGGCATGTCGGTACTGTAACGGCCTCGGCGCGCCCTCAAGACGCTTGTTCTTCCTGCGTGCGCGCGCCGTTACCCTGTAGGGCGTGTCCCAGGACGTCCCGGAGGGCAGGAGCGAAGCGACCCGGGAGATGTCAACAGCTAGCGGCGCTCGCCGCCAGATGGGCCGCACGCGCGGCAAATACTGGTGGCTGCGGTGGGTGGTCATCGGTGTCGCCGTCACCGTGCTCGCGGTCGAAGTCGTGCTGGTGTGGGACCAACTCGCGAAGGCCTGGCGAAGCCTGTTATCGGCCAACTGGTGGTGGGTGCTTGCCGCGGCGTTCGCTGCGGCCGCCTCGATGCACAGCTTCGCCCAGATTCAGCGCGCCCTACTGAAGTCGGCCGGGGTGTACGTCAAGCAGCGGCGCTCGGAGTCGGCGTTCTATGCAGGCAATGCGTTGTCGACGACGATGCCGGGCGGGCCCGTGCTCTCGGCGACGTTCATGTATCGGCAGCAACGGATTTGGGGCGCGTCACCCATGGTGGCGTCCTGGCAGCTGGTGATGTCCGGGGTACTTCAGGTCGTCGGGCTGGCGCTCATCGGCCTCGCGGGCGCGTTTCTGCTTGGCGCCAGCCGGAATCCGTTGTCCCTGATCTTCACGCTTGGCGGGTTCGTCGCACTGCTCTTGCTCGCCCAGACCGTCGCCAAGAACCCGCAACAGATCGACGGCATCGGCGTGCGGATCCTTTCGTGGGTCAACTCGGTGCGGGGCAAGCCGGCCGACACCGGATTGGACAAATGGCGCGAGATGCTCCAGCAGCTGGAGTCGGTGCAGCTGAGCAGGCGCGCACTGACGACGGCGTTCAGCTGGTCGCTCTTCAACTGGATCGCCGACGTGGCCTGCCTGGCATTCGCCGCGTACGCAGCAGGCGGCCGGCCGTCGCTTGCCGCGTTGACCGTCGCCTACGCCGCCGCCCGCGCGGTGGGGTCGATCCCGCTGATGCCCGGTGGTCTGCTCGTCGTGGAGGCGGTGCTGGTTCCGGGCCTGGTGTCGAGCGGCATGACCTTGGCGTCCGCGATCTCCGCGATGCTCATCTACCGGATGGTCAGCTGGATCTTCATCTCGGCGATCGGGTGGGTGGTGTTCTTCTTCGTCTTCCGAACGGAGAAGGACATCGATCCCGACGCCACCCTCGAGGCTGCCACCCCGGAGAGCGCACAGTTCAGCCCCGACCCCGAAGCCAGGCATGAACCCGAGCCCTAGGATGGCTATGAAATCTGTTGAGTGGAAAACACTTTCGGTGCTGGGTGTCGCGGTGCTCATCGCCGGATGTGGAACCGACTCCAAGCCCACCCCTTCGAGCGCAGCGGCGCCGCCCGCTCCTGCTCCCGCGGTGACCCCGGTGCTCGCCACCGTCGTGGCAGCGCCCGTGCCGGTGCCCGCCACCGACGGCAAGGTCCACCTGGCTTACGAACTGCAGGTGACGAACGCGATGGGCAGTGACGTCACGCTCGCCTCGCTGGCGGTCAATGCGGGCGACCGGACGCTGCTGACGTTGGCTGGCGACAAGTTGGCGTACTGGACGCGCGCGCTCGGCGCAGGCACCAAGCCAACCACCACACTCGGCCCAGGACAGGCAGGCGTGGTGTGGCTGGATGTGGTGGTCGACAACGGCACACCCGCCCCTACCGACCTTTCCCACACCATCGTCGTGAACGTGGCCAAGCCGATGCCGCCGCTGATACCCGCCACGGTGAGCGAGCACGTAGCGCCGGTAACTGTGTCCACCCATAAGCCGGCCGCTATCTCACCGCCACTTTCCGGTCCAAACTGGTTGGACGGCAACAGTTGTTGCGACATGACGGCCCACCGGATGGCGATGAACCCACTCGACGGCGGGCTCTGGGGGGCCGAGCGGTTCGCGATCGACTACCTCCAGCTGAGCCCTGACGGCACCGTGTTCAAGGGACCCAAGGACAAGACCGAGAGCTATCCCTATTTCGGCACCGACATCCATGCCGTCGCCGACGGCCCCGTCGTCGGCGTGGTCGACGGACTGCCCGAGCAGGTGCCCGGTACGGGTCCCACCGGGCTACCGCTCGACCAGTACGGCGGCAACCACGTCGTCCAGGACATCGGGGACGGAAACTACGCCTTCTACGCACACCTGAAGACAGGCACGGTCAAGGTCAAGGTGGGCGATCAACTCACCACCGGGCAGGTGCTCGGCAACCTCGGAAATACCGGCAACAGCGACGCGCCACATCTGCATTTTCACGTGATGAGCACGCCGGACCCGTTGCGCTCCAACGGGTTGCCGTTCGTCTTCAAGGACTTCACGCTGGACGGCCGACTGGCGTCGACGGACCTGCTCGATCCGCTGCTGGCCGGCAAGCCCGCGCCGTTGGCGCCGGGATCCGGTTCGCGGCCGGAGGCAGGAGTCAGCCCGGTGGTACTCGACGTCATGACCTATGACAACGGCTAGCCCCGCCCGGGTGCGGACCACGGCCGTCGCATTGCTCGTCGACGTCGCCTGCGTCGTGGTGTTCTGCGCGATCGGCAGGCGCAGCCACGCCGAGGGCATCACACTGAGCGGCGTCGCGGAGACGGCGTGGCCGTTCCTGACGGGCACCGCGGTGGGTTGGCTGGCCACGCGGGGATGGCGCCGCCCGACCGCGTTGTCACCGACCGGGCTTGGCGTGTGGATTGGCACCGTCGTCGTCGGAATGCTGTTGCGCAAGTTGACCGCTCAAGGCACCGCGTTCAGCTTTTTGGTGGTCGCTTCGGTGGTGACCGCCATCCTGATACTCGGCTGGCGCGGTGTCGCGGCTGTACGGACTCGGCGCTGAGCGTCGAGAGGGCGGGCCAATCCGGCTCCCGCCCAGGCGAAGTCGCCAATATAAGCGTCGCCCGCAAGCCGCCCAGCGGACTGTCGGACAGCTCGACGTGGCCGCCGTGCAACGCAGCTTGTTGAGCCACCAGCGCCAGGCCAAGCCCCGAACCGCCTGCCGCGGCAGTGGTTCCGCGGGCGAACCGTCCCATCACCAGCTGGTGTTCTTCTGCGGGTAGTCCGCGCCCGTTGTCGTCGACGACGATGGTGAGCGACTCGGCTTCACGCTGGCCGGTCTCCACGTCGAGGGCACCCTGCTCGCGCCGCGCGGTCAGCACGATGCGGCTGGCCGCGCCATGGGTGACCGCATTGCGGACCAGGTTGTCGACCGCGAGCCGCAACCCGCCCGGCCAGCCCTCAATGGTGCCGATGTGCTCGGCGTCGACGACGATCTCGGCGGTACCGATCCGCATGTTCTCGCGCGCGACACGGTCGAGCAGGTCTGTGACGTCGAGGGTTTCGCGGTCTTCGTCCTGCGCCAACTGACCAGAAGCGAGTTGACCGAGCGCGGTGATGATGGCCTCCACCCTCCGCTGGGCGCGGGCGAGGTCACCAACCACCTCATCGCGCTCGTCGTCAGGGAGATCGTGAAGGCGCAGGGTGTCGAGATCGGCCCGCATGGCCGTCAGCGGGGTGCGCAGCTCATGCGCCGCATTGGCCGCGAAGTCCTGGGCGGCCTGCAGCGAGTTCGTGGTGGCCTGCTGGGCCGTGGTCAGCCGGCTCAGCATCCCGACCATCGCGTCGGAGAGCTCCTCGGCCTCCCGCGCACCCTTGACCGCCTCCATCTGCTCGCCACCCTTGCCCAGCCGCATGGTCTGTTCGGTGAGCCTGCGCAAGGGTCGCACCGCAGGCCCGGCCAACATCCAGCCCAGGCCCGCTGCGATCAGCACGGTGACGACGCCGACCGCGGTGTACAGCGGAATCCTGGCGCGGTTGAGCAGCGCGCCCTCAGCCGGAATGCCGATCGAGATGAGCACGGCATTGCCCTGTTGGGCCAGCGGGATGGTCCGCACCCGATAGTCGACGCCGTTGACCAGGACGGTGGCGGTACCCGGTTCCAACCTGGGTAGTTGGAAGCCCCGCTGGAAGACCACCTGGCCGGTGGACCGCGACCGGCCGGTGGTGAGCACCCCGCGCCGGGGGTCACCGGACTGGTCGGGATACATGCTGGCCTCGACGATCGAATCCAGCCGCCGATCCAGTTGCGCCGCATCGTTGTTCAGCAACACGACCGAGGTGAGCACGGTGAAGGCCGCCACCACCGCCGACGCCGCGAGCGCCGAAGCGACGGCGACCCGGGTACGCAGTGACGCCGACCGGCCGAACCGTGGGAAGCGCACCGTGGCGAGGCTACTGGTCGTCGCGGAGGACGTAACCGATCCCGCGCACCGTGTGGATCACGCGCGGCTGACCCTCGCGTTCGAGCTTCCTCCGCAAATAGCTGATGAATACGTCGGCGACGTTGGTGTCGACGTCGAAGTCGTAACCCCATACCAACTCGAGCAAGCGCTGGCGGGACAACACGACGCCTGCGTTCTCGGCGAGCACTGCCAGCAGGTCGAACTCCCGCTTGGTGAGCTCGACCCGTTCACCGGCGACGAACACCAACCGCCGCGCCGTGTCGATGGTCAACGGCCCGACCGTCATCGTGTCGGATGGCCGGTCGCTGTGACTGGAGCGGCGCAGCAGTGCGTGTAGGCGTGCGACCAGCTCGCCGAGGTCGAAGGGCTTGGTGAGGTAGTCGTCCGCGCCAGCCTCTAGTCCCGCGATGCGGTCGTTGACCGTGTCGCGGGCGGACAGCACGCAGATCGGAATGTCATTGCCGAGCGCGCGCAACGCCGTCACGACGGCCACGCCGTCGAGTTCTGGCATCTGAACGTCCAGCACCAACGCGTCGTGCGTCTCATTGGAGAGGAGCCTCAGCGCTTCCTTGCCGGTCGCTGCGACCCGCACGTCGAAACCCGAATGCCGCAGTCCGCGGGCAACCGAAGTCCTGACGTCCGGGTCGTCGTCGACCATGAGCACCATGTGAACTGCGCTGTCATGTGCCGGTGGATCCCCAACCCGCACGGGGGCTACGGAATTGCTGGTGCAGGCGCCGAGCCGCAACGGTCCTTCAGATCGACCAAGGGCTGGCGAATGCCCGTCAGGTCGGCCTTCACCGTCGGGTTGTTGCTCAAGTAGTCGGCGACCTTGGTGCGAACCTGATCACGCGGCAGGCCCTCGAGGCTGGTGAAGAACCAGTTCACGTCCGGGTGGGTGAAGAGGTAGCCCGACGTCGAGGCCGAGACCCCGGATGCGACGCCCGCCAGGTCGGCCGCGGTGCAGTTCGGCGGATTCAGGGCCGGGTCATCGGCCAAGGCCGACGGGATCGTACCGACGAGCATGGCACCGGCAATGGCACCGGCGCCAAGCGCACCAGCTACCACACGCCGCCCAGCACGGACCGAGAGCAACATGGTCAAGCTCCTTCGCGAATTCTGCAGGCTCAATGGGGGGCCGTAACCAACCACGGTTACCGACTACCAGAAGCTAAGCAGAATCGGTTCGCACTTTCTTGCCTTGCGATCAACCAATTCTGCAAACGCCCGAACGCGCTGGTCATGGGCTTGGCGTGCACCGTTGGGGCGGGTCGCCGGCATGGTGCGCGGTTAGCCGACCGTGGCCTCGTAAGGCCCCGGCAGTGGACCGGGACCCCGAGCGGCCGACGGCGCCGCGGTGGACTGAACCGGGCCGACGCCGCCGGGCACCGTCGAGGTCTGTGCGGTCGACTGCGCTCCCGGCAAACCGCCAGGAACGCCGCCCCCCGCCTGCTGCTGTTGCGAGATGGTGGTGAGCGCCTGATTGGTCTGCCCATGGAGGTGGCCATCGACGGGAGCGCCCACCCAACGCGTACAGCAAACATTCAGGTAGTAACGCGGACCCCGGTTGGCTCGATACGGCAGGACGGGAGCGCCTTCAGCCCCTGCTGGGAGGCCGCCTGCCTCGCGCGGGCCGGTCACCTTACCCCACGCTGTTGTAGGCTTTCGCTACGAAACGCCAGGAAGAAGGCAGAGGTCCGCCATCCAGCAGTTCATGATGCGGTTGAGCAGCAACCTGCGCAAATACCGCTGGGCGGTCTTCGTGTGCTGGCTGCTCCTGCTGGTGCCCTCGATCTACCTCGCGCTCAACCAGTCGGGCAATCTGACGGGTGGCGGCTTCGAGGTCGCGGGCTCGCAGTCGCAGAACGTCGAATACGCGGTCGAGGACCACTTCCCCGATCAAGGCGCCTCCCCGCTCGGATTGGTCGCCGCGCCCAATGCGGACGCGTCGTTCGCGGACATGACCGCCGCGGTCGCCCAACTCGAGCGCATCGCCGCCGAGGTCCCCAGCGTCAAGGTCGTCCCGAACCCGCAGCAACCGCCGCCACAACCGGACCGCCCGTACGTCGTCATGCTCCAGACGAACTTCGCCGACGGCACCACCAACGTGGCCAAGCAACTGCGCGCAAAGGTCGGCATCGACGGCGAAAAGCCAGGCGAACTCGAGAACGGCAAGGTCAAGCTCTACGTCATCGGGCAGGGCGCACTCGGCGCGGCCGCCGGTGAGGCCACCAAACACGACATCGCCCGCGCCGAGAGGTGGAACCTGCCGATCGTCCTGATCGTCTTGCTGGCGGTCTTCGGATCGTTGGCGGCGGCCGCGATGCCACTGGTACTTGGCGTCTGCACGGTCGTCGTCACCATGGGCCTTGTCTATCTGCTGTCGATGATCACGCAGATGTCGGTGTTCGTCACGTCGACCGTGTCGATGTTCGGCATCGCGCTGGCGGTGGACTATTCGCTCTTCATCTTGATGCGGTTCCGGGAAGAACTGCGGTCTGGGCGCGAACCGGAGCAGGCCGCGGACGCCGCGATGGCGACCTCGGGGCTCGCAGTGCTGCTTTCCGGCCTGACGGTGATCGCTTCGATGACGGGGATCTACCTCATCAACACCCCGGTGCTGTCGTCCATGGCGACCGGAGCGATCCTCGCGGTCGCCGTCGCGGTGTTGACATCGACGACGCTGACGCCGGCAGTGCTCGCGACCTTCGGCAGGGCCGCCGCCAAGCGTTCGTCGTGGCTGCACGTCTCGCGCCGACCCGACACCACCCAGTCCCGGTTCTGGACCCGCTGGGTCGGCTGGGTGATGCGACGGCCGTGGGTGTCGGCCATCGCCGCGGCAACCTTCCTACTTACGTTGGCGGCCCCCGCGTTCTCGATGACGCTCGGCAACAGCCTGCTGCGGCAGTTCGAGCCCACACACGAAATCCGGGGCGGCGTCAGCGCTGCGGCGCAGGCCCTGGGGCCCGGTGCGCTCGGTCCGGTCAAGGTGCTGGTGACGTTCCCCGACCACAACGCCAACGGGCCCGAGCACACGGCGGCCCTGGATGCGGTGCAGCAGAAGATGACTCAGGGCCCGAACGTCGTCACCGTGTCCCCGCCGGTGTTCGGTGACGACAACCGCAGCGCGCTGATGTCCGCGGTGCTCTCCGTCGATCCGGAGGACCCGGGCGCGCGCACGGCCGTCGACTGGATGCGTCACAACGTGCCGGAGGCGACCGGTCCCGGCATCGGAGTCGACGTCGGCGGGCCGACCGCGTTACTCAAGGACTTCGACGACCGAGTGGGCTCGACGCAGCCGCTGGTGTTCGTGTTCGTCGCGCTCATCGCCTTCGTGATGTTGCTGATCTCGATCCGGTCGGTGTTCCTGGCGCTCAAGGGCGTGCTCATGACCGTGCTGTCCGTGGCGGCCGCCTACGGAAGTCTCGTCGCGGTCTTCCAGTGGGGCTGGTTGGAGTCGTTGGGCCTCGAGCCCATCGCGTCGATCGACAGCACCATCCCGCCGCTGGTGCTCGCGATGACGTTCGGCTTGTCCATGGACTACGAGATCTTCCTGCTGACCCGCATCCGGGAACGGTTCCTGCAGACCAACAACACCCGCGACGCGGTGGCCTACGGCGTCAGCACCAGCGCCCGCACCATCACCAGTGCGGCGCTCATCATGATCGCGGTGTTCATCGGCTTCGCATTCGCCGGAATGCCCCTGGTGGCGCAGCTGGGCGTGGCGTGTGCCGTTGCGATCGCCGTCGACGCCACCGTGGTGCGCCTGGTGCTCGTCCCTGCACTGATGGCGATGTTCGCCCAGTGGAACTGGTGGCTGCCTGCCTGGCTCGATCGCGTACTGCCCTCGGTGGACTTCGAGAAGCCGCTGCCGAAGGTGGACATCGGCGACTTGGTCATCATCCCCGACGACATCTCGGCGCTCGGACCGTCGGGCTCCGAACTTCGCACCGTGGTGAGGTCGGCGGCGAAGATGAAGACCCTCGCCCCGAAATCCATCATCGTCGCCGACCCGCTGGCCTTCAGCGGCTGCCTGCCCGCCAGCCCCGCCTTCGGCGGACACGCCAAGGTCGGTGACGGGCCCAAGGTTCCGCAACCCCGGGCCCGGCCGCAGAAGATCAACGGCAAGGTCAACGGGGCGCGCAACGGAACCAACGGCGCACCCAAGCCGAACGGCACCAACGGCGCGCACCCGCCGGCCCCGCCCAACGGCGCGGGTCGCACGGTGCGAATTCGTCAGCCGATCCACCCCGTCACCATGTGGCGCGGGCGGCTCTCCGTCGCACTCGACGCACTGTCCACCGCCGCCGCGACCGATCCCCCCGTGGTGCGACGGCTAAGCCCTATGGAGACCACCAACGTCCAGCTGCCCACCGGTGACCGGCTGCAGATCCCGACCGGTGCCGAAACGCTGCGCCTCAAGAGCTACCTGATCATGTGCCGGAACAGCGCCAAGGACTTCAGCGAGTTTGCCGATTTGGTCGAGTCCATGGAGACTCAAACTGCGGCCGTGGTGCTGGCCGGAATGGACCGGTATTACTGTGGGCAGCGCTCACGAAGGCAGTGGGTGGCCACCCAACTGGTCCGTCGCCTGGCCGACCCGCACCCGTCGGACGAGGACGACGAATCGACGTCGGGGCCGGACGCGCAGGAAGATTGGGCACGAGTGCGAGAGCGCTGCCTGTCGGTGGCGGTCGCGATGCTGGAGGAGGCGAGGTGACGTTGTCTACGGATGCACGTAGCGACGCTTCCTCCAACCGCCCCCGTGGCGGGGCACCGTCCTCGCCGCGGCGGCCACCGCCGGTGGACAAGCGCCCTGTCGAATTCTGGCCGACCTCGTCGATCCGGGCGGCCTTGGAGACCGACGATCTGACGACGTGGCAGCGCATCGTCACCGCGATCAAGCGCGACCCCTTCGGCCGGACGGCACGACAGGTCGAGGAAGTGCTGGAAACCGCACGACCATATGGCGTTTCGAAGGCCATGGCCGAAGTGCTGACCCGCACCCGCGCCCATCTCGAGGACAACGAACGTGCCGAGGTGGCTCGCCACGTGCACATGCTGCTCGATCGCTCCGGACTGGCTCAACAGGAGTTCGCGTCGCGAATCGGCATCCCGCCCGACGAGTTCGCGTCGTTCATCCACGGCGCGGTCAGCCCGTCGGCGTCGTTGATGATCCGGATGCGGCGGCTGTCCGACCGGTTCGCCAAGATGCGCGCCGAACGCGCCGACTGACACCCGCCGCCCAGTGTCCACCCGCTACCTCCTGATTCCCGGCGCGGGCGGCAGCGCCTGGTACTGGCACCCCGTCGTAGCGCTTTTGCTGGCCGCGGGCGTGGACGCCATCGCAGTGGACCTGCCCATGGACGACGACGCGGCCGACTTGTTCACCTACGCCGACATCGCGTGCCGCGCGGTGGCCGACTCCGATCAGCCCGTGGTCGTCGTCGGTCAGTCCATGGGCGCCTTCACGGCCCCGATGGTGGCCGCACGCGTACCCACGTCAAAACTGTTGCTCGTCAATCCGATGGTGCCCAGCCCCGGCGAGTCAGCGGGCAAGTGGTGGGCGGCCACTGGACAGAAATCGGCCATGGTCGCGAACTTCCGTCGAATTGGGTTGGGTGACAAGCAGTTCGATGTCGTCGAGGACTTCTTCCACGACGTTCCCGCCGAGCTTCGCGACGAGGCGTTGCGCCAGCCCGAGCCACCCGAGTCCGACACGCCCTTCGAGCAGCCGTGGCCGTTGCCCGCGTGGCCGCAGGTGCCCACCGTCGTCATTGTCGGCAGCGACGACCGGTTGTTCCCGCTCGACTTCCAGCGCCGCGTCGTCCGCGAGCGCCTTGGGCTCGACGTCGACGTGATGCCTGGCGGTCATCTGATGGCGCTGAGTCGGCCCGTGGAACTCACCCGACGCCTGCTCGCGGCGGGTGGCGCGTCAGCGTGAGTTGATCGGCGACAAGTCGTCGACGAGCCAGCGATCGCCGTCCTTGGTCAGGCTCACCCGCAACGGGAGCGCTACCACGACGGGCGGCTGGCCCGGCGCGTTCTGCGTGCCGCGCATGATCACCGCGACGACAGCGTCGTTCGGTCCGATGGCCTCGACCCCGGCTGAGACCGTGCTGGCCGACACAGTCAGGTTCTTACTTGCCAAATCCTTTGCCATGGGATCGAATTCGGTTCGGTAACTGTCGGCGCCACGCGGCGTCATCAAAGCGACCACCCGATCGCGGGACGCGGTCGGGCTCTGCGGCGAGAACGTCGCGGAGGCTTCGGCCGCGCTGCTCGCGATGCCGACGACCTGCTCGCTGTCGCGGTGCAGCGCGCGGTCCGGCCCGGTCCAATGCAAGTAGCCGACCACGACGGCGCCCACCAGCGCGGCCGTGGCCACCGCGACGACGGCAAACCGCAGCCCGGGACCGTCGTCGTCGGTTCCGACCGTGACGCCGTCCCTGCGGAACAGCACGCCGTTGACGACGACGCCCTGGACGGTCAGCAGACACAGCACCGAGCACACCGAGACCCACCACAGCGGCCACGTCAGGACGATGCCGACGTAGACCAGCGCCGCGATCGCCGCGATGGGAACGAGCAGGTCGAACGCGAGCACCCGGAGGCCATTTCTGGAAAACACGCCAAGACTCATCGGATGGTCTCCAGGCTGGACACCAGAAGCTTGCCGTCGACGTCGGAGATGCCCAGCCGCAGCGTCCAGTGCACCGTCAGCGGCTTCGCGCCGGCATTCTGGCTGACCGAGGTGGCCACCACGAGCGCGGTATCGGTGCGCGTGGAGACGGTCGCCAACTCGGGTTGCTGGGGTGGCGCGAGGCCGGCGTCTCCAGGGGCCGCATGGTGCAGCGCCTCGATCGAGACCGATTCGACTTGACCGACGGTCTGCGACTGTAGCCGCTGAACCACCTGGCTGAAGGGCTCAACGGCTTGCTCGAAGTTGGCGTTGAGTTGGCCGACGGTGCCGTCGTGCAGGGTCTGCATGCTCTGCGCGACGGTGTCTTTGTTCATGTTGATCAGAACGTCGGTCCACTTCGCGGCGGCCTGCAGCACCGACGACTGATAGGCGCGTTCGGTGACGTCGGAGCGGTGTCCCGTCCAGATCAGGCCGGCGAGCACGACCGCGACCAGCGCCACCGCGCCGAGCACCGCCGAGCCGATCCCGAGGCCGGTGAAGACACCGTCCGCGCCCCGAACGGGTTCGTGGTCTGGCTCGTCGGGCATGGGCGTGAGGCTACCCGGCGGCAAAACCCCGCTCCGCGGGCATCTGGAAGGATGCAGGGGTGACTGCGACGTTGAACTCCGGAATCGATCTGACCCATGTCGACGCGGACGCCCGCCCACAGGACGATCTCTTCGGCCACGTCAACGGACGCTGGTTGGCCGACTACGCCATGCCCGCCGACCGTGCCACCGACGGAGCCTTCCGGTTGCTCGCCGACCGTGCCGAGGAACAGGTCAGGGAACTGATCACCGAGGCCGCTTCCGGCGGGCAGGAGCGAAGCGACCGGGGAATCGGTTCAGCGGGTGCGCCGGTGGGGACCGACCAGCGGCGCATCGGCGACCTGTACGCCAGCTTCATGGACACCGACACCATCGCCCGTATCGGCGTGCAACCGCTGCTCGACGAGCTGACCGAGGTCGACGCCGTCGCCGATCGTGACGCGCTGGCCGGCCTGCTCGGCGCGCTGCAACGCACAGGAGTGGGTGGCGGCACCGGACTGTACGTCGACACCGACTCCAAGGACTCGACGCGCTACCTGCTGCACCTGTCCCAGTCCGGGCTCGGGTTGCCCGATGAGTCCTACTACCGCGACCCGCAGCACGCGGCCATCCTTGCGGAGTACCCCGCGCACATCGCGCGGATGTTCGCGCTCGTCTACGGCCCCGCCGACGATGAGGCCGAGCACGTCGACACGGCAGTCCGCATCGTCGCTTTGGAGACCAAGCTGGCCGCGGCGCACTGGGACGTCGTCAAGCGCCGCGACGCCGACCTGACCTACAACCTGCGCAGCTTCGCCGACCTGCCCACCGAGGCCCCCGGCTTCGACTGGGCAGGCTGGGTGAGCGCAATCGGGACCTCCCCCGAGCGGGCGGCCGAGGTCGTGGTGCGTCAGCCCGATGCGCTCACCGCGTTCGCGGCGGCGTGGGCGAGCGAGCCCATCGAGGACTGGAAGCGTTGGCTGCGTTGGAAATTGATCAGCGGACGCTCGTCGCTGCTGACCGACGACCTGGTCGAGGAGAACTTCGCGTTCTACGGCCGCACACTGTCCGGCACTGAACAACTGCGCGACCGTTGGAAGCGCGCCGTCGGGCTCGTCGAGAACCTCATGGGTGACGCGGTCGGCAAGCTCTACGTCGAACGGCACTTCCCGCCGGGCGCCAAGGCCCGGATGGACGACTTGGTGGCGAACCTGCGCGAGGCGTACCGCACGAGCATCACCGACCTGGAGTGGATGACCCCCGAGACGCGTCAGCGCGCCCTGGAGAAGCTCGACAAGTTCACTCCGAAGATCGGTTATCCGGCCCGCTGGCGCGACTATTCGACACTCGAGGTCGACCGCGGTGACCTGTACGGCAACTACCGGCGCGGCAATGCGGCCTCCTATGACCGCGAGCTGGACAAGTTGGGCGGCCCGGTCGATCGCGACGAATGGTTCATGACGCCGCAGACCGTCAACGCGTATTACAACCCAGGGTTGAACGAGATCGTCTTTCCCGCAGCCATCTTGCAGCCGCCGTTCTTCGATGCCGAGGCCGACGACGCCGCCAACTATGGCGGGATCGGTGCGGTGATTGGGCACGAGATCGGGCACGGCTTCGACGATCAGGGGGCCAAGTACGACGGGGACGGCAACCTCGTCGACTGGTGGACCGACCGTGACCGCACCGAATTCGGGCTTCGCACAACTGCATTGATCGAGCAGTACGACCACTTCGTGCCCCGCCAACTGACCGGCGACAACCACGTGAACGGCGCGTTCACCGTTGGCGAGAACATCGGCGACCTCGGTGGCCTGTCGATCGCGCTACTGGCTTACCAATTGTCGCTCGGCGACCGCGAAGCACCCGTGCTCGACGGCTTGACCGGCGTGCAGCGGGTGTTCTTCGGCTGGGCGCAGGTGTGGCGCACCAAGTCCCGCGACGCGGAAGCGGTCAGGCGACTGGCCACCGACCCGCACTCGCCGCCGGAATTCCGGTGCAACGGTGTCATCCGCAACATCGACGCGTATTACGACGCATTCGACGTCAGCGCGGACGACGAGCTGTTCCTGGATCCCGAACTGCGCGTGCGGATCTGGTAACTAGACCTGCCAGTCCTGGGCGCCGTCGGGCTGGGTGTAGGTGCCCACCGACCCCTTGATGATGACGGGGTCGCCGCTGCCGAAGTTGTCGTAGAACCACTGCGCAGCTGCGGGGGCAAGGTTGATGCAGCCATGGCTGACGTTGCGCTTGCCCTGGTCGCCAGTCGACCACGGCGCGCTGTGCACGAAGTTGCCGCTGTTGTCGATCCGGACGGCGTTCTGCACCGTCAGCTTGTAGCCCTGCGCCGAGGTGTTCGGCACCCCGTAGGTCGCGGAGTCCATCACGATGCTGGGGAACTTCTCCAACACGTAGTAGGTCCCGTTCGGGGTGTCGTGACCCGTCTTGCCCATCGACATCGGGTACGTCTGAACCACCGTGCCGTTGCGGGTGACCGTCATCTGGTGGGTGGCGTTGTCAGCCGTCGCGATGAGGGATTCACCGGTGCGGAAGCTCGACTTGGTGCCGCCTGCGTCGATGTTGACGACGGTGTTGGCCGGCCAGAAGTTCAACGGCCGCCAGCGCAGCTGGGTGTCGCTGGCCCAGTAGAACTTGCCGGGCACTGCCGGGACGGACGAGACGTGCACCGCGTCCTGAGCCAACTGCCGGTTGGCGATGGGACGCGCGAAGTTGATGTAGATCGGCTTACCGACGCCGACCATCGATCCGTTGACAGGGTTGAACGTCGGCGGCGCGAACACCGGGGGGCCGGTGTACGCGGTCGGGTTCTGACCGGCGGGGGTGCCCTCCGGAATGACCGTCGGCTGCGGCAAAGGCTGCGGCAAGCCCAGCGGATCTGCCGGCGGCGGCGCCATCGGATCCAGCGGTGCTGGCGGCAACGCCATCGGATCCACCGGCGCGGGCGGCGGTGGAACTTCCTCCGGCGGCGGGCCAGGCTGCTCTACCGGGGGCACATTGATGGCACCGGGATCGGGATTGACCTCGGGATCGGCCCATGCGGTCGGGCCGCCAACAGCCATCCCAACGACCAATCCGGCCGCGAAGATCGCGCTAGCGAGTCCCCTCACAGTCCGTTGCGGCATGATTCACCTCCATTGAATAACTCACTCCAGTGTCGCATAGCGAAAAGTCCTGGCTAAGCCAGCGAACCCCGACGGGGTCTGCGCACGATCCGACGCCGACACTCCTGAACTGCAGTGTTGTTCGTCGGACGGCAGTGGATTGTTACTTCGAACCCACTATTGACAAGGGGCCGGTAACGGAATTCCGCCCCTTTGCGTTGCACCGCGGAGACGGTTTCATTCGATTTCATCCAATTCTCTTCGAACGAACGGAAATGCCATGGTCGCGATACCCGAGGGCTACCAGGACCTGCTGGAGCGCCCGCTATACGGCCATTTGGCCACTACCCGCCCGGACGGCACCGCGCAGGTGAACCCGATGTGGTTCGACTGGGACGGCGAACTGCTCCGCTTCACCCATACGAACAAGCGCCAGAAGTACCGCAATGTCACAGCACATCCACAGGTGGCGATGTCGGTCATCGACCCGGATAACCCGTACAAGTTCCTCGAGGTGCGCGGCGACGTCGTGGAATTGGTGCCGGATCCAGACGGCGACTTCTACATGCACCTCAACGATCGCTACAGCGGCCCGTTCACCCAGCCGCCGCCCGACCACCCGGACCGCATCGTGATCGTGGTGCGCCCGACGGCCTACTCCAAGCAGTAGCCGCTCAGTCGACCAGGAGCTCCCAGCGCCACACCGTGCCCTGCTCCTCGTCGGGCAGTTCGCCGACGAAACCGAAGCCGGCCTTGCCGAGTACCGACGTCGACGGGTTGGTCTTGGCCAGCGTGTGCGCGATGACCGTGTGCACCCCGCCTTCGGAGCACGCCTTGGCGACCAGCGCGCGGGCCGCGGCGGTGGCGTAGCCGTGGTTGCGGAATTCCGGCGCGATCTCATATCCGACCTCGACGACACCGTCATCGGGCGGACCCACGAAACCGCCCGATCCGACCAGCCGTCCGGTCGAGTCGAAGAAGAGGTGCAGCCACCAGCCGGCCTGGTCCGGTCGCTCGCGCAGCTTGTCGATGGTGAACTCGATGCCCTCCGGAATCTCCGGCCAGCCCGCGGGCACGGGGCTCGCGATGAGCTCGGCGAACTCGTCGGCATCACGCTGGAACGCCTCCAACGCGTCGATGGTCGCGGGCACGACCGACACGTCGCTCAGGACCGCACCAGCCTCGCGATGGCGGCCGACGCCTCGGCGAGCTTCTTGTCCGCTTCGTCGCCACCCTCGGCGACGGCGTGGCTCACGCAGTGGCCGAGATGCTCGTCGAGCAGGCCAAGCGCGACGGACTGCAGCGCGCTGTTGACCGCACTGATCTGGGTGAGCACGTCGATGCAGTACTTGTCGTCCTCGATCATCTTCGCGACGCCACGGACCTGCCCCTCGATTCGCCGAAGCCGCTTCGCGTAGTTGTCCTTGTTGGACGAATACCCATGTGGGGACTGGCTTTCCGTCATCTCACCCTCCCAGCATCTGCTTCATCGTGACGATCTCGGCCTGCTGCCCGGTCACGATCTGCCCCGCGAGCGTCTTGGCATCGGCATTGGCGCCGCCTGCGAGTTCCGCCTGCGCCATCTTGATGGCACCTTCGTGGTGGCCGATCATCGACTGGAGCCACAGTGTGTCGAATTCCGGCCCCTTGAGCGACCCGAGCTTCGTCATGGTCGCCTGATCGACCATGCCGTCCATCTGCATTCCGCCTGCCATGTCGCCATGGCCCTGGTGGTCGGACCCGCCCGCGTTCCACTGAACGAGAAACGCCTTCATGGTCTCGATCTCGGGACCTTGGGCGGCTGAGATGTCGGCGGCGAGCTTGACGACCTCCGGGTTGGTGGACCGGTCAGGCACCATCGCGGACATTTCGACGGCCTGCTGGTGGTGCGGAATCATGTTCGTCGCGAAGGACACGTCGGCGTCATTGAAGGCGGCGGGTGCAGTTGCGCTGGAGGACGGCGGGGCACTCTGGTCGTGACCGGCGTGCTCCTCAGTGGCTGGGCTGCTACAGGACGACAGGAACAGGGCGGTGGCAAGGGCGGCCAGCAGGGCCGGGAGCGACTTCATGACCCCACCGTACCGGATACCCCGGAGGGGTATGGAAATGGTTTGGTCGGTTAGCAGGCCAAAGGCATAATTGACCAATGCCCTCATCGCCCGATATCAAGCCCCGCAGCCGCGACGTCACCGACGGCCTCGAGAAGACCGCCGCCCGCGGCATGCTCCGGGCGGTCGGCATGGGTGACGACGACTGGGTCAAGTCGCAGATCGGCGTCGCGTCGTCGTGGAACGAGATCACGCCCTGCAATCTCTCGCTCGACCGGCTGGCCAAGGCCGTCAAAGAGGGTGTGCACGCGGCGGGCGGCTTCCCCATGGAGTTCGGGACCATCTCGGTGTCCGACGGCATATCGATGGGCCACGAGGGCATGCACTTCTCGCTGGTTTCCCGTGAAGTGATCGCGGACAGCGTCGAGACCGTGATGATGGCGGAGCGGCTCGACGGATCCGTGCTGCTGGCCGGCTGCGACAAGTCCCTGCCAGGCATGCTGATGGCCGCCGCCCGACTCGATCTGGCAAGCGTGTTCCTCTACGCGGGGTCGATCATGCCCGGCAAGGCCGTGCTCTCGGACGGCAGCGAGCGCGACGTGACGATCATCGACGCCTTCGAAGCGGTCGGCGCCTGCTCGCGCGGCCTGATGTCCCGCGAGGACGTCGACACCATCGAGCGCGCCATCTGTCCCGGCGAGGGCGCGTGCGGCGGCATGTACACCGCCAACACCATGGCCAGCGCGGCCGAGGCCATCGGCATGTCGCTGCCCGGCAGCGCGGCCCCGCCGGCCAGCGACCGCCGCCGCGACGGCTTCGCCAAAGCCAGCGGGGAGGCCGTCGTCGAGTTGCTCAAGCGCGGCATCACCGCCCGCGACATCATGACGAAGGAAGCTTTCGACAACGCGATCGCCGTCGTGATGGCGTTCGGCGGGTCAACCAACGCGGTACTGCACCTGCTCGCGATCGCCCACGAGGCCGACGTGAAGCTCACGCTCGACGACTTCATCCGCGTCGGCGCCAAGGTTCCGCACCTGGCGGACGTCAAGCCGTTCGGCAAGCACGTGATGTACGACGTCGACAAGATCGGCGGCGTGCCGGTCATCATGAAGGCGCTGCTGGACGCGGGCCTGCTGCACGGTGATTGCCTGACCGTCACCGGTAAGACCATGGCCGAGAACCTCGCCCACATCGCTCCGCCCGACCCGGACGGCAAGGTGCTGCGCGCGCTCTCGAACCCGATCCACCCGACCGGCGGCATCACGATCCTGCACGGTTCGCTTGCCCCCGAAGGTGCCGTGGTCAAGTCGGCCGGCTTCGACTCCGACGTGTTCGAAGGCACCGCAAGGGTTTTCGACGGTGAGCGCGCCGCGATGGATGCGTTGGAGGACGGCACCATCGTCGCGGGCGACGTCGTCGTCATCCGTTACGAGGGCCCCAAGGGCGGTCCCGGCATGCGCGAGATGCTCGCCATCACGGGCGCCATCAAGGGCGCCGGGCTCGGCAAGGACGTGCTGCTGCTCACCGATGGCCGGTTCTCCGGCGGCACCACCGGACTGTGCGTCGGGCACGTCGCGCCGGAAGCCGTCGACGCGGGCCCGATCGCGTTCCTCGAGCACGGGGACAAGATCCGGCTCGACGTCGGCAAGGGCACGCTGGACGTACTGGTCGACGCGGCCGAATTCGATTCGCGCAAGGCGGGTTTCAACCCGCCCGCACCGAAGTACCCCACCGGAGTGCTGGCCAAGTACCGCAAGCTGGTCGGCTCTGCGGCGCAGGGGGCGGTCTGCGGCTAGCGCGCGTCGTAGTTCGGCTTAGGGCTTCACCAGCGCGACCGCGAATCCGTCCCAGCCCTTGGTGCCCACCGTCTGAATGGCCGCGGTGTCGAGCCTGGGGTGTTCGCCCATCATCACGAACATGTCCTTGACCGCGCGGGCCTGCTGATCGTCGGGGGCCGGGTCGAGCACGCGGCCCTGCCGAGCGATGTTGTCGATCACGATAAGCGCGCCCGGATCCGCCAGACGCACCGCCCATTCGACGTAGGCCGGGTTGTTCTCCTTGTCGGCGTCGATGAAGAAGAAGTCGAAGCGGTCACCACGGTCGGCCAGGTTGGGCAGGCTGTCGAGCGCGGCCCCAACGACGATCTCCACCCGGTCGGACACGTCGGCCCGCAGCAGGTTCTTGCGGGCGACGTCGGCGTGGGCGCGTTCGTATTCCAACGTGACGACCTTCCCGTCGGGGCCGACGCCGCGCGCCAGCGCGATCGTGCTGTAGCCGCCGAGCGTTCCGATCTCGAGCACCCGGGTGGCGCCCGTGCTCCTCGCGAGCAGGTTCAACAACTTCGCATGCTGCGCGGACACCTCGATGCGGGGCATGCCAGCGGCGTCGGCCGCCTCGCGTGCCGCAGTCAGGGCAGCATCCTCGCTGTGCAGCAGTTGGCCGAACATGGCATCGAGTTCAAGCGGATCGGGCTCAGTCACGTATCTCACGTTAATCCGACGAGGGATCGGCGGGAATTCGAGTAGTGGGCTACTTACATCCGCGGACTGCCGCTCGGCGATATTCGAGCGATGAGGGTGCTCGTCACGGGCGGCACGGGATTCACCGGGTCGCACACCGCGTGCGCGCTGGTGGCCGCGGGCCACGACGTGCGGCTCCTGGCGCGCGATCCCGGCAAGGTGAGAAACGTGTTCGCGCCACATGGTTTCGTTCCCGAGGACGTAGTGGTCGGCGACATGACGGACGCCGCGGCGGTCGATGAGGCGTTGGTGGGTTGCGACGGGGTCGTCCATGTCGCGGCCGTCGTCGACCTGCGGCGCTCCATGGCCCGGATGGTCGAGGACACCAACGTGCGGGGTGTCGAGCTGGTGGTCGGCGGGGCGGCGCAGCGGGGCCTTCCGAGCATCGTCTACGTGTCGAGCCTCGGGGTGTTCTTCCGGCCTGGCGGGCCGGCTCTGACGCCCGCGCTTCCCATTGCGCCGGGGACGACGGCCTACGCGCGCTCGAAGGCGCGCTCCGAAGCGTACGTCCGCCGACTTCAGGTGAACGGCGCACACATCCGAATCTGTTATCCCGCGGCCATATCGGGGCCCGACGACCCCGGCATGAGCGAAGTGAACACCGGGCTGGCCTCGTTCATGAAGGACGTCTTCATGATCACGTCGAGCGGTCTCCAGGTCGTCGACGTTCGCGACCTGGCCACGCTGCACGTAAAGCTGCTCGAGCTTCCCGACGGGGCACACCGGTACGCGGCGTGCGCCGAAATGCTGACGTGGCCGGAGCTTCACCGGCTCGTCTGCCAGCTCACGGGCCGCAGCGTGCGTCACTTCTCCGCTCCCGGCGCCCTGCTGCGCGCAGCGGGCTACGTCGGCGACGCGTTGAAGCGCGTCCACGACTTCGACTTTCCGTTGACGCGCGACGGCATGGAATTCACCACGCGGTGGCCGGGGGCCGACGCCGAGCGGACGACACGTGAGCTCGGGCTGAGCTTCCGTGACGTTGCCACCACCTACCGCGACACATTGGCGTGGATGTACCGGGCCGGACATCTCAGCGCAGCGCAGGTCGGCAAGCTCGCCAAACTGGAGGCGATGTCGTGAAGTTCGCACTGCCCATTCCTCATTCGATGCGACTGAAGGCGCTCACCCAGCCCTGGGAGTCCAACGTGACCGGGCCGGACCAGGCCACGATTGCTCAACGTGCCGAAGAACTCGGCTACGACATGATCACCGTCCCAGAGCATTTCATCGTTCCGCGTGCGCATGTCGAGTTGTCGGGCCCGCACTACTTCCACTCGACGGTCGCCCAGGCGTTCCTGGCCGGCGCCACGCACCGCATCGCGATCAACTCGTCCGCGACATTGCTGCCCTTGCAGCACCCGATCATCATGGCCAAGGCCCTGTCGACTGCGGACTGGTTGAGCGGCGGACGCATGGTAGTCACGTTCGGTGTCGGCTGGGACGCAGAGGAGTTCCGCATCCTTGGCGTGCCATTCGGACAGCGTGGTCGCATGGCCGACGAGTACCTCGCCGCCATCATCGAGCTGTGGACCAGCGACGCACCGAAATTCGACGGCGAGTACGTGTCCTTCGACGACGTGGCGTTCGAACCCAAACCGGTCCAGAAGCCGCACCTACCGATCTGGATCGGAGGCGATGCCGACGCGGCGCTGCGGCGCGCCGCGCGGTTCGCCTCCGGCTGGATTCCATTCCTCACTCAGCCGGACGAGATCCCGGCGAAGATCGAATTCATCAAGTCGCAGCCGACATTTCGGGATGAACCGTTCGAGGTCTGCTACGGGCTCGGTACGTCCCTGATCGGTGAGGGCCACGTCGTCATCGACGACCCCACCCAGCAGCCCGGGATGACTGCTCCGGAGCTCATCGACAAGCTTGGCCGGTTCGCCGCATTGGGCGTCACGACCAGTTCCGTGCCGATCCCGCCGGTGGCCGACGTCAACGAATATCTCGACTACGCGCAGTGGGTGATCGAAGAAATCAAGCCCCACGTTCCCTGATCTGTTGCCCCCGCTCACAACGAAAAACGGACACCCCGAAGGGTGTCCGTCGTTCGACTGTGTCGGTGGCTCAGTGGCTCTGGTGAACCGTGGTGTCCACGTGGGGGACCTGGGCGGTCGGGTTCGTGATGTTGTTCACCCAGTCGTGATGGCCGATGTCGGCCGAGGCGGGCGCGGCCAGTCCCAGAACTCCGGCAGTCATGACGGACGCAATGGCGGTGGCAAACGTGATCTTCTGCATAATGGTGCCTTCTTTGGTATCAATTTCGTTGTTGCAACCGTGGCGCACTGCACTTGCTTCGAAGCACTTCGCGAACCGGTCTGTTTTGTTCAACAGGCAAGTGGGGGTGTTGATTTCCGGTTGGCAGGATTTGAACGCCAATTGGCAGCAGTCGATGGTGCCGATGGGATCTGGGGTTTCTAGGGGTGTGAGCGGCGCCACGCCAGCGCATCGGCAGCAAATGCACCGAAATGGCAGCGCGTGCTCAGCGCGCCCCCTCCTTGGCGTACACGACCCGCAGCACGTATCCGACCTCGGCGCCCATCACCGCGGCGGCGAGTTCACAGAACGTCGCGACGAACTCCGGACCGTGAGGGGGGTCGGATTGGCTGAAGTGATGGGCGAGCTCATGAAGCACGACCAGTTCCCTCAGCGCCCAGGTGGTTTGACGTTCAGGCACCGCGATGGTGGCCGAGACCGGTGTCCACTCGTAGTGCGCCGCCGACTCACCACGCCGCCCACGCACCGTCACGGGCGAGCGTTCGGGCCACCGCGCTCGCACCGCGGGATGGGCGAGCACGTCGTCCACGTAGCGCTGCACCGCGTCCACGGACCCGAACCGGCCCTCCGGCGGCAGTGTGACGCTGGTACCGAAGAAGTCCAGCGCGCGGCTGGCGTGGCTGTCCACGCGGTCGAAGAGCTTCCGCACGAATTCCTCTGCGGCATAGACCTTCGAGCGTTGCGCGTCGCGGGGCACGTGCGGCTAGGCCTCCAACGCCTTACCCGGCCCGGACAGTTCGGCACTGGGGCCAAGCCGGGCCCGGCGCCCGGCCCGGTCGCCTGCCCGCCGCGCGGCTGACGAATAACCCGCCGTCGCGCTGGTGGCCCGCCACGTGCCGCGCGCCTTGGACGCCTCCCGGTAGTAGCTCTTCAACTCGAGGTCCTTGTTGCGCAACGCAAGTGCGGTACCCGTACTGCGCTCGGGTTGCCGTGCGACCTCCCGCTTGGCATCGTCACGGGCCTCCCACAGCCGCTGGCCGACACGTGCGCCGAACGCCAGCTGGAAGTTCAGCCGTGCGGTGATGGTCGGCGTCGGCCGGTGTGCGCCGGTGGCGAGGTACGAGTCGGACGCCTTCACCATCTGTACGACCAGGCCGGCGTAGAGCGCGTGGGTGGCGTCGATGTCCTCGGCGAACCCGTACGCGTAGACGAACGTGGAGTTGGACGCGACGTCGCACTTCACGTCGTTGGCCGCCGCGATGACCGCGAACAGCTGCACGTAGGTTCGCAGGCCTCGCGCGCCTGCGTTGCCGATGGTGATGGTCCGCTGCGTGGGGGCCTGGGCCTTGCTGCGCGTGGCCGAATGCGCCCGCGCCACGGCCAGGTCTATCGAGGTCGTGGTGGCGAGCCGCTGCGCCGCCGCCATGAACGTCTCGGCCTCGTGGACGTTGTCGGTGTTCTCCGCCTGGCGCAGCAGGGCCGCGATACGCGCCAGCATCTTGTCTTCAGTCATGCGCGGATCCGCTCCGCTTCTCGCTGTCTAGTCATAGCTTCAAGCTAAGGAACCAGTACGACTTTCCCGCGGGCGTGACCTGTCTGCAGGTACCGGTGCGCCTCGGGTGCCTCATCCAACGGAAACACCTTGTCGACCGTTACCTCCAACTTGCCGTCCGCCGCCAGCGCGATGATCTCCGCTCGCGAGGCATCGCGGATGGCTTGCCCCCCATCGGCGCCGGTCAGCGCCGCGATACCGAGCTCGGCGGCCCGCCCGAACCCGGCGATGGTTGCGATGCGCGCACGGTCGGCCACCAGCGCCACCGACGTGTCGAGCGCCTCGTCGGTACCGATCAGGTCGAGCGCCGCGTCCACCCGACCGAGCGCCCGCACCCGGTCGGCCAGCCCGTCGCCGTATGCGACCGGTTCGGCCCCGTAGCTGCGCAGTTGATCGTGCCGGGCGGGGCTCGCGGTGGCGATTACCTTGGCTCCTCTGGCGACCGCAAGCTGCACCGCCATCAGGCCGACGCCACCGCTGGCTCCGTGGATCAACACGGTGTCATTGCTCCCCACCTTGGTGTTGGTCAACAGGTGCCACGCGGTACCGGCGACCAACAACAGTCCGGCAGCTTGTTCGAATGACAGCCCCGCAGGCTTATGCCCCACCTCAGAGGCCTCGGCGAGCACCCGCTGGGCGTAGGCGGCGTCAACGTTGGTGACGATCACCTCGTCGCCGACTGTCAGACCTCCGGTGTATCCACTCGCGCCAGGGGCGGCCGCAATGACCGTTCCCGAGGCCTCCAGCCCGAGCGGCATGGGCAGCTTGGCCGGGTCTCGGCCCATCTGACCGCTGTACAGCTTGAAGTCGAGCGGGTTGGTACCCGCCGCACGGACTTCGACGAGCACCTGTCCTTGGCCGGGAGCCGGCAGGTCGACGTCGTGTACTGCAAGGACTTCCGGCCCGCCATACCCTTCGGCGACAACAGTTCTCGTCATGGCCGAAGTGTATCCACTGTCACTTGCCGACGAACCCGTCGAGCGCGGTCAGCAGCTGCGGCGACAACGGGTCCTGCTTGGCATACTGCGCGACGTTGTCGGTCGGGTCGTCGCGCAACACATGGTTGACACCCTTGAGTTGGACGACGGTCAGCGCCGTGTGACCGAGTGCGTCGATCAGCGGTTGTTCGGCGGGACAGTTGGCCTGGCTGTCGGAGTCCGAGCACGTCAAAAGCACCGGAGTCCCCGCTGGCAGTTTCGCAGCCAGCGCAAGCGGGTCGATGGCGTCGGATTCGATGACGGCCTTTACGTTGCCCGCGTTGACGATCGCGCCGAGCCCCTCCGGCAGCGTGGCGGGCACCGTGCCCTTGGTACGGATCTCCTCGACGGCCGCGAGCCAGGTGTTCAGCACGTCGTCCGCCTGCTGTTGCGTCTTGGCGTTCGCCTTCACGTCGGCGGCGACGCTGATGCGGACGCGCCCGGTGATGATGTCGAGATAGCGGCCGTGCAGCGGCTGGAAGAGCCCCAGGGAGTGAATCGTCGGGCCACCGGGCGCCGGCGTGGCGGCCAACGTCAGCGCGTGGACCGTGCCCTCCCCGAGTCCGTAGGCGGAAATCCGGGACTTGTCGGTCCCCGGCTGGGTGGCGAGAAAGGCGGCTGCGGCGCGCGCACCGAGCGTGTAGATGGCGCTGCCCACGTCCTTGGGACGAAGGGCATACGGGCCAAGCCCGGTCTTGCCAGTGCCGACCTTGTCGTATCGCAACGTGGCGATGCCCTTGCCTGCCAGGTACTCCGCCAGCTGGCGCATGTTGCCCACCGGGCCTGCCACCGCGTTGTCGCCGTTGCGGTCGGTGTTGCCGCTCTCGGAGATCAGCACCGCGGCGGCACCAGGCGCTGTGTCCGCACGGTGCCGGTACGTGCCGTGGATGGTGAGCCCGCCCTCGGCCTGGAACGTGACCTCGTCTTCGACCCAGCCGCCGGGCAGTGCGACCGAGGTCGGCGACGTCGACGATGGCGCGGACGCGGCAGGCTTGGACCCGGACCCACACCCCGCGAGCACCAACACGGCGGTCAGCATCCAGAAGGTATGTCGGCCAACGATTTTCACAACCGCACCTCGATCCACGACACGACGTCGTCGAGCACCTGCGCGCGTTCCGGTTCGTTGAACACCTCGTGGTAGAGCTCGGGGTAGACCTTGAGGTGGACGTCTTCGGACGCCACGCACTCGACAAGGCGTGTGCTGCCCGCGACAGGGATCAGCTTGTCCTGGCCCCCGTGGACGACGAGCAGCGGCGCAGTCAGTGCCGACGCGCGTTGGGGCATCGTCTCGCCGACGCCGATTAGTGCCTTGGCGATCCCGGCGGGCAGCTTGCCGTGATGCACCAGTGGATCGGCCTCATAGGCAGCCACCACTTGGGGGTCGCGAGAGACGGCGTCGGCGGGCAGGTTCTCGACCGGTAGCCCGGGCAGCACGCTGCCCACCACCTTGGCGACGGCGATCATCACGGGCGACACGGCGTCCTGCGCGAACACCGCGGGACCGGACAGCACCATCAGGGCGTAGTCGTCGGGGTGCTCGACCCCGTAAGCGAAGACCACGCCGCCGCCCATGCTGTGGCCAAGCACCACGCGCTTGAGCTCTGGGTAGGCGGCGCTGGCCAGCCCGACCAGATGATGAAAGTCAGCGGTGTACTCGGTGATGTTCTTCAGATACACCCGCTTGCCGCCGGAGCGGCCGTGTCCGCGCAGGTCAAGGGCGAAGGTGATGAGCCCGGCCTCACCGAACCGCTCGGCGACGTGGTCGTATCGCCGCGCGTGTTCGGCGTAGCCGTGGCAGAGCACCACCACCCCGGTCGGGTCCGTGTTGGGGGTCCAGACGTCGTACACGATTTGGGTGCCGCCGACGCCGTCGAAGCTTCGCTCGCTGCGGGTGGTTGCCATCAGGGGAGACTAGCTGGCGGCACTAAACACCACCTGTGACGCTTTGGGGGGACCTTGTCCTTTGACTGACCTTGTCGGGGGGCGTCGGTAGTGTTGCCAGGGTGAGCGTGCTCGCAGAAGATCCGGTCGGTTTCGAGTCCAAGGATGCGTTCCTGGCCGACGCCCAGCGCTACCGGCGCGAACTCCTGGCGCACTGCTACCGCATGACGGGTTCACTCCACGATGCCGAGGACCTGGTCCAGGAGACCTACCTGCGGGCGTGGAAGGCCTACGACAAATTCGAGGGCAAGTCGTCGGTTCGCACCTGGCTCTACCGCATCGCCACGAACACCAGCCTGACCTCGCTCGAAGGCCGCAAGCGCAGGCCGCTGCCTTCGGGGTTGGGCGCGCCCGCGTCGGACCCATCGGGCGACATCACCGAGCATCACGAGATCACCTGGCTCGAGCCGCTACCCGACTCACCACACGAGCACCCGTCGGACCCGTCGGTGATCGCCGAATCCCGGGAGTCGGTGCGGCTGGCCTTCATCGCCGCGCTGCAGCACCTCTCGCCCCGTCAGCGTGCCGTGCTAGTGCTTCGCGAAGTCCTGCAATGGAAGGCCGCAGAGGTGGGCGTCGCCATCGGTGCGTCGACGGCCGCGGTCAACAGCCTGCTGCAACGGGCCCGCGCGCAACTCGATTCGATCCAGCCCAGTGAGGATCATCAGGTGGCGCTGCCGGAGTCCCCGGAGGCGCAGGATCTGCTGACTCGCTACATCGACGCGTTCGAGTCCTACGACATGGACAAGCTCGTCGAGTTGTTCACAGCCGAAGCGGTGTTCGAGATGCCGCCGTTCGACGGTTGGTATCAGGGTCCCGAGCACATCGTCCTGCTGTCCAAGACGCACTGCCCAGCCGAGGGCGCAGGCGACATGCAGTTCGTGCGCACCACCGCCAACGGCCAGCCCGCCGCCGCGCTCTACATGCTCAACCGCGAAACCGGCCTGCACGAGGAGTTCCAACTGCACGTGCTCGAAGTCGGCCCCGAGGGCGTCACGCACGTGGTGGCGTTCCACGCCGACGGGTTGTTCGAGAAGTTCGGGCTACCGCGGACCTTGTGACATGCCGGGGCGGGCTTCCAACCGCTCCAGTACCCCCGACGTCCAGCGTTGCAACGCGCGTAGGTCGCTGGCACGCACATCCGCGAAGACCGCGTCGTGAACCAACTTCGCGTGCCCGGGCGCCGCGGCGTCCAGGGCACTCCTTCCGTCCTTCGTGAGCTCGATGGTCGCCGCTCTGCGGTCGTCGTCGGCGCCGCGGCGCAGTACCAGTCCGCGGGTCCGCATCCGAGACAGCTGGTGTGACAACCGGCTCTGCTCCCAGCCCAGTCGGTCCCCCAACTCGGAGATCCGACAACCGGGGCGTTCGTCGAGCGCGACGAGCACGTCGTAGTCAGCCAGGGACAGCCCGCAGTCGCGTTGCAGCTGGCGGTTCATGGCGATCTGCAGCCGCCCCGTCATCGTCAGGTAGTCGCGCCACACCCGTTGTTCGTCACTGGATAGCCACATGGAATACATGACACATCATTCATGTTGTCGTGTCCAGTGCCTGCCACCTAGGCTGGCGAAGGCCTCCCGAGGAGGGATCCCATGACCAGCATCGAAACCGCCGAGATCCGACGCGCGGCGGACCGTGCCGCCACCAAGATCTCGTGGCTCGACAGCAAGCATTCGTTCTCGTTCGGATCGCACTACGACCCCAAGAACACCCACCACGGGCTACTGCTGGTCAACAACGACGACCAGGTGAACCCCGGCAGCGGATTTGAAACCCACCCTCATCGCGACATGGAAATCGTCACCTGGGTGCTGCGCGGGTCACTGGTGCACCAGGATTCCACCGGGCACTCCGGCGTCATCTATCCCGGTCTGGCACAACGGATGTCGGCCGGACGTGGCATCATGCACTCCGAGAAGAACGATTCGTGGACGCTCACCGGCGACCAGGCCCATCACGAACCCGTGCACTTCGTGCAGATGTGGGTGGCCCCCGATGAGTCCGGCCTCACCCCTGGCTATCAGCAATTGGAAATCGACGACGAACTGCTCCGAGGTGGGCTGGTGACGGTCGCGTCCGGCATGCCCGAGCACGCCGACGATGCTGCCATCACCATTCGGAACCGGTATGCCGCCCTGCGCGTCGCCCGTATGCAGCCCGGCGACGGCGTCGAACTACCCGTCGCCCCATACCTGCACCTGTTCGTGCCGCGCGGCGAGGTCACACTGGAGGGTGCCGGCTCACTACAAGAGGGTGACGCCGTGCGCTTCACCGCGTCCGGAGGGCAACGGGTCGTCGCGACCGAACCGTCCGAAATCCTGGTCTGGGAGATGCATGCGGGCCTTGCTGCCGCGTAAATCGTTGCGCATCGGGCTCGTTGGGCTCTTGTTGCTCGCGGGATGTTCGTCGACCCCCGCGCCGCCCACCGCGACGACGAAGCCTGCCTCGGAAGCGGGCCTCGTCGAGGTGGCCGTCAAAGTGCAGGACGACATGGCGCAGGCGCCGTTCGACGTGCCTCGGAAAGCGTTGGTACCCAAGGGTTGGACGCTGTCAGTCTGGGCGCGGTTGCCCAAGCCGCGCTTGGCGGCCTGGGCTCCGGACGGAAACCTGTTGGTGTCGATACCCGGCGCCGGGCAGGTAGCGCGGCTGGAACCCACGGGTGCGGGCCCACGCATGGGACTCCTCATCGGGGGCATGGACCAGCCTCACGGCATCGCCTTTGCAGGTTCGACGCTGTACGTGGCCGAGAGCAATCGGATAGATGCGTTCGAGTACGCCAACGAGACGACCTCGCCTCCACGTTTCGTCGCCACGGGCCTGCCCGATGCCGGCAGCCCGGAGCTGGGTGGGTCCTACGCGCACGCACTGAAGAGTCTTGCGGTGGGACCCGATGGCGCCGTGTATTTTTCGATCGGTTCGACCGGCAACGTCTCAGCCGGGGACCGCACTGCGAACCCGCAGCGGGCCACCGTCATGCGCATCCCGCCGGGCGGCGGTCCCGCTCAGATCTTCGCGACAGGGGTGCGCAATGGCACCGGGCTCGCAATCGCGCCGGATGGGTCCCTCTGGACCGCCGTCAACAATCGTGACAACGTCGCGGTCCCCGATGCCGGTCCGTCGTACGGCCAGGTGGTCGGTGACTACGTCGGCGATCATCCTCCCGAGTCGATCGCGAAGCTCACCCTGGGCCGCGAATTGGGTTGGCCCTACTGCAATCCCGATGGCGGTCCCGCCAACCTCCCGTTGATCCGCGACGTCCAGACCAATGCTGACGGCAGCAAGCTCGACTGCGCCGCGCTACCGCCGATCGAGCAGAGCATGGCCGCGCATTCGGCCCCGCTCGGGTTGAGCTTCGTCGACGGCGCGCTGCCCGCTCCGTACGCACACGGTGCACTGGTCGGCGTACACGGGTCGTGGAACCGGCAGCCACCGCGGGCGCCCGAGGTGTCCTTCTACCCGTGGCAGCACGGAAGTCTTGGCAATCAGCAGACGCTCGTCGGCGGCTTTCAGGACGCCGATGGCTCACGGTGGGGTCGGCCCGTTGCGGCGCTCGTCGGCCCGGACGGCGCTGTGTACATCACCGACGACCAGGCCGATGCCATCTATCGGCTCGCACCCCCTTCACGCTGATGAGTGCTTGCCCGAGGGGCAAGCCGCACTAACGGGCGTGGGTGGCAAATTCCCTCGGCGCCAACGTGATTCGCTCGCCACCGAAGCGTGATGTAGCTGTGATGAAAGTTGACAGTGTGTTCGCTGTGATTATTGTTAACTAACTGTCAATTCTGGCGAAGGGGCGACTGTGCTGCACAGACCCGCGAAATTCCGCCGCTTCGTCGCGTCTGCGACGGCGGCGGTCGTTTGCGCTGCCGTCGCCGCGACGGCTGGAGTACCCACCGCCAACGCGGCCGACGGTCGGGAGTTGCTGGCCAGCGCGATCGCCAACACCAAGGGCCGCTACCTGGTGTACAACTTCGGCGGCGGCAACCCGGCACCGATGCTCAACGCCGGTGGCAGCTGGTACGAACTGTCCAGCGGCGGCCACCTGATGATCATCAAGAACGCGTCGCAGAAACTCACCCCGCGGCTGCTCGTCGACTCCCACTCCGGCTACCAATCTCGCTGCGAGCGAAGCGCAGGCGCGCGAACCAGCGAGGGTCTGTGGCAGGCCTCCGAAACTTACTCCCCGCTGCAGGCGTGGCAGGCGCTCGGGCAGCCGACCATCGCGATCAACGCCAACTTCTTCGACGTACGCGGCCAGAAGGGCGGGTCCTGGAAGCAAACCGGGTGCAGCTCACCCCTTGGCGCCTACGTCGACAACACCCGCGGACAAGGCAAGGCCAATGCTGCCGTCACGGGCACCGTCGCCTACGCAGGCAAGCAGGCACTCTCAGGCGGGGACGAGGTCTGGACCGCCTTGACGACGATGATCCTCCCGGTCGGTGGTGCTCCGTTCGTGATCACGCCAAAGTCCAATGGCGACTACGACGCAGCTTCCCCGGTGATCGCCGACCTGATGGCGAAAGGCACGCGCTTCGTAGCGGTCAGCGGGCTCGGTCTGCTCGCCCCGGGCGACACCGGACAGATGAACGACGGCGGCCCGAGCGCCGCCCGCACCGCGCTTGCCTACGCACGCGACCGCGACGAGATGTACGTATTCCAGGGCGGCAGCTATACCCCCGACCAGATCCAGGATCTCTTCCGCGCATTGGGCAGCGACACCGCGATCTTGCTCGACGGCGGCGGCTCGTCGGCGATCGTGCTGCGCCGCGACACCGGTGGCATGTGGGCAGGTTCTGGGGTTCCCAAGGGGTCCTGCGACACCTACCAGGTGTTGTGCGATTCCCGCGAGCGCGCGCTACCCAGTTGGCTTGCCTTCAGCTGAGTACGCGTGCGCGCTACGGCTGTCCCCCGACCTTGCGTAGCACCCGATCGCGCACGGCGATGGGCAGTTTGGTCATGAGCGCGGCCTGCACCTTGGGCGCCCCACCCACGACGTATCGCGGCCGCGGCCGTCTCGTGGTCAGGGCGCGTTCGACGACGGCAGCCACCTTCTCGGGCGCGACGGCCAACTTCTGCGACAGCGGGATGCGCTTCTTGAAGCCTGCGATGTGCTTCGCGTACAGCTCGCGGTGGGCGGGAGTGAGCGCGGCCTCGGCATCCGCGACCATGTCGGGCGCCGTCTCCCACATATCCGTGTCCGTCTGAGCCGGTTCCACCACGACGACCGGGATGTCCCAGGGCCGAAGTTCCATCCGCAGGCATTCCGCCGCGGCCTCGAGGGCGAACTTCGAGGCGCAGTAGGCGCCCATCAGCGGGAACACCAACTGGCCGTTGACACTCGAGATGAACACCACTCGGCCGCGGGTACTCCGCAGCCGCGACAGCACCGCGCGAGTCACGGCCAGCTGGCCAATCACGTTGACGTCCAACTGCTTACGCCAATCTGCCGTGGTGACCGCTTCCATCGGCCCTGGGACGACGATGCCCGCGTTGTTCACGACGGCGTCGAGGTGGACGGGCAGCGTTTCGGCGAGCTGTTCGAGGTGATCGTCGTTGGTCACGTCCAGGATGACCGCGGAGATGCGCTGCGGATTGGCCGACGTGATGGCGTCGGCATCCCGTTGGGTGCGTACCCCCGCGATGACGTCCCAGTTGCGGCCGGCGAGATGTTCGGCGATGGACCGTCCGATACCTCGGCCTGCGCCCGTAACGAGTACTGATGGCATGGGATTCAGGCTAGCCGTCGGGGGTCGGGAGCCGGGCGGGACCGAACGCGAAGATCCCAAGGCTGGTCGCGACCACGAGTCCCGCGAGCGCAATGATCGGTGCGACGGCCACCAGCGTCAGGGTGGCTCCAACACCTGCGCCGGCGCACATCGTCAGCACGACGGCATAGCGCAGCTTTTCCCGCTGCCCGGTGCCGCCGGCCAGCCTGCTGTCGAACCCGATGCCCACGATCGTGGACGTCAGCACGGTGGTACTGAGTTCCTGGATGCCGAACTGGCGCGCGGTCGCGTTCTGGCTGCCGAAGGTCACCGCGAGCCCGGCGATGAGGACCAACTTTCCGTTGTCGTGGTAGTGGACCACCCCGCTGCCCGCCAGCACGGCGAGCGCGATCATCATCACGACTTCCAGCCCGAGCGCGATCACCAACCAGCGTCGCACGTCGTGATCGAGATGACGTGCGAGTCGCCCGCCGATCACCGTTCCGGCGACGAAGCACAGGAACGCGACCACCGCCGCCATCATGTCCACCCCGGAGTGCGGCACCAACCAGAACCCGAGGAAGATCACGTTGCCCGTCATGTTCGCCACGAAGACGTGACCGAGCACCAGCACGCTGACCGCATCCACCAGTCCGGTGGCAAACGTCAACAACAGCAGGCCGACTACCGTCATCCGGTGGGAGACAGGCGATTCCATGGTCATTGCGCCTGGGTTGCGCTACAGCCGCGGCGTCAGGTCCAGCGAAGTGATGGCCGTCATCGACGTGATCAGCCAGCGTCCGTCGCGGCGTTCCAACTGCAGCCGGTAGGACAGATAGCGCAGAGACGGTATGCCCTTCGTGACCGGACTGGTTGCCACGGAGTTGGTGTAGATGATCGCGGTGGCCTCGGTCGGCGTCAGCGATTCCACTGCGGCCCCGAGTACCTGGGTGCTGTTCGAGATCTGCGCCTGCTTGTTGGCCGCGACGATGCGCCCGATGTACTCCTTGTAGTCCTTGGCGAAGTCACCGCCGAGGTACTTCGCGGCCCGCTCGTCCAACTTGTCCATGTCGTCTGGCGTGTACGTCCACAACGTCGTGATGCCGGCCTGAGCGGTGCGTGCGACGTCGAGCTTGGTCTGCACCTCGGCCCGGTCGACGAGATACGGCTGCAGCGTCGCACCCGCAAAGGCCGCGGCCGCAACGAACAGTCCGCCCGCGACGATCGCGGCAGCCTTCAGCCTCCGGCCCGCCGGACGGTGCGGAACCATGATGAGTTCCGGCTCCGAGTCCTCGGGGTCGCCGGACTCGATATCCTCGGATTCGACTGTGGGAGTTTCAGATTCGGCATGCTCGGCAGCTTCGGCCGGCTCCGATTCGGGCTCCGCAACCGCGACTTCGGGTTGCGGCTCGTCCGTCGTTGACTCCGGTGCGGCCGCCTTGGCTCGGCGCCATGGAAAACGGCTGCGGCGGGTCACCGGCTCGGGCTCGGGCTCGACGACCACCTCGGGTTCGGGTTCGGGTTCGACGACTGCCTCAGCCGCCACCGGCACGGACTCGGCTTGAGCTTCAGCCTCCGGCTCGACGTGAACGTCAGCTTTGGGCTCGACGGACACGTCGTCGGTGCCTTCGGCTCCGGCCTGCCGCAGCTTCTGGCGGGGCATCCGATGGCGCCGACGCGCGGCCTTTCCCTCGGGCAAGAGGGCGGCGTCTTCGTCGGTGTTCAGATCACTTGAATCAGGTTGCTGATCTTGCACTGCTGCCCTTCCTCGGTAGTCGTTACGACCCAACGGTTTCCACTCTCGATGGTGGTCTTTCCGTCCGGCGCCTTCGTCGAAATCTTGGTGGCCACCAGGACGTCGGCGCTGCCGTTGTCGTTCCAGCGCTGTACGCCGGCCTCGACGACGGTGCCCGTGGTGGGTTCCGCGCGCGCGACCTGGATGACGATCTCGTTCAGCTTCTCCTTGAACTGCTTGAGAAACTCACCCGTAGCCTGCGCCATGACCCGGTCCGTATAGGCGTTGGCGTGGAACGGGTCCAACGTCGTGTAGTTCGTCATGAAGCCACGCACGCAGCCGAGTGACGTCGCATCCCTGACTTGAGTCCGGCGGTCACTCTCATGACCGACCAACATGAAGATGCTTCCGGCCAACGCGGCGGCCACGACGAGCGCGGACACGATCGCGGTGACGGGCAGCCCCCACCTCAGTGGTTTCCGTAGGGAAAAGGTGAAGTAGTCGCTGACCTGTGGGTCAACCTTGATGCGTGGGCTCACTGGCTGGGTGCGTTCGATTGAGGTTTCTTCAGCACCGTGAGAGTGCCCACGCGCCAACGTCCGTCGATCTTCTCGAAGTCGGCGCGCACCGTGGCGGTGATGAACTTCAGGTCCTTGGGATCAGACCCGCGCTGGCCCTGCAACGCCATCAACATCGCGCCCCGCTCGGGTTCGACGGACAGCACGGCGCTGCTGACGGCCCAGTACTCGTTGGCCGTCACACCTGCCTTCTGCGCCGCGGTCTGTTGGGCGATCAACTGGGGGCGGTAATCGTCGGTGACCAGCGCCTGCGCCTTCGCGAAGTCGTCGACCATGGAGTCCTTGCTGTAGCTCAGCATCTGCTCGACGATTCGCGGCCCCTGCTCGGTGAGCTCGGTGCGTGTTTGATCGACGGCCCGGTCGTGGCGGTACTCCACCAGGTATCCAAGTCCCGCACCGGCCACGCAGAGCAGCGCCGCTGCCGCGAGCACAACCGCCGCGAGCCTGCGGACGTTGCGCTTCGGCCCTTCCACGACGCGCACCTCGGTGCGCACCAGCATGTCGGCGAAGGTCCGGCGACGGCTGTCCCACAGTGGCCAGAACCACCCGACGAACGCCGCCGCCGTATCGAGTAGATGGGCGAATTCGCGGAGTAGCACGCGGAGCACACCCGTTGGCTGTCCGTTGGCCCCAACCACGCGAATGCTCAACACCGCGCGGCCCAGCGTCCACCCGATCAGCGCAGGCAGCAGCACGCGATTGACGACCATCGCGACCACCGTCAGTGCCAGGACGGCCACGAACGTCCAGCGCAGCCAGCTGTCCGGATTCGTCGTATACGCCAGCACCCCCAGCGTCGCGATCACCGCGATACCCGGGAGCAGGTCCAACGCGATGGCCCCGAGCCGAGCACCCCAGGAGGCGTACCTAATCGGGGCGGCCTGCTCCGACTCGACGGTGTCTTCGAGTACCGCTGTCACGACGTGACCTGGTCGAGTCTGGCGACCTTGTAGGTGCCGTCGGCCGGAGCCATCTTCACCCGCAACCGGTAGCCCTGCTCCTGATTGGCGGCCTGTGAGTTGGTCACCTTCACCCGTACCGCGACGAGCACGTCGACCGATCCGTCGTCGTTGTGCTTCTCGACGGCGCCGTGCATGTCGGACACCTTCACCGCGACGTTGGCGGCCTGGTAGGCCTCGACCAATATGCCCGTGAACAGGTTGGCCTGCACGGCGAAGTCACCCGTCGCACATTCGATGATCTTCGACTGGCTGGCAGTCAGGGTCGCCACGTCGGGCGCCTGGGTCGCGGTCACGCATTCCTTGGCACGCGCCAAGGCGAGTGCGTCCTCCCGCGCCATCACTGCACTCTGGTCGTGCGCGTGCAACGCGGTGTAGCCGCCGAACGCGACGCCCAACGTCAGCACGAGCAGGCCGGCGCATATCCCGACGAGCCAACCGCGACCGATGCGCTCTTGACGGCGCACGTCCTCGGGTTCAGCGGCGGGCACGACGTCGCCGTCCGACCCGACGTCTGCGGGTTGTTCCTGCGTTGTAGCGGATTGTGCGTCGGACTGCTCCGACGTATCGGTGTCTGGTCCGGTGGGGTTCAGCTGGCTGGTGCCAGCATCTCCTTCCATCCGTTTTCTCCTGGATCACTTGAGTTGTTGACGGAGTAGTTCACTCCGTCTGGCCCGACGACCGTCCCGCTGGACGGGCTGTATATCGCGGTCGACCCTGCTGCCGGAGTGTAGATGCACGGGTTGGGCTGCTGTCCACTGCAGCTGACCGAGCCATGGCCGGGCGCGGTTAGTGGATCACTGATCGGTGCCGTCGACTGGGGTGGCGGCAACTGATCGGCTGGCAACGGGTTCATGCCGTTGTTGATCGTCGGGGCAGGTATGACGTAGCCGGGCTTGACCGGTTGATCGCACCGTGCGCCGGGCGCCGGGCACGTCAGAATCTGATTCGGGTCGCCGTACCACGGATTGGTGCCCATCGGCTCGTACGGCGCGTTGCTGTGGCACTCCGCCGGGGTGGCCGCGCGCTTGCCGGGCACGTCCGCACAGGGATAGTTGCGTGCGCCGCGGACGACGTTGCCCTGGTAGTCCTTCGGGATCTTGCAGTACAACCCGTCGGGCAGTGGCTTAGTCGAAGTGTCGGCGGGCGAGCGCCATTCCGAGGCAGGGAGGAAGCCGGTCAAGCACGGTGGCGGTTGGTTGATCGACAGCCCGAAGTGCAGCAGCCCCTCGCCCTCGAAGATCGTGCCGGCCTGAGCGACCGTCGCGCCCTGCGGCAGGATCACCAACGCCTGCTCGAGCCCAGCGTGATAGCGCTTGAGCATGTCGGTGACGACCGCCAGGTTCGCCAGTGTCTGCGGCAGCGCGTCCCGAACCCCGCCGAAGACACTGTTGAGCTGGTCGGCAGTCGGGGCGGCCTGCTGCAGTCCGCTACGCAATGCGCCGTCCTGCTGGGCCGTCTGCGCCGCGATGACGTTGAGGTTCTTGGCCCACTGCGAGATCGCGTCACCCGACTCGACCTGACTGTTCAGGATGGGCGTCGAGTTGTTGATGATGTCGTCGACCTGCGGAAGGTTGTCCTTGAAGTCGCTCGCTATGGCCGTCGTCGAGTCCACCAGGCGTTGCAACGCGGGACCAAGCCCGCCAACGGCCTGAGACGTCTCCGTCAGCAGCGAGTCGATCTTCTCCTTGGGCAACACCGCAAGACCCTTGTTGGCTGCATCGAGTGCAGGCCCGACCTCACTGGGCACCGTGCCGGTAGCGACGGTGGAGCCTGGGCTCAGGAACTTCCCCTGCTTGTCCGACGTCGACACCAGGTCGAGGTACTGCTCGCCGATCGCCGAGACGGAGTGCACGTTGGCCGAGGCGTCGGCCGGGATCTTGAAGTTGCTGTCGATGCTCATCGTCGCCTTGGCGCCCCGCTCGGTGGGCACCACGTCGGTGACCTTGCCGATCTGGGTGCCGCGGTACGTCACGTTGGCCGTCGAGTACAGCCCGCCCGACCGTGGCAACTCGGCGTACAGCGTGTACTGCCCGATGCCCGCCACGGCAGGCAACCGCAGGTAGTACCACCCCAGCGCAGTCAGGGCGATGATCGTCAGGATCGTGAACAGGATCAGCTGGATCTTGATGAAGCGAGTCAGCATCGCTCACTCACCTCTCTCGACCAGTGGACCGCCTGGCGCATCGTGCGGGTTCGGGGTGAACCGAACGTCGGGAATCATCGTGGCGGGATCGCGACCCCAGGCCTGCTCGAGGGCCCGCAGCATGCCGGAAACCCCGGTACCGCTGAGCACGCCGTTGTCGAGCGCGGACAGGGTCAGGTCGACGTTGAGCGACACGTTGATGTAGTCGCCGCGGATGGCCTTCGGCACGTTCTCGATGCTGAAGGGGGCGGTACCGATGACCTTCAGCGCACCGAGCAGGTACGGCGAGGCCTTGCCCAGTTGGACGAGCGGACGCTGCAGGTTCTGGAAGTTGCGATGCAGGTCCGGGTTGGCCGCCGACAGCGAGTCGTCGGTGGCCTTGCTGACCCGGCCTAGTGCGGTTACCGCGTCGGCGAACAGATCCCGCGTGTCGGAGAAGTGCTTGATCAGCGGCGGGAACTCGGTGAGCACGCGATTCAGGGTGTCGTCACGCGCAGCCACGATGGACAGCAGCTTGTTGGTCGAATCGATGGCCCTTGTGATGTCCGCGCGCTGAGCGTTCAGCTGCGCGGTGAAGGTGTCGAGCTTGCCAAGGAAGTCTCGGATCTGATCTGCCCGCCCACCCAAGATGTTGGCGACCTCGGTCTGGATCGTTTCGAGGTTGGGGATGCCGCCGCCGGTCAGGATGGTGCCGATGCTGGCCAGCGTCCGCTCGGTGGTCGGGAATGAGCTCGAGTGCGCCAGCGGGATGGTGTCCCCGCTCTTCAGCAGTTGGCCCGACGGGTCGGGCGGCGCGTCGAGTTCCACGTGCTGCGAACCGAGCAGCGAGGTCTGGCCGATGGCGGCAAGGGTGTTGGACGGCAGCTTCAGGCCGGGTTGAACGTCTAGCGTCAGCGTCGCAACCCAGTTCTTCAACTCGATCGCACGCACGCTGCCGACGAACACGTCGGCGACGCGGACACGGCTGTTCACGTTGAGCGCCAACGTATCTGGCATCTGGACGTAGATGGTCATCTTGTCCGAGCCGGAGCCGGGTCCACCGGGCAAGGGCACGTTGGCAATGCCCTGCCAGCCGCAGGACGTCAGCGTCACCGCGGCGGCGGCCAGTGCGCCGCCGCGCCGCGCGACGGTACCCAACTTCGGACGCTTCAGCTTCAGCATCAGTTGCCTCCTGCTTCAGCGGGCAACGCCGGACCCGCGGCTGCGGGCGCCGGGGGCGGCCCAGCGGCAGGCGCGATGGCGCCAAGTGGATCACCGGCAATGACACCCGGCGCGGGTATCGGCGGCGGGCCAGGCTGCGGGTACCACGGCGGCGGCAACGGCTGGTTCTCGCTGTAGGCATTAGGCGGCCCAGGCAGCCGGCCGTCGTTGACCCCGAATGCGTACGGCGCATCCGGCGCGACGATGTCGGGGCCACCCATCAACTCCGACAACGACTCCGGGGTCAGCATGTTCTGGGTGAACGGCTGCACGTCCACGCCCTGCATCCCCGGCGCCACCGTCCAACCCGGCTCGTGATTGCCGTGGGAGAACAACGTGTCACGGGAGAAGATGCCCGGCACCGTGGTGTCCTTGTAGCCCGGCGGCGGCTGCAACCGCTGCTCGGAGTACGCGATCTGCTTGGGCAACGTCATCGCCGCGGTGATCTGATTGAGCCCGAACGGCGGGTAGTTGAACTTGGTGGCATCCAGGATCGGCGCCAGATACTGCGCACACATTTCCGCCGAGTCCTGATAACCCAACCGGCTGCCCGCCTGAATTGCACTGCACAGGAACTGCATCGGGTTCGCGTAGTTGTTGATCACCGGCAGACCGACGATGCCGCCGGCGTTGGGTGAGGCGATGTTGACGATATTGGCGGCCAGGTTCGGATAGACGTGCAGGCCCGTTTCGAGGCCATTCCGCGGCGCGGGTTGCAGGATCGCATTCGTCACGTCGGCGAGGTTGTTGACGTCCTTGGTCAACACCGAACCGTTCTGGTTCAGGAAACCCCTGGTGGTGGTGAGCAATTGGTTGAGGTCCTGTAGCGCCGTGGAGACCTCGTTGTCGGTGTTGGTGAATGAGTTCGTGAACTGCGCCAGGTTGTCGTTGAGCGCCACGAACTGGCGATCGTTCTGATGCAGCGCATTGACGAACAGCGCCAAACTCTTGATCACCCCGAAGAAGTCCCCGCGCCCCGAGTTCAGCGTCGTCAACGCCTCCGAGAGCCCGTTGAGCGTCTTGTTGATCTGCTCGCCCTTGCCTTCGAGCCCGTTGGAGAACGACTCGATGACGTCACCGAAGGGACCCTTGGGCTGCTCCTTGGTCGGCCCCAGATCGGTCAGGATGCGGTTGATCGAATCCCGCAATTCGTCGTACTCGACGGGCACCTGCGTGCGATCCATCGGGATCACCGCACCGCTTTCCATCACCGGGCCGCCGGTGTAGGCGGGGGCCAGCTGGATCGTCCGCGAGGCGACCAGGCTCGGGTTCAGGATCGAGGCCGTCGCGTTGGCCGGCACCTTGTACTTCGAGTCGTAATGGAACGTCACCCGCATCTTGTCGCCGGCCGGTTCGATCGTGTCGATCTGACCGACCCGCACGCCCATGATCTGGACCTTGTCGCCGGGGTACAGCGCGAGCGTCTGCGGGAACTCCGCGGTCACCGTGTTGGTGGTCAGCTTGTTGAACACGTAGTAACCCGCGTACGCCGCGAGCAGCGCGAGGATCACCACCAGCGTTCCGATGATGACCGTCGCCTTGGTCAGGGCAGGCAACTTCATGTTGCGCACGTTGAAAATCGTCGACATCTCAGCTGCCCCCTATCCCTGTGAGCCTGGCGGAAGGAACGGTGGATTGCCCGGTAGCGGTTCGCCGCCGCCGCCGACCGCCGGTCCCGGACCGGCAGGCGGCGGAGGACCGACGAGCGCAGGCGGCAACGGCGAGGTGCCGTCACCCTGCAGCGAGCCAGGAGCGATGTACGGATCGGACGGACCTGGGGTGACCGGAACCGTCCTGGCCCCTGGCGGGCCTTGCACGAACGGTGGCGGCGGGACGCCGGGAACGGCCGACGGGTACTCACCGGGGAACGCGGCGCTTGGCACGCCGGGAGCAGGCGGCGGCGCGTCCGGATTCGCAGGCTGTCCCAGCACGTCCGGCGGTCCGTAGGTGTTGGCGCCGTACGGGTTTGATCCGAACGGTCCGTTCTCGGCCTGCGCACACGGCATCGGGTTGCCCGCGGTCGGGAAGTTTCCGGGACCGGGCGCGTACGAGCACGGCGAGCCGGCGATCACTGCGGGTCCCGGGTGCTCGGCCGTACCCTCGAGCGGCGTCGGGGCCGGAGGCGGCGCGCCGTTCGCCTGGCGCTGGCCGTTGGGATCCGGGTACCGGAACTCGGGCAGTCCGGAGTTGCGCCAGAACTCGTTGGGATCGATGCCACGCTTCTTGAAGGCGGCGTCCACCCACGGCTGGAGGATCCAGTACGGCGCCAGGTTGACGAGCATGACCTTGAAGTACGGACCCGACGCGATGGCCTCGGCCAGCGACGCGGTGAACTTGGCCAGCGACGTCAGCGTGTCGACCAGGTCGTACTTCCTGGCCACCAAGACGTCGCTGATCGTGTTGAGCTGCGTCAGCACCTTGTTCAGGTTCGGGTTGTCGTCGATGAAGCCCTTCACCTGTGCGGAGAAGGCGCTCACCCGTTCCAGCAACTGGCTGATCGCGTAGGTGCGCTCGTTGATGGCGGCCAACAACGTCTGTGCGCCGGTCAACAGTTCGTTGATCTGCCCGCTGCGGTTGCCGATCACACCTGCGATCTTGTTGGCGTTGGCGAGCAGTTGCCTGATGTCTCCGTCGCGCTTGCCGATGGTGTCGGAGAAGCGTGCAACGCCGTCCAGCGCAGCACTGAGATGGGGGTAGGTCTGAGAAATGGTGTCCGACAACACGTTCAGCGACTTCTTCACCGTCTCGGTGTCCCACCCCGAGGCGGCCTTGGTCACGTCGAAGAAGGCATCGTAGATCTGGTAGGGCGTCGTGGTCTGACCAAGCGGGAGAATGCCATTGGGCTTCAACCCGGTAGCGCCCTTCGGCTGGATCTCCAGGTTCTTGCGACCGAGGATGGTGTCGGTGCGGATGTTCGCCCGGCTGTCGGTACCGATCCTGATGCCGTCGAGCGAGTACCCGATGACGACCTTGTCGCCGTCGATGGACAAGGAGCGGATCTCACCGACGTCGACGCCGGCGATGCGGACCTTGTCGCCGGCATTGAGGCCGCCGGTATCGGTGAACTGCGCGTAGTAGACGGGCTTCGCGAAGATCATCGGCACGCTGGCGAAGCTCTGCCCGACACCGATGACGAGCACCAGGATGATGATGCCCATCAACCCGTTGCGGATCCGGTTGTCTCCCTCGAGGGTCCTCATTGCGGTGTGCACCTACCCGATGGCTGCGACCAGACCTTGACCGTGCGGACGGGGCCGCCCGGCTGCAATCCGTTCAACTTGAGCGTGACGTCACATGCGTAGAAGTTGAAGAAGTCGCCGTAGATACCGCCGGCACGTCCGATGATCTTCAACGCGTTCGGGATCTTGATCAACGTGTCGTTCACTTCGACTTTCTGGTCGACCAACGGCTGCTGAATGATCTCGAGGTCGGTGACCGTCTTCTGGAGCAGCGGCCGGTTCTCCGCCAATAGGTCGGAGACCGAGCCCGCGGCGTCGCTGATGTCGGCGACCGACTTGGCGATGGGATCGGCCCGGTTCTTCAGCCCCGTGATCAGCGTCTGGAAGTTGACCAGCGTTTCGTCGAACTGCTGTTGGTGCTTGACCGTCGTGGCGAGCACGGTGTTGAGGTTCTTGACCACCTCGCCGATGGCCTGGTCCCGGTCGGCCAGCGCCGACGTCAGGGAGGCGGTCTGGTCGAGGATGTCGTTGATGGTGCCGCCCTGGCCCTGGAAGATCGTGATGATCGACGAGGCGATCGTGTTGACCTTCTGGGGGTCGAGCGCGCGGAACAGCGGTCGGAAACCGCCGATCAGCGCGTCGAGGTCCAGCGCAGGCTCGGTGCGCTCGATCGGGATGGTGCCACCGGCAGGCAGCTTCGTGTTGTCGTCACCGCGCTTGAGTTCCAGGTAACGGTCACCGATGAGGTTCAGGTAGCGGATCGAGGCAGTCGTGCCCTGAAACAACCCCAGTGACCGGTCGACATTGAAGTCGATCTGAACACGACCACCGCCGTCGAGAAGTTTGACGTTCTCGACCTTGCCGACCTCGACACCGGAGGCGCGCACGAACTGTCCGGCGCGCAATCCACTGGCGTTCTTGAAGATAGCGCTGTAATTGGTGGTGCGGTCGAACCGCATCTGGCCGAACACCACGACGATGATCGCGGTGAAGAGCAGCAGCACCAGAGACAAGGCGCCGAGCTTGATCGCTGTACCGGTGATTTTCATGGGTTGATCGTGTTCTCCCCGATCTGGCGACCCCAGACGTACTCGATGGCGATTGGCTGACCCAGTTCGATGTGGTTGTAGGGCGCGATGCTGGCGCCGGTGTCCATCACCAGGTACGGCATCGGCCACAGATCCTTGGTGACCGGCTGCCAGCAGCCCGGCCTGCCCTCGGGACCGCCGTGCGCATTCACCCGGGGCAGGTTGTCCGGGTACACGTACGGATTGCCCGGGAACAAGATCTCGGAGTGCGTGTTCAGCGAGTAGCCGTTGCCACCGAGCGACGACGCGATCTTCGGGTTCACGTCGTGGTAGTTGCGGATGGTGCAGAACAGCATGGGGCTGTACTCGTCGAGTAGGGCGCTGGTCGGGACCAGATCCTTGGCGCTGCGGACCAGGTATGGACCGCCCTTCTCGAAGACCTCACCACCGGTGTTGCCGAACCCGACCGAGGCGATCAGCGCCTTGTCGATGTTGGACTGCTCGTCGGTGAGCGTCTTGGCCGTCGTGGCGAGGTTGTTCAGCCCGTCGAACAGGTCGGGTGCCGCGTCGGCGTACACCTCGGCCAGGTCGGCCAACCGCTGATTGTCCTCACGGAGTCTTGGCATCAGCGGATTGACCTGGTCGAGGATCGTGTTGCCGTTCTCGATCGACTGGCCGAACCGCTCGCCAAGTCCATCGAGCGCCTGTGCGGTGGCCGTCAGCGTCTGGTTGAGCTTGATGGGGTCGACCTGCTTGGCGACCGACACGACGGTCTCGAACAGCGTGTTGAACTCCGTCGTGACGCTCTTCGCGACGATTTGGTCGTTGGACGTGATGCGCTGTGGCGCAGGGTCCTTCGGTGACGAGAAGGCGATGTACTTGTTGCCGAACACCGTGGTCGCCTTGATCTCGGCGTCGACGTTCGCGGGGATCAGGTGGATGAACTGACGGTTGACGTCGAGCGAGACCTTGGCCTCTTGGTTGCCGTCCCGTTCGATGGGTGCGATGTCGACGACGCGCCCGATTTCGACGCCGTTGTAGGTGACCTTGCTGCCCGTGTCCATCGACAGGCCCGACCGCGACGAGATGAGCGTCAGCCGCTCGGGATTGGCGAAGCCGCCGCGGAATTGGGTCCAGACCAGGGCCACCACGATGGCGAAGACCACCAGCAGCACCAGTCCGGCGATCTTGTACGGCGGCGTCTTGGGCTTGTTGATCGGTGACTGAAACTGGCCGGGGGCGGTCATCGGCTACACCGTCAAGTTGAAGTTGGCGTTGGTGCCGTAAAGCGCCAACGAAGCGAACAGGACGACCAGGACGATCGCGATGAGCGAGGCCCGCATCGAGCGGCCCACGGCCTCGCCGACGCCGACGGGGCCGCCGCTGGCGTAGAAGCCGTAGTAGCAGTGATTGAGCATCACGATCACCGAGATGATGATCGCCTGCACGAACGACCACATCACGTCGTCGGGGCGCAGGAACGTCCGGAAGTAGTGCTCGTAGGTGCCCGTCGACTGGCCGTAGAACAACGTCGTGGTGATCTGCGCGGACAGGAAGGACATGATGATCGCCATCGCGTACAGCGGGATGATGACGACGAAGCCGGCCAGGATGCGCGTCGACACCAGGTACGAGATCGACTTGATGCCCATGACTTCGAGCGCGTCGATCTCCTCGCTGATACGCATCGCGCCAAGCTCGGCGGTTGCGCCTGCGCCGACCGTCGCAGCCAGCGCCTGGCCCGCCACCACCGGCGCGGCGATGCGGACGTTGACCAGCGCGGCGAAGAATCCGGTGAAGGCCTCGACGCCGATGTTGCCAAGCGACGCGAAGCCCTGGATGGCGATCAACGAGCCGCCGGACAGGGTCACGAAGCCGACGATGGCGACGGTGCCGCCGATGACGGCCATGGCACCGGTGCCCATGCCGATCTCGGCGATGAGCCTCAGCATCTCCCTGCGGTAGTTGCGCAGCGCGTGGCCGATGGACCCGACGGCCTGGACGACGAACCAGCCGACGTGGCCGACGCTGTCGAGGAACCGGGCGGGCGAACCGGCCAGCTTTTCGGCGCGGGCGGTGCCCCTTGGGAACCGGGACCGAACAACGGAAGTCGTCGACATGTCAGCGCCCCGTTCCGAATCGCACGCCGATGGTCGTCATGACGACGTTCACGGCGAACAGCGCGATGACGCACAGCACCAGCGTCTCGTTGACCGCCGTACCGACGCCCTTGGCGCCGCCGGAGACGGTGAGGCCGCGGTAGCAGCCCACCAGCCCGGCAATCAGGCCGAAGGCCAGTGCCTTGACGACGGAGATCACGACCTCGGGCAGCCCGGTAACCAGCGTCAGCGTCGATACATATGCGCCAGCCGAGATGTTCTGGACGTACACGCCAAAGATGAAGCCACCGACGAGACCGATGGTGATGACGGCGCCGTTGAGTAGGAAGGCGACGAACGTCGACGCGACCACGCGGGGCACGACCAGCCGGTGAATGGGGTCGATGCCGAGCACTTCGAGGGCGTCGATCTCCTCGCGGATGGTGCGCGCGCCAATGTCGGCACAGATGGCGGTGGATCCGGCGCCCGCAACCACGAGGACCGTCACCAGCGGACCCAGCTGGGTGACCGCACCCAGCGCGGCGCCCGCCCCGGAGATGTCGGCCGCGCCGAACTCGGCGAGCAGGATGTTGAGCGTGAAGATGATGAGCACCGTGAGCGGGATGGCGACGGCGATGGTGGGCAGGAATGCCACCCTCAACAGGAACCAGCCCTGAAGGATGAACTCCCGCCACTGGAACGGCCTGCGGAACAGCGCCTTTGCCGTGAGCACGCACATCTTGACGAAGCCGCCGACGGCCTCCAGACCAGGCTTGACCTGGTCGCGGACGTAGTTTCCCAGCCCTCCGGTCGACGCCGTCACGAGGTCCGCCTTCCGAGTGGCCGCACTGCTGCCCTTCGTGAGTCCCCCACCAGCAAGTCGCGGTGCCTGTGGCGCAACGGCAGACTCTGTCGCACGCCCCCTCCTTGCCCCTGCTCAGTAGGTGTGATAGCCGTCTCCCTACTCGCGGGTAGTAAGCCGGACCACAGGACTGTACCCGATGCCCTGAGCACCTTGCACCGCATCTGCAGGATTGAGGATTGAACCGTTAGCAAACCCGTCACCGCTGGCTAAACCTCCGCCTTATGTGCAGAATCCGTTGGAGCAGAGGCGCTTTCGTCGGCGTCAACGGTTTTCTGTGTTCCGAAGCGCGCTCTCAGTTCCGTCTTGAGTACTTTGCCAGCCGGGTTGCGTGGCAGGGTGTCGACAACCTCCAGCGCCTTCGGATGCTTGTACCTGGCAAGCCGTTCGCTGAGGAATTCGTCGAGTTCGGAGATGGCAAGCTCCGATGGCGCACTTGCTGCCAACGCCACCACTGCGACGGGCACTTCGCCCCACTTCTCATGCGGGCGGCCGATGACGGCCACCTCCGCGATGGCGGGATGGGCAGCCAAGGCGTTCTCGACCTCGGCGCAGTAGATGTTCTCACCGCCGGAAATGATCATGTCCTTCTTGCGGTCGACGACCCACACGTAGCCTTCTTCGTCCTGACGGACCAAGTCGCCGGAGTGGAACCATCCACCGGCGAACGCCTCTGCGGTGGCCTTCGGGTTGTTCCAGTACCCCGCCATCAACGTAGGTGCCCGGTACACAATCTCTCCTACGTCGCCGACGGGCACATCGTTCATGTCCTCGTCGACGACGCGGGCCGACACGGTCGGAATGACCTTTCCGACCGAGCCCAGCTTGCGGATGGCGTCCTCGCTGAGCAGCATGCACGTCACCGGCGACATCTCGGTTTGTCCGAACGCAGCCAGGATCTGGGTGCCGGGGAACGTCGCGGCCATGTCGCGCAGCAGCGTATCCGAGGCAGGCGCGGCCCCCCAGGACAGCACGCGAAGCTTGAGTTGTCGCGGATTGGCCCGCTGAGCAGCGCAGACCGCCTGCCATTGAGCGGGCACGAGGAAGATGCCGGTGACCTGCTCGGCCTCCAGTACGTCGAGCAGCGCGCCGGGATCGAACGCGCCGAGCGGGTACAGCACCGTCGGGCGGCCAAGCAGCAGGCCGATGATCGTGTTGCCGATGCCGGCGATGTGGAACAGCGGGACGCCGATGAATCCGACGTCGTTGTTGAGATCGGCGCCGCTGGTGAAGAGGAAGGTCATCCCCTGCCCGGCCAGGTTCGCGTGCGTGAGCACCGCGCCCTTGGGCCGGCCCGTGGTGCCCGAGGTGTACATGATCAGTGCCGGGTCGTCGTTGGGGATGTCCGGGATTTCGACGGGACCGCCCTCCTCGGCGAGCAGGTCCTCGTAGCCCAGCAGGCCGTCCTCGGTGTGTCCGCCCGCGACGACAACGTCGGCAAGGGTGGGGTCGAGCTCGCGCACCGCGCTGGCCACTGCGGCGAGCACGGGTTCGGTGACGACGACCTTGGCTGCACAGTCGCTGACCAGGAAGGCGATCTCGGGCGGCGTCATCCGGAAGTTGACGGGCACCGCGATGGCGCCGAGCAGGTTGGCCGCCAGGAAAGTCTCGATGAACTCGGTTCGGTTGAGCATGAGGATGAGCACGCGATCGCCGAACTCGACGCCGCGGCGGCTCAGTGCGCCGGCCAATGCCGTGACACGACGGTCGAGCTCACTCCACGTCGTGGTGCGTCCGAGAAAGCGCAGCGCCGTGGCATCCGGCTGCATCAGCGCATGGCGAGCGAGTTGATTGGTCCAGTTGTTCCTGCGGGCCAGGTAGGGCTGCTCTAGGGCGGATGGGCGCGGGGACGGCTGTGCGTTCAACTGCGGCTGCTCCCGTTGGTGTCGCTCCGCACAGGTTGCGGTGTGTTGATATTTGATCAAACATGGTGTTGCCCCGGTCACAATATGGCCTAGGCGGCCCGGGTACAACCCGTCGCCTGGTGCACCTTAGAACGGGAAAATCGTGAACGCACCCGCCAAGCCACGCCAGCAACGGCAGAGCCTCGGGCGGCGGGAACAACTGTCCGACGAAGTCGCCGCTCACCTGCGTGCGGAGATCATGTCGGGCGAACTTCGTCACGGCACTTTTATCAGGCTGGACGAGACCGCCGCCGAACTCGGGGTCAGCATTACCCCCGTCCGCGAGGCGCTGCGCACCCTGCGGGGAGAGGGCATGGTGCAGCTCGAGCCGAACCGGGGCTACGTAGTGCTGCCGTTCAGCCGCGGCGACATCGAGGACCTCTTCTGGCTGCAGAGCACCATCGCCACGCAACTCATCCGATCGGCCGCGGAGTGCATCACCGACGGCCAGATCGACGAGCTCGAGCAGCTGGCCGACGCGGTTGCCGCGGCCATCGACAGCAAGGACGGCGAGCAGGTGGCGAGCGCCGAATTCGCGTTTCGCCGGGCCGTCAACAGGGCCGCGGGCCGGATGAAGCTGTCCTGGTTCCTGCTGCACGCGACGCGGTACCTACCAGCCCGGATCTACGCCAACGACGCGGAATGGGGCGTCGACGCGGTGGCCAACCACCGGCAGCTCATCGCCGCCCTTCGCCGCCGTGACGTCGAGGCGGCCGTCCGGCTCACCACCGAGCAGTTCGCCGACGGCGCCCGCAGGCTCACCGCACGGCTCGACGAGCTGGGGCTGTGGCCCGATTTACGGAGTTAGGACGCCACCTGCTCGGCGCGCGACTTGAGGTTGCCCGCGAGGTGATCCAGCGCGTCGTTGGCGATCTTCTTCACCATCACCGCGGGTACGGGCAGCGTCACCTCGACGTCCAGGTCGACCGTCAGCAGCGAGGTCGGACCCGTTGCGACGACGGCGAAGACCTGCTCCTGCTTGGAAAACAGGGCGCCCTGCTGCATGACGGTCTGAATCTGATGCTCGCCCGGGTAGTAGACGGCCTGAATGTAGGTGCCGTCCATGCCCTGTACCGAGGTGTCCAACCGCAACTGGCTGGGCCTTCCGTCGTCGTAACGGGCCAGCACCCAGCAGCCCTTGATCTCCTCGTTCCACTGGGGATACGACTCGAAGTCGGCCACGATGGCCATGATCGACTCTGCGGAGGCTGCTACTTCGACGGTCTTGCTCACGATCGGCACGGCCTGAGTATATGGATCCGGCCGCACTCGAATCGACCGAGAGGAAGACGATGAGCGCACGCGTACAAGTAGCAGTACTCGACGACTACCAGAACGTGGCCCTGACGATGGCGGACTGGGGCCCCGTGACGTCACGAGCCGACGTCACGGTGTTCACCGATCACGTCGCAGATGCCGACGAATTGGTCGGTCGGCTGGCGCCGTTCGACGTGATCTTCGTGATGCGCGAGCGGACACCGCTGCCCCGCAACGTCATCGAGCGCTTGCCCAAGCTGCGGATGATCGCGTCCACCGGCCCGTTCAATGCTTCGATCGACATGGACGCGGCCGCCGAACACGGCATCTTCGTGGGGACCACCGGCGGCACCGTCGCTTCGACCGTGGAGTTGACGTGGGCGCTGATCCTAGGCGCCTCCCGCCATCTGGTCGCCGAACGACGCTCCGTCGCCGACGGCGGCTGGCAGCTGACCGTCGGCCGCGAGCTCGACCGCCGAGTGCTCGGCGTGCTCGGCCTTGGCCGCATCGGCGCACGGGTGGCGCGTATCGGCGCGGCGTTCGGTATGGACGTCGTGGCATGGAGCCAGAACCTGACCGCCGACGCAGCCGCCGAGACCGGCGCTCGGTATCTGCCGCGCGACGAGTTCTTCGCCGCGGCCGACGTGCTGACGGTGCACCTGAAGCTCAGCGAACGCTCCCGCGGGCTGGTTGGGGCCGCCGAGCTTGCGGCGATGAAGCCGACTGCACTGTTGGTCAACACTTCTCGGGGACCGCTCGTCGACGAACCTGCATTGATCGCGGCGCTGCAGTCGGGCGCGATCGCCGGGGCGGCGCTCGACGTCTTCGACACCGAACCGCTGCCCGCCGACCATCCGCTGCGCACCCTGCCCAACGTGCTGGCCACACCGCACCTCGGATACGTCGCCGATCGTCCGTACCGGATCTTCTACCGCGACGCCGTCGCCGCCATCTCCAGCTGGCTCGACGAGCACACCTAACGTCAGCTTGGGGCGATCTTTGCGAGCAGCGTCCGGATCGATTCTGGGATGGGCACCGGTCTGCGACTGGTCCGATCGACGTATACGTGAACCCAATGCCCCACGGCAGCAACGGAACTCGGGGTTTCGGAATCGCCCGGCGGCGTGAAGACCGCGAGCCGGTACGTCACGCTGCTGGTCCCCAGCCGGGAAACGGCGAGGCCGATGACCAGCGGGTCCGGAAATGCCAGTTCGGCGAAGTAGCGGCAACCCGATTCAGCGACGACGCCCAACCACGGGGCGGCCAGCGGATCGAGTCCGGTGATCGTGTTGATCCACGCGTTGATCGCGGTGTCGAAGAGTTCGTAGTACACCGCGTTGTTGAGGTGGCCGAACATGTCGTTGTCGGTCCACCGGGTCAGCACCGGCCAATGCACCGGGAAGTCGGCGGAGGTCAGCGATCGCTCATCGACGTCCATACGGCCAGTGTGGCAGGACGCCGGCCCTGGCCGGCCTTAGGCCCGTGAGGTTGTCGGTGCCGCGTGGCAGTCTGCCCTCCGAAGCCGGGGGGCCGTCGATGGCCGCGCCGCGACGAGGGGGAACTGAAAATGATTCGCACGCTGATTGCTGTCGGTGGAATGGCGCTTGGGACCGCGCTCGCAGCCCCGATGGCCACGGCCCATGCCGACCCCGAGCCGCCCAACTGCGCGACCAACGGGGTGGGCTTCTTCAAGGCCAAGCAGCGGAGCATCTGCGACGGCCCGATCCGGCCGGATGGAAGCTGGTCGCGGGAGCGGGCTATCTGGGTGCCCGCGCACCAGGTGCCCCTGACCACCAACTGTTACGGCACATACTCAGTCAGTTGCACCACCACCGGTGGCTACTGGGCCGACCTGAACGTGCTCGAAGACGAGACTTACGTCGTCTTCCCCAGCAATGTGCTGCCCGACGAGCCCGACCACCTGCCCCTGCCACCACCACCACCACCACCGGAATAGCACCGCCGACAACGAGCGCAACCGACTATCGTGCTGGCTCAGCACGGGGCCGAGAGAGCGACCTCCCGAAGGAGATTCACCCATGACGGCCCGCGTAACCCACCTGCTGGAGGACTGAGTGTTGCAACCGATCGGCTGGATCCCCTGGGTGTTCTTCCTGCCCTGGATATTGCTGCTCTGGCTCGTATGCGGCCTGGCGGGCTCCCACGTAGCCGGGCTGCGCCGCCAGAACAAGCTCGACGGCTTCAAGACCGGCCTACTCTTCGGGCCCATCGGCGTGGCAGTGCTCACGTTCAAGAAGGAGCGCATCCCCGACATCGAGGTGGCCTGCCCAAACTGCGGCACGCGGCAGGAGGTGGACGGCGCTCTGCAGTGGTTCGAGTGCTGGAAATGCGAAGAGCGGTCGGATGTTTCGCGATAGCTCGCGCCCGCCATCAAGGCTGACCAGGCCAACCAGCGTCAGCCTGGACGCCGCCAGACCAGGACGTGCGTCGACGAAACACCCTTCCGCGAAGTTATTGCGGCGCTGAGCGTGAGCGTGTCGCCGTTTAGCTGCGCATGCCGAACCTGTGTTCCACCAAGCCAATTGGGCAGCAGCGATACTTGGACGTGGTGATGCAGCACGTCGGCCGCCTCATCGAGGATGTAAGGCCCGCTGTAGCAGAGGTAACCGCTTGCCGCGGCCGCCATTTGTTCGGTCGTGCCGCCGCCGGTGATCGCCCTGTCGTAGGCCGGACGGTCACGCCGCATCAGTTGCGCGGACATGTAGCCGTCATCGGTGTACATGATGATTCCCTCGGGGGCCGGGCCCAAGGGATGACTGACTTCGCCCGCAGTGTCAGCGGTATACGACGTCAACAGCCAAGAGCCGAGGAGGTCGTCACGGCGCATCACGTCAGCGTAGAGCGGCAATGGCGGCTAGCAGGTAGCGCACTTCTGCGGCCACCCCGTAGCCGCGCTGGCGGTCGGCGTTGACGACAACCTGACCTGCGCGGAGGAAAGTACCTCCCATGCCCGTCTGGGCGGCCCGTCACATCGAGGAGGCGCACTCATGTCCACAGCCATCACCCGCAGCAGCCACACCCGCTCCCTGCTCGACGGCGAGATCGTCGAGGAGTCCGAACTGGGCTCGATGCGGCGGGTCACCGCCGACAATCTGCCGATCCTCAAGAACCTGTCCATCAAGCGGGTACTGCTCAATCCGGGTGCGATGCGCACGCCGCACTGGCATGCCAACGCCAATGAACTGACCTACTGCGTGTCGGGAACCGCGTTGGTGTCCATCCTCGACGACGGCAGCAAGTTCTCGAGTTTCGTGCTCACCGCGGGCCAGATGTTCCACGCCGATTCCGGGTCGCTGCATCACATCGAGAACATCGGCGACGACGTCGCAGAGTTCATCATCGCCTTCCGCAATGAGCGCCCCGAGGACTTCGGCTTCGGCGCCACGTTCGGCGCCTTCACCGACGCCGTGCTGGGCAACACCTACGACCTGCCTGCTTCGGACCTCGCCAAGATCCGGCGCACCACCACCGACCACAAACTGGCCGCCCGCATCGGCGCTCCCGAGATCCCGGCTGGCGCTTACTTCAATGACCCCCACAAGTTCGACATCGAAGCCCAAGCGCCCGGATTGAACTACGTCAGTGGCAATGCGCGGTTCGCCCGCGATCAGTTTTGGCCGGTGCTGAAAGACATCTCGATGTACTCACTGCGCGTCGCCGACGAAGGCATGCGGGAACCGCACTGGCACCCGGTCACTGCCGAGCTGGGCTACGTCCAACATGGCGACGCGCGGATGACGGTCATGAATCCCGATGGCACGCTTGACACTTGGAAGATGACCACCGGCGACATGTACTTCATTCCGCGCGCCTACCCGCACCACATTGAGAACATCGGTGCCGACGACTGGCACTTCCTGATCTTCTTCGACCAGCCCTTCCCCGCCGACATCGGCTACCGGGCGTCCGCGAGCGCCTACTCACGCGAAGTGTTGGCCGCGGCCTTCAACACGCACATCGACGACCTCCCGAACTTCCCGTTCACCCCGGCCGACCCGCTGATCGTCAGCCGCATCAACCCCGTCGAGGGCTGAGCGACCCCCGACACCGCGCTCACTCCGGCCATGCCGAGTTCTTGATGACGTCGACGAAGTCGATGCGATGAAACCCTGGCACGAAGTGTTCGAGCACGTCGGCGTTGACGGTGCCGAACGTGGTGTCGGTCCGGTCCTTGAATCCGTCGGCGAAGGCCGCCAGGATCTCGGACTTGAAGTTGGGCCGCGGATGCGCCGCGGTGACCGCGCCAAGGTCGACATCGCTGATCGCGGCGAGGCGAATGCCGAGCACGTCGGTCTCGACCCCGGCGGTGGTGGCCGCGATGACGGGATCCATGCGGTAGGGCACCTCGGGGGTGGTGTGCAGCGCGATCGCGGCCCAGACCACGTCGGCGGCGTTTCCGGTCAGTCCCCGCGAGCCGAGGAAGTCCCTGGCCGCGTCGGCGCTGTCCAACTCGAAGCGCTGCTGTTGGCCGCGGTACGGCGGCACCAGTCCGGTGTCGTGGAACATCGCAGCGACGTAGAGCAACTCGGGATCGGGTGCCATCCCCAACTTCCGGGACTGCAGGCTGCCGAACAGGAACACGCGGCGCGAGTGGTGATAGATGAGTTCGGTGGTCGTGTCGCGGATCAGGGCCGTAGCCTCTCGTGCAAGAACGCTGTCCGGAACGGTTACACCAGCAATGATTTCAGTCATGACCTGACTGTCGTCCAATAGTGCGTCGCACAACCCTGCCGAAGCAGCCAAGAAATCCACACTTGTAGACACGGGGAACCATTGATGACGGAGCAGCGCGCCCATCGCGTCGTCGTGATGCTCTATGACGGCATCCAGGCCCTCGACGCGACCGGTCCGATGGACGCGTTTGCCTCGGCGAACGCACTCGGCGGTGCATATGAGCTCACCACCGCGTCACCCACCGGCCGCGACGTCGTCGCCAGTTCGGGCGTCCGCCTCGGTGTCGACAGCCGGGCCGACGCGGTTTCGGGCACCATCGGCACGCTGCTGGTGCCCGGCGCGCCGGACTGGCAGGCCAGCATCTCCGATCCCGACCTCGTCGACTCGGTCCGCACGCTGGCGCAGCGCGCCGGGCGCGTCGTTTCGATCTGCGCCGGGGCCTTCCCGCTCGCCGCGACCGGACTGCTGAACGGGCATGCGGCGGCCACCCATTGGAAGCTCGCCAAGCAGCTGGCTGCCCGCTTTCCCGAGGTCGCCGTCGACCCGGCGGCCATCTTCGTCACCTCGGGCCGATTCGTCACTTCCGCTGGCGTCACGGCGGGCATCGACCTGACCCTGTCGCTCATCGAGCACGACTTCGGCGCCGCCGTGGCCCGCGAGGTCGCCAAGGACCTCGTCGTCTTCATGGCCCGCCCCGGGGATCAGTCGCAGTTCAGCGTCCGCCTCGAAGCGCTACCGACCGACAACTCCATCGTGCGTACCGCGATGAACGCCATCACCGCCGACCCGCGGGCGGACCACTCGCTACGTGCACTGGCCGCTGCCGCCGGCGCCAGTCCACGTCACCTCTCAAGACTCTTCCTCGCCGAAACCGGCTACACCCCACACCATTTCATCGAGCGCACCCGACTGGAAGCGGCCTGCGTCATGCTCAACAGCTCGCGCGCTTCGTTGGACCAGATCGCCGAACGATCCGGAATCGGATCAAGCGAGTCGTTGCGCCGGCTGTTCAAACGCGAACTCGGCATCACCCCCGCAACGTATCGACGACGGTTCACCACCACCGCGTCCGCGCCGTCGGTAGGTTCAGAATCGTGACCGCGAACCGCCAGATCCTGCTTCGTCGCCGCCCCACCGGGCTGCTCCAACCGGGTGATACCGAACTCGTCACCGCGGAGGCGCCATCGCCCGCCGAAGGCGAGGCCGTGGTCCGCACCACCTACGTCGGCATCGACGCCGCCGCGCGGACCTGGCTCGACGACCAGCCGGGCTACCTGCCGCCCGTTCAGCTGGGCGAGGTCATCAGGGCGGCCTCGATCGGTGAGGTGGTCGAGTCGCGTTGCGCGGCTTACGCCGTCGGCGACGTCGTCACCACGCTCTCGGGTTTCCAGGAGTACGCGCTCGTCCGCGACGACGTCTTCACCACGGTGATACCCGGCGTCAGCGATCAGGTGACGGTGATGTCGATCTACGGATCGAGTGGCACCACCGCTTACTTCGGGATGACCGACATCGGTCGGCCGCAACCGGGCGAGACGGTGGTGGTGTCGGCCGCGGCGGGCGCTACCGGATCGGTGGCAGGGCAGATCGCCAAGATCGCGGGCGCTCGAGTCGTCGGCATCGCGGGCGGCCCCGAGAAGTGCCGCGCGGTCGTCGAGGACTTCGGGTTCGACTCCTGCATCGACTACAAGTCCGGCGACCTACCGGCGGCGCTGAAAGCGCACTGCCCCAAGCGGATCGACGTCTACTTCGACTGCGTAGGCGGCCCGATCTTAGACGCGGCGCTTGGCCGGCTCGCGCAAAACGCGAGAGTCGCACTGTGCGGGGTCATCTCGAGCTACCTCACCGGCGAACACCCTGGCCCGGCCAACTACGTCAACCTCTTGGCCAAGAGCGCGCTGATGCAGGGCTTCAACACGCTCGACAAGTGGGGTCGCTTCGACGAGGCCTTCGGCGCGCTACGGGGTTGGGAACAGGATGGCCGACTCGTGCACCGCGAGCACATCTTCGACGGGGTCGAGTCGTGCGTCGACGCCCTGAACGGACTCTTCACCGGAGCCAACATCGGCAAGACCTTGGTGAAGCTCGCCGAGCCTAGCTACACCTGAACCGTCACCGTGAAGTGCCCAGGCCCGCAATCATGTTGATGATGGTGGCCAAGATGACCGCGCCGAGCACGTAGGAAAGCAACGCGTGTCGCAGTGCGGTGCCACGGATCTCGCGGGTCTGCAGGTTGGTGTCGGACACCTGGTATGTCATACCGAGGGTGAATGCGAGATAAGCGAAGTCGAGGTAGCACGGCGGCTCGTCCTGGTTAAAGTCGATACCGCCTTCAGTGTCGCCGTAGTAGAGCCTGGCGTAGCGCAAGGTGTACACCGTGTGCACGATCAGCCACGCGACCGCGACGCTACCGACCCCGACGGCCGCCGCGAGCTCGGTGTCCGCGCCACTTGCTGATTGGGCGATCAGAAGGTAGCCGACGCCGGCCAGGCTGGCGACGCTCGCTAGTAGCAGGATGATGTCGGTGACCGGTTGAGTCGGGTCTTCCCGGGTCGCGTGGTCTCGGGTGTCCGTCGCCGTCATCCGGCCGACGGCAGTCCACGTCCAGATGACAAAGGTTGCCGCGGTGGCGATCCACGCCATCACGGGTGCGTAGCGGGCTGCCACGGTCGCGACGGCCGTCGCTGCCACCGCTCCGATCAGGACGGCAACCCCGACCCGGACGGCCATCGGCCCTTGCCTGCCAAGCACTCCACTGATCGTCATCCACCCAGTGAAACACCCAGTGTCCACCGAGTTCCCGGAAGCGCGCGTTTACCAGAAATGGCGCTTCACCGGGTTCGAGATCGCTAAGGTCGCCACTGTCGAGGAACCCGGAGGCGCTTCGTGAGCGAAACAGATACGGCCTCGAAGTCTGACAAGGTCAGCCTTCCCACACTGACCGCCATGGTCGTCGGATCGATGATCGGGTCGGGAGTCTTCCTGCTGCCCAGGCGGTTCGGTACCGAGACTGGCGTGTTCGGTGCGATCATCGCCTGGACCATCGCCGGTGCCGGAATGTTGATGCTGGCCTTCGTCTTTCAGCGGTTGGCCACGCGCAAACCCGAGCTCGATGCAGGGATATTCGCCTACGCGAAGGCCGGATTCGGCGACTACGTCGGCTTCAACTCGGCCTTCGGCTTCTGGGCGTCGGCCTGCGCGGGCAACACCTCGTACTGGGTGGTGATCATGACCACGACGAGCGCGCTGTTCCCGGCGCTCGGCGCTGGCGACACGTGGCTCTCGGTCGTCGTCTCTTCCGTCGGGGTGTGGCTGTTCGTCTATTTGATTCTGCGGGGCGTGAAGGAAGCGGCGATCATCAACCGGATTGCCACCGTCGCCAAGGTCGTGCCGATCCTGGTCTTCATCGTGATCGCTGCGGTCGCCTTCAAGGGCCATCTGTTCGTCGACAACTTCTGGGGCGGGGGCGACCGGTCCTTCGCATCGATCTTCGAGCAGGCCAAGGGCACGATGCTCATCACCGTCTTCGTGTTCCTCGGTATCGAGGGCGCCAGCGTGTACTCGCGGTTCGCGCGCAAACGTGAAGACATCGGGCGCGCGACGGTCATTGGCTTCCTCAGCGTGCTCAGCGTCTTCGCGCTGGTGACCCTGCTGTCGTACGGCATTCTGCCGCAGGGCGAACTCGCGGGCGTTGCCCAGCCGTCGATGGCGTCGGTCCTGGAATCCATTGTGGGACACTGGGGCTCGATCTTCATTCGCGTCGGGGTCGTGCTGTCGGTACTGGGGGCCTACCTGGCCTGGACGCTGATGTCGGCCGAAATCCTCTACATCCCCGCCAAGACCGACGACATGCCGCGGTTCCTCGCCCGCACCAACTCCAACGGTGCGCCCATCACGGCACTGGTGATGGCCGCCGGGCTGATCCAGCTGCTCCTGGTCGCGCTGATGTTCGCCTCCGACGCACTCAACTTCATGCTCGACCTGACGGCGGCGTTGTCACTGATCCCATACCTGCTGGCCGCCGGCTACGCGCTGAAGCTGACCGTGACGCGGGAGACCTATGCGGACGGCAAAGCGCTGGCCGGGGACATGGCAGTCGCGGGCTTGGCGACGTTCTACACCTTGTTCCTGATCTTCGCCGCCGGTCCCGACAAGCTGCTGCTGTCCTGCATCCTCTACGCCCCTGGCGCGATCCTCTACGTCATCGCGCGCAGGGAACGGAACCTTCGCCTGTTCCGCCCTGCCGAGGCGGTGCTCTTCGCGATCATCGTGCTCGGTGCCATCGCCGGGGTGGTGTCCTTGATCAGTGGAGCCATCGAAATCTAGCGAGCACCTCAATCACGCTGCTGGACATGATTCGAGACCCACTTGGCCGCCACCTTCACCAGCCCTGACTCCGGGTAGTGCACGTGGGCGTTGAAGTCCTGGCCGGTCGAACAGATGGGGTCGTTGGTGTTGCACAGGTCGGCGGTCCGAGCCCCGAAGTCCGGGCTCATGCGCGTCAACGGTTGACCGAGCCGAGCGGACGGATTGCCGAATACCGCGATCGCGGCGATGCGCGGAACGACGGCAGCGGGCAACGGTGCGCTGTAGCCGAGCCCGGCGATGGGAGACGTGGCGACCACGTCCATGACGGCTGCGCCCTGCGAGTAGCCACCCAACACGATCTTCGTCTTGGGGCACTTCGCGGCGGTGTCCTGAATGCGCCTGCTCGCATCGGTGGCGCCGCCGGCCGCCGCCATGAAGTCGTAGGACGCCGGGTAGTTCACGGCGTAGGTACCTATCGTCTTCTTGCCCACCAGCGGACGCAGTTCGTCAACCAGAGCTTGGCCGACCCGACCGATGCCTGCGGGCTCGTCCGTTCCGCGCGCGAAGATCACTTCGATGTCGGGGCAACGCGGAGCGGCCGATGCCGGCGCGGCACTGGCCAACGCGGCAGCAACCACCGAGGTGGCGGCAGCTGCCCCCGAGATCCTGCGTCGGGTATTGCTGAACACGGGCCTCTCCTCGACCTGGAGCGCGGATGGGTGGGACTGAACACTTGAGTGTCCAATAGCCACTATCGTCACTTCAGTAACACATGTTACCCAACTGCGTCACAGCGAAGCCGCAACTTAACGGATGTGTCAATATCGTGGGCTGGCTCAGATGGGTCTGCGATTCATCAACCGCTGCACCTGCCCGTAGGCGTCGATCGGACTGTGCAGGGCGAGGCCGCCGTCGGAGAACACGGTTTGGCCAGTGACCCACGACATTTCGAGTACCCCCACGATGGTCTCGGCGACGTCGTCGGCCTCGCCGAGGCGCCCGAGCGCAGTGCGTTCGGTCAACCCTTCGACCCAGCCCGGTAGCTGCTCGGGCTTGGCGAGCATCGGGGTGCGCGTTACGCCTGGGCCAACGGCGTTGACGCGGATGCCGTGCGCGCCCCATTCGACCGCCGCTACCCGCACCAGCATGTCGACACCGGCCTTGGACACGCAGTAGGCGCCCATGTCACGGTCGGCGAGGGTTCCGCTGATGCTCGAGACCGCGACGATGGACCCTCCGCTGCCCGCCTCGATCATGGCGCGGGCCACGGCGCGCATGGTCAGCCACGTGCCGGTCAGGTTGGTGTCGATGACGCGCCGCCACGCATCCGGATCCTGTTCGAGCAGTAGCCCGGACGCGCCGACGCCCGCACACGCCACCAGCCGGGTCGGCGCACCGTGAGCGGCGACGGTCTGCTCGAGCGCGGCCGTCACCGACTCGGGAGCGCTGATGTCGCACGTTATGTCGCCACCCTTGAGGTCCCATGCCACGACGTCGTGCCCCGCCGTGCGGAGTCGCGCCACCGCGGCGCTGCCGATGCCGGACCCGCCGCCGGTCACGATGACGCTCAAGATGCTGCCCCTATCAGTTCCACCCGCACCCCGTCGGGTGCAGTGATGACCGCCATCTGAACCGCCTTGCCGCCAGGGGCTGGCATCGAGATGCGGCGCAGCCCTTCGGTGAAACCGAGCTCACCGAGCCTGGCGAGGGTGGGGTCGACCTCGCGCTGCAGCGACACCAAGAAGAACCCGACGGTCGGCCCGGCCGCGGTTGGGGGCGGAGCAGCCGCGCCTTCGAACACGACCAGCTCGAGGATGCCGGTGTCCGGTGTCTCGGGGTCGCCGAGAAAGACCGACCGCAGCGTGTCCGTCTTCGCGTCGAACAGGGTGGGCCAGTCGCCGGTGAACGTGTAGTCCATCAGTTCGGTGAACCCCAGCCCGTCACGCCAGAAGCGCATCGAGGTTTCGACGTCGGCGGTGACGATGGCGGTGTGGTGTACGCCGATCATGAGGTGCTGGTCCTCTCTTGGCCTGCCACAAACGCATCCGGCTGTACCTGCGCCAGCCGCCGTGCGAACGTCAGCCCGCTGTACGGGAACTGCGTGACGACCTTCCCGTTGGGATGCCGGAAGTAGTTGTTGCAGTTGGCCATCCACACCGTACCCACCATCGCGTGCTGAATTTCTGCATTGAAGGCATCATGCACGTCGCGTCGGACCTCGACCGTCTCGAGTGTCCGGGCCACCATGTCGTCGAGCGTGCGCCGCACGAACTCGGCCTGCGCCTCGAGGATGTAGATGATGGAGGTGACCCCGTTGGTGTTGGGGCCGTACAGCGTGAACAGGTTCGGGTAGCCCGGCACCACGGTGCCCAGATACGCCTCGGCGCCTTCGCGCCAGTCGTCGCGCAGCCGCCGGCCTCCGGTGCCGTACACGTCGAGACTGCACAGGTAATCCGCGGCCTTGAAGCCGGTTCCGTAGATCACCGTGTCGACCTCGTGCTCGACGCCGTCGGCGGTGCGCAACCCACGCGCGGTGAACTCCGCGACGGGTGAGGTCTCGAGGGTGACGTTCGGCAGTGCGAAGGTTCCAAACCAGGTGCGCGACTGCAGTGGTCGCTTGCAACCCACCGGGTAGTCGGGGAGCAGCTTCGCGCGTAGCTGCGGGTCGGCCACCTTAGCCATCAGGTAGTCATGGGACACTTTCGTCAGGTACTTCGTCACCTCGGAGTCAGCTCCGAAGTTCGCCGCCTCGTAGTCCTCGAAAGCCTTGTTGCGGACCTTGCGCGCTTCGTCCTGGTCGCGTTCGAAGAGCGCTTGCTGCTCAGCGGTGAAGGGCTCGTCCACGCGCGGGGCCACCCAGATGGGGGTGCGCTGGAACACCACGAGGTGTTCGGTCGCGGCGGCGATGGCAGGGACGTACTGGACTGCGCTGGCTCCCGTCCCGATGGATGCGACGCGTTCGCCCGCAGTCGATTTCGAGTGATCCCAGTCCGACGAGTGGAACGTCCGTCCCGCGAACCCCTCGGCGCCGGGAATGTCGGGCACGTTGGGTACGTCGAGCATGCCGACGGCGCTGACCACGACGTCGAACTCATGGGCGGCACCGGACTCGGTCGTCACCGACCACCGGCGCGTGTCGTCCGACCAGCGCAACTCGGTCACCCTGGTCTCGGTGAGCAGGTGGTCGTCGAGACCGTAGTCGGTGGCCACCTTTTCGAGGTAGCCGAGGATCTCCGGTTGGTTGGCGTAGGTTTTGCTCCAGTACGGGTTGAGCGCGAACGAGAACGAGTAGAAGTGGGACGGGACGTCGCACGCCGCCCCTGGGTAGGTGTTGTTGCGCCAGGTACCTCCGAAGCCGTCGCTGCGGTCGAAGATCGTGAATTCGTAACCGCCCTTGGCTAATTGGATGCCCATGGCGATTCCGCCGGGCCCAGCTCCGATGATGCCGACGGACGGGGCCACGCGTCAGCCCTGATCCAGCGGGGGCAGCTTGCCCGCACTCACCACGGTCTGCAATTCGGTGTACTCGGCCAGCCCTTCCTCGCCGAACTCCCGGCCGATGCCGGACTGCTTGAATCCACCGAAGGGGCTGGAGATGTCGAGCATGTACATGTTGATGCCGTAGGTGCCGGTGCGGACCTGACCGGAGAGCGCGAGGCCGTGCGCCACGTCCTTGGTCCACACCGAGCCGCCCAGCCCGTAGTCACTGTCGTTGGCGATCCGGATCGCATCGCGCTCATCGGTGTACTTGATGACGGTGAGCACCGGCCCAAAGATCTCCTCGCGCGCGATCGTCATATCGTTTCCTGCGTCGGCGAACAGCGTCGGGCGGACGTACCAACCACGGTCCAGCGGTGAATCATCGCCGCCGAGCACCATCTTCGCGCCCTCGGCGGCACCGGTGCGGATGTACTCCTGCACCCGTTGCTGCTGACGCTGCGACACCAGCGGCCCGACGTCGGTGGCGGGATCGGCCGGATCTCCGACCACCAGTCCTGACATCATGTCGGCCAACGCGTCGACGAACTCGTCGTGCCTGCGCTCGCTGACCAGGATGCGAGTCTGGGCCACACAGGCCTGGCCGTTGTTCATCAGGCTGGCCATCTTGAGGCCCGCCACCGTCTTGCCGATGTGGGCGTCATCGAGCACGACCGCGGCTGACTTGCCGCCGAGTTCCAGGCTGTAGCGCTTGAGTTGCTCGCCACACACCGAAGCGATGTGCCGCCCAGAAGCAGAGCTACCCGTGAACGCGATCTTGTCGACGCCGGGATGGCGCACCAGTTCCTCGCCGACCTCGCGGCCACCGGGTACCACGGAGACGACGCCATCCGGCAGCCCAAGCTGTTCGGTCATCTCGGCGACCCACAACGTGTCCAGCGGGGTTTCCGGCGCAGGCTTGATCACCACGGTGCACCCGGCGATGAGCGCGGGAATCAGCTTGGGCATCAACAGGTTCTGCGGCACGTTCCAGGGGATAATGATGCCGACGACGCCCACCGGCGCCCGGCGCAGGTGGACTTCGCCGAGCACACCGTTGCGGCGTTCGGCCCACGGGAACGTCCGCGCCGCCTGCGCCGCGAGCTGCATCATCGAGGCGGCACCTGCGGCCTGGCCCAGTCGGCTGAAGCTCGCCGGCGAGCCCATCTCAGCGGTGATCAGGTCGGCCATCTCGTCGACGTGCGACCCGTATATCGCGGCCAGCCGCTCCACCACCGCGATGCGCTCGGCATGACTCAGCCGCGGCCATGGACCTTCGTCGAAGGCGGTCCGCGCAGCGGAAACCGCCGCGTCGACGTCCTGCGCGGAGGCCGCCGCGGCGTGCGCGATGACCTCCTCGGTGTGCGGGGAGACCACGTCGATACGGCCACCGCCCGTCGGCTCCCGCCACTGCCCGCCGACGAATATCCGTTCGTAGGAGCGAACTTTCATGGCTGGCCTCTCAACGGGACTCGGCATAGGACCGTTCCGCCCAGATCTTGAACTCGGTGATCGCGAACTCACCGCGCGCGAGGGCAGGCTTGTCACGGTAGATCTTGGCTTCCCAAATGGGAATGTCCTGCTCGATCTGCTTGCCGTTGGTGACGTCGCGGCTATATGCGACGTGAAACCAGCCCTTCGGACAATCCGCAAAGGGAACGCGCCCCGAAGACATCGCTCCGCCTTTCCACGGCCGGCCCAAGACCTTAAGATGCTAACATAGTTAAAATAGACACTTAGAGCGGATTTTGTAACGGCGGAAGCGGGCACGCGGATCGCGCGATTCCCTATCTAGCAATCTTAGTAATGATAAGCTTTCACCCCGGCGAGGTCGGCTGCGGCGGCCACCAAGCCATCGCCCCGCCACGAATGGACATCGCATGACAACTGCTGGTGTGGGTCGGCGGAGACTCACGTCGCCGCGTATCGCCGAGACCGTCGCGGACGAACTTCGTCGTCAGATCGTGGACGGCGAGCTGTCCGACGGCGACCTGCTTCCCCCGCAGGCCGTGCTCGTCGAACGCTTCAACGTCAGCCTGGTTTCGCTGCGGGAAGCGCTGCGGATACTCGAGACCGAGGGCTTGGTGTCGGTGCGTCGCGGCAACCAAGGTGGCGCGGTGGTACACGCCCCGACGAAGGACAGCGCCGCCTACATGCTCGGACTGGTGCTGCAGAGTGAGCATGCGCTCCTGAGCGACCTCGGCACGGCGCTTCGAGATCTGGAGCCCACCTGCGCGGTACTGGCCGCACAACGCCCCGACCGCAACGACACCATCGTGCCCGAACTCCGGCGGGTCAACGCGGAGATGTCAGAAAGTCTCGACGACGGACCGCTTTTCACCGATCTCGGGCGCAGTTTCCACGATGCGCTCGTACGCGGATGCGGCAACGCGACCATGATGGCCGTCGTCGGAAGCCTCGAGGCCTTGTGGAGCAGTCACGAACAACGGTGGGCGCAGCGCAGCGCAGCCAGTGGCGAGTACCCGTCGGTCGCCGACCGCAAGGCCGTGCTGAAAACCCATACCGCCTTGACCGACGCAATCGAACTCGGTGATTCCGATCGGGCGCGGCGAGTCGCCACGCGTCACCTCGCCGATGCTCAGACCTATGTGTTGTCCGAAGGCGCCTCTCAACGCATCGTCGCCACGTCGTCGCACGCCATGGCGCGAAATCGCGGTTGGCGTCCCTAGTAACGGAGGGGCAGATGACTTCAGAGTTGATGCCTTCAGAAGTACGCATAGCCGTCGTCACCGGCGGTAGCGGCGGTATCGGAAAGGCTTGCGGCCGTGCGCTGGTCGAACGCGGCTACGACGTCGTCCTGACGGCGCGCCGCGAAGTTCCGCTTCGCGCGGCCGCAGAGGACATCGGCGCGCGCTGGGTGGTTGGCGATGCATCGGATCCGACCGGGTTCGCCACGGTGCTGTCCGGCCTGCCCCGGGTGGACCTGCTGGTCCACGCCGCAGGCGTGCTCGGGGGCACGTACGCGCGCAAACAGACCTTCGAGGATTGGCGCACCACCATGTCTGCCAACCTCGACTCTTGCTTCGTGGTGGCCCAGGCCGCGCTGCCGCTGATGCACCCGGGGTCCCGGTTCGTGTTCGTCTCCTCCTCGGCCGCACACGAGCCGATGCCCGGCCGCACGGCGTACTCGGCCTCGAAGGCGGGGATGAACGCGTTCGCACGGGCGCTCGCTCTCGAGGTCGACCGCGACGGCATCAACGTCAACATCGTTACGCCAGGACCGGTGGAAACCGATATGCTGCAAGATGTTCCGTTCGAGATGCACGCAGTCACCGCGCACGACGTGGCCGAGGCGGTTGCCTGGCTCGACACCGTGCCGTCGTCAGTCGATCTGCCAGAGGTCCGGCTCAACGCAATCACCCGGGGACCTTCGGCGCGCCCACCGATCGTGCCGCTCAAGGCGAAAAGTCGCGCCATCCATGCCTGAAACCAAGCCGTCACCCCTCCCCCCGGTAGCCGAAGAGGGTGTCCCCTTCAGCCGGCTGCTCACCATGCGAGCGCAGCAGAACCCGAACGGGACGGCCATGACCGTCGTGTCCAAGGCAGGCAGCGAGCAAGCCTTGACCTGGTCCGACCTCGAAAGCTCGGCCAACCAGTGGGGCCGCGCACTGCAGTCGTCCGGGGTGAGCCAAGGTGCGATGGTCGCCCTGTCGATCCCCAACTCGACCGAACTCGTGCTCGCCGCACTGGCCGCATGGAAGCTGGGCGCCGTGCCCATTCCGATGCGGTGGGACCTCCCGGACTGGGAACAGCAGCGACTGTTGGACGTCATCGAGCCGGCCCTGGTGCTGAGCGAAGCCAACGTAGAATCGTTGGCCGAGGCCGCGCGAGGCGAAAGCGACAGCGCGCTACCCGAACTCGTCTCTCCCGCGGTGAACGGCATCTGCAGTTCGGGGTCCACCGGGTTGCCCAAGATCATCCTCAACACCGCGCCTGCGGTGTGGACCGCCAGACACGGCGTGCCGTTCATCGCGCAGTGGGCGCCCGTGAGCCTGCCGCAGAAGATCCTGGTGCCCGCGCCCATGTATCACACCAACGGATTCAACGCCGTGTCCTACCTCATCGGCGGCGACGAGTTGGTGGTGCTCGACAAGTTCGACGCCGCAATGGTGCTCGACGTGATCGAGCGCCATCAGATCACGCACTTCACCGCGACTCCGACGATGCTGGCCCGCATCGCGGACATCCCCGGAGTCGAGCACCGCGACCTCTCCAGCGTCGAGTGGATCATGCAGGGCGCCGCGGTGATGCCACCGAACCTGTTGCGCCGCTGGTTCGAATTGCTCAGTCCCGAGCGCATCGTCATGGCCTACGGCATGACGGAGAACCTCGGTCTCACCGCACTGCGCGGGGACGAGTGGCTGGCGCATCCCGGCAGCGTGGGTCGAGGATTTCGCGAGACCGACATCAGGGTGGTCGACGACCGGGGCGAAGAGGTCGCTGCCGGCGAGCTCGGCGAGGTCTATCTGCGCGCGCCGATGAACGACCAGTACCGCTACATCGGCGGCGCCGCGCCACTGCCGACGACATCGGATGGCTTCACGTCTGCAGGCGACATCGGTCGGCTCGACGAAGACGGCTACCTGTACATCGCCGATCGGCGCACCGACATGATCATCACGGGTGGCGCCAATGTCTTTCCCGCAGAGATCGAGTCAGCGCTCATCGATCATCCCGAGCTGGCCGACGTCGTGGTCATCGGACTCGCCGACGAACGGTGGGGACGACGCGTTCACGCCGTGGTCCAACCGATCGACGCCGCACACCCACCGACCGAGCAGGCCGTGATCCGCTACGCCAAGGACCGACTGGCGGCCTACAAGGTGCCCAAGACGGTGGAGTTCATCGACGAGATTCCCAGGAGCGCGGCCACCAAGGTCAACCGTTCGGCGATGGTCGAGGCGCGCGGCGGGTAGGTATGAGGTCGGGGCGCTAGCCCCATGGGTCTTCTAGTGGTGGTGGTGCGGGTCCGCCGGGTGTTGCGGGGTGTCCGGGGTTGTCGGGTGCCCAGGGGTCTTCTAGTGGTGTGGTTTTGCGGGTGGTGTTGTGGGGCTTGGGTGTTGGGTCCGTTGGTGGGGGTTGCGGGTCGTCGGGTGGTTGGAGCAGTTTTTCGGGTTGGTGGTAGAAGTTGGTGCGGGCTTGGCCGGTGTCCAGATGGGGTGGGCGGATCCATTCGACGTCGTGCTGGTCGTTGACGATGGTGGTCCAGCCGTCGGGGCCGACCATGCGGTTGTCGACGCCGCAGGCCAGCGTCATGTCGTCGACGTTGGTGTGGCCGCCCTCGATCCAGTCTTGGCGGGCGTGGTGGACCTGGGCGCCGTAGGCGCCCACGGTGCAGCCGGGTTTGGTGCACCCGCCCTCGCGGGCGATGAGCATGATCCGTTGAGCCGGGGACGCGACCCGGCGAGCGCGGTAGAGGTTCATGGCCGATCCGGTGGCCCGGTCGAACACCGCCAAATAGTGGTTCGCGTGGGCGGCCAGGCGGATGACGTCGCGGATGGGCATGACGGTGCCGCCGCCGGTGACACCCACCCCAGCGCGGGATTCGAGGTCTTGCAGGGTGGTGCGGATGATGATGGAGACGGGCAGTCCGTTGAGTTGGCCGAGTTCGCCGCTCATCAGGGCGATGCGCCCGACCGCGATGAGTGCGTCGTGTTGGCGTTGGGCCAGGCTGCGGTGGTCGGCGTCGATCTGGGCTTGGGAAGGGGTGCCCGAGGTGCACGGTTGCTCGTCGTCGGGGTTGCACATGCCGGGTGCGGCGTATTTGGCGAAGATCACTTCCCAGGTGGCCCACGCTTCGGGGGTGAGCTCGCCGGTCACTGGGATCATCCCGTCGCGACCTTGTTTGCCCTTGGTCAGTCCGCGTTTGCGGGCGCGTTCGGTGTCGTCGGGTTCGGGGCCGTCCTGATCGAGCAGGAACAGGGTGAGCTCGGCGACGTCCTTGAGTTCCTTGGGGCCGACGCCTTGGGCGGTGCGGGCCAGGTCGGTTTCGAACTGGGCCGCGGTGGTGGGGTCGGTGGCGTCGGGCAGCCGGCTGATGGCCTTGCGGATCACTTCGACGTGTTCACCGTTGATCGAGCCCTGGGCTTGAGCGGCCGCGGTGGCCGGTAGCAGCGGGGGCAGGGGTTGCCCGATCAGGGTGCGCCGTGGTCCCAGTGCGGCGGCGTCGGCCAGCCGGCGCCCGGCCTCGGCACTCGAGATGCGCCAGCGGGTGCGCAGCACTTCGTTCCAGGACTTGGCGCCCAACTCCCTAGGGGTGTGTTCGGCTTGCAGGCCGGCCAGCAGGTGGTGGAATTGGGTGGGTAGTTGGCAGGTCAGCGTCTGCAGGTCGTCGAGGTGCGCGAGCTGTTCGGTCAGTGCCATGGCGTCGTGGTCGCAGGCGGCGAGCGCGTCGCGCAGCGCGCTGATCGCTTCCCGTACGGCCGTCCCGGACATACTTCGAACATACATTCGACTACCGACAAGTTTTTTCGCGATGTGACGTGTGAAACTGAAGTGGCAGAAGAGTTTTGAGTGATTTGCGAGTGTGCGAAAGGGGAGGCGCTAGCTCGGCCTCACCAACGCGCTTCGTTGCGTTTGCCGTCGGTGGTCACCGTCACCGGCTGACCAACTAGCTCGCGAGACTCTGCATCGGCCAACAGGTCTGCTTCGTGGACACGGGCGAGCGCCCGACCGTGCTCGGTGTCGAGCACCAACAACCCCTGCTCGGGCGCGCCGTCCCGGCCGTGGGCGACGGTGTACGCGCAGACGGTCGCAGGTCCCGCGTACGTAGTGAGCAGGTGGCGACGCGGCTGAGCGGCCTCCACCTCGGCCTGGATCGAGGCTGACGCCTCCGACGCGCCGCCCGGAATCGGGGACCACACGGCCGCAACGTGTTTGGCCATGTGCATACCGACGCCGGTCACCATGGTGCGGCCGCGTGACTCGAACGCACTCGCGATGGCGTGCATCATGTAGCCGCTGGCCGGACCGCCGGCATACGGCAGCCCACCCGTGACGGTGAGCCCGCGTGGATCGTCGACGGCGAGTCCCAGTGCGTCACAGCCCAGTCGCAGCGAGGACGGGAAGCAGGAGTACAGGTCGAACGCCTCGATGTCGGCCGGCTCGACGCCGGCCATCGACAATGCGTGCCGTCCCGCGACGGCCATCGCCGTCGAACGGGACATGTCCGCGCGCTCCGCGATGCTGGCTGGATCCTCGGCATACGCCCATCCGTTGAGATAGAGCCTGCGGTCCTCGGCGACGCCGAGGGCATCGGCCTTCTCCCGGGTCGCCAGCAGCAGCGCCGCGGACATGTCGACGTCCATCACCGCGACCTCGTGCTTTGTGTACGGCCAACCGACGTAACGGTTCTCAGCGGTGGCCGTCCCCACGGTGGCGGCATCCAGTGCCGTCGGTCGCCACGCGTGCGGATTGGCTGCGGCGACCACGCTCATGGCGGCCATCATCGTGGCGGCCTCGGCGGCGTCGTCGCCAAGCGTTGCGCCGAGTTTGGCCCGACGCGCGGTGTCGAACAGTGGAAACGTCTCCCAGGCCTGCAGCACGTCGTGCGCCAGCTCCGAGGCATGTGGGGGTTCCCACGGGAACGGTGACGACTTGCGGTGACTCCACGGAAGTTGCTCGCCACGCTTCTTGGCCACGCGCATCGTGGCGAGCGCTTCGGCACTGCATATCAGCGCGAGGTCCAGTTCCCCGCGCTGCATCGCTACCGCGGTCTGGTTCACCAGCTCCTGCGGGGTCGTACCTCCGATGCCCGAGTATTGCCGGTGGCGGGGCGACGCTCCCAGCACCGTCGCCAGCCGACCCGCGGGGTCATCGTACGGCCAGGTCTGGCAGTACACCACCTGCAGCGAATCAAGTTCGGGCAAAACGTGTTCCACGCCTGCGGCGGCCTCGCGAGCGCGCTGCTCCCAGCTGACGAGTGGCTCCGGGGCGGCGCCGTCGCGCACGGTGTGCTGTGCCGCGCCGATGACGCAAAGCTGTTTCATCACGTGCCGGACCAACGGGGCGGGCGCTTTTCGGCGAAGGCCCGCGGGCCCTCCTTCGCGTCTTCAGTGGCGAAGACGTCCTTGGAAATGCGGGCCTCGTTGCGGTAGGCCTCGCGCATGTCGAGCTTGAGCCCCTCCAGCGCACTGCGCTTGGTCGCCTGCACCGCCAGCGGCGCGTTCTTCGTGATCCGAGCGGCATACTCGAAGGCCTTGTCCAGCAATGCTTCCTCGGCCACGACCGCGTTGAGCAGACCCATCTCGAGGGCACGCTTGGCGTCGATCTGATCGGCGCACAGCAGGAACTCCATGGCTTGTGCGAACGGGATCTGGCGAGGCAAGCGCACGGTGGTGCCGCCGCCCGCGAACAGGCCACGTGCTGGTTCGAGCACTCCGAAGGTGGCGTGCTCCGCGGCGATTCGGATGTCCACGCCGCCGAGCATCTCCATGCCGCCTGCCACGCACGGTCCGTTGATCGCGGCGATGATCGGCTTGTAGATCTTGGTGCCGCGCAACACCGCGTCGGTACCGTCGGTGAGGGAGTAGCCCTTCACCGATGTCGCCGTACCCGCTTGGAGTTCCTTGGCGAGCGCGGTGATCTCCGGGACGTAGGTCTTCAGATCGGCGCCAGACATGAAGGCACGGCCGACTCCGGTGAATATCGCCACCCAGGCACCGTCATCGCTCTCGAACCGCTTCCATGCCTGCGCAAGCTGGTGGAAATGCTCGAGATCGCAGGCGTTCTTCGCCTCCGGGCGATCCAGAGTGATGAGCACGACGTGCTCCGCGTCAGGGCGCACCCCGAGCTCGTAGTGGACCGGCACGAGTTTCGTCTCCTATCGAACCTGTTGGTGTTCTGCGGCTTTCGGGTGTGCGTCGACCCGGCCGTGCGCAACGAACTCGTCACGCAGCAGGTCACGATCGGCGTCTGTCATAAGTACGTAGTGCGGGGTTCTGGCCGGTCGCCACCACACCGGGTCGTCGCACAACCAGGCATCACCGCGCAGCGGCTTCTTGTGGATCTTGCCCTGACTGATCACGGGAAGCTCGGGCATAACGCGGACGAAGCGAGGCGCCCACTTGGTCCCGAGGTCGGATTGTGCGTCGAGGAAGGCGGCGAACGCGGCTGGATCGAATGTCAGGCCGGGCAGCAGTTCGACGGCCACCAGGAGCTGATCGCCTGCCAGCGGGTCCGGCACCCCAACCACGGCGACCGCCGCGGCGTCCGCGAAGCGGCCGAGAATGCGCTCTACCGGGCTGACCGCGAAGTTCTCCGAATCGACCCGAAGCCAGTCGCCAACGCGTCCTGCGAACCAGAACACCCCGTCGACGTCGCGGTACGCCAGATCGCCTGACCAGAACCAGCCGCCCCGCAGTCGGTCCGACTCCGCTTCGGGGTTGTTCCAGTAGCCTTCGAACCCCCCAGCGGCATCGCGACGCACCAACTCGCCGATCGCGGCGGTGGCATTGCGCATCTTGCCGTCGGAATCGAATTGCGCCGGTTCGCATTCCACCCCGGACGCGCTGACGACGGCGACGTCGGCGCCCTCTGGTGCGAGTCCGAGTGAGCCTGGCCTGCCCGCAGGCAGCAGCGCTATGCCGCCTTCGCTCGAGCCGTATCCGCTCAGCACCGTCACCCCGAAGCGCTCCTTGAACTCGGCGGTGTCGCGCGGAGAGGCCTCCGGGGCGAGCACGGCTCGGAGTTGGTGGTCGCGATCGTGGTTGGTGGGCGGAGTAGCCAGGAGGTAGCCGAGCGCCCGCCCGACGGTGGTCGTGAAGGTCACGCCGTTGGATCGAACGTCGTCGAGCCAAGCACCCGCAGAGAACCGGTCGCGCAGCACCAGCCGGCAACCGTTGGCCAATGCCGGTAACAGGCAAGAATTCAGCGCGTTCCCGTGAGCCAGCGTCAGCGGGCAGTAGAGCACTGCCGCTGGCCCGAACCCCATCGCGCCTGCGCCCCGGGCCAGCCTGGCCTGGCTGCACTTCGCAGCCTTGGGCGCCGAGGTCGAGCCAGACGTCAGGAGCAGGAACAGCAGCGTCTCCGGCGACGGATCCGACTCCGGCAGTGCGGCTCCCGTGAACTGCGCCCACGGCGCATCGGCTACCCCCACGTGCGCTGCGACCAGTTCGCCATAGTTGGAATCGGAGACCACGAACTGACACGACGTGTGGTCGATGTCGCGCGCCAGTTCCGCGCCGCGGCGGGTCGAGTTCACCCCGACGATGCAGGCGCCCGCGAGCGCCGCACCGAAGATCTGAAAAACGTACTCCGGCACCGTGGGCAGCAGCACTCCCACGTGCGGGGGTCGCTCGGGATCCAGCGTCGCGTGCATCCACGCTGCCCGCGCAGCGGCTTCGGCGACCACCTCGCTCCAGGTCCACGTCCGACCCTCGAAGATCAGCCCGACGTTGTCGTCCTCTGCGCGCGCTCGCACCATGGCAGCGACTGAAGGTGCCGTCATGCGGATGCGGCCCGACCCGTACGCACTTAAGGACTCCTGGGATTCGTCGCTTCTCGAGTCAGCGGCTATGTATCTTAGCGATAATAGCAATTTAGCAAAAATAGCGTTGCGCGCGGCCCTGGCGAAACGTGCCCGACGACGGATTCCATCCTCGCGATTTACGGTACGTCATACCGTATTGACGACGTGTGCCATGTACCATTGGGAGTTCGACGTGGTGCAAGCTGGGAGGGACGATGGCGGAATCCAGCGCAGCGGCCAAGGCCGCTTCGCCGACGGCGCGTGGTGCAAAGCCCAAGCGCCGCCCACGCGGATCACTCGACATCGAGGAAATCATCACTGGCGCATTCGAGTTGGCGGACGAGGTGTCGATCGCCGGGCTGAGCATGCCAGTGCTCGCCAAGCACCTCGACGTTCCGGTCACGAGCATCTACTGGCACTTTCGCAAGAAGGAGCAGCTGCTCGACGCCATGACCGAACGGGCCACCAGGCAGTATCACTTCACAAATCCGTTCATCGACGGCGGCACCTGGCAAGAGGCGTTGCGCAACCACTTCCGCAAGATGCACCTCGTCTTCGGAGAGAATCCAGTGCTGTGCGAACTCATCCTGATGCGGACCGGGGAACTCAGCACGGAGGCCACCCAGACCTCGGTGAACAACCTGGAGAGCGTGATCAAGACGATGGTCGACGCGGGCTTCTCCGCGGACGACGCCCTGAGCATCTATCTTGCGCTGTCAGGGCACAGCCGAGGCACGTCGATGATCGAGCATCTGGACGCCAGCCAACGGCAGGACGGCGGTAGGCGCGCAACGGGAGTGAATGCCGACCACCCGCTGCTCCGCGAACTCGAGTACAACGGGCACTCCATCGACGGCATCGAGTTCGAGTTCACGCTCGAGGCGATCATCGCCCGCGCGGAGCACGTCCTCGCCCAGTCCGACAAGAGGAAGCCCACCCGCAAGAAGTAGGGGTTGCTTCACGGCTCGTTGACACGTCGTTACCGTAAGACATACCGTTGCCACGGAATCATCGAGTCAGCGCGCCTAGGAGCCGACATGACCACCAGCACAGCGGTCAACGCTCGCGCCGCGGCAAGGGCTGAGTCGCGCATGTTGATCGACGGCGAGCTCCGGGAGGCGCAGTCCGGAGCCAGGTTCGACAACCTCAGCCCTGCTACCGGCAAGGTGCTCGGCAGCACCGCAGCAGCGGCGGCGTCCGACATGGACGACGCGATCGGCGCGGCACGCCGTGCGTTCGACGACACCGACTGGAAGTCGAACCGCGAGCTGCGCAAGCGCTGCCTGCTCCAACTCCAGGCGGCCCTCGAACGGGAACGTGAAGAACTTCGCGACGAGCTCATCGCCGAAGTTGGTTGCCCAGCGATGACCACCACCATGGCCCAGGTCGACTGGCCGATGGCCGACGCGCTCACCTACCCCGCCGGATTGATCGCTTCGTTCGGCTGGGAACGCGAACTCGGTGCGGGTACGGCGGGCGGAGACAACCAACGTCGTGTGGTCAAGGAGCCGATGGGCGTGGTCGCTGCCATCGCGCCGTGGAACTACCCGTTCGAGATCGTCTCGAACAAGTTGGGCCAGGCCCTGGCGACCGGCAATACCGTTGTGCTCAAACCGGATCCGCACACTCCGTGGAGCTCCACTCGAATCGGCCGGTTGATCGCCGAGCACACCGACATACCAGCCGGCGTGGTCAACGTCGTCACGACACCCGACAACGCCGTCGCCGAACTACTCGTCACCGATCCAAGAGTCGACCAGGTGTCGTTCACTGGTTCGACCGACGTGGGTCGACTCATCGCACGCAAGGGCGCCGAAACGCTCAAGCGGGTGTTCCTCGAACTCGGTGGCAAGTCGGCAATGGTCGTGCTCGACGACGCCGACCTCGACGCCGTGCTGCCCAACACCGCCCAGGTCTGTTTTCACGCGGGTCAGGGCTGCGCAGTCAACACCAGGCTGTTGGTGCCCGCCAAGCTGTTCGACACAGTGCTCGAGAAGGTCGTCGAACTCTTCGGATTCTTCGCACCGGGCGACCCAGCCAGTCCGGACACGCTGCTCGGCCCGGTGATCAGTCCGCGACAACGTGACCGCATCATCGGTTTCGTGGACCGCGCCAAAGCCGCTGGCGCCGACATCGTCACCGGCGGAGCGGCGCCCGCCAACCTCGATCCCGAGCTCGCAGGCGGCAACTACGTCCTGCCAACACTGGTTGCAGGCGTTGACAACTCCGCGGAAATCGCACGCAGCGAGGTCTTCGGTCCCGTGATGGTGATCCTGCCCTACCACGACGAGGCCGAGGCGCTGGCGATCACCAACGACAGTGAGTACGGGCTATCCGGATCGGTGTTCTCGTCGTCGCAAGAACGGGGCATGGCCTTCGCCGCCGCCGTACGGGCCGGATCCTTCAACGTCAACGGTGGGCTCTTCTACGGCGCCGACGCACCCTACGGCGGTTACAAGGCAAGCGGCATCGGCCGACAGAACGGCGTCGAAGGCTTCGAGCAGTACCTGGAAACCAAGACCATCGGCTACCGCTGAGTCGTGATCAACGGACCGAGAGGTAGAAACTGACGATGAGCGAACGCGCAGCCATTCTCCGTGCCATCGGAGCGCCACTGCAAGTCGAGGACATCACGCTCGCACCGCTTGCGCCCGACCAGGTCCGGGTTCGCATCGCCGCCAGTGGCGTCTGCCACTCCGACCTGTCCCAAGCCACCGGGGTCTTGCCCGCAGGCACCCCGTGCGTGCTCGGGCACGAGGGCGCGGGCGTCATCGAGGCCGTGGGATCCGAGGTCCACCACGTCGCGCCAGGCGACCACGTCGTGATTGCCTGGGTTGCGGCCTGTGGGCAATGTTGGTTCTGCCAACGCGGCGAAGTGCACCTGTGCCGCAACGCGATCCGCGACAGCTACTCGATGCCGTACGCCACCGACGCCGAGGGCGCGGCGCTGTTCACCTCGATGGGCGTCTCGAGCTTCTCGACTGCCACGAACTGTCTGGCGCGCGCTGTCATCCCGATCGACGCCGACATCCCCCTGGAGATTGCGTCGCTGATCGGCTGCGGCGTCGCCACCGGGGCCGGGGCCGCGCTCAACACCGCACCGGTGGAACACGGCAGCTCTGTGGCGATCATCGGACTCGGCGGCGTCGGGCTGGCCTCGCTGATGGCTGCGAAGGTCCGCGGTGCAGCGGAGCTCATCGCCGTCGACCCTGTGGCGTCGCGCCGCGACGCAGCGATCTCGTTGGGCGCCACTCACGCCGTCGACCCGGCCGACGGTGACGTCGCCAAACAGATCCGTGCGATCACGGGCCGCCGCGGCGCGGACTACATCTTCGAAGCCGTTGGCCGCCAGGCCACCATCGAGACCGCGGTCGAAGCCACTCGCCGCGGTGGCACCACGTGCATCGTCGGCGCTTCGCCTCCCGACGAACGCATTTCGTTGTCGGCCTACGACCTGTACATGCACGGTAAGACCCTGGTCGGATGCCAGTACGGTTCGGTGGTCCCCGGTCGGGACTTCCCGCTGCTGCTCAACCTCTGGCGCACCGGACGACTTCCGTTGGAGCAGCTGATCACTGGGCGGATCGCGCTCGACGACGTGAACGCCGCGTTCGAGGATCTGGTCCGGGGTGCCGGAATCCGGTCCGTGATCGTCAACGAGTGAATCGAGGCAGGTGCACATGGACATGACCGACTGGCGTCGCTATCCGTATCGATTGGTGCCCGGTGACGCGCAGCTCGACTTTCCGGCGGCCGAGGGCACCCATCCGGACTACGAATCCGACACCTGGTATCTCGCAGGATTTCTGACGGCACCGAACTCCGGGCGCAAGTTCGCGTTCATCACGATCTTCAACCGGAACCGGCCCGGCGGTGAAGTGATCGCCGACTTCCACACGTTCGCGCTGTTCGACGTCGAGCGGGGCACCTACGGCACCTTCACCGACTACGACATGCCGCCGAAGAACATGGAGCCGGGCGCCCGGCCCAAACTGACCACCGCCGAAGGGCACCTGGACCTGCGGTACGAGAGCAGCGCGGGCACCACCACCTGGACGGCGTGCCGCGACAGCAGTGGCCAGTTGATCCCCTACACCTACGACTACGCCGCCTTCGGACGCGATAAGGACGGCGCTGCAATGGAATTGCGGCTACACCTGACCCCGACGCGGCCGCCGGTGCCCGTCGGTGGGCCCGTCCACCACGGCAAGATCGTGGCGTGCCTCCAGGACAACACCTACTCGTACTTCCAGACCGGTGTGCAAATGACTGGAACGTTGCGCTGGGGCGACTTGGAGGAACAGGTCTTCGGCGACTCCGGCCACATCGATCGCCAGTGGTTCCCGCAGTACGCCGGTGGCGGGGCGACGGGCGGCGACGCGCGTGGACAGGCGCACGAGTGGCACACGATCAGCCTCGACAACGGTGTCGACCTCGGCGTGTGGCGGCAGTTCGACCGCAGGATCGGCAATGCCCTTGTGCCGTTCACCGGGATCACCACCAGCCATGCCGACGGCACTCCACCGGAATGCTTCGAGGATCTTGAAGTGACCACGACCAGCTACGTGCGTTGGCCCGATGCGGTTCGCAGCCTGATGCGGCCGCCGTCCAAGCCCAGGTATCTGCCCGAGCGGCACACCCTGCGCTCCGCCGCACTCGAGCTGGAATTGACTGGTGAGCCACTGGTATTCGCGCCCGCACACGAGTTGCCCATCGAGTACCTGGAGGGTCCGTACCGCTACCACGGCACCATGCGCGGTGAGCCGGTGACGGGCGTGGCGCTCTACGAGGCCACCAATGCGATGTACCGGGACTGGGAGCTCATCGATGTGCTCGTCACGCAGGTTGCCGCCGCGCATGCTGATTCCGACGAACTTCGTACCGCGCTCGACGAAGCCCGCGCACTCGTCGGCCGCCGCAACGACGCGGTGACCCTGGACTTCTTGCGCGACGAAGTGCGGCCGTTGCTCATATCACTCCAGGCGGACGGGCTGCTCGAATTGCTCGGCGACCTGACGGACGCGGTGCGTAACGGTCTTCGCTAGGGCTGCAAAAGGATCGGTAGTTTGACCGTTTCCCGCAGCAGTGTCGATGCGCCCATCTCGACCCCGTCGAGCACGGAATAGTTCGGCCACCGTCGCAACACCTCGGTGAAGACGACTTTCGCCTCCAACCGGGCCAACTGGGCGCCGAGGCAGAAGTGTTCACCGATGCCGAAGGCCAGATGAGGATTCGGAGACCGGCTCGTATCGAATTCGCCTGCATCCGAACCGAACACCGCCTCGTCCCGGTTTGCGGCCGCATACAGCATGACCAGGTACTGGTCCGCGTCGACATCCGTTCCACCGAGTGTTACCGGGCAGGTGGTGGTGCGCGCCATCGCGACGATCGGTGTGATCCAGCGCAGCATCTCCTCGACCGCGACGGGAATCAGCGCTTCGTCCGCGGCGAGCCTCGCGCGCTGTTCCGGATGCTCGGCAAGGGCGACCAGGCCGCCGCTGATGAGGTGTCGGGTGGTCTCGTTGCCTGCCACCAAGAGGCTCATGCAGAAGCCGAGTTCTTCCGCTCGTGTCAGCTCGGCATCCGCGGTGATCGCGGTGAGCAGATCCTCTGGCGGGTCCGATTCGCTAGCCCGCGCATCAAGTTTGGCGTTGAAGTACACGAAGAAGTCGATGGCGGCCATGGCGCGCGGGTCTGTCGGATCGGTCGCGGCGATGGCAATCGCGTCGGACCACGTGCGGAAGGTCGGCAGATCTTCGGCAGGCACTCCGAGCATGTGCGCGATCATCAGGATCGGCACTGGCGCGCTGATCGCGTCCACGGCGTCGACCGGCGCGGCCGGGTCGATGGCGTCGAGCACGTCGGCGACGATGCTCTCAAGAATCGGCGTGAGCTCCGCGACCCTGCGCACGGTGAACCCCCGGTTGACGATGCGCCGCATCGCGACGTGACGCGGTGGGTCGACGTAGAGGATGGATTCCGTGCCGGTCACGGTCCGCTTCAGGTCACCGATCAAGACGCCCTTCGACGAACTGAAGCTCGCGGGATCCTTGCTGATCCGCACAATGTCGTCATGCGCCGCGATCGTCCAGAAGCCCGCCTCCTGCTTGGCGACGGGGCAGCCACGGCGCAGCGCGGCGAGCTCGTCGTCGGGCCCCCGCTGCCAAAACTCTGGATCTTGGACGTTCGGTATCTTCATGCGATTGGCCTCCTTGCAGGCAATCCGGCGGCGGCACGTAGCTGGCTGCGCACCCCACCGCCTTTGGCGTCAGGAAACGTGTAGTGGCTCAACGCGATTCGAGCGATCGCGCCCGCCAGGTCTGCAGGATCCACTCCGGCGGCGACACCGTGTTCGCGTGCGCACCGTTGCACGACGACCATCAAGCCGTCGGTCATCATCGGCAACGCCTGTGCCATCTGCTCGTACGCGAAGCCCGGTTCGAGGTCGAGGAGCCGCCCTGGCGGTTGGTCCTCGACGAAGGTCGCGACGACGTCAACCGCGGCTTCCAGCCGTGCGGCCCCCTCGACGCCGACCATCGCGTCGTCCATCGCCGCGTTGAAGCGCCGGTACTCGCGCTTGCCCAACGCATCGATCAGCTCCTCCTTGGACACGAAGTAGCGATAGATGGTGGGCCGGGATACCCCTGCCAGTGTTGCGACGTCCGACAGCGACAGCTTCCTTGCGCCTGTCCGGAACACCAGGCGTTGGGCGGCGTCAAGGATCCGATCGGACAAATCTGGCGCTGTCACGGCGTGCTCAGTTCAGCCGGCCGAGTCCGCGCAACCACGGGATCAGTTGGCGCAGTCCGTCGTCGAAGGACATCGGGTGGTAGTCGAGCCTTCGTGTGGTCAGGTTGTCCTTCGTCCTCGGGTTGCGCACGTCCTTTGCCGCGGCCTCGGCGATAGCCATCAGAGTGGGGCCGAACTCGGCGGTCAATGCCTCGGGATCCGCGCGATAGTCGAGATCCTCGACACGGTGGTCGATTCCGGCGAGCTCGCACGCGCGGTTGATACCGGCTGCGGTGCTGATGGTGTCCTCGGGCTGACCGATCAACAGGTAGCGCTCACCCGCAACGCCGTGATCCAGGGCGGCGATCGAGCCCTTCGCGACGTCCGCCCCCGACACCCACGTCACGGGAAAAGCCAAGTAGCGCTTGATCCTTCCGCGCATACCCGCCAGCAGGACCCGGTTGAAGCTGGTCCGGTGCAGGGCGCGCTCGACGACGATACCCGGGCCGAAGATAGCGCCGGGATGACACGTCAGCACGTCCTCACCGGCGGCCGCCCGGTCGTGTGCCTCGATGAACGCCGCCAGCTTCGTGACCGTGTACGGGTCGTCGGGCGGATCCTCGAGCACCGGCGCATCCTCGAAGTCGCGGTCGGTGGTCAGGTTGATGAAGGTGGCCGTGCTGAGCGCGACAACTCGCCGCATGCCGAGCGCCAGTCCTGCGTCGAGGACGTTCGTGGTGCCGACCATGTTGACGGCCTTGAAGTCGTCAATGTCCTGACTGGCGCCGCCGAGCAGCGCCGCACAATGGATCGCGGCCTCGGCTCCTTTGGCCGCGCGCAGTACGTCGTCGGCATCGCTGATGTCGCCCTTGACCAGCTCGACGCCGATGTCTGCCAGCGCGGTGGCCTCGTCCGGATTTCGCACCAGCGCGCGGACGTGGTCGCCGCGTTCGATCAGCTGCTCGCAGACGTTGCTCCCAGTCTGCCCGGTGGCACCGGTGACAAAGATCGTGCTGGTCATGGACTCTCCGTCCTTACGACTGTTACAACTACAACATATTAAGTAAAGAATGTAACACTCGACCAGGCCTTGTTCTATAGTCGCGGACATGAGCATCGATCCGTCCAAGATCCTTCTCACCGACCGCGTCGCGGTGGTCACCGGCGGTGGCGCCGGCATCGGCCGCGGCATCGCGGCGGGGCTGAAGGCCTTCGGCGCGAGGGTGGCGATTTGGGAACGCAACGCCGAGCCCTGCGCATCCGCCGCCGAGGAAATCGGCGCGCTCGGCATCACGACCGACGTGCGCGACAGCGGCTCGGTGGACGCCGCCCTTGCGCAGACCGTCGCCGAACTCGGCCCCGTCACCATCCTGGTCAACAATGCGGGCGGAGTCTTCTGGTCGGGGATCCTCGACACCACCGAGAACGGTTGGGACGCGCTGTACAAATCCAACTTGCGGCACGTCTACCTCTGCACCCAGCGGGTGGCCCGCGGTCTCGTCGAGCAGAAGTTGCCCGGCAGCATCATCAGCGTCACGTCGATCGAGGGTGTGCGCGCCGCACCGGGTTACGCGGCATACGCCGCGGCCAAGGCAGGCGTCATCAACTACACCAAGACGGCCGCGCTCGAACTCGCCCCGCACGGCATCAGGGTCAACGCGCTAGCCCCCGACATCACCCTGACAGAAGGGATGCGGCAAGTCGCGCCGCCGGGGTCCGAGGAGCGCTTCGGGTTCACCGTGCCGATGGGCCGCGCGGGCCACGTCGACGAGATGGCCGGCGCAGCAGTGTTTCTCGCGTCTGAACTGTCCAGCTACATCACCGGTCAGACCATCCACGTCGACGGTGGAACCCAAGCCTCCAGTGGCTGGTACCACCACCCGGAGACAGGCGCCTACGCGTTGGGACCGAGCTAACCCTGCGGTTTCAGTCAGACGAAGTCCGAGCCGCCGTCGACGTTGACGGTGGCACCAGTGACGTACCCGTTCCGCCGCGACGCCAGGTACGTCGTGATGGACGCGATCTCCTCCGGTAGGCCGGCGCGGCCGAGGTCGCACGGTTGGTGGAAGTTGTCGTCGATCCACGTCATCACGTCGACCGGGTTGGTCGCGTCGAGGCCGTCGGCAGCAAGGATGTCCTTGAGATTCTCCGTGAAACTGGCGGTGACGATGGTGCCGGGGCAGACGCAATTGACCAGAATGCCGTCCTTGGCAAGGCTTTTCGACAGATTCTTGGTGACGCTGCTCAGCGCCGCCTTCGACGCAGTGTACGCGACGATTCGTGGGTTCTGCCGCTGAATGGAATGCGCCGACAGGGTGACGATGCGCGCCCAGTCCGCGGCCCGCAGCATCGGGAGCGCAGCGCGGATCGACCGCACCCCCGACATGGTGCCGAGCGCGAACGCTGCGTCCCAGTCCTCGTCCGACATCTCCTCGAAGTAGCCGTCGCCCGGTCCGATGGTGTGGACGAGGCTGTTGAGCGCGCCCCACCGCTCGCGCACTTCCTCGAATCCCGCCGCGATCGAATGAGCGGAGGTCATGTCCACGCTGATGCCGACGGCGTCGGGAGCGCCCGCCGCGAGTAGGGACTCCGTGGCGGCATCGAGGGCTTCCCGGCCCCTCGCCATCACCGCGACGCGTGCCCCGTCAGCCGCCAACGTCTGTGCGATCGCCAACCCCATGCCCTTGCTTCCACCGGTCACGACGGCGGCGGCGCCTGCCAATCCGAGATCCATGAGCTCCCTTACTTCGCTTGGTGTCCGTCAACGATCGTGCGGACGGTCTCTGGCGCGACTCCGAGCCCGCGCAGACAGAACCGTTGGACGCGCTCCCGGAGTTCGTTCTGGTCGCAACTGCCCGTCGCCCACTGTCTTTCGACGTTTGACCAGACGACACCCTGTATCGACAGTGCTTCGCTGTCGGGGTCGATCTCGGTGAACTGCCCCAGTTCCCGCCCGCGCGCCAGCTGTTCGACGAGCGGACGCAGAATCTCGCCGTAGGCGGGTCCGATCAGCTCCGGCGATGCGAACATCTGCGACTGCGCCTCCACCGACATCTGGCGGAGATCCGATCGGAGCTCGTCGTTGAAGGCGAGTTCCAGCCGGCCGTCGATCCAAGCGGCCACGGCGCCAACGGGATCCGACGCATCGGCCATCCGACGCCGAAGCCGCAACATCTCGACGCTGGCCATCCCCAGGAATACTGCGGCTACCAGCTCGTCCTTGGAGCCGAAGTGTCGGTAGAACGCCCGCGTGCTCAGCTGCGCCCGGTCCAGCACCTGCGCGATGCTGAACCCGCGAACACCCTCCTCGCGGACGATCTTCGAGGCTGCCGCGAGAATGGCCACGCGTACTTGCGGATCGGGTTCGAGCTTCCTGCGCCCGCCGGTGTTGGCTTCCATACGCCGTCAGGCCGAGGCGTCGTAGGTGGCCAGGTAGTCGCTGAACGCCTCGCGCACCTGCCCTTCGGTGAGCCCGAAATCGGCCAACTCGTAGGTGTGCGTGCCACGTGCGCCCGGCTTGTGCCCGTCCGCCCACTGCTGCACCTTCGCCCGCGCAGCTGCGTTGAACTCAAGGCCCAGCTTCTGGTAGCTGTCGGCCACCGTCTTCACGGAGTCGGTCTGCAGGTCTGCGAACGACACGTCCACGAAACGGTCGTCGCCGAACTTCTTGCGGAACTCCATGGCCCGTCCGATGCCCTTGGCCCACCATGCCAGCTGCTCGGCGCCCAGTTCGTGCGGATCCTTGCGGTCGCTGCTCCAGCTACGGATGTAGGAGATCAAGCTGCACACCGATCCCAACACCTTCGCCGGATCCCGGTGGCTCCATAGGAATTTGGCATTGGGGTACACCTCGACGAAGGCGTCGAGGGCGAACATGTGCACCGGGGTGCGCAGGTGCCACAGATTAGGCTTGCAGTGCCACTGCAGCAGTTTGAGCACCTGCTCGTGATACTCGTACGTCTCGCGCATGTCGGCTTCCAGCAGCCATTCGATGTAGCTGGGCACCCGGACCACGCCGTCGAAGTGGTAGGTCCGGAAGCTCATGCCCATCAGGTCCTGGCATTCGGTCGCGGCCTCGGGTTCCGACGAGTTCATCGCCTGGAAGTCGGGGAACATGCTGTCGATCATCGCGATGCCCTCGGCAGCTTGCGCGATCCGCGGGTCCGTGTACTGCGTCGCGGCTTCTGGCGGAGGGGTTGGGGCTTGCGACTCCCATGTACGCAGCGATCGGAACTGCGGGTCGTTGGCGATCAACTGGCCCAAAGCCGTTGTCCCGGTGCGTGGTAGCCCGAGGATGACGACCGGACCGTCCACTACCTCATCGGCGATCTCGGGATGCTGTTTGTAGGTGTCGATGATCTTGAGCCGCTGGATGAGGGCGTTGCTGATGGTGGCGTGCTGGATGACGTTGCCCATGTCATTCAGGTCAGCCTCGTTGTTCAGCCCCTCTACGGTGCGTTCGAGTCCCTCGCGGTAGTAAGACGATCCGAAGTCGTCCAAGCCCGTCGCGGCGCGCGCGCCGGCTTCCAGTTCGTCGGCAGAGAAACTCATCGGTAGAACCTCTCCTGTACGGCACGGCGACGCGCGGCAATGACCTTGGCGCGTTCGTCCGGACTGGTCATCGTGGTATTGGCAGGCAATGCCGATTGGACTTCGTCGATCTTGACGATTCGGGTACTCGGCACCGGAGCGGATTCGGTTCGCACACACCGCAACAGCATCGCCCCGTTGCTGTGCCCGGTGGTGTCGAGCCAGTTCGCCACGCCCGGATCGCGAGCGGACAGCACGAAGCGCACCATCCCGTCGGGATCCACCACCGCCTGATACCCGTTGAGGCTGGACTGGTGGCGCCCGTAGTGGATGGTCTCGAGCCACGGGTTGCCGAGCGAGATGCTCCAGTAGACGCCCTTGGGCGGTTCGAACTCGAGTACCAGTGCCTCGTCGGGTTCGAGCTCGAATCGTCCTATGACGGGCCGGTTCTCGGCGGCCGCCCCCATGGACGACATATCCATCGGCGGCACGAAGCCGTTGGCCTGCGGCATGGCGCCGAAGTCGAGGAAGAACTTCAGATTGTCGTAGACGAACTCCCCGACCGCGTACAGCTGACGCGCCACCGAGACGTCGAGCGCGACCGGGCGGTCCTCCGGTTGGACCTCGGCGCCGACGCGCTCGATCTTCAGATCTGCTGGCACCTCGGTGTCCCAGTCGTACAGGAAGTTTCGCACCGTCAGCGTCGGATGATCGCCCGCCACCTTCAGCCAGTTGCCATCGTGGGAGTCTGCCGAGAGGATCGCCTCGAAGTTGCCGTCGGCGTCGACCTCGAGTTCGTCGACCAGGACGTTGGAGGTCGCTGCCATGCCGTCCATCGTCTGCAGTCCGACGTAACGTGCCGTGCCCCGATTGCCGAACAGGCGATAGGTCTCGCCCGGCCGGAGACTCGCGTTCATGTACACACAGTCCGGGCACTCCAGGCCCCACGTGACGATGTCGTCCATCTTGGCGCGAGTGACCGCCAGCACCGGATCGGGATCCACGCGCAGCGCGATGTCGATGCCCACCGCGAGCAGCACCATCAGGTGGCGCATGCCTGCGCCGAAGTCCAGCCGGTTCTTGTTCACCGGGGTGCACACCACCAACTGCTGGGCGGCGGTCAAGCGTTCTTGCAGGTGAGCCCAGGCCGCGACGAGTTCGGGATCCTCATCCTCGCCGCCCGACAGCGCGAACTCCGCGATGGAGAACGGCAGCCACGCCATGGGATTCTTCCAGGCGGGGTCCGCCACGGTGCCTCCTGCTGCTGCGCGTCGATGACTGAAAACGCTGTTTTCACTTGCGGTCCGTTGACTATCACACCGGGTGGGGCCGTTGTCAATGAATCGGGGCGCACGCTCGGCGTGGCCGGCGCCCGCCTCGTCGGCAGTGCCTCTGAAACTACCGAAGGTGCAGGCACTTTCGTGACAGCATCGCAGTGCGTGGAATGCTGGAGAAACACCAACCTTGACGGGCCGCACCGAAGCGGGCTATGAAGGAATGATTGTTGACTTAATCACCCAACAATGCGCTGTGTAGCGCCTGCGAGCGGAGGACGCGTGACACGATCAGCCGACGATTCGTGGGACATCGTCACCGGAGTCGGCAGCACCGCCGTCATCGTGGCGGCGTTCCGGGCCGAGGAGGCCAAGAGCGCAGCTCCGCTGGCCCGTGACGAGTTCGCCGAGCTACTCATCTCCACGCCCCAACTGAGCGAATTGCGCGAATCCATTTCGTCGGGCTGGGCGAGTTCGCCTGAGCAGCGGGAAGATTACCTGCGGCTGGTGAGCTATCACGCGGTCCGCACCCATTTCTTCGATCGGTTCTGCAGCGAGAGTTCAGCCGCAGGTATCGAGCAGGTCGTCATCCTGGCGGCCGGATTGGACTCCCGTGCATACCGATTGGGGTGGACGCCCCGTACCAGCGTCTACGAGATCGACATGCCGGAGGTGCTCGACTACAAGACCGACACGCTCGCGCTTCACCGCGTCGCCCCCAAGGTGAAGCGCTGCGCAATCGGCGTCGACCTGCGCACGGACTGGCCCTCGGCGCTGCGGGGGCAGGGCTTCGACGCGGCCCGCCCGTCGGCGTGGTTGATGGAAGGTCTGCTGCCGTTCTTGGATCCGCAGGCGCAACACTCGCTCTTCGGCCAACTCGACGCACTCAGTGCGCAAGGCAGTCGGGTCGGCGCAGAGGACTACAGCGGGGTCGGTTTGAAGCAGGCCATCGCCAAGCAACGCGACGCCGGGACTCCTACCGCGGACTCCGGCTTCGCACTGGACGACGTCTGGTCCGAGGACGCGGAGACCGACTGCGCAGCGTGGTTCGGCGCGCACGGGTGGCATTCCGAGGTGCTGGACAGCCGTCGGGAATCGGAGCGGCTGGGCCGACCGGTGCGCTCATTGCTTCGAGGCGACGATCCCGTGTTCGCCAACTTCATCACCGCCACGAAGGCGTAGCCACCGGGCGCCTAAAGTGCGAACGATGGAGCCACTTCGCGACGACCACCAAGCATTGTTGGACCGGCGCGCGTTGACCGAGGACGCGGCCCGTCCCGAAGCCGTCGCGCGTCGGCACGCCGCGGACGGGCGCACCGCGCGCGAAAACCTGGAAGACCTGGTCGATCCCGGATCGTTCGTCGAGTACGGCCGCTTCGCGATCGCCGCCCAGCGCCATCGCCGCGAGCTGGCCGACCTCATCGCCCGCACCCCCGCCGACGGACTGATCGCAGGCACTGCGCGCATCAACGGCGGGGCGTGCGCCGTGCTGTCCTACGACTACACGGTGCTGGCAGGCACGCAAGGCGCGCTCGGGCACCTCAAGAAGGACCGGTTGTTCGAACTGATCGAGCGGATGGCACTGCCTACGGTCTTCTTCGCCGAGGGTGGCGGCGGCCGACCCGGTGACACCGACTATCCGGTCGTGTCGTCGCTCGACGTGCGTGCGTTCGCGCTGTGGGCGGGTCTGTCGGGACTGGTGCCGCGCATCGCCGTCGTCAAGGGCCGCTGCTTCGCGGGCAACGCCGTGATCGCGGGGTGCTCGGATCTGATCGTCGCCACCGAGGACGCCTCGATCGGAATGGGTGGTCCCGCAATGATCGCAGGCGGTGGGCTCGGCGACGTCCACCCCGACGACGTCGGCCCCATCTCGGTGCAAGCGCCCAACGGCGTCGTCGACGTCGTCACCCGCGATGAGGCGGAAGCGGTCGACGTCACCAAGCGGCTACTCGGGTACTTCCAAGGCGCTGCACCCGCCGGCGCGTGCGATGACCAGAACCGCTTGCGCACGCTGATTCCCGAGCGTGCCCGCCGCGCCTATCACGTCCAGCCGATCATCGAAACGCTCTGCGACACTGGCACGGTCACGTTCCTGCGCGAGCGCTTCGCCCCGGAAATGGTGACGGCGCTTGCACGCATCGACGGCCGTGCCGTTGGCGTGATCGCCAACAACACCCGCGTCATGGCCGGTGCGATCACGGCGGCGGCCGCAGACAAGGCCGCGCGGTTCCTCCAGTTGTGCGACGCATTCGGGCTACCCGTCATCTCGCTCATCGACTGCCCGGGATACATGGTGGGGCCGGCTGCCGAAGCCGAGGCGCTGGTGCGGCGCGGCTCGCGCCTGCTGGTGGCGGGCGCCGCGCTGACGGTGCCGTTGATCGCGGTCGTGCTGCGCCGCGGATACGGACTCGGTGCGCAAGCCATGGCAGGCGGCAGCCTTCATGAGCCGCTGCTCACTGTCGCGTGGCCGGGCGCCCACCTCGGACCGATGGGCCTCGAAGGCGCGGTGCGGCTGGGCATGCGCAAGGAACTCGAGGCCATCGCCGACGACGACGCGCGCGAGGCGCTGGTGCGTCAGGCCACGGCCGCCGCGCAGGACAACGCCAAAGCCCTCAATGCGGCAACACTTTTCGAACTCGACGACGTCATCGATCCCGCCGAGACGCGAACGCTCATCATCAATACCCTCGGGGCCGCATCGGCCCGCGTGCGCGCTCGGCCACACCGCCGATTCATCGACACGTGGTAATCAGCTGGCCGGGTAGTCCCGCCTGAGCAGGTCGTAGAACGCATACGCGGGCACGCCCAGCTCGGCGGACAGGGCACGCGCGTATGCCCGAGCCAGCTCGGGACCGTCGACCTGCTCGTCGAAGGCGCCTGTCAGATCGACCGCGATCCGGCACCCGAACGTGTCGGTCAACAACGAGTCGTCGACGTCGATCGTCACGACGCCTTCCGGCGTCGGCAGCCGACTCACGGCCGACCGTACGTCGTCTGGATGCGCCGACATGTCGACGTACACCGATACAAATGCCCCCATAGAGACAATGATCCCTTGGTATGGGGTTGATCGCTGGCTCAGCGGTAGCGCCGCGAGCTCAACAGCCGGCGCGCGGCCCAGTCGAGCAGGTAGCCGAGTATCCCGATGACGACGATCACCGCGACGACCTGGTCGTACGCCAGCTGGTCGCGCGCGTTGAGGAGCTGATAGCCCAGCCCCGAACGGACCCCGAGCATTTCGGCGGGCACCAGCACGATCCACGCGATGCCCAGGGCCAGCCGCAGCCCGGTCTGAACCGGCCCGCGTATCGCAGGCAGTACGACGGCGCTCAGTAGTTCGAGGCGGGTGGCGTGAAAGGAGCGCGCGACGTCCAGGTAACCGGGCTCGATCGCGTGGACGCCCGCGGCTGTGTTGAGCAGGATCGGCCAGACCGCCGCGGCGGCGATCAGGAAGATGACCGGCTCGCTGCCGATGCCGAACACCGCGACGGCGATCGGCGCCCACGACAGCGGCGAGATCATTCGCAGGAACTGCACCACCGGCGTCGACGCCCGCTCCACCGTGACACTCAACCCGACGAGCAGGCCCGCGGGAATTCCGATCACGGCGGCGACGAGTAGCCCGATCAGCAAGCGCCACAGGCTGATTCCTGCGTCGGGCAGCAGCACCCCCCGGCTATACAGGTCGCCAATCGCGGCCACTACCTTCCACGGCACGGTCTGGCGCAACAGCGAGTGCGGCGCACTGAGCACCGCGGTCACCAGCCACCACACCCCGATCGCCACGACGACGGCCAACAAGGGTGGCAACAAGCGTTGAAGCACCCGACGGCGCCCGGGGCCCGCGGGCGTGGACGGCCTGCGCTCATCGATGCATCGGACGTCGTCGGTTTCGATGAGCGTCATAGCGGTGCCACCTCTTCGGTTCTGGTGAGGGTGTTTGGGCCGCCTTGGCCGGCCAGCGCGGCGCGCACGAACCCGTCGTCGACCAATTCGCCGTGCACGCTTGCAGCATCGATCCGGTCAAGGAACCGCCGGTCACCGTCGACGACCGTGTCGCTCATGGCCTCCACAAGGCGCTCGGTGAAGCTCGGATACGGATACGGCTTGAAGCCCAGATGCTGTGGCTGCCAATCGGGATGGCGCAGCGAATAGGGCGCCGTGGGGTAGGTCAGCGCCAACGCGATGGCCTTCTCCGGTTGGGGGAGGTAGCGGCCTTCGCCCAGTATCGCGGCCGCGCCCTTGCGGTCGGCGTCCAGGCGCGCCTGGGCAGCGACCACCGCGTTGGTGACCGCCTGCACTGCATTCGGCCTGCTCTCGATCACGTCTTCGCGAGTGACAAGCACGCAGCAGGCATGATCGCGCCACACGTCGCCGAGGAACGTGTGGATGCGCCCGATGCCCTTGATTTGTGCCATCGCATTGAACGGGTCGGCGACGACATAGCCAGCGATGGACCGGTTTGCCAAGGCGGGCACCATGTCTGACGGGCTCATCACGACCAGTTCGACGGTGCCTTGGCTCCGCGATGCACTGCGTCGAATGACCGGCTGCAGCCCGTGCGCGCGCAACAGCTGCTGCAGCACGATGTTGTGGATCGACCACCAGAACGGGATCGCAACCTGCGTCCCGGCCAACTCGCCCAATTCCTTGAGGTCGGGCGCCACGGTCAACGCCGAGCCATTGGTGTGGTTCCATCCCAGCACCCGCACGCCGCCGCCGAGCGTGTAACGCAACTGGACGGCCATTGGCATCAGCAGATGCGCCACGTCGACCTGACGGGTGATGAACGCTTCGGCCAACGAGGCCCAGCTGCGGAACAGCACCGGTTTGGCCGCACTGACGGTGCCGGGCGGGTACAGCCCGGCGGCGTGTGCCATGAGCAGCGGGGCGGCATCGGTGATCGGTAGATAGCCGATGCGCAGCTGGGGCCCGTTGGTGGCCGGGTCGGTGACGGCGCTGCGCGCCAGGTCGGCCACCCCGAACAAACCGCCCGCCGCGGCCAGTCCGACGCCGGCACCCAGCAAGGTGCGCCGCGACAGCGCGGTGCGGGTCATGACGCCGCCCGCACTGTGGATTCAGCGGGCTCGGGCTGGTACTGCTCGACGATCTCGGCGCGCAATGCCTCCAGGTCGCCGCCTTCCGGCTTCCACTGACCGGCCAGCCGGCCGTCGCGCAGCAGCACCACCCGACCGGCCAGCGCCAGCGCCTCGCCGACATCGTGGGTGACGAGCACGACAGTGACGTCCAGTTGGGCGGCAAGGTCGGCCAGCCAGCCCTGGAGGTCGGTGCGGATGGCGGGATCCAGGGCGCTGAACGGCTCGTCGAGCAACAGCAACCTCGGCTGGGTAGCGACGGCCCGCAGGATCGCCACCCGCTGCGCCTGGCCGCCGGAGAGTTGATCGGGATAGCGCTGCGCCAACGCCTCCAGCCCGAACCGGCTCGTCAGCGCTTCCGCGTCAACCGCGTCGAAGGCCTTGCGGTGGGCGCCGAAGCGCTCCGCGAACGCGACGTTCTGGGCCACGGTCAGCCACGGCATCAGCAGCGGCTGCTGGAACACCACCCCGGTCTGCGGCCTGCCGCCGTCACCATTCCAACTGACCGTCCCCGAGGACAACGGCTCCAGCCCGGCCAACACCCTCAGCAGCGTCGACTTCCCGCTACCGCTGCGACCCAGCACGGCGAGGAACTCCCCGGCTCCGATCGTCAGGTCGACGTTGCGCAGCGCCGTGACGGCGCCAAAGCTCTTGCTGGCCGCGCTTATTCGTACCGTGCTCAACCCTGGCTGAGTTCCCACCGCAGTTGTCCTTCCGAAGGCGATTGGATGGGCAGGAAGGCGGACTCCCGGAAGCGCCGGTTGGCGGCGCTGCCCAGTGCGTACCCGGCGCCGCCGGTGAGCGTGACCTCGAGCCGGGTGGCATCGACCGCGAGTCCCGCTGCCTGCAGCCGCAACTCGATCAGGTTCGAAAGCGGTGTGTGCGCCGGTTCGGCCGCCCACCGGTACAACCGCTCCCGGTGCTGGGCCGCGGCCCGAGTCAGGGCGGACAGGCTCTCCTCGAACTGCGCCCCCGCTCCCTGATGCAGACGTTGCGCCCCGCGCAGTGCGGCGGCGCCGACGCCGACGCAGAACGCGGTTTGCAGCAGCAGGAACGTCGGTCGGATCTGGGCCACGAACCCGCGCAGGTCGGTGCTGACGATCCGATGGCTCGGCACCGCGACGTCGTCGAGGTGCAGCGAGGTCGACCCGGTGGCGTTCAGCGCCATCAGGCGCGGGGCCGAGTTGATGGTGACCCCTTCGGCGTCGGCGTCGACGACGACCACGTAGGTCTCGCCGCGTTCCGTCCGGGCGGGCAGCACGATCAACGCGTCGGAGAAGACGTTCGAGGCCCAGCGGATCGGCCCGCTGACGCGCAGCCCGTCGCCGTCGGGCCGGGCGATCACCGGTAGCTCGCCCAGCCCGGCGACGTGCTTCAGTCCGGCGGCCATGGCGGTGACGCCCACCCGCTCACCGCGGGCCAACGCGTCGAAGTGATTTTCGCGCAACGATTCTGGGGCCAGATGCACGTAGTGCAGCGCCATCCGGTGCGCCCATACGCAGAACCCTGCCGCCAGGCTCGCCGTCGAGATCTCCTCGATTACGGCCACCTGGTCCGGCAACGCCGCACGGTCCAGTCCCAGCCGTAGCAGGCCGGCGCCCCCGAGTGCGGTGAGGTCGTCTCGGATGTCGGCCGTCGAATCGTCCAGCGCAGCGGCCCGCCCGGACACGCGATCCACGGCCGCGCCGAGGTCGGCGACGGCCTCGCCGACCGGTGCGCTCACCTTTGCTCGCCGTCGAGTCCGTGCAACCGATCGATCGGGGTGCTGACGGCGTCGCGGGCGCGGCGCACCGCCGCCTCGTCGGGCGCGTCGTAGAAGCACAAGCACTTGATCATGTCCTCGCGCACGTACGTGCGCAGGAAGCTGACCTCGGGCACGTCGGCGTATCGGGGTGCGTTGGCCTTCTTGCGGGCCAGGTAGGACTCCATGTCCAACTCGGGCGGCAGATCCCACTCCACCAGGTAACCCGCGGCGGGACGGACGGCCTTGACCGACTCGAGGTCCGCCCCGACCAACCGCACCTCGTCGGGCCCGCTGACGTCGATGGCCTCGAGCTCGGTGGCATCCAAAGCCGCTGGAGCACCCTCGAATTCGGCCACCGCGAAGATCCGATGGGACTGTGCGGTGATCTGCGCCTCGATCAGTTCGCCGCCGGCTCGGTGGACGTGGGCGTCGAGATCCTTGAGCACCTGAGTGGTGTTCGCGCGGTCGGTCCCGCCTGCGACGACCTCGTAGAGATACAGCGCCATGTCCAACTCCCGTCCTTCGATGTAGTGCCACGACGCTGGCACAGACAGACCGCTCTGTCTATTGGCTAACTAGCGATAAGCTGAGCGCGTGAGTACCGCCGAACACCGTGTCGCCCCTGCGCCGGGCCACGCTCCGGCCCCCGTGGGTCCCGCAGAGCGGCTACTCGCCACTGCAACGAAACTATTTGCCGCTCAAGGTATTAGGGCGGTCGGCATCGACCAGATCCTGCGCGAGGCAGCGGTGGCCAAGGCGAGCCTCTACAGCACCTACGGCTCCAAGGACGCGTTGGTGATCGCCTACCTCACCGATTTGGATCAGCGTGATCGCAACCGCTGGCTGTTGGCGGCCGCCGACGTCGCCGATCCGCTTGCCCGGGTGCTGCTGTTCTTCGACCTGGCGATCACAGGCGCGCCCGCCCGCGGCTTTCGCGGGTGCCTCTACGCCAACGCCGCCACCGAGTTCCCCGACACCGAGTTGGCCCCGGTGCGGGCGCATCGCCAGTGGATGCACGCCACCCTTGCCGCGCAGCTGACCGAGGCCAGCCCGAAAGCCACTGTCGGTTCGAGCGCCGACCTCGCCCATCAGGTGCAGGTGATCTACGACGGTGCACTAGTGGGATCGAAGATCGAACGTTCCGTCGCGGCCCTGCAACGCGCCCGCGCGCTCGTCGTCGACATCATCGCCCAAAGCGCTTCGCGCTAGCCCTGATTCACCCGACGAGCTGGTTGGACTAGCCCCCGTCGGCCCCTCCATGGCCGGAACGGACAAGGGCGTTGCGCGGGCGCAGGAAACCGGGCTGTTGAAGCTTGCGCACCGCGCGCAGCGTTCCCATCGGTATGACGCGCGTGAAGAAGACGCTGGCATCGAACGCGCCGCGCACCTCCTTGACGTAGGCGCTTGACATGCCGAACCGGATCAAGCCCTGGCTGACGTCGACGAGATCGGCGCGTCGGACCGCCTCCACCAAGGGTGCGTGCGGCCGGTTCGGCCCGTACTTGGACATCCGGTGATGCTCGGCAACGATGAGCGCCAGCTCGTCGGCCCAGGCCTCCCGCCCCGTCTGCCTCAACCACGCATCCTGCGCCTCGATCGACGGCGCGAGGTAGTCAAGTGTGTCGAAAGAGGCAAGGTCGTGGAAAGCCGCAGCGATGGACAGCTTCTCGTCGCGGTCCGGGGTGGCCGGAGTCATGGCGCGGGCGAAGTTCACGACGCGATACACGTGCGCCTTGTACCCGTCGAAGCCTGCGTCGTCACCCCGAGCACGATGGCGGTGCGCCTCGAGGATCTCCTCGACGAGCGGCAACGTGCGAAGGACCTCTGGCGTCGTCATCGCATGGATGGTACGGCGGCGTTGGTGACAAGATGACGCAGTGGCCGAGCCCGTCCGTTTCTCCAGCACCACCGGTCCCGCACTGGCGGGCGTCATCGATCTTCCTGTGGGTGAGGTGCGCGGTTGGGGCGTGTTCGCCCACGGGTTCACGCTCGGCAAGGACTGCCCGGCGGCCAGCCGGATCTCCAAGCAGCTCGCCAGCGACGGCATCGGCATGCTCCGATTCGACAACCTCGGCCTCGGCGATTCAGAGGGCGACTGGGGTGACGGGTCCTTCTCGCACAAGGTCGCCGACACCGTGCGGGCGGTCGAGTTCATGAACGCCTCCGGCCGTGAAGTGAGGCTACTCGTCGGGCATTCCTTCGGAGGCGCGGCGGCGATCGCGGCCGCCCACGAGTGTCCGACCGTGGAGGCAGTGGCGAGCATCGGCGCGCCATTCGACCCCTCCCACGTCGAGCGCAACTACGACGCCCTGGTGCAGCGCATCGAGTCCGAAGGAGAGGCGCCGTTCCCCGTCGGCGGCAAGGCCCTGACGCTCAAGCGGCACTTCATCGAAGACGTGCGCAATGCTGACCTACGCGAACGCATCCGCACGCTGCGCCGGGCACTTCTGGTGATGCACTCACCCACCGACAACACCGTCGGCATCGCCAACGCGAGCGACATCTTCCGCACCGCCCGCCACCCCCGCAGCTTCGTCTCGCTCGAGGGCGCCGACCATCTGCTGACCGGCAAGAATCAGGCCGCCCGCGCGGCGCGCATCATCAGCGCCTGGGCTGACCCGTACCTGTGACTCGAGTCGCCGTCGTAGGTGCCGGGCTGTCCGGAGCAGCGTGTGCCAACGCACTACGCGCGCACGGGATCTCAGTCGATTTGATCGACGGCGGCCGGGCGCCTGGCGGCCGGATGGCCTCACCGGAGTTGCACGGGCGCAGGGTCGACGTCGGGGCCGCGTACTTCACGGCCAAGGACGCCGACTTCGTCGCGATCGTCGCCGGTTGGACGGCGCGCGGTTTGGCCAGGGAGTGGACCGACACCTTCGACGTGTACTCCGCCGACGGCCACCACCGCGCCGCAGGCCCGACGCGATATGCCACGCCTGGCGGCCTGCGGTCGCTGGTGCGCGCGGCACTGCCGAACGACGTCCGCTCCGGCGAAACGATCGGTGCCCTCGACGTATTGGACCACGATGCGGTCGTGCTGGCGATGCCCGACCCGCAAGCCGCCCGACTGGCACCCGACGTCGTCGACTGGGTGGGGTACGAGCCGGTGGTCGCCGTCGCCGCGGGCTGGGCACAGCGATGCTGGCCGATCGCCGATGCGGCGTTCGTCAACGACGATCCCGACCTCGCCTTCGTCGCCGATGACGGATCGCGGCGCGGCGACGGTGCCGCCGTGCTCGTCGCCCATACCACCGCGCAGCGGGCCCGCACCCACCTCGAAAGCCCTGATACGGCAGTGGCTCCCGTGCTCGAGGCGCTACGACGGGTCATGGCCGTCACGGCCGCTCCGGAGTGGACGCACGCCCACCGCTGGACGTTCGCAAAACCCGAGCACACCCACGGCGACAACGCCTTCGGCCTCATGACACACAGCGGCCGTCCGCTCGGACTGTGCGGCGACTCCTGGTGCCCGTCGGGCGCGCCGCGCATCGAGTCGGCCTGGTTGTCGGGACACCGGCTGGGTGCGGCGCTGGCCGAACAGCTAGGCAGTTAACGGCGCGCCCGCGTCAGTACAGCGGGATCCACAGGCCGAAGTACCAGAAGCCGAAGCCACCGAACGCGGGGTTGAACACGGGCACCACGGCGAAGTCGCCGTAATTGAAGCGCCCGAAGTCATTTCGGCCCTGATTCACGTCACGCGGTGGGCCGTCCCAGTGTTGATTCCAGCCCCCGGGAGGAGGCGGACCGTCCCAGCCGCCTTGCGGTGGCGGTCCGTCCCAGTTGGGCGGCGGGCCACCCGGAGGAGGCCCGTCGTTCCAGCCGGGACCCCGCTCCGGCGGCGGTGGCGGTGCACCGTGGCCCGGTGCGTCGAAGCCGCGGGGCGCGTCCCTGGGTCCGCCCTGTTGGTCGTTGCCGCGGTCAAACGCCCCACTCGGTGTGAACGGCGGCGGGCGCGGGTGGTTGTTCTGCTGGTCGGGTGGACCTTGCGGGCCGTTGTTGTCCTGACCGTTGCCCTGCTGCTGGTCGTGACCATTGCCCTGCTGACCATTGCCCTGTTGACCATTGCCCTGCTGGTCATGACCGTTGCCCTGCTGACCATTGCCCTGTTGGTCATGACCGTTGCCCTGCTGCTGACTAGGCGGCGCGTTGTCCTGCGAGGTCTGTGGCGCGCTGCTCTGCTGATCGTGCCCACTGCCCTGTTGCTGATCGTGGCCCTGTTGCTGATCGTGGCCCTGCTGCTGACTGGGTGGCGCACTGTTCTGCGAACTCGGAGGCGCACTGTTCTGCGAACTAGGCGGGGTACTACCGCCCTGCTGCTCGTGCGACGAGCCACCGCCCTGCTGACCGCCGCTCTGCTGGCCACCCCCCTGCTGCCCGCCGCCCTGCTGCCCGCCGCTCTGTTGCCCGCCGCCGGGCCCCGGGCCCGGTTCGCAACTCGATTGGCCTTGCCCACTACACGGTGGTGCCAATGGGACGGCTGCTGCGATGCCGGCCGCAGCCAGCGGTCCCGTCACTCCGACGCTGGCGACGATTGCCGCTGCGCCGGCCAGGCGTTTCACGTACATCGGTTACTGGTTTCCCTTCGGATTGGAGGTCAGGTGGCGGTACGTCAGGGACACGCGACGTCCAACTCGAATGGCCTGGTGACCGGCTGGGCATTAGTCGCATCCAGGGTTACTGCGGTGCCCGTGATCTTGTAGGAGTTGCCGACCTTGGTCGCCTCCGCGCTGCCCTGACCCTGGGCGGCATCCGAATAACCCAGTGTCGAGCCGTTGGGGCTCCCGAGTCCTACTGCGTGAACGGCAGGCGGATCGGTGTTGCTGACCACGGCGCCCACTCCGTTCGTCGGGTCGCCGATGCCGATGTTGGTGTTGTCACCGGCGACGGTGCAGGTGGCTGTGCCTGCGACGTTCTGATCCTGACCGTCGACGACGACCTTCGTGACGATGGGGGCGGCGCTGGTGCCGCTCGACGAGGACGAACCGGTCTTCGTCGTGCTGCTGGAACAGCCCGCCACACTTGCGACCACCACGGCCGCGCCGAGCACCCCAGCCGCTATTGCGCGCTTCATCACTACACTCCTTCTCATTCTGACTTCGTCGTCGCGGCAGCGAAGACTTCGCTGGCGATCGGGGACGCGGGGAGGTTCCCGCTCGTCACTGCCTCCCTGCGGAATTCATCCGACCACCTGTCGCTTACCTCTCTAGTTTGCTTTCCTTTTGCGTACCATCGCATTTGCCTTGAATTGCCTGTCAGAAGGCTTTGGCGATCGTCATGCGTGACCCCGAACTACCATCGGGCAAACCCACCCATTGACGGCTGCCGCATCGATACCCTGGCTATCGCGACCCAGGCACCGGACGCCGGTGCTCCAACGACGCAGGACGGCAGACTCTTCAATGACATCGGCACCGACATCGGCACCCGAATCAGCCACGGCCACAGCGGATCTGTTCGTGATCTTCGGAATCACGGGAGATCTCGCGAAGAAGATGACGTTCGGCTCGCTGTATCGGCTCGAAAAACGCGGTCTGCTGAATTGCCCGATCATCGGGGTCGCCGCCGAAGAATTGACGCTCGACGAGCTGGTGAGTCGAGCCCGCACCGCCATCACCGATGCCGGAAACACCATCGACGACAAGGTATTCAAGCGGTTTGCCGCCCGCCTTTCCTACCTGCACGGCGACGTGAACGATCCCGAGTTGTACAGCAGGCTGGCCGAGCAGGTCACCAAGTACCACCAGCCGGTGTACTACCTGGAGATGCCGCCGTCGCTCTTCGGTCCGATCGTCGAGCACCTCGGCGAGGCGAAGCTCCTTGCCACCGCGCGGGTCGCGATCGAGAAACCCTTCGGACACGACCTCGCCTCAGCCCGCGAATTGAATGCGCGGTTGCATCAGGTGCTGCGCGAGGACCAGATCCTGCGGGTCGATCACTTCCTCGGCAAGGAACCGGTCATCGAACTGCAGTACCTGCGCTTCGCCAATCTGCTGCTCGCACAACTCTGGGACCGGAACTCAGTGTCCTGCATCCAGATCACGATGGCCGAGGACTTCGGCGTCGAGGACCGAGGCAAGTTCTACGATGCGGTCGGAGCGCTGCGCGACGTGGTGCAGAACCACCTCCTGCAGGTGCTCGCACTGGTGGCGATGGAACCGTTGACCGGCGGTGCGGGCGACGAACTGCGTGACAAGAAGGCCGAGGTGTTCCGAGCCATTCCGGCCGCGGACCCGACGAAATACGTTCGGGGTCAATACGACGGCTACGCCGACGTGCCAGGGGTCGCCCGCGGTTCGACCACGGAGACGTTCGTCGCCCTGAAGTTGGAGATCGACAACTGGCGATGGTCCGGGGTGCCGATCTTTCTGCGCGCAGGCAAGGCACTTGAGAAGCGTGTCACCGAGGTACGGCTGACATTGCGCGAGACGCCCCGGCTGGCGTTCCTGTCGACTCCGCCCCGGGTTGCGGGAAATCAAATCGTGCTGCGCATCGACCCCGATCCGGGATTGCGTCTGCAGATCGCCGCACACGGTGATAAAGATTGGCAGACAGTACATTTGGAGACACTATTCGGAGCTGACTTCGGCGAGCCCGTCACGCCGTACGAACTGTTGCTGCACGCCGCATTGACCGGCGAGCAGCAGTATTTCGCCCGCGAGGACGCCATCGAGGAAACCTGGCGAATCGTGCAGCCGCTGCTCGACACTCCCCCACCCGTCGAACCGTACGAGCGCGGCTCGTGGGGACCCAGCCAGGCGGACTCGTTGCTCACCGGCGGCCATCGCTGGCAACGGCCCTGGCTCGACGACTAGATTGCGGTCTAAATACCATGGGGTACTGACACTTTCGGCGCTGGTCCGGCAGTTGTCCACAGTCTGGGTTTCATCCACAGATCGAGGGTTGGGTGTGGCGGCGGGTCGGTCACTGCCCGGATAATCGAAAGTATGTTCGATCAGATCGCGACGGCCGCCTGCCTGGCCCGCACCCCCGGTGACCGGGTCAGGGCCTACGCCCGTGCGGAGAACGCCGCCTGCGCGGCCCGGCTCTCGGCGATGGCCGACATGCTCGCCGCCGCCTATGCCGCCGACGGATCCGCCGAACGCGACCAATGGCGCCTGGACAACTGGGCCGCGGTCTGCGCTCAGATCGGGGCCGCCCACCAAGTCACCAGCGGGGTCGCCTCGGGGTTGTTGATGGATGCGGTCACGCTGCGCGAACGCCTGCCCCAGGTCGCGGCGCTGTTCGCGCAGGGGTTGATCTCCTATCGGCTGGTGCACGCCATCTGCACCCGCACCTCCCTGGTCCGCGACCCCGACGCCCTGACCGCCCTAGACCGCGACCTAGTCGCCGACCTGCGCGCGCGTGGGGCGATGTCGGTGAGCGAGGCCGAACGCGCCATCGACACCCTGGTGCTCACCCACGACCCCGAGGGCGTGCACCGCACGGAGGCCAAGAGCCGAGCGTGCAGCGTGGAGGTGTTCCTCGATGATTCCACCGGCATCGCCCATGTCTCGGGGACGGTGCTGACCACCGACGGCACCGCCTTCGACCAACGCCTGCACGCACTGGCCCGCACCACCTGCGACCGTGACCCCCGCACGCTGGATCAGCGCCGCGCGGCGGCGGTCGGGGCGTTGGGCTTCGGCTGGGACCGCCTACCGTGCCTGTGCGAACAGCCCGACTGCTAGGCCGCCTCCAAGCCGGCTGGCGGCGGGGTGATCATCCACGTCATCGCCCGCGCCGACACCATCGACACCCGCGCCGGCGATGGCCCCACACACACGCCGCCACCGACCGCGCCCGACGTCGAGGTGGAGCCCGACACAGCCGAGGCCGAGCCGCAACCAGACACCGATACTTGCCCGGCCGAGCCCGCCGCCCCGCCGCGGGACCTGGCCGCCCAGCGCCGCGCCCTAGCCGGCGCGTCCCCGCCCCTGCTGCCGCGGCCGTGGTCGACCTACACGCTCGCCGAACTGACCGCCGCGCTCCATACCGGCGAATACCCGGCCGCCCCTCCGGCGGTCATCCTCGGTGGGCCGGTGCTCCCGGCCCCTATCACCGCGCAGGTGGCGATGCACGCCACCATCACGGCCTTGATCCATCCCGGGCAGGCCCCACCCGAACCCGGCTACCGACCGTCGAAGAAGCTCGCCGATTTCGTCCGCAGCCGGGACCTGACCTGTCGGGCCGCCGGCTGCACCAAATCCGCCACGCTCGCCGACATCGACCACACCATCCCCTGGCCCTACGGGCCGACGTGTGCGTCGAACCTGAAATGTCTTTGCCGCGAACATCATTTGTTGAAGACGTTCTGGCCCGGCTGGTCCGAGCGCCAACTGCCCGACGGCACCGTGATCTGGACCGATCCCGACGGCCACTCCGCCACCACCCATCCGGGCAGCCGACTGCTCTTCCCCGAACTATGTAGCCCCACCGCCTCATTCACGGTCACCGGTACCCCACCGCCCAAGCACACCGCCGGACTGACCATGCCCAAACGCAAAACCACCAGAAAACAAGACCGACAACGACACATCGACGCCCAGCGAAAATGCAACGCCGCCTAGGTCCCGGCAGATTCGGGCGCCGTGTGCAGCCGCTGCGCGATCCACGGCATGGCGTCGGAGAACGCCCGGGCCGCGAACTGCCAGGTGTGATAGCCGGTGTACACGTGCAGGGTGCACCCGATGTCGACGGCGACCGCAGCCGCACACAGGTCCGGCAATGCGCCCTTCTCCCGGAACTGGTCGTCATCGTCGTGGCCACCGAATCCCACCGGCGCCTTCCGCTCCTGGACACGGTTGGGCAGGTTCTTGGTCTTGTCGTCGGCGGGCTCCTGAGAGTCGTCGAAGTATCCCGCGACGCCCACGTACGGTCCGTGTTTGGCCATCACCGTGCGCGGGTCGTACGAATCCCACACCGCGGGTTGGCCGCCGTACAGGCGGTCGATCGTCTGTTGCTTCGTACCTGAGTTAGGGCCGCGATCGCCTCCGATGTCTTCGAAGGTGGTGAACAGGTCGGGGTGCATGACCACCAGGTCGATCGCGCACGTCCCACCGGCGGACCAGCCCACTACACCCCAGCTTGAGGCGTCCTGTGCGGTACCGAAGTGCGAAATGACATAGGGTCGAACGTCTTTCGTCAGGTGGTCGGCCGCGTTTCCGCGTGGTCCGTTCACGCATTCGGTGTCGTTGTTGAAGCTTCCGCTGTTGTCGACGAACACGAACACCGGCGCGGCGCCGCCATGCTGGTTGGCGTAGGCGTCGATCACGGGAATCGCACTGCCGGTGCGCATCCAGTTGGTTGGGTTGCTGAATTCGCCCGCGATCATCATCACCGTCGGCAGCTTGGGCGGAGTGGCGCCACTGAACCAGACGGGCGGCAGATAGACGTACTCGCGGCGATGCGCGAACCCGCTTCCATCGTCGGGGATGTCGACCGCAATGACCTTGCCGGTGGCGGGCCGGGTATTGCGAAGGCCCGGAAGGGCTCCCGCGTCGATCTGATCGGGCAGCGGCCCTACCGTCAGGTCACCCCATGCCCGTTGCACGGTGGGGTAATAGCCGACCCACTCGTTGAGCACCACCAGCGCACAAATCAGGGTGAGCGGAATCGCCAGCAGCGACAGCCCGCGCCTCCACCACCGAGCGCCCCGAAAGCCCAACACCGCCAGGGCAATCGCGGTGGCGCTCACCGCGGTCCACACCCACAGCGCGAACGGCGCCGGGTCCGAGGCCAGTCCCGCGGAATCCATGTAGGTACGGGCAGCCAGTGCGGCCAGCACGCCGACACCGGTGCTCACGGGAATCCACACCATTCGCCACCTGCGCCCGCGCCATCCGGTGGCGAGTATCAACACGACGACTGCGAGTACTTCGATGCCGACCGGGAGCCAGCCCCCGAGCAGTGAGATGCCGTGACCCCATCGGTTGAAGTCGGGGTCCGGCAAGCTCGGCATGATTATCGGATCGGGGACGGCGGGCGTGGTCGGCGTCGGTGCGTTCGGCGGCACCCGGTCAGTGTGGGCGGCCTTCCTCGGAATGCTCTGTCAGCCGCTCCTTCAGGCCCGCGCGGCGGCGCGTTCGACGTCGAGCAGTTGCTCGCCGCGACGTTCGTCGTCGTAGGCCCGGCGGCCGCCACGGAGTCCGAACAACCGTTTCGAGTACAGCAGGTAGATCACCGCGGCGATGTTGATGGCCAGGGTCAGCACGCGGGTGAGGGTGACGCCCTTGAGCAGGTCGTGCACCTCCAGCGGCAGGAAGATCGACGTAGCCACCACTGCGAAGTACTCGCCCCACCGCTTGAGCAACCACAACCCGACGCCCTCGACGAACTCCAGCAGGGCGTACGCGGCCAACGCGAACGTCAGCAGCACCAGCGTGGACGGCTTGGTCGCCAGCGCCCGCTCCAACTCGTGGATCAAGGTCATCTGGTCGACCTTGAAACCGCTTGAGCGCAGCAGTGGCAGGTCGCGGTCGACGCTGGCCTGAATCGAGCCCTGAGCGCCGTGGAACCTCCACACCGCCCACGCCGCGAGCGCGATCAGCACCGCGCGAATCCATCGCTCGACCGCAAGCGCTCGCAGGATGATGGCCTGGCGCAAGGCCTTGCCGCGCAACACTAGTGGCGCGTCCTCCGCGGGTCCCCGCCCGTGCGGCGGGCCAACAGTGAAGTCACCGCAGCGCAGGCAACGCCACACCTCACCGAGCCCCGTCGTTCCGCTGAGTCGGTCAGCGAGTGCGACGTCGTCGGGCGCGTAGGTGACGTGACCGCGACGCGCGCAGGTACGCAACTCCCATCGGTTGTGGCCGTGACTTTCGCGCATCGTGGTTGTCTCCTCGTTCCGACGCTCTGATCATTGCGAACCGGCGCGCACACGAAGGACTGATTGACCGTTCCTGTAGCCCAGCTGAACAGTTGATGCGACACTCCCGTGTGTCATGCACAACGAAACCGGAGGGATTCTGACCAAGCTTCGCGTCATCGCCGTCGCCGTCGCAGTGGCGGGGCTGACGGCGGCATGTTCGCTTGGCGCCGAAGCCGCCGAAAGCCCAAGCGAGCCAATCAAATCCGGCGCTGCGCTCAATGGCACCTACCGCCTGGACTTCGACGCCGCGCAACAGCTTGCGGGCGGGGAGCCGACACCCTACGACCCGTTCGCCCGTTGGTTCGCATTTCGGTCGACGTGTTCGGCGTCGGGGTGCATCGCCACCGGTTCGCGCGTGAAGGCCGACGACACTCGTCAGCCCGCCGATCCCGCGTTCTCAATGGTGCTCGATTGGGTCGGCGGCGAATGGGTGACGACGTTCGCCGCGACCGAGACCTGCGGGAACAAGGACACCGACGTGCTGGTGTCCTGGGCACTGAAACCCGGCGGTGGCGACACGCTGACAGGGACCCGCATCGAATCCTCGGTGACGCCCGGTTGCGCCTACAACACGCAGATCCCGATCGCCGTGACTCGGCTCGGCGACGTCGATACCGCGATCGCGGTGGCCGACCCTGCTGCGCAGCCCCCGCTGAAGCACTCCACCCCGAACGACCTGTCCGGGCGCTATTCGAGCAAGGTCACCAACCCCGCGACGGGCGCCACTCAGACGCGCCCGCTGGAGATCGCCTCCGCGTGCGTTCGCAACACCGACCAGTGCAGGATGCTGACGACCACCATCAGAAATGACGGGACCAGGTCCGTGCAGGCACTTCACTTCGCCGACGGGAAGTGGTCGACCGACCTCCACCAGGTGGCGAAGTGCAGTGACGGATCCACGGGCGATGCGAGCGGTCACTGGGAGTACGTGATGCCGACGCGGCCCAAGAACCCCATCGCGAAGGTAAGGGGCACAGAGCATCAGGTGAGCACGGGCTCGTGCTCGATGACCACCGACTTCAAGCTGACGCTCGCCAGAACCGGGGACTGAGCTCCCGACCTCAGAGCCGCCCTGCGGCGAAGTCGGCCCCCTGCTTGACGAGGCCGGCCTGCACGTAGTTGCTATGGGCGGCCACGTCATCCCCGTTGGAGCAGACGGGATCGGCGCCGTTGCACAGGTCGATGGCCTTGGCTCCGTAGAGCGGGCTCAGCGCGGTCAACGGGCGCCCGAGCCTGTTGGACGGATTGCCGAACACCACCGCGGCGGCCACGTGATCGGCCGCCTCGGGGGGCAGGATGTTGTCGAATCCCAAGGCCGGATTCGCGGCCGTCGTGATGGCATCGATCACTGCCGCGCCCTGCGAGTAGCCGCCGAGCACGATCTTGGTCTGGGGACAGTTCGCGACGGTGCCCTGGATGTGTGCGCTGGCGTCGTTGGCGCCCGCGGCCGCTCCCGCGATGAAGTCATCCGACGCGGGGTAGTTCACCGGGTAGACGCTGACGCCCCTGACCTTGTTCTTGAGTGCGCTGACGAAAGCTTGGCCCTCCCGGCCGACGCCTGCAGGCTGGCCGGTACCGCGGGCGAAGACGACCTCGACGGCCGAGCAGCCTGCCGCGGACGCGGCGGGTGCCGCGGTCAGCGCCACGAGTGGGGCACCCGCGAGCACGACGGACGTCGCGACGACCGTCAGCTTGCGGCTACTGCGCGCGCCAAAGCCACGGATCGGATTCAATGCACGGTTCCTGGACAAGATTGGTCTCCTCATGGGGCTTGACGACGTCATGGCTAGTAAGCCCTGTCGGCGACCAAGAATTCCTTAGTACGTCAAACTTCTGTTGGTGCTCTTCATCACAGCGCATTGCCAGACCTGATTTACCAGATGCGTGGTGGCGGCGCATCAGCAATGGAGCTGATCGCCTTGCGCTGGCATTCTGGGGTGATGGACAGGCTGGCGATCATCGATTCCGAATCGCAGCGTTTCGCCGAAGCGCTGTCCGCGGTCGATCCCGCAAGCGAGTGCCCGACCTGTCCGGACTGGACGGCCTCGGACTTGCTGTGGCATCTGACGAACGTCCATTTCTTCTGGGCCGGAATCCTCGAGCGGCGCATTCAAAGTCCCGGCGACCTCCCCGCCGTCGAACGGGCCAAGCCCGAGCGCCCTGCCACGCTTGCGGAGTTGCTTCGATTGCGCGAGCAGGCGACGGCCGCGTTGCTGCGCGAGCTCGCGGACCGGGACGACGCCGAACCTTGCTGGTCGTGGTGGCCTCCGGATCAGACCGTCGGCTTCACCCGGCGGATGCAGACCTACGAGGCGACGATGCACCGAGTGGACGCCGAGTTGACCGCGGGGACCAGCGTCACTCCGGTTTCCGCGGAGGTGTCAGCGGGAGCCCTCGACCACGCCGTCGACGTGATGTGGGGCTGGATGCCGGAGGGTGCGAGTTACCGCGCGCAGGCCGTGCTGGAGTTCGTCGCGACCGACACTCCCCAGACCTGGCTCGTCGAGGTCGGCGCCTGGACGGGCACCGGCGAGGACGCTGCAGGCCCGAGGGCGGTGCGGGCGGCCGCGGGAGCACCGACGGCAACCGTGCGCGGCTCGGCCGAAGACCTCGCGCTGTGGGCCTGGACCCGCGGCGGCGCGGTGCAAACCTCGGGGCAACCCGCCTCGCTGGCCGCCATGGACGCCGTGCTGACCCAGGGCATGCCGTGACGGGATTAGTGTCGAAGCGGTGAGCAACGGTCGCAAGAAGGTGCTGGTCATCGGGGGCGGGTTCGGCGGACTCTTCTGCGCGCGCAGGCTCGGGGGTGCCGACGTCGACGTCACGCTGCTCGATCGCGCCGCCTGTCACGTCTTCCAGCCGCTGCTGTACCAATGCGCCACCGGGACGCTCAGCATCGGGCAGATCAGCCGTTCGCTGCGCGAGGAGTTGGCGCGGCATCGCAACGTCACCACCCTGCTCGGCGAGGCGGTCGACCTCGACGCCGAGGCACGGCGCGTCACCGCGCGTCGGCCCGACGAGACCACGTTCACCCTCGATTACGACGTGCTCGTCATCGCCGCGGGGATGCGCCAGTCGTACTTCGGTCGCGAGGAATTCGCGAAGTGGGCGCCGGGGATGAAGACCCTCGACGACGCGCTGAGCATCCGTCGCCGGCTCTTCGCCGCGTTCGAGATCGCCGAGACCCTGTCCCCAGGGCCTGAGCGCGACGGCTGGCTCACGTTCGCCATCGCTGGCGGCGGGCCGACCGGAGTGGAGCTTGCCGGCCAGATCCGCGAGATGGCCACCAGGACGCTGGCGAACGAGTTCCACAGCATCGAACCCGAAGAGGCCCGCGTGCTGCTCTTCGACGGCGGCGACTGCGTGCTCTCCAGCTTCGCGCCGGGCTTGTCGGGGAAGGCCGCCAAGATCCTGGAACGGCTTGGCGTCGAACTGCACATGGGGGTGCACGTCACCGACGTCCGCCGGGAGGGCATCACCGTCACTCCCAAGGCCGGTGGCGCCAGCACGGAGTTCGCCGCGCGCACGGTGCTGTGGACGGCAGGCGTGGAGTCCGTCTCGTTCGCCAAGCACGTCGCCCAGGTGCTCGGGGCCAGCTCGGATCACGCCGGACGCATCGCGGTCGAGGCGGACCTGACCGTCCCCGGGCATCCCAACATCTTCGTCATCGGCGATCTGGTGGGCCGCGACAAGCTGCCCGGCGTCGCGGAGAACGCGATGCAGGGCGGCCTGCACGCGGCCGCGTGCGTCCGTCGCGATCTAAAAGGCCAGGCCCGCAAGGACTATCGGTACCGAGACCTGGGGTCGGCGGCCTACATCAGCCGCGGGCACGCCCTGCTGCAAGGCGGACCCGTCAAGCTGGCCGGACTCGCTGGCTGGCTGGGCTGGGGATTCATCCACATCGCGTTCCTCACCGGTGTGCAGAACCGGATCAGCACCGTCGCGACCTGGCTGTCCACCATCGCCAGGGCCCAGCGCACTGACCGCACCTTCATGCTCGGCAGTCCGACCACTCACGAGCAGCCCTACACGTGGTCGGCGTGCGGGCCCGCCGTGCATCGGGCACTCCCCCCGGGATCGTCAACCGCGTCCCCCGGGATTGGTACATAGTCGAAGCTATCTAGTTCGGGGCAGCACGTCGCACCGCGCTGCGACCTGTGCCAATGCGGCTGCAAGAGTAGCTGCGAACTACCTGTGGATTGCCCGAAAAGCGTGTGCCGAGTGGCCACTACATAGTGCGGGTGATATAGATACCCGGTGGGAAAACGGTCGCCCGACGACGACGCCAACGAGTGCATCGGCGAGCTGCTCGATCAGGCGATGGACCTCACGGCCCGATTCCTCAGCGACCGCGCAGACTTGAGCGCATCGGCTGCGTTCGTGTTGAACAGGGTGTGCCGCGAAGGTCCAATTCGGCTGACGGTGCTGGCCGCCAAGGAAGGCATCAGCCAGCCGTCGATGACGCAGCTTGTGCAAAGGCTCGAGCGCCAGGGTCTGGTTGCCAGGCTCGCCGACCCGGACGACGGGCGCGCGGCCCTCATCGGCATCACCAGGAACGGTCAGGCGCTGCTCGATGACCGGAAGCGCATCCGTCGGGAGCGCCTGACGCTGCTGTTGGCCACCCTGACGCCCGAGGAGGAGAGCACGTTGTGGCTGTCCGCGCGGGTCGCCTTTCCGGTGCTGCGTCGACTCGCTGCCAATGCGAACTGCCCTTTGGAAATCGGACCAGAAGACGTACCACAAGTTCTCGCGAGCGATCAGCGGAAGGTGTTCGGGTGAAGGCTATTCCGATTGGTCGGGGGCTGAAGAAGATATGGATCCCGTTGGTACTCATCGTCGTACTCGCGATCTCGGCGCTCGTCGTTTCCCGGCTGCACAAGATGTTCGCGTCCGAGGACCTCAACGCCGGCGCAGGCGCCGGCATCGAGATCGTCCAGTTCAACCCGAAGGTCTTGGTTTACGACGTGTACGGGCCGCCAGGGACCACCGCGAAGATCGGCTACTTCGACCCAGATGCCAATGTGCACTCGATCACCACGTCGCTGCCGTGGACGATCACGTTGTCCACGACGTTGCCAACGGTCAGCGCCAGTCTCATGGCGCAGGCTGACACCGATCAGATTGGATGCCGCGTCACCGTGAACGGAACCGTCCGCGAGGAGCAATCGGCCAATGGGATCAACGCCCAGACCTACTGCCTGGTGAAGTCCGCATGACTCATTCCGCACCCGCCGAGACCACCACCACCGGCCACCAGAAGCGCCCGGTCTTCGCGCATACGCTCCGCATCCTCGCGCTGCCGATCGTCCTGTTCTGGATCTTCGTTGCCGTTGTCGTCAACGTGGCCGCGCCGCAACTCGAGGTGGTCGGCGAGCTTCACTCCGCCCCGATGGCGCCCGAGGACGCGCCGTCGATGAAGGCGATGAAGTTGATGGGCGGCAACTTCAAGGAGTTCGACTCCAACAGCACGGTGATGGTCGTGATCGAGGGCCAGCAGCCGCTCGGCCCCGACGCGCACAAGTACTACGACGAGATCATTCGCAAGCTGCAGCAGGACCCCAAGCACATCCAGCACATCCAGGACTTCTGGGGCGACACGCTGACGGCCGCCGGCGCACAGAGCGCCGACGGCAAGGCGTCCTACGTGATGATCAACCTCGCTGGCGAGCAGGGCCAGACCCTGGCCAACGAAGGCGTCGATGCCGTCCGCAAGGCGATCGAAGATACGAAGGCCCCGCCGGGCGTGCAGGCCTACGTCGCGGGTCCGGCCGCACTCACTAACGACTTGCACGTGATCGGCAACGCCAGCCTCGCCCAGATCACCCTGATAACCCTCGTCGCAATCGCAGGCATGCTGCTGGTGGTCTACCGCTCGATCAGGACGACGCTGATCCAGTTGTTCCTGACGTTCCTCGGATTGCTGACCGCGCGTGGCGTGGTCTCGGTGCTGGCCACCAACGGCGCCTTCGGGCTGACGACGTTCGCGGGCAACATCCTGACGATGCTCGCGATAGCGGCGGCCACCGACTACGGCATCTTCATCTTCGGCCGCTATCGCGAAGACCGAGGCATGGGGCTGGACAGGGACGACTCCTACTACGCCACCTTCAAGTCCGTTTCACCCGTCATCATCGGTTCGGGCCTGACGATCGCCGGAGCGACGTACTGCCTGTCCTTCGCGCGCCTGCCCTACTTCTCCACCATGGGCGCCCCGGTCGCGATCGGCATGGTCGTGGTCGTCGCGATCGCGGTCACGCTCGGGCCCGCCGTCCTGTTCCTCGGCAGCCGAGTTGGGCTCTACGAATCCAAACGCCCTCCGCAGAGTCGATTTTGGCGCAAGGTCGGCACCGCGGTGGTCCGTTGGCCCGGGCCCATCTTCGTGGCGAGCCTGTTCGTGGTGCTGATCGGCCTCGTCGCGATACCCGGATACAAACCGGCCTACAACGATCAGTACTACCTGCCAAAGGACGCTCCGACGAACATCGGGTTCGCGGCCGCCGACCGGCACTTCTCTCAGGCCAGGATGAACCCTGACATCCTGATGGTCAACGCCGATCACGACATGCGGAATCCCGCCGACATGCTGGTGCTGAACGCGGTGGCGCGCAACGTCATGCACACCGAGGGCATCGCGATGGTCCAGAACATCACGCGCCCGTTGGGCATCCCGATTCAGCACAGCTCGATTCCGTTCCAGACGAGCATCTCGGGCCAGACCAGCAACATGAACTTGCCGTTCCAGCGGGACCAGCAGGCCAACCAGCTCAAGTCGGTCCAACAGCAGGACGTCTCGATCGCCATCTTGGAGAAGCAGTACCAACTCTCGCTCCAGCAGACCAAGCTCACGGTGGCATCGGATGAGAAGTCGCGACAACTGCTCGAGGCCACCAGAAACATCCGGGACCACATCGCGGACTTCGACGACGCCTTCCGGCCGATGCGCAACTACTTCTACTGGGAACCGCACTGCTACGACATCCCGCTGTGCTTCGCGGTGAGGTCGCTGTTCGACTCGCTCGACGGGATCGACGAAACCACCAACCTGACCGGCGACGTGCAAACCAACACCGACCAGCTGGCGGCGATCGCTCCGAAGTTGACCGAGCTCCTTCCTCAGACGATCGCGTCGATGAAGGCAAGCAGGGATCTGACGTTGGCGTCGTACAACAGCCAGAAGGCCCTGTACGACCAGATGGAAGCCACCAACGACACCGCGCTGGCGATGGGCACCGCCTTCGACCAGGCGAAGAACGACGACATGTTCTATCTGCCACCGGAGGCGTTCACGAACCCCGACTTCCTGCGCGGGATCAAGATGTTCCTGTCGCCGGACGGCAAGTCCGCGCGCATGTTCATCACCCACGAGTCCGATCCCGCGACGGTGGCAGGCATCAACCGGGTCGAAAGCGAACGCAAGGCCGCGCAGGAAGCGCTGAAGATGTCCTCGCTCTCCGACGCGAAGATCTATCTGGGCGGGGTCGCGGCCACCTACAAGGACATGGCCGACGGCGCCAAGTACGACCTGATGATCGCCGTGGTGTCAGCCCTGACGCTGATCTTCATGATCATGCTGATCCTGACCAGAAGCGCGGTGGCGGCACTGACGATCGTCGGCACGGCGGCCAGCTCGATCGCCGCGTCCTTCGGTATTTCCGTGCTGCTGTGGCAGGACCTCTTCGGCATCCAGGTGCAGTGGCTCGTCATGCTGATGTCCGTCATCATCCTGTTGGCGGTGGGCTCGGACTACAACCTGCTGCTGGTATCCCGCTTCAAGGATGAGATCCATGCGGGGTTGAAGACCGGCATCATCCGGTCGATGGCAGGCACGGGTGGCGTGGTGACTGCAGCCGGCCTGGTCTTCGCGGCCACCATGGCGGCGATGATGTTCAGCAAGCTCATCGTGCTCGCCCAGATGGGTTCGACGATCGCGATCGGCCTCTTGGTCGACACGTTGATCGTGCGCTCGCTGCTGATGCCGTCGATCGCGACGTTGCTCGGCCGGTGGTTCTGGTGGCCACAAGTCGTCTACCCACGCGGTGACCACCACTTCCGGAAGCCGGAGCCGCCACGTCCTCCGAGCGAGGAGTCGGATACCGCGCCAGTACCGGTGCAGGCGTAACGCCCGCTCGCGAAACCTGGAGCCCGACTAAGGATCCGCTGTCGAACGTATGACAGCGCGCTCCCGGCGGCGGCGACGCTGATATGCGAAACGTCCAGGCTTCGCACATAAAGCCTGTTGGGCGCGGCGTGCTCCTGTGAACCAGGACGTCAGTACCTGAGAATCTCCTTCGGCATGCCCGCAGGACTACCTGAGTGGGGGCTACAAAGGGCCGGAGAGCGGAAGGCGTTCTCATGGCTCGACGAGAGGTGGTCCGCAAATGATTGACGTTCACAACCCCGCCGGACGGCGCAAGAAGCTAGCGGCAGTGCTCGGTGGCGCGGCAGCGTTTGCACTGTGCGTCGGGGGTGCCCTTGCCACTCACGACAGTGCCGACCGCGCACCAGTCGTTACAGCGGGAGACATGAGCACTGGCGCGACCGTCACGGTCGCCTACTCGGAGACCGAGGCAACGTCGGTGGCCGCCCCCACCGTCAAGGCGCCGCCATTCGGAGGGTCGGGCGGCTAGTTCGCCGGCTATTTCCAGGCAAACACTGGTTGCTCGAGGTCCTCGACCGCGTCGTGGCGGCCTTCCATGCATAGCCAACGCAGTTGCAGCAGCACGGCACCCGTCGGGGCGTGGATGAGGTCGTTTCCCAACGGGATCTGCACGACGGGGCGCGGGCTTTCCGGGATGGCGATGAACCGCGGTGAATCGTCGCGTTGCAACTGGTGTAGGCCCACCCGGTAGGCCGCCACCACCTCAGCGGGCGCCGGTCGGGGCTCGAGCCGGCCACCGCCCCAGATCACGACGGGGGTCATGACATATCCCGACCGAGTCGGGTAGTCGTCGAGCAGGCCCAGCACCGTCGAGGCGGGCAGGCTGATCCCGAGTTCCTCGTCCAACTCCCGAAGCGCAGCATCGATGACGGTCTCGCCCTTGTCGACTCGGCCGCCGGGCAGTGCCCACTGCGCGGCGTGGGAACTGAGCCGGGATGCCCTCCGGCACAACAGGAAGGCCGCCCCGCCTGACACCCCGACCATGCGGCCGTCAAGGTCGTCCGGCATGGGTCGCCCGGCAATCCAGTCGTCGACCGGCGCCGGGTCGACCCTGTCCTCACCGACCTCGGAGTCGACGAGCACCACCGCGACGGCGGCGTGCCGCTTCGTCGGGTCCGTCACCGTCCGGCGGGGATGAGCCGCCAACCGGGCCAGGAACTGTTCGCGCAGCGCCTCGTCGTACGTGATCGTCACCGTTCGACCTTATGTCGCCCGGTTGGCGGGCCCCGACTGGTCCTTCGGCCGCGGCGCTGAGCTACACGGACGCGTTGACGGGGCCGAGCAACTGGCAGATGGGTGCGGCGTTCGCCTGGCCGATCCAGGACGGACAGCCCCTTCCCCTTGCGGCATAGGTACCGGGGCGATAGGGCACGTAGACCTGCGCCGTATCGGTGCCACGGGATTGCGCGCATGTGCCACCCGTGTCGACGCCGAGCAGTTGTAGGCACGCAACGTTCAGCGACGGGCCTGCGGGCGGGACGACGCATACGTCTGGGGCGAGGGTGGCCGTGACCATGCTGGCCCCGTTGACCTGTACGACCTGGGGCGGCGACAGCGTGAAACCGCATGGCGGTGGCGGCTCGGCACCGGCGACACCCGCCACCGCACCGCCGGTGAAGGCCAGGACCAGCGCGACCGCCCAGGCAATCGAGAGCGCTCGGATCATGTCTGGATGGTAGTTCGCGAAGTTCACCACCGGCGGCGATCGAGCATCGCCGTCAATTTTCAGATGGCGGCAGGCGTATGAGTGGCACATGGCCAATGACGAATTCCGTTGTCCGCGAAACCTTGCCGACCATCCGTGCCGGTGTTAATCTACGACCGTTAGTGAGCTCATCCCGCAACCGGATGACGCGAGCGCTTGTGTCAGGTGCGGCATCTCCCAACGCGGCCAACTGGAGGCCCCATGAGCACTGCGTCCGATCGCGCCAGTCAGCTGGATCTGGTTGCCCGACTGAAGTCGGCGTATCCCGAACTCCCCGACGCCCCCACTCCGGACATGCTCGATCACGACCGCTTCGTCGCCTACATGAAGCCGGTGCACGACGTCGGTGGCGAGCCCGACGTGCCCATCAAGTACGAGAACAAGGACTACGAGTACTGGGAGCACATGACATATGTGCTGTCCGAAGTCCTGGCCTGGCGTGGCATCTGGCTGTCGGAGGAACGGCGCCGCATCGGCAACGTCGACGTGGGCAGGGCGATCTATCACGGCACCCCTTACTACGGACGTTGGTTGTGGGCTTGTGCGCGCGTGCTCGTCGCCAAGCACCACATCGGGCTGACGGAACTCACCGAGCGGATGGCCGAGGTCCAGGATCGGTACGCGGGCGGACTGACGGGTAAGGCCTTGAAAGCCGAACCCAAGTCCGAGGGGGACGGGGCCGGCGTCACGCGCAACGAACACGTCGTCCGCGCCGTGGGCAAGGGCGACCCTCAGGTCTACGCGGGCCAAGCCGGCAAGGCGAAGTTCAAGGTCGGTGACGCGGTCACGGTGCGCGAGCTGCCGGTGCTGTTCTACACCCGCACACCGGAATACGTGCGCGGCGCGACCGGCGAGATCGCAGCGGTCGCATACGAGAGCCCGGCCGCCGAGGACGAGACCTGGGATCGCCCTGGCGCAAAGCCGGAGTGGTTCTACGTCGTCAGCTTCAAACAGGCGGAGCTCTGGTACGGCTACAACGGCACCGCCACAGACACTTTGCGCACCGAAATCCCCGAGCACTGGCTCCAAGCCGCCAACTGACCTCACGAACGGAGCACCATGGCAGAGCACGACCACGACCACGACCACGACCACGACCGCACGGTCAAGCCGATGGTCGACGAGATCACCGACTACGAGGTCCTCGAGATCGCCTTGCGTGAATTGTGCATCGAGAAGGGCATCTTCACCGCCTCGGAGCATCGTCTGTTCACCGAGTTCGCCGAACAAATCGGACCGACACCGGCCGCCCGCCTGGTGGCGCGCGCGTGGCTCGATCCCGATTTCTCCGAACTCGCGCTGCGCGAACCGATGACGGCGAGCAAGGAGGTCGGCGTCGACTGGCTTGAGCCCACCGGTTTCGGTACGCCCAGCGACTTCACCGCATTTCAGATCCTGGCCGACACCCCGACCGTGCACAACGTGATCGTCTGCGCGTTGTGTTCGTGCTACCCGCGGCCCATTCTGGGCAACTCGCCAGAGTGGTATCGAACACCCAACTACCGCAGTCGTCTGGTCAGGTTCCCGCGGCAGGTGCTCTCCGAGTTCGGGCTGTACCTCGGCGACGATGTCGAAGTCCGGGTGCAGGATTCGAACCAGAAGCACCGATTCATGGTCATGCCGATGCGCCCGGAAGGTACCGACGACTGGACCGAGGAGCAGCTGATCGAGATCATCACCCGCGACTGCCTCATCGGTGTCGCGCTGCCCAAGGCCGGCGTCACGACCAACGTCATCGTCGATACCCGGCCTGCGCTGCACCCAAGCGGTGAATGACATGAAAAGTGATGCGCTACAAGAGATCGTCGCCCGTAACCAGGTGTGGCCGGTGATGGCAGCGAAGTATGGCGTCGAGAATCCCGTCCCGCCGTGGAAGACCAGCCTCGACGGACTCTGCGACGCGCTCGATCAGTCCGCGTGCGATGCCGATGTCCCGAATTTCAAGGAGCGGCGGGACGAAGAAGACGCGCTGACGGCGACCGTCTATTCCGACCTGCCCTATCCCGAGAGTCAGCTGATGTCGTTGGCGCATTCGTTGCTCGATCGCGGCGTCATCACTGAAGCCGAACTGCAACAACGTCTTTCCGCCGTGCGGGCGCGCCTCGAGCTCTGACGGCATCGTCACACCTTTGATTCTGATGACACGATGGCTCGGCCCAAGAACGCTTCTCTGACCACGGAGAAGGTGATCGATGCCGCGATCACGCTGATCGGCGAGCACGGGCTCGAGGCATTCAGCATGCCGAAGTTGGCGGCCAACCTGTCAGTGCGGGCTCCTTCGCTGTACCACTACTTCGCCGACAAGAACGCCCTCCTCACCGCGGTGGCCCGCTCCGTGGCAACACCCGCGGCGCCCACCACCATGCCTGCCGATGCGCACTGGACGGACTACTTGATCGCCCAGTCCGTGGCATTGCGCAGCAAGATCATCGCCCACCCACACTGTGCGCCACTACTGGTGCGATTCATGCCGCGCGACAACATGTTCGGCGAGTACGAACAGATGTGCCAGTTCCTTTCGGCCTCCGGAGTGCCCGCTCGACTGCACGTACGCATCGTGGACGGGCTGACTGCGCTCACCATCGGCGCAGCGATGCTCGGTGAGAACGCCGCGAACTACACCAACAGCGGCGACGGCCCCACCCCTGATCCCCATGATCACCCCGCGCTGCGGCGGGCGCTGGACACGATCGAAGGCGTCAGCTCCGACGAACTGTTCGCGACGTTCCTGCGGACATATCTCGACGGCATCCTGCGCGAAATCCAGAAGTAGCCGTCAGGCGCCGTAAGCGCTCAGTTCCGTCGCAGACGTCGGCGCCGAACTCGCGTAGGTGACGAGGTAGTACAACGGCGCGCCCCACGCGTGTCCACCGCTGGCCGCGGGTGCATACGACGTGTGGATCGCGATGGCGGCAGGCGACGGCGTGCCCGAATCCGCCTTGGCGTCGTAGTCACAGACCGGGTCGCCCACGTCGCAGACGCTCAAAGTGCGCGCGCCGATCTCCGGCGGCAGCTTCGCGGTGGGGGCCGACGCCAGGAACGAGTGCTCTTGAGCGACGCCCTTGCCGGGTAGTGCACTGGGCCCTGAAACCGTCGAACCCGACGCCGTCGACCCCATGTTGATCGTGTTGTCGACGGGCAGTCGGTCGCCGTCGGCGATGAGCAGGGCAGCGGCCACGTGCGGGTCGTCGGCCAGGTCGTGAAGGTTGCGGTGGATCACCATGGCGCCCTGCGAGTAGCCGGCAAGCACCACCTTGGTGTTCGGGCACCGCTGCGTGAACGTCTCGTACTGCTGGGCGGTGGCGTCGGTACCTGCCTTGACGCTGTCCATGAACCCCATCCAGCCGCCAAGCCCGCCCTCCACGGGTACCGGCGCTGCGGGGTATTGAACCGCCTCGGCGTCGATGGTGCGCCCGCTGGCCGCCAGGTCGGAGCGCAACTGCAGATAGGACTGGTAGACGACGCCGCCCATGCCACCGTTGGCGGTCAGGCCCGCTGCGTCGCGCTGACCCGATCCCGCAGCGCCGATCCAGTGAAAGTCGGCGCACTCCGGTGCGGCCGAGGCGGTACCGCTGGCGAATCCGGCCAGCGTCATGCCTACCGTCAGCACGGCCAGTCCAATACGACGAATCACGATGAGTTCCCTCCGACGGAAGGTTGATCGCCCGGTGCGCCGTCGGCGTTACCGCGCCCATCAGGCACGCTGTTGTTAACCATGACCGCCCTCGCCCTGCTCGACGACCCGAACGACCTCTCCGCCCTGCGTACCAGCGGCGCCGATCCCGACGAGCTGTTCGCCGCGTTCGCCGCATGGGCCGAGGCCGCAGGCACCGTGCTGTACCCGGCGCAGGAGGAGGCGCTGATCGAGTTGGTCAGCGGCGCGAACGTCATCCTCGCGACGCCGACGGGCTCCGGGAAGTCGCTGGTGGCGACGGGCGCGTTGTACGCGGCGCTGGCCGCGGGCAGGCGCAGTTACTACACCGCGCCGATCAAGGCCCTGGTCAGTGAGAAGTTCTTCGCGCTGTGCGACGTGTTCGGCGCGGTCAACGTCGGAATGCTGACCGGCGACGCGTCGGTCAACGCGGGGGCGCCCATCATCGCCTGCACCGCGGAGGTGCTGGCCAACATCGCGCTGCGCGAGGGTGCCGATGCTGATATCGGCTTCGTGGTGATGGACGAATTCCACTTCTACGGCGACCCCGACCGCGGCTGGGCCTGGCAGGTGCCGCTGCTCGAGTTGCCGAAGGCACAGTTCCTGCTGATGTCGGCGACGCTGGGCGACGTCACGTTCCTGCGCGAGGACCTCACCCGACGCACCGGCCGCATGACGGCCCTGGTGGCCAATGCCGAACGCCCGGTTCCGCTGCACTACTACTACGCGACGACGCCGATGCACGAGACGATCGGCGACCTGCTCGACACAAAGCAGGCGCCGATCTACGTCGTCCACTTCACTCAGGCCTCCGCGCTGGAGCGGGCGCAGGCGCTGATGAGCGTCAACGTCAGCACCAAGGAGGAGAAGGCCGCGATCGCCGACGCCATCGGAGGATTCCGCTTCACTTCGGCCTTCGGAACGACGCTGTCGCGACTCGTCCGACACGGGATCGGCGTGCACCACGCCGGGATGCTGCCCAAGTACAGACGGCTGGTGGAACAGCTGGCGCAGGCAGGCCTGCTCAAGGTCATCTGCGGCACCGACACCCTCGGCGTCGGCATCAACGTGCCGATCCGGACCGTCGTTTTCTCGGCGTTGTCGAAGTACGACGGCGTTCGCACCCGGATGTTGCAGGCCCGCGAGTTCCACCAGATCGCAGGCCGGGCCGGACGGGCCGGCTACGACACCGCGGGCACCGTCGTCGTACAGGCGCCCGACCACGAGGTGGAGAACCTCAAACAGTTCGCCAAGGTCGCCGACGATCCGAAGAAGCGCCGAAAGTTAGTGCGCCGCAAGGTCCCCGAGGGCATGGTCCCGTGGAGTGAGTCGACCATGACGCGGCTGATCGAGGCCGCCCCCGAGCCGTTGACGAGCAACATGCGGGTGTCGACGGCGATGATCCTCGACGTCGTCGACCGGCCTGGCGATCCGTTCGTGGCGATGCGCCGGCTGCTCACCGAAAACCACGAGCCGCGCAAGCGGCAACTTCAGCACATCCGCGAGGCGGTTGGCGTCGCCCGCTCGCTGCTCCAGGCCGGTGTTCTGGAGCGGCTTGAAGATTCCCATACGCCCGACGGCACGTTCATTTCCCGTCGCTCCGCTCGCCCCGTCCGCTACCGACTGACCGTCGACCTGCCGCCCGACTTCGCGCTCAACCAGCCACTGTCCACGTTCGCGCTCGCCGCGATCGACGTGCTCGACCCCGACTCGGAAAGCCATGCGCTGGACGTTGTTTCGGTCATCGAAGCCACACTTGAGGATCCCCGCCAGATCCTCGCCGCACAGCTGAAGAAAGCCAGGGGCGAAGCGATCGCCGCCATGAAGGCCGACGGCATCGAGTACGACCAGCGCATGGAGTTGTTGGACGACGTCACCTATCCCAAGCCGCTGGAGGAGCTACTCGGACACGTCTTCGACGTGTACCTGCAGGGCAATCCGTGGGCCGCCGACGGTGCGCTCTCGCCGAAGTCCATCGTGCGCGAGATGTGGGAGCGCGCATTCACCTTCCGTGAGTTCGTCAGCGTCTACGGCCTGACCCGCTCCGAGGGCGCCGTGTTGCGCTACCTGTCCGACGCCTTCAAGGCACTGCGGTCCGGAGTCCCGGCGGCCGCGCGCACCGAGGAGGTCACCGACGTCGTCGAGTGGCTCGGTGAGCTTGTCCGCCAAGTGGATTCGAGCCTACTCGACGAGTGGGAGCAGCTCACCAATCCCGAGGATTCTCCCCTCACGCCGGCCGCAGTACCGGCCCGCCCGCGCCCGCTGACCGGCAACGAGCGGGCGTTCACCGCCATGGTCCGCAACGCCTTGTTCCGGCGGGTCGAGTTGTTTGCGCGGCGGCGCTGGTATGACCTGGGCGAGCTGGACTCCGAGTCGGGGTGGACGTCGGAGCGCTGGGCCGAGCTTGGGGCCGCGTACTTCGCCGAACACGACGACGTGGGTACCGGCGCCGACGCCCGCGGCCCCGCGCTGTTGATCATCGACCGGCAGCCCGGCCAGTGGCAGGTGCGGCAGATCCTCGACGATCCGGCGGGCGACCACGACTGGGGCTTCGTCGTCGAAGTCGACCTGGAGGCGTCCGACGAGGAAGGCGCCGCGGTGCTACGGCTGGTGGACGCCGGACGATTGGACTAGGTGCTGCGGGCAGTCGTCGTACCAGCAGGACGGCCCCCGTCGGGCCTCGGGGCGACTGCCGATCTTGACCACGCGAAAGTACTTCTCGTGCCCGCAGGCACATGTTTCACCCGTGTATTCGTTGGACCTTGCCATTTCCGTCCTCCTCCAACCCGTGCCGCCAGCCGGGTAAACGAAATCGGCGGACTTCAACCCCTATTCGTCGCCGACGCCGCGGTGGTGCTGAATTGACAGGAAGCTGGCAGGTACTGACCGACCGTCGCGGGGCATGCCCCATCCGTGGCGACTACGGCGTTGACGTCAGACCAGCGCAACTCGTTCATGGCTGCCCAGCTGGGCTGGACGATGGATGCGTTCGACTACTTCATCGTGGTGCTGGTCTACGCGGACATCGCCAAGACGTTCGGCATCTCCACCACCGAGGTCGCGTTCCTCACCACCGCCACGTTGTTCATGCGGCCGGTAGGGGCGCTGTTGTTCGGCCTGTGGGCCGACCGGGTGGGCCGACGGATCCCGTTGATGGTCGACGTCGTCTTCTACTCCATCGTCGGTTTCCTCTGCGCCTTCGCGCCCAACTTCACGGTTCTGATCATCCTGCGCCTGCTGTACGGCATCGGCATGGGTGGCGAGTGGGGCCTCGGCGCGGCGCTGGCGATGGAGAAGATCCCCGTCGAACGGCGCGGGTTCTTCTCGGGTCTGCTGCAGGCGGGCTATTCGATGGGCTACCTGCTCGCCACGGTCGCGTCACTGGTGATCGTCGACTGGCTCGACCTGTCGTGGCGCTGGCTGTTCGGCCTCTCGATCATCCCGGCGTTGATCAGCCTGATCATCCGGTCCCGAGTGCGGGAGTCGGAGGTGTGGGAGGCCGCGCAGGACCGGATGCGGTTGACCCGCACCAGGATTCGCGACGTGATGGTCAATCCGGTCATCGTGCGGCGGTTCGTCTACCTGGTGGTCCTGATGACCGCCTTCAATTGGATGAGCCACGGCACGCAGGACGTCTATCCGACGTTCCTGCAGGCCACCCACAGCGGCGGGGCCGGGCTGTCGCCCGAGACGGCCAAGCTCATCGCGGTGATTTACAACGTTGGCGCCATCATCGGCGGACTGACGTTCGGTACCTTGTCGCAGCGCTTCGGCAGGCGCTACGTGATCGTCTTCTGCGCCGTGCTGGGGCTGCCCATCGTGCCGCTGTTCGCGCTGTCGCATACGGCGGCGATGCTGTGTTTGGGCGCATTCCTGATGCAGGTTGCGGTGCAGGGCGCGTGGGGCGTCATCCCCGCGCACCTGACCGAGATGTCGCCCGACGCGATTCGCGGCTTCTATCCAGGCGTGACCTACCAGTTGGGCAACCTGCTGGCCGCCTTCAACCTCCCGATCCAGGAGCACCTGGCGGCCACCCACTCGTATCCGTTCGCGCTGGTGGCCACCGTCGTGCCCGTGCTCATCGCCGTCGCAGTGCTCACGCTGGTCGGCAGGGACGCCACCGGGTTGCGGTTCGGCACCGACGAGAGCGCGTACAGCGTGGCCCGTTGAACTTCACCGGAGCTCGGCAGCGAGCGCATCGTCGAGGATGTCGAGCCCGGCAGCCAGTTCGGCGTCGCTGACGGTCAATGGAGGCGCGATGCGGAAGATGCCTCCCATCCCGGGCAGCTGGACGATGTTCATGTGCAGACCGCGCTCGAGGCAGGCCGCTGTGACGCTGGCGCCCAGCTTGTCCGCAGGCTCCTTGGTGGTCTTGTCGAGCACCAACTCGAGGCCCTGCAGCAGGCCACGCCCGCGGACGTCGCCGACCTGTTCGTACCGATCCCGAAAGTCGTTCAGCCGCTCCGTGAGTCGTCGACCGAGCTGCTCGGCCCTTGCGACGAGGTGCTCGCGGTCGACGACCGCGAGCACCGTCAGCGCGACGGCGGCCGCTAGCGGATCCGACACGTGGGTGGTGAAGAACAGGAATCCTCGTTCGTAGCAGACGCTTTCGATTTCCTCGCTGGTGACGACGGCGGCGACCGGGAGCCCCGCGCCAAGCGTCTTCGACAGCGTGAGCAGATCCGGCACGATCCCGTCCCGCTCGAAGGCGTACATGGTTCCGGTGCGACCGACTCCGGTCTGCGCCTCGTCGGCGATCAGCAGCATCTCCCGCTCGGCGCAGAGGTCCGCCAGCCGGCGCATGTACCCAGGAGGGGGTTCGATGATGCCGCCCGACGACAGGATCGGCTCGACGAGACACGCTGCCAGGCTCCCGCTGGATTGCGCGTCCACCATCGCGAACCCGTAGTCCAATTCGGATGCCCAGTCGTAGGTTCCGTCGGAGTTACGGAACGGCGACCGGTAGGCATTCGGAGTCGGCAACGCCAGGTTCCCCGGCATCGGTGGCCCGTAACCCCGCCGTCCGGCGCTGAAGGTCGCCGACGACGCACCCGAGGTCATCCCGTGCCACGACCGATCGAACGACACGACCTCGTACTTGCCCGTGTACAACTTGGCCATCTTGATTGCGGCCTCGTTCGACTCCGCGCCGGTGGTGAGCAGCAGCACCTTGCTCAGTTCCGGTGGCAAGGTCGCCGACAGCACCCTCGCAAGCTCGACAACGGGTGCGCTGAGCATCCCGCTGTAGAGGTGGTCGAGAGTCGCCACCGCCGTCGAGACCGTGGAAACGACGTCGGGATGCGAATGCCCGAGTACGGAGCTCATCTGTCCGGACGTGAAGTCCAGGATCGCCACACCGTCCTCGTCGTACACGTAACTTCCCCTGGCCCGCTTGATGATTCGGGGTACGAAGGATGACCCGTACCGCACCACGTGCCGGTCCGCGTCCCGCCAGAACTGATCAGTGTCCACGAGGTGTTCCTACCATCCGGGCGGCCCGGCCCGCTTGACGCACCTTGTCACTTAGTGACATAGTGGAGGCGCGACTGTCACTAAGTGACAGGGATCGAAGGGTGGCCATTCATCGACGCGCAACGGCTGGCGGTGTCCAGACTCGCCTGCGAGCTCTTCTGGGCGCACGGGGTGTCCGGCACCAGCGGTGACGACATCGCCGCTGCCGCAGGGCTTTCCACGCGCACGATCTGGCGGTACTTCCGGACCAAGGAGAGCTGCGTGGAACCGGTGCTCACCCAGTCGGTGCACCGATTCCTCGCCATCGTGGACCGCTGGCCGGACGAGCTTGCCCTCGCCGAGCACCTCGCCGTCGACGTCGTCGCACATCCCCTGACGCAACAGGACATCGACGACGAGGTGGCGGCGATGCGGATCGCGACGATGACCACCTCGGAGCCCGCGCTCCGCACGGCGTACCTGATGGTTCACGACGAGTTGGAACGGGGGCTGATTCCGGTCGTCGCCAAGCGGCTACGGCTGACCGAGGACGACCTGGTGGTCCGACTCTCCGCTGCCGCCGTCACCGGCGCGTTTCGCGTCGTCGACGAGGACGTCAGCCGGGCGATCGTCGTGGACCACCGCGACGTCACCCCTGACGAGGCACTGGCACTCATCGACCGGGCGATCCGAGACGCCACCAACGGTCGACTCGGGGGGGCCGTCACTCCCTAACCCGAAGACCAAAAGTCAATACCGCCAACCGTTTACGCCCAGGCTCTGCCTCGGGCGGGGGACGAACTCGTCCCATCGACCCCGATAGGAACCTCATGCCACGACCCGACTCGATCACCGTGGAAGACCTGTTCGACTCGCCCGTCCGGGCAGGCGCGACGATCTCCCCCGACGGCACCCGGCTCGCATATCTGGCCCCGTGGAAGGACCGGCTCAACATCTGGGTGCAAGGGGTTGACTCGGACGCCGAACCGCGGTGCGTCACCGCCGACGACAACCGCAGCGTGTACATCTACCAGTGGACCGACGATTCCCGGTGGCTCCTGTACCTGCAGGACGGAAACGGCGACGAGAACTGGCACATCTACCGAGTCGATCCCGACGCCCCCGACGCAGCTGCCGTCGACCTCACCCCGTTCCCCGGGGCGAAGGCGTTCTTCGAGCTGGCCCCCGGCCGGCCCGGCAAGGCCATCGTCCAGCTCAACACGCGGCGGCCCGACCAGATGGACGTGTACGAACTCGATATCGAGACAGGCGAACTCAGCCTGCTCGCCGAGAACCCCGGTCAGGTGGTCAGCTGGCTGTCCGGCCGCGGGGGCGAGCTCTTCGCGATGTCGCTGACAGGCGACGGCGACGTGGAACTGTCGAGATGGGACGCGGCGACGCGCACGTTGCGTCCGATCGCCACCTACGACGGCATCGACTACCCGTTGGGCATCCATCCGATCGTGGTCACCCCCGACGGCACAGGCCTGTGGCTCGGCTCCAACCGTGGGACCGACCGGACTCGCCTGGTCCGGCTCGACGTGGCCACCGGCGTCGAGACCGTGGTCGACAGCCACCCCACGTTCGAACTCGGCGGGCAGCTCGGACTGCCGTCCCCGCTCATCCTCAGCACCCGCACCGGAGATCTGCTCGGCGTGCGCTATCACGCTGAGCGACAGGTGATCCAGGCACTCGACGCGAACTTCGCCGCGGTGCTCGAGCACCTGACGACGCTGTCCGACGGCGATCTCGCCGGGCTGTCCTCTGACGACAGTCAACAGCGCTGGGTCGCCAGCTTCACCCACGATCGCGAACCCGGATTCACCTACTACTACGACCACTCCACCGGTGAGAGCCGACTGCTCTTCCGCCCCTACCCGCACCTCGACCCCGAAGCGCTCGCGCCGATGCAGCCGGTCACGATCGCCGCGCGCGACGGGCTCGAACTGCACTCGTACCTGACGTTGCCGGTCGGAGTCGAGCCGGCAGGGCTGCCGTTGGTGCTACTCGTGCACGGTGGCCCGTGGGCACGGGACAGATGGGGCTTTCAGCCCGACGTACAGCTGCTCGCCAATCGCGGATATGCGGTGCTGCAGGTCAACTTCCGCGGATCGACCGGATACGGCAAGGCCTTCGTGAAGGCGGCCATCGGCGAGTTCGCGGGCAAGATGCACGACGACCTCGTCGACGCCGTGGGCTGGGCCGTCGCCCAGGGCTACGCGGACCCCGACCGGGTGGCGATCTTCGGCGGCTCGTACGGCGGCTACGCGGCGCTGGTCGGCGTCACCTTCACACCCGACCTCTTCGCCGCCGCCATCGACTACGTCGGTATCTCGAGCCTTGCCAACTTCATGCGCACGCTCCCTGCGATCGCAAGGCCGCACCTGGCCAACAATTGGCACCTCTTCGTCGGCGACCCCGCCGACCCGGAACAGGAGGCCGACATGTTGGCCCGGTCGCCGATCACGAAGGTCGACGAGATCCGCACGCCACTGTTGGTCATCCAGGGGGCCAACGACTCTCGCGTCGTTCAGGCCGAGTCCGACAATCTCGTCGAGGCGCTGCGGGCGCGTGGCGTCGAGGTCGAGTACATGGTCAAGAACGACGAGGGGCACGGATTCGTCAACCCCGACAACCTCATTGACATGTACCGGGTCGTCGAACGCTTCCTCGCCGCGCACCTGGGCAGCTGAGGCAACCGGTCAGGCCGGGTCGACCTGCACCGGCCGCGACGCCGCGATGAGATGGACCATCACGTCCTATTTGTGAACCGCTTCGGGAGCTCGCGGGTCCGGGAGCCCAGCGAGGCGGGAGCGATAGCCGCTGCTGAGCGCCATGTTTCCAGCGTGTATCGAGTACCTCGTCGCAGTGAATTTGTCTTGACCTTTCACATTATTGGACGATATAGTTCAGTTAGTTTGACCTCGAGTTCCCCCAGCAGAACAGATAGGACTGCAACATGAATCGTCGGCTCACCCGCCGCGTCGCCGCCAGCGTCGGCATCGCTGCCGCTCTCTCGATGGGCGTCCTGACCGCCTGCGGCGGTGGCGAAACCGGAGGCCCGTCGTCCACCACCCCGACCAGCACCAGCGTTTCTCCGACGGAGAAGAGCATCAACCCCACCGGTGGCAACCTCTTCACCCCGCCGGTGAAGGCCCCGCCGGCACCTACCGCCATCCCCGGCACGAACCACTGATTCACGAAACGGACGGGGCGAGCCAGTCATTCGACTGGCCCGCCCCGTCCGTCTTGACCGGTTAGTCCGTTTGACCGGTTAGTCCGCCGAGGTCGCGCCATCGGGTCGAAATGACATGATATGTCCGATCGCAGAATTCAATGCGGTCTGCATGAGCCGCGGATCGTGGGCCGTCTGCGACAGCAGGTAGCCGCCTTCGACTGCCGCAAGCAGTCCGGTGGCCAGCGCAGGTCCGTCGATGTCGGACTTCAAGACTCCGGCATCGCGCATCCGTTCCAGCGCCGCCGCCAGGATCGCTCGCCATTCGGCGAAGTGCTCGGCCAGCGACACCCGGGCTTTGTCGTCGCTGTCGGAAAGTTCCGCCGCCAACGACCCGAGCTCGCAACCCCACAGCCCCCGACGCAGCGTGCACCGCTGCACCATCGCGTCACGCCACTGGTACAGCCCGCGAAATGAATCCACCTTTTCCAGGCGCAGCCGCTGCCACGACAGGATCTCGTCGGCGCGCAACGTGATGACCTCGTACACCAGGTCGGACTTGTCGTCGAAGTGTTGGTAGAACTGCGACTTGCTCGTGGCGCTGGCGGCCAGCACCTCGTCGATGGTCGTGGCGGCCACCCCACGGACGTGCATCAACTCGGCGGCGGCAACCACGATCCGGCTGCGCGTGGCGGCGCCGCGCGACGTCAGCTTGGGCCGCGAAGGGCCGCTGGAATGCGACGGCACGGATCAACTGTAACGCGTCGGTTGGACTGTGGAGTCCAACCGCGTCGTTGGTGCTACCCGTTCGCCCACTGGTCCCACGGGACGCTCCAGTCGCCGTTCTGCCACAGCTGCAATGGTTTGCCTCCGGTGTTGCGCACTTCGACGACGTCGCCGGGGACCGAGAAGTTGTAGAACCAAGAGGCGTTGTCGCGGTTGAGGTTCAGGCAGCCGTGGCTCGTATCGGTGTGGCCCTGCTGGGGCACCGTGGAGTCGAGCTCGTGCATGTACACACCGTCGGTGCTGATGCGCACCGCGTAGGGGATCGACTCCTTGTAGCCCAAGTGAGAGTTGATGGGCAGCCCGTAGGTCGAGGAATCCATGATGACCGGGTTGCTCTTGTCCATCACGGTGTACACCCCCGGCTGAGTCCAAAAGCTGAGCGTGGTGTTTCCCACCTTCTCGGTGCCGCCACGGCCCATCGACGTGGGCATCGTGCGCACGAGCGCACCGCCGTCGTACACGCTGACCTGTTTGGTGGCGTCGTCGGCGATCGACACGTGCGAAGCCCCGATGGTGAACGTCGTCGGCGGATTCTCGAGAGTGACCACCGTGCCGGGCTCGTAGTACTGCGCGGGCCGCCAATGCGCCGTCTGGTCGTTGACCCAGTGCCATGCCCCATCCACTGGGGGCGAGGTGGACACTCCGAGCGCCTGCTCGGCCGCGCGCCGGTCACCGACGGGTCCGTCGAAGTGCGCGATGACGACCGCGCCGATGCCGTAGGTGCCACCGTTCTGGAGTGCCGCACCTGAGGTCGTGCTCAGCGAAACTCCGGGCAGGCCAACGTCGTCGGCGTGAGCGACCGCCCCAGCGCCGACCACCGTCGCAAACAGCACGGCCGTCGCCGAGCATAGGACCATCAGGCTGCGGCATACACCGGCCATTCCGGGACTCCCCTTCAAAGCTCGGCGCTACGAAACATGTCAGTTGCGTCTGGATCGTAGCCAAGTCCGCTGTGTGCTTGCGCCAGGCTCCCTGCGGAGCTTGAGCGCACGGCACGCCCCGTTTGAGAAGGGGTTGGGTCGGACCGTCGAAAATGTCAGAGCCCCATGCCAATTGGATCGTGATAGGCGGTCATTTCTGCCACATGACCTGGTCGCCCGTGTGAAATCTTGTTTGCTTGCCCTCACCGTGGGTACTCCCGGGTCGCATGCGAGGCGACCTCAGGGTTTCCACGTTCATGACGCACTGAGCAAGATCATGTTGTCTAATACGCAACGGATGCGCAGTACGCAACGCCGGCGATGAACCGGACAGCCGGCACATCACATGAGGGATATCGACATGTCGCTTGACACCAGCAATACGCCCGAACGCGCAGCCACGCCGGATTCGACTCCAGCGGCGGCCGAGTCCGGAACCACTGACCCCCACCCGCTGGCACCGATCGTGAACAGGGTCGAACCGGCCGAAGCCCAGCCTCGTCGAGACTGGGTGGTGTTCGGAGTCACCGGCGCGCTGTCGATCGCCTTCGTGGTGTGGGGGTTGATCGACACCCCCAGCCTCGCGACCGTTTCGGCCAACACCAAGGACTCGCTCATCCAGGGGCTGGGTTGGTTCTTCGTGCTCGCCGCGAGCTTCTTCGTGATCTATGTGCTCTGGCTGGCCGCCAGCAAGTACGGGCGCATCCCGCTCGGTGCCGACGACGAACAACCCGAGTTCCGCACGACGTCGTGGATCGCGATGATGTTCAGCGCCGGAATGGGCATCGGCCTGATGTTCTGGGGCGTCGCCGAGCCACTCAACCACTTCGTGACGCCACCACCGGGCACCAGCGCGGCGCAGTCCGACGAGGCGTTCCAGACCGCGATGGCCACCACGATGTTCCATTGGGGACTGCATCCGTGGGCGATCTACGCCGTGGTCGGGCTCGCCATCGGTTACGGCATGTATCGCAAGGGTCGTTCGGGGTTGCTGTCCGCCGCCTTCACTTCGCTCTTCGGCGACCGCGCAAATGGCCCGGCGGGCAAGGTGATCGACATCCTCGCGATCTTCGCGACACTGTTCGGCTCGGCCGCGTCACTCGGCCTCGGCGCGCTGCAGATCGGCGACGGCATGGAGTTCAACGGCTGGGTCGGCACTGCCGGGACGCCGATTCTGGTCGCGATCATCGCGATCCTCACGGTCGCCTTCATTCTGTCCGCGGTGTCGGGCATCGCCCGCGGAATCCAGTGGCTGTCCAACATCAACATGGTGCTCGCACTGATACTCGCGGTGTTCGTGTTCGTCGCTGGCCCAACACTGTTGATTCTCAACCTGATTCCGAGCGCACTGGGCGACTACGTGCGGGACTTCGTGGCGATGAGTACGCGCACCAACGCCAACGGTGACGCTGAACTGGCGGCCTGGCTGTCGGGTTGGACGATCTTCTACTGGGCGTGGTGGGTCTCTTGGACGCCGTTCGTCGGGATGTTCATCGCACGCATCAGCCGCGGACGGACCATCCGTCAGTTCGTCACCGGAGTTCTGCTCGTTCCAACCCTGGTGAGTCTCGTGTGGTTCACGATCTTCGGCGGCTCGGCGATTGACCGTCAGCGCACCGTTGGCGACATGGTCAGTCCCGACGGCAGCGTCGACAGCACCGGAGCACTCTTCAAGCTGCTCGACACGATGCCGCTCACAGGCATCACCACGGTGCTCGTCATGGTGTTGGTGGCAATCTTCTTCGTGTCGGGTGCTGACGCCGCGTCGATCGTCATGGGCTCGCTCTCCGAGCGCGGATCACACGACCCGCGCCGCAGCACCGTCGTCTTCTGGGGCGCGCTGACCGGAGCCGTGGGCGCCATCATGCTGATCATCGGCGGCGGCGGCGACCAAGCGCTCACCGGACTGCAGAACCTCACGATCGTCGCGGCCGTGCCGTTTGTCGTGGTCATGGCGCTGCTATGCGTGGCGCTCTACAAGGACCTGCGCACCGATCGCGTTGTGGCCGTCGACCGCCGCAGCACCGAACTGGTCGAGCGCGCCGTCGTCGCCGGCGCAGGTCAGTACGGTGACGACTTCGACCTGGTGACCGAGGCCCGGACCGAGGTCAGCCGCGATACTTAGCGACTAGCGCGGCGTATTCGTCGAGCAGGCGCAACGTTTCCTCGCGCGGCTTGGTGGGCAACAGGAGTGCCGCCTGGCCGAAGCCCAGCTCTTCGAGCGCACGCCAGTAGTCGGGGTCCTGCGGGGTACCAAATGTCGCCAGCGGCACGTCGTGGCCAAGGCCGTCGCGCATCTGATCGATGCGCTTGCTCAGTTGGTCCGCCGGAAACGGGTTGGCGATCCAGCCCGCATCATGGCGAATCACGCGCTTGACGGTGGCGTCGGAGTTGCCGCCGATGAAGACGGGCGGGTGCGGCTTCTGGACCGGCTTGGGACGGCTGTACGACGGTTCGAAGTCGACGAACTTGCCGTGGTATTCGGCGGGGTCGGTGGTCCACAGTGCCTTGATCGCCTCGATGCGCTCGTCCAGCAGTGCGCCACGCGTCTTCGGATCCGTGCCGTGGTCTTCCAACTCCTCGATGTTCCAACCCGCACCGACGCCGAACACGAATCGGCCGCCCGAGATCAGGTCGATGCTCGCGGCCTCCTTCGCGGTGGTGATCGGATCGCGCTGGATCAGCAGCGCAATTCCTGTGAACAATTCGATCTTCGACGTCACCGCGGCCGCCGCGGCGAGCGTGACGAACGGGTCGAGCGTCTTGTAGTAGATGTCCGGCAACTCGCCACCCATCGGGTAGGCCGACTTCCGGCTCGCCGGAATGTGCGTGTGCTCGGCAATCACCAACGAGGCGAAGTCCCGCTCCTCGATGGCTCGCGCCAACGACACCGGGTCGATGCCGTCGTCGGTAACGAACGTGGAGATCCCGAATTTCATGCGCATGCCTATCTGTTGACGTCCGCGGCCAAGAACGCCCCGTTGCACCAGGCTATTCCTCCGCCCCCAGGCACGGACGGTATCGAACGGGCACATAGGCGCTGTGACAACGGCTTTGGAATTTGAGTAGTTATACGTGGCCGATGTGGCGGCAGAGTGCATCTCATGAACGCATTCAACGAAATCCGCAGAAACACCGCAGCATTCTTCGTTCAGGCCGGCATATCTTTCGGTGTGAGCTTCCTCGGCGCGCTCGGAGGCATCTACTTCCTCCCGCTCGACCCGTGGCAGCGGCTGTTCCTCGGTATGACGGTGCTCTTCCTCGTCGCGAGCTCGTTCACGCTGGCCAAGGTCATTCGCGACCAACAAGAGACAACCACCATCCGAGTCCGCCTCGATGAGGCACGGATGGAAAAGCTGTTTGCCGAACACGACCCGTTCACCACCGCCTGACGCCCACGGATGCTTGACCTTGGGACTGAATGGGTAGAACGCATGAGGACAGCCAACGAAGGCGTCCTGCATCAGGAAGGTGAGTACCGAATATGACCGACCTCCGGATCCCCCGACGTTTCTCGTTCGCTGCGGCAATGACCGCGGCGATTGCCATGAGTTCGTTGACCGTGGCCTGCGGCGGAAGCGATAGCGGCACCTCGACTTCGACGTCCACCTCGACGTCGACGTCGGTTTCGACCACCAGCACCACCACGCCTGCGCCCGTCGAATCCCCGGCTCCCGGCGAACCGTCGACGGTTGCGCCAGGGGCGGGTGCCGGACCCGGCGGAGCTACCGCAGAAGTGCCAGGCGGTACGGGCGCTGGCGCCGGACCCGGTGGGGCCACCGCGAGTGTGCCCGGTGGCGGAGCCGGTGCCGGACCCGGCGGAGCTACCGTGGGCGTACCGGGCGCTGGCGCAGGCGCCGGACCCGGTGGTGCGGGCGCATGCGCGGGTGGCGTCTGCGTTGGAACCCCGTAGTCGCGGCGCTTTAGGTCTGGCCCTGCCCGCTGGTCAGCGAGTGGATCGTCTGGATCTCAACGTCCCGGTAGGCCTGACCGTCGGGCTGAAGCAGATCGTGGAACCACGGCTTCGGAGGTGCCTTGTAGGGGTGCTCCCATGAGTCCCACGGGAAGTACGTCTGCGTCTTTCCGGCGACGAAGCCCCAGTTGTAGGCGCCGACGTTGTGGCGCTTGGCGATGGGAAGGCAGCCCTCGATGGTGCTGCCCAAGGTGCGTGCCAGGTACTCGGTGCAGAGAATCGGTCGGCCCAGCGGCTCGAGTTCGGCGATCCGGTCTTCGAACTCATCGGGTTTCCCGTAGTTGTGGAAGGTGATGACGTCCGAGTTGTCGAGTTGGATTCCGGCGATCTTGCTGCGCTGCGCGGGATCCCAGCTCCCCTGCCAGACACCGCTCGTCAACGGTTGAATCGCGTTCACTGACCGCGCCCACTGGAACACCTGCGGAAGCAGCGCCGCCACCAGGTCTAGCTTGTCCTTCCGCTCCACCTTGCGGTACTGCGGTGCCGGGTTGTCGGGTTCATTCCACAGATCCCAACCCAGCACGCGGTCATCGTTACGGAACTGAGTCATCACTCCGGCGACGTAGTTCTGCATGACGCCGACGTAGTTCGGGTCACCCAGACGCTCGGCGCCGGGGCTCTGCACCCAACCCGAGCTGTGCACACCCGGAACTGGCGCACGTTGCGGACCTAGTCGCGGGTAGGGGTCCCAGCAGGAGTCGAAGAAGACGAACAGTGGTTTGATGCCGCGACTCGCCGCGATGGCGACGAACTGCGCCAGCCGCTGCTGGAAGCCGGCCCGATCCTGAACCCACAGCAGGTCGTGCAGGAAGACCCGCACGGTGTTGAAGCCGATCAACCGGGCGACGCGCAATTCGTCATCGATCCTCCGCGGGTCATATGTGCCCTGCTGAAACATCTCGAGTTGATTGACGGCACTCGCGGGGATGTAGTTCGCACCGACAAGCCAACCGTGCGCCTGGTACCAGGCATTGGCACGCTCGGCCGTCCACCTGCCCGTATCCGCGGCGGCCGCGCTTGGCAACGTGGACAGCGCCGCGCCCGCGGCCAGCAGAAGCGGAAGTTGGAGGGCGGTTCGACGGCGCACTGAGCAACCGTAGTTTTCCTCGCCGGTGACCTCGGGGCCGCGTATCAAATTGGAATCCTTCGGTGTGAGAATCGTTACCCACCGCCAGGAACCTCGGTCACGAAGGAATCACGACGGAACCTCCTGCCGCACAACGTCTTTCGGTACTGGCTGGTCGAGCCAGCGACGCCGTGCGCAGGAGCTTCGGGCCACGGTACGCGCAACTCGACGGCGAGACACCTTTGCCTGGTTAAGCCGGGGTGCTTGCACCCCGTCATATTGACGTCGCCGAAAGTCCCGTGCCATCAAGCCATTCGCCGCTCAGCGGGTGGCCGGCACCGCCCATGCATTACCCTGCTCGCGATCGAGTGCCGTGATGCTCTTGTTCTTCAGCCCGAAGACGTAGACCAGCAAGCTGACGCCGATTATCACCGTGACGTAGAAGATGAACCAGCCCACGTGATGGCCGGACTTGGCGGCCTGGAACAACAGCGGTGCGGTACCGCCGAACACCGAGTTGGCCAGCGCATAGCCCAAACCCACACCGAGCGCCCGGATTTCGGCAGGGAACAGCTCCGCCTTCACGATCGCGTTGACCGAGGTGTACCCGGTGAGAATGACGTAGCCGACGGCCGTCAGCGCAAACGCGACCAGCGGTGAAGTGGCCTGGGGCAGGTAGGTCAGCAAGACATAGGTGTAGAGCACGCCACCGACTCCGAAGAACACCAGCAGCACCTTGCGACCGACCCGGTCACTGATGAGCCCGCCAACAGGCTGCAGCAGCATGAGGAAGATCAGGCCGAGCAGGTTGATCCACGTCGCAGTCAACGCCCGTTCGGAGCCGAAGGCGGACTTGACGATTGCGGGCGCGTTGATGGTGTACGTGTAGAACGCAACCGTGCCGCCCGCAGTGATGAGGAAGACCAGCAGCAGTGGCCGCCAGTGCGTGGTGAACAACGCCTTCAGCGAGCCCGCAGCCCGGTCCTTGCCCTCCCGAATCGCTTCGAGGTACGACTCGCTGAGCGACTCGTCCATCGAACGTCGCAGCCACAGCACCACCAGCGCGGCGACACCACCGATGAAGAAGCCGACCCGCCATCCCCACGCGGTCACCGTCTCGACATCAAGCACGCTCAGCAGGATGAGCAACGTGAACTGCGCGAGCACGTGACCACCGACGAGCGTGACGTATTGGAAGGACGACAGGAAGCCACGTCGATGCGGGGTCGCCGCTTCGGACATGTACGTCGCAGACGTCCCGTACTCCCCGCCCGTGGCGAAGCCCTGCACCAGCCGCGCGATGATCAGGATCACCGCCGCCCAGTTGCCGATGAGCTCGCGAGTCGGCATGACTGCCACCACGAATGAGCAGGTCGACATGACCGTGATGCTGACCATCAGGGCGGAGCGGCGCCCGCGACGGTCGGCGAACCGGCCGAAGAACCAGGACCCCACCGGCCGCATGAGGAAGGTGACCGCGAAGATCGCGTAGATGTACAAGGTCGAATTGGTGTCGGACTTGTCGAAGAACTGCGCTTCGAAGTAGACGGCGAACACCGTGTAGACGTAGACGTCGTACCACTCGACGAGATTTCCCGCCGAGCCCTTCATCGTGTTGAGTACCGCGCGCCTGGTGCTCGTCGGGGCGAGCGTCGGACCGGGCTGGCTGGACGGCGTGTCCGTGTCACTCATTCAGCGACGATAACTGAACATTTCCTGTGTGCGTGGCCGCTTGGAATACCCTGTTCGCATGAGCAGCGCGCGCGTGCCCGGCGGTGTCGTCCACGAACTGCCCCCGGACCTCCGCGAGGCGTTGGGCTCCAACGCGACCGCGTTGGCGGCCTGGAACGACATCACGCCCTTGGCGCGCAACGAGTTCATCTGCTGGGTCACCGACGCCAAACAGGAGGCCACCCGGAAGCGGCGCATTCGCCGCACGCAGGAGGAGTTGGAGGAAGGGAAACGCCGACCCTGCTGCTGGCCGGGCTGCAAACACCGTGAACGCACAGGCGCCAAATCTGGGTGAAGCCGTGCGGCTCAACCCTTTTCGGCAGCAACCCTGGTGCGTTCCTTCATCGAGGCGACGACGCCGCCGTCGTTGAGGATGTCGGTGCCGGTGAGGTACGCGGCCTTGTCACTCGCGCAGAACGCGAACAGCTCGGCCATCTCCTCCGCCTTGCCCCACCGCGGGACCGCGAAGTCGGCGACCATCGCCCCGGCCCCGGCCTCCGCTTCCAGCAAGCCCATCTCGGTGTCGACGGACCCCGGCGAGACCGAGATGATGCGTAGTCCCCGACCGTTGAACCGCTCAGCCTGCGACGAGCTGTACCACCTGACGAAACTCTTGCTCACTGCGTAGGCGAACCCGGACCGCGCCTCCTCGGGCACGATGCTGCAGGCCGCGGTCATGTCGGCCACGAAGGCTGTCTCGTCCTGCAGGGCCTGCGGGAATTGGGCTGTCGGAATCAGTTCCTCGGGCAGCAGGTGGGCCGCCATTGAGGCCACGTTGACGATCGCGGCGCCCTCGCCGACGGACGAGTAGAAGACCTCGTTGACGTGAAGCGTGCCAAGCGCGTTGGTCCTCATGACGTAGTCGGCGTCGCCCATGCTGGGGCTCACCCCGGCGGTGTGGATCACCGCGGCGACCGTGCCGAGTCCTGCGGCGGTCTCGAAGAGCCGGACGACGGCCTGCCGGTCCGTGACGTCGCAGTTGACGATCGTCGGCGTGATGCCGAGCTCCTTCAACGTGACGGCCGCATCGTCGAGCCGGTCCTGCCTGACGTCCGCGAGTACGACGGCGTGGGCTCTGCCAACGATCCTGGCCGTGGCCACCCCCATGCCGCCCGCGCCGCCGGTGATCACCGTTACTGGACTCATGCCTTGGACCGTATACGGGACGGTGTCGCCCTACGCGAGCCGGACCCCCAGCGGTAGCTGAGGGTCCGGCTGCGTTGAGGATTACTCGGAGTCAGATGCCTTGGCGTGCTTCGGCTTCGAATCCGATGCCGTCGATGCCGGCTTGTTGCTCGCGTGACGTCCGCCGGCAGCTGCCTTCTTGAGCCCGTCGCTGACGTTCTTGACCGCTGCCGAGACGCCGTCACTGGCGGCCTTGACGGCGTTCGTGCCGTTGGTGGCCTTGGTCAGGCTGCGCGGCTTCTTGATCGGCTTGGTCGCGACGACGGTGTCGCCGGTGGCCTCGCCGGCAGTCAGCTTGTCAGCCGCTGGGGTCTTGGCGACCTTGGCCGTCGGCACCTTCGGGGTCAGCGCCAGCGTCAGCGTCCGGCCCGTCGAGGCGATGTCGGTCTTGGCGATGTCCGTCTTGGCGATGTCGGTCTTGGCGATGTCGGTCTTGGCGATGTCCGTCGACGCAAGGTCGGTCGACGCACCGAGTGTGATGCCGCTCGGCGTCACGGCCTCCGGTGTGTTGTCGATGGCGGCGGCGATCTTCTTGGGGATCGTGATCAGGAACTGCTGGAGCGGACCGCCGCTGGCGGGCCGGGTGCCCGTGCCCGTGGGCGAGAACAAGCCCGACCATGCTTCGCGCGTATCGCCGTCGTCGTAGTCGAATCCGTTGAGGAATGCGTCGGCGACGACGCCGGGGGTGTTCACCAGCCCGGTCAGTGCGGTCTCCACGTCACCGGCCTGAAGGGCCGTCGTGACCGCCCCGATCGCCCGCGACGCCTCGAACGCCGCGCCGCTGGTCGGCGCGAAGATGGACTGGAAGGCGCCGAACCCCACGGTGCCCGTGGTGAGTGTGACGCCGAGCGCGTCGGCGAAGTTCTGCGCGATCTGCTGCGGGATTCCCGCCGTCGTGGCCGAGCTGAAGATCGATCCGGTGAGAATCGGCAGCACGGTGTTCTGGATGCCAAACAGGACGAGCTTGTTGAAGTTGTCGTAGGCGGTGTTGAAATCCCCGGCCTCGAGCGCGGCCTGGACGTTCGCCAGCAACGTCTGCCCCGGAGCCGATTCCCGGGTCCCGGTCTCCCACCACGTCTGGAACGCGGTGCCTGCGGACTCGAATGCGGTGCCGAACTTGGCTGCGTAGCCCTCCTGGTTTTCCACGATCTGGCTCAGCAACGGGAATGGAGTCGCGCTGTACGCCGTGCCGAGTGCCTCGAGGTTGTTCAACGTGTTGTTGAACAGGCCCGCGTAGACGGTCGACGGATCGTCGGTCACATTTGCCACGAGCTGGACCGCGCGGGCCTGCAACTCCTGGATCGCGGGGATGTTCTGCGTGACGGGCTGCGACGCGATGGCGCCGACCCCGACCACGGCTGCGCCGGCGAGCAGGAACTTGCTCATTCGGCGGGCCGCGGGAGACGGGCCGGGGCTGAAGTCGGCTCCTGACGGGTCGGAAGCTAGGGCGAGTTGCACGGATTCTCCTTTGAAGTGGTCTGCCAGCAAACTCTGGCGAGCAGAACCTAGCTGAGAGAATTCTGAGATGCAATAGGTATGCCTTACCTCATTAAGGTATACCTAAGTAGCTTGGTTAGCTGCGCTTACGTAATCTCGAGCAAGAAGGCCAACTCACAGCGGTATTACCGCAGGTACTTGCCGTTGCACAGACCCAGCAGACGCCGACTTGAGGAAATTGCCACCACCGATATTTATTCGCGACGGGCGTCGGCACGTGGACGACCTACTGCTCGCGCAGGAACGCCCCAGCTGCGGCCGCGGCGATCGCGGCGAGCATCAGAATCGTGCCCGCCACCGCGGGCCAGCCCCGCGCGTCGAAGGCAACCCCTCCGAACCAGCCGATCACGCTCGAGCCGCCGTAGTAGAAGAGGTTGTACAGCGACGAGGCTTGAGCCCTGCCTGCCGGCGCGGACTGGCCCGTCCAACCCGACGCGATGGAGTGCGCGCCGAAGAATCCGACGGTAGCTATCACTAGACCGATGAGTACCGCAATGATGTTGTCGCTCAAGGTGATCGCGACGCCCGCCATCATTACGCCGATCGAGCTCAGCAACACGGGTTTACGGCCGAACCGGGTGGCTTCGGCGCCGGCGCGAGCCGATGCCCAGGTTCCGGCGAGGTAGGCCAGGAACACCAAGCTGACCAGCGATGCGCTCAGGTGGAAGGGCGCTCCGGTCAGGCGGAACCCGAGGAAGTTGTACATCGCCACGAACCCGCCCATCAAGAGGAAGCCCTGGGCGTACAAGGTCAGCTGCCGCCTCGAGTGCAGGTTCACCGATAGCCGGTGCAACAGACTGCCTTCTGGGTTGGCCCCCCGGCGACGGGCCGGGGTGAACCCGCGAGGCTGCGGGGCGAGTTTGACGAAGCTCAGCGCCGCGACGCCGCACAGCGCCGCCACCGCGAACACACCGACGCGCCAACCGGCGAACTCGGCGATCGGGCTCGAGACCAGTCTTCCCATCAGACCGCCGATGGTGGTCCCTGCGACGAACGTGCCTGCCGCCCTTGTCGCGTGGGCAGGCTCGACCTCCTCGGTGAGGTAGGCGACGGCGATCGCGGGCACGCCACCGATCAACAGTCCTTCGACGAGGCGCCCGGCGAGCAGAAGCTGAAACGTCGGGGCGAAAGGTACTAGCAGTCCGACGGCGGTGGCGGCCGTGACGGATACGGATATGGCCTTCACCCGGCCGATGCGGTCAGCCAGCACCGACCACGGGATCACGCCGATCGCAAGGCCGACGGTCGAAGCCGAGATGGTCAGTGCCGCCTTGGCCGCGCCTACATGCAGCTCGGCCGAGATGAGCGGCAGCACCGCCTGCGGCGAGTACAGCTGAGCGAACGTTGCGATGCCCGCGCAGAACAGTGCTGCGAGCAGTCGCACGTAGGCAGCCGAGCCCCGCGCGTGGCCAGCCCACAGCGCTGGCACTGCCTGTTCGATCGACACAGCCCGACGCTAGGACGCGAGTCTTCATGTGTCCAATACATGAATCTGGGTTTAGTCATGCGTGTGACACATCATTGCAGTACGGGCCGTTACGAGTCGCTAAGGAAGTGCACCAAGCGATCTGCGGCCGGGGACAACACCCGAGTGCGATCCCACACCAGCCCCACCTCGCGCTTGGCGCCCGCGTTGGAAAGTGCAATGTGCACGGTCTTCGTCTCACCGCCGTCCGACTGCACCGGGACGACGGCGATCCCGAACCCTGCGGCCACCAGGCCCTCCATGGTGGGAATCTCGGTAGCTTCGAAGACGATCTCGGGATCGAGGTCGTCCTCTGCCCAGAGTTCGGCGGTCAACTGCCGCAGCCCGAACTGTTCGCCGAGTGCGATGAACGGTTCGCCTGCCGCCGCGGACATCCGCACCCTGGTTCGCGTCGCCAGCCGGTGTCCGTGCGGCACGGCCAGGCACAGCCGTTCGACGTGCAGGCGGTGCCAGCCGAAGCCCGACCCCTTCGGTCGCGGCGAGGTGATCGCGATGTCCGACTGGCCACGGCTTACGCGGTCGGTGAGCTCGTGGGCCGGGCCTTGGAACAAGTCGAATCCGATGCCTGGCGCCGTTTCGCGGAAGCGTCGAAGCTGCTCCGGTACATACCAATTCGCCAGTGAATGGAGGAAGGCCAGCCGAACCCGCCCGGTGTCAGGATCGCGCAGCGCGGCGATGCGCTCTTCTGCGGACTGGAGCTCGGCGATGCTGCGCTGCGCATGCTCCAACATGATCTGCCCGTACGCATTGAGCCGCAGACGTCGATTCACCCTGTCGAACAGCTGTGTCCCGGCCTGCTCCTCGAGCCGAGCCAACGCGCGAGACAACGTCGGCTGCGTGATTCCGAGTTCGGCCGCCGCATCGGTGACGTGCTCGGTCTGAGCCAGCACGACGAACCACTGCAGTTCCTCGAGGTGCACCCACTGACGATAGCCAAGCCGCTAGGTTGGCACTGCCTGGAAACGGATGTGGTGGGAGATGGCGTGACGGAATCGGCGGCGGCTTCCTCGGTGCTCGAGCGGCTCCCGGTCAACAGGTGGCACTGGCGACTCGTCGTGCTCGTCGGACTCGGCACGTTCTTCGATCTCTACGAGGTCTTCCTCGGTGGCGTGCTCGCGCCGGTGCTCGGCAAGGAGTTCGGGCTGGGGTCGACGGGCAAGGCTTTGGTCATCGCAGCCGGATTCGCAGGAATGTTCGTCGGGGCCAACGTGCTGTCGATCACGGCGGACCGGCTCGGTCGGCGGCGGGTCTTCATCCTGAATCTGCTGTTGTACTCGTTCTTCTCGCTGGCGGCGGCCTTCTCCCCGAACATCGAGACGTTTCTCGTGCTGCGGTTCCTGGCAGGCATGGGACTCGGCGCGGAATTGGTCCTCGTCGACACCTACCTCGCCGAATTCATGCCGAGCCGCGTGCGCGGACGGATGACGGCGTGGGCCTACACGATCGGCTTCCTCGGGGTGCCGCTGGCGGCGCTGCTCGGCGGAAGGCTGGTCGCGCGTCAGGAATTGTTCGGCATCGAAGGCTGGCGGTGGCTCCTGGTGTTCGGCGCACTCGGTGCGGTGCTGGTGTTGGCGCTGCGCACCCAACTGCCCGAGTCGCCGCGATGGCTGGAGAGCCGCGGCCGTGAGGCCGAGGCGCGCGCGGTCGTCGAGGTCATCGTGGGCAAAGTTGCCCCGGAAACAGTCGTGCCTGCGGGCGCCAGTGCGTCCGACGACGACGCCCCCAGCGTCGGTGAGGTGTTGCGAATTGCGTTCCGGGACTACCGGTCACGCAGCGTCATGCTGGTGATCTTTCAGGTGCTGCAGACCGTGGCCTACTACGGCTTCGCGGTGCTCGCCCCACTGGTGCTGGTTGGCAAGGGATTCACCGTCACGGAGTCGCTGGGCTATGCGGCCCTGAGCTTCGCGGGCTACCCGCTAGGTTCCCTGGTGTCGGTTCCGCTGGTCGAACGGTTCGAGCGCAAGTACCTGATCATCGCCTCGGCGCTCGGCATCGCTGTGTTCGGCATCCTTTTCGCTGCGGCCGAGCAGGTCGCGGTGATCGTCGTCTCCGGCTTCCTGCTCACCGCGATCTCGAACGTGTTCTCCAATGCGTTCCACATCTACCAGGCCGAGATCTTCCCGACCGCGATCCGCACCACCGCAAGTGGAATCGCCTATTCGCTGTCTCGCGCGACCTCGACCGTGATGCCCTTCATCGCCGTGCCTGCGCTGGCAGCACTGGGTCCCGTGGCGGTGTTCTCCGGGTCAGCGGTGCTTATCGTCCTGTTGTGCCTCGACGTCGCCCTACTCGGCCCCCGTAGCACGGGCCTCAAGTTGGAGCAGGTGCAGCGGATTGCCTAAGCGTCCACCCGGGCGAACTGACCGTGGCGGTACTGCTCGACACACGCTGATCGCCTGACCTTGCCGCTCGTGGTGACCGGGATCGAACCAGGCGGCACCAGAACCAGATCCGCGACACTGAGCCCGTGCGAGTTGGAGATCGCCGAGGTCACTTCACGCTTGACGAGGGTGAGTTTGTCCGCTGCCTCCTCGTCGGAGGCGCCCCGTTTCCTGACTTCGATGATCACCACGAGCTTTTCGGTCTGACTGTCCGGAACCGCGATCGCGGCGCACCGGCCCAGGGTGACCTCCTGGACGGTCGCCTCGATGTCGTCCGGAGAATGGTTGCGCCCGTACACGATCAAGAGATCCTTGATGCGCCCGATGATGAACAACTCGCCATCGAAGGTGAATCCCGAGTCACCGGTACGCAGCCAAGGCCCCTCGGGTGTACCAGTCGCCGGACCGACGATCTTTGCACCAAACGTCTTTTCGGACTCATCAGGCTTCTGCCAATAGCCCATCGCGACGTTGTTCCCGTGCACCCAGATCTCTCCGACGGTCCCCGCCGGGCATTCGATTTGTGTCTCGGGATCAACGATGCGGACTGTCGGCGACTCCGGCATTCCGTAGCTGACCAGTGGTGTGCCAGGTCCGCTTTCAGAGCGCTCTGCCTTACCAGCGGCCAGTTTCTCGGCGTCGAACCGCACGATGACCGGAGGGCTAACCGCTGCACGGGTCGACACGTAAATCGTTGCTTCGGCAAGTCCATACGACGGCCGGATGACCTCTTCGCGCAGGTTGAAGGCAGCGAACCGCTGAGTGAAGCGCCGCAGCGTCGCCGGATTCACGCGTTCACTGCCGGTGGCGATGACGATCACATCCGCGAGATCAAGCCCGGCCATGTCGTCGTCCGATGTCTTTTTCACCGCTAATTCGAAGGCAAAGTTCGGTCCTGCCGTGTACGACTTGCTATTGCTTGCTGTCAATTGCATCCAACGGGCCGGCCGCTGCAAGAATGCCATCGGGCTCGTGAGCACAGCCGGAATTCCCAATAGTACGGGCGCGCAAATTCCCAGGTACAAACCCATGTCGTGATAAAACGGCAGCCACGACACAATAGTGCTGCCTGGTGGGGGAACTTTTCCCCACGGCGCAAAGAAGTCGGACGCCCATTGTTCGAAATTGGTGATGATGTTTTCGTGCGACATCACGACGCCCGCCGGCTCGCGGGTCGACCCGGACGTGTACTGCAAATACGCGATGCTGGCGTCGTCCTCGCCCCCAGCACCGGATCGCGTCGGTGCGTCAAGATCCAGCAAATCAACTTCAACGATCGACGGAGCAGCTCCACCCGCCTCCGATTGAACGTACTCAGCGACCGTGCCTGCGACAGCGGACGTTGTGAGAATGACCGAAGGCGATGCGTCCTTCAGCACCGAACTGACACGCTCATCGCTGACGCCACCTTGTGGGACCGCAAGCGGAACCGCGATGTGTCCTGCCTGCAACGCCCCGAAAAACGCCACGATGTAGTCCAGCCCCTGTGGGGCCGATATCAGCGCCCTGTCACCGGTCGCCCCGCGTTGCTCGAGCTCTCGTGCAAGGTTGCGCGTTCGCCGATACAGCTGCGACCAAGTCAGGCTTTCGGCAACGCCGTTCCAGTCCTTGTCATAGTCAACGAACGTGAATGCCGTGTCATTGGGCTGCAAACTGGCGCGCTCGCGCAGCACGGTGGAAACGGAGGTCTCAGTCACGTGGATCACGGTACCGCTACAGTCGCCGCTGCACTGCGGAAAACTCGCCTTGTGAGCCGCCGCGATGCGGGTAGGGTCTATTCGATGGCAGGACCAGCCCGCGCACTACGCCCGCGAATGCCAGCGTCCGCCAGGCGATCCGGCCATGGCTCCCACGTTGCAGTAACTCCCAGCAAACCCATCGACTTGGTGTCGCCACGCCGATGGATTGTGCGGATCCCGAGACAACTCGGCCTGCGCGCAATTAACGTTGCTGATCGCAACTGCTTGCTGGCGGGCGCCAGAACAGCCAAAATCGATTGGCCCGACATCGACGTCGGTCTTCTGGTCACCGTTACAAGCACGGGGGATTGACCTCTACTACTCACTGCGGCTCGGCCGCAACAACGTTGACAAGGGGCAGAAATGGCTTCAAACGAGACCGGCGAAAAATTCCTGCCCGGGCCGGAGTCCGCCGTTGCTACACACACGAACGGCACCGATGTCGTCACTCCAATCGCCGTGATCGGAATGTCTTGCCGACTTCCTGGTGGAATCGACTCTCCTGAACTGCTATGGGACGCGTTGCTGCGTGGCGACGACTTGGTCACCGAAATTCCGTCCGACCGCTGGGACGCCGACGACTACTACGACCCCGAGCCAGGGGTGCCCGGTCGGTCGGTGTCGAAGTGGGGTGCGTTCCTCGACGACGTTGCGGGCTTCGATTCCGAGTTCTTCGGGATGGGCGAGCGCGAAGCCACCTTGAGCGACCCGCAGCACAGACTGTTACTCGAGACCTCCTGGGAGGCGATGGAACACGCCGGCCTCAGCCGAGATCGGCTGGCCGACACGCTGACTGGCGTGTTCGTCGGGCTCACGCACAACGATTACCAGCTGCTGGCCGCGGATGCGGGCGCCGTGGAGAAGCCGTACGGCTTCATCGCCAACAGCTTCAGCTTGGCGTCAGGGCGGATTGCCTACGCCCTCGGTCTTCACGGTCCCGCGCTCACGGTGGACACCGCGTGCTCCTCTGGCCTGATGGCCGTGCACCTGGCGTGCCGGAGTCTGCACGAGGGCGAAAGCGACGTTGCCATGGCCGGAGGCGCCGCCGTCGCATTGGACCCACGCAAGTGGGCCGCAGGGTCAGCCGAGGGCATGCTCTCTCCCACCGGACGCTGCCACGCCTTCGACGCCGACGCGGACGGGTTCGTGGCAGGCGAGGGCTGTGCCGTGGTGTTGCTCAAACGACTGTCGGATGCGCAGCGAGACGGTGACCGGATCTTGGCGGTCATTCGTGGCACGGCCGCAAACCAAGACGGCCGGACCGTGAACATTGCGACACCGTCGCAGCCAGCGCAGGTCGCGGCTTATCGGGCGGCGTTGGTTGCGGCGGGCGTCGACGGGAAGAGCGTGGGCATGGTCGAGGCCCACGGCACCGGCACCCCGACCGGCGACCCGATCGAATATGCCAGTCTGGCAGAGGTTTACGGCCTTGACGGACCCTGCGCGCTGGCATCGTCGAAGACCAACTTCGGACACACGCAGTCGGCCTCCGGTGCGCTGGGGCTGGTGAAGGCGGTGCTTTCGCTGCAGGGCGGCGTCGTTCCACAGAACCTTCACTTCGCGCGATTGCCCGATGCGATGGCCGAGATCGATACCCAACTCTTTGTGCCACAAGACAATACGCCGTGGCCGATCGACGGCCCCGCACCCAGGAGGGCGGCCGTATCGTCATACGGGGTGTCGGGGACCAATGTGCACGCCATCTTGGAGCAAGCTCCCGAGAGCACCGAAGGCGGCGCGCACCGCGCCGAGGCCGACCCGTCGTCGACGCCTTTACTGTTTCCGCTGTCGTCCACATCGGCTGACGAGCTGCGCAACACTGCGGGTCGGATGGCTGACTGGCTGACGACCCACGAGGACGTGGCGTTGTCGGACCTGGCCTACACCCTGGCCCGCCGACGAGCGCACCGACCAGTCCGTACCGCCGTCATTGCGAACAACGCCTCAGACCTCGTCGAGGGTTTGCGCGCGGTCGCCGACGGTGACGCCCCTTACGAACCCGCGGCCGGGCGCGACGATCGCGGCCCGGTGTGGGTTTTCTCCGGCCAGGGTTCGCAGTGGGCAAGGATGGGTGCAGACCTGCTGGCGACCGAACCTGTGTTCGCCGCAATCGTCGCGCAAGCCGAGCCCATTGTCGCTGAGGAGTCAGGCTTTTCGGTGACCGAGGCGATGACGGCGCAACAGACCGTCACCGGTCAGGATCAGGTGCAGCCGACGCTGTTCACCATGCAGGTCGCCATGGCCGCCACCTTGAAGGCACACGGCGTCGTGCCAGGGGCGGTGATCGGGCACTCACTCGGCGAGGCCGCGGCAGCTGTCGTCGCGGGCGGGCTCTCGTTGGAAGACGGGCTGCGTGTCATCTGCCGTCGCTCCCGGCTGATGTCCAAGGTGGCCGGTAATGGTGCTACTGCATCGGTGGAATTGCCTGCCCAGCAGGTGCTTTCGGAACTCACTGCGCGCGGCATCAAGGACGTCGTGGTGGCCGTGGTGGCCTCCCCGCAATCCACCGTCGTCGCCGGTTCCGCCGAAACCGTTCGCGAACTGGTGCTGGCGTGGGAAGAGCGTGACGTGATGGCCCGCGAGGTCCCCACCGACGTGGCCTTCCATTCGCCGCAAGTCGATCCGATCCTGCCCGAGCTGAAGGACCTGCTCAAGGACATCAAGCCGTTGACGCCGGAGATTCCCTTCTACTCGGCGACGCTCTTCGACCCTCGCGAGGAACCCACATTCAATGGCCGCTACTGGGCCGACAACTGCCGACGCATGGTGCGGTTCGCCACGGCGGTACAAGCCGCTCTGGAAGACGGCTACCGAGTCTTCGCCGAACTGTCACCACACCCGCTCGTAGTCCGCGCGCTCAAGCAGACCGCCGAGAGCGTCGATGTGCCGTTGGCTGCGCTGGCCGGTATGCGCCGCGAACAAGAGCTCCCCCATGGACTGCGCGGCTTCGTGGCCGACGTTCACAGTGCCGGTGCTGTCGTCGACTTCTCCGTGCTCTATCCCGATGGCCGACTGGTCGATGCCCCGCTGCCGTCCTGGACCCATCGCCAGCACTGGCTCAGCGGCGGCGGGAATCAGGACTCCGCAACGCACGGCGCGCGCATCGTCTCGGTACATCCGCTGCTGGGTTCACACGTGCACCTGCAGGAGGAACCGGAGCGTCACGTGTGGCAAGGCGAAGTCGGCACCGCCGATCAACCGTGGCTGGACGATCATCAGGTCCGCAACGTGGCCGTGCTTCCTGGGGCTGCCTACTGCGAGATGGCGCTGGCGGCCGCACACACTGTGCTCGGTGAGGGCGCTGCGGTCCGCGACATCCTGTTCGAAAGTGCGCTGCTCCTGGACGAGCAGACCACGATCGCCGCCTCGGCGTCTTTGTCAGCGCCGGGCATCGTGGACTTCACGGTGGAGACGACGCTGGAGGGTGAGCAGACGCGACAGGCTTCCGCGGTTCTGTATGCCGCGGACAGCGAGCCGCCTCCTGCCTTCGACATGCCCGAGTTGCTCGCCGCGCATTCCGGTCAGGAAGACGGCGACGACGTGCGCAAGCGCATGGACGAGCGTGGCATGCAGTACGGTCCGGCATTCTCCGGTCTCGGCGTCGTGCACACCGGCGACGAGACGACGGACACCGTGCTGGCCGAGGTCGCGCTTCCTCGCCAGATCCGTTCGCAACAAGATGCTTACGGAGTGCATCCGGCGCTGTTGGATGCGTGCTTCCAGTCCATCGAAGCTCATCCGACGGTCCGGGGTCTGGGTGAAGGTGCCCTCGGTTTGCCCTTGGGTATCGGTCGACTCACCTCGTACGGTGCGGTCCGCAACGCCCAGTACTGCTACGCGCGAGTGACGAAGGCCGACCTGTCGGGAGTCGAGGCAGACATCGACGTGCTCGATGAGCATGGGTCGGTCTTGCTCGCAGTACGCGGCCTGCGAATGGGTGCCGGGGTCTCCGAGGAGGGCCAGCAAGATCGGGTGCTCGCGGCGCGGTTGCTGACCGTTGAATGGCGTCAGCGTGAATTGCCCGACGTGGAGTACGCCGATGGCGGTTCCTGGCTGTTGATCACCACCGCTCCTACCGCTGACGCTGTCACCAGCACGTTGGCCGAAGCGCTCAAAAACCGTGGCGCACAATGCACCACGATTAACTGGCCTCAGGAGGCCGACTCCAGCGCCGCCTCAGACGAGCTGGCTAATCACCTGCGCACCGGCGGCTTGAACGGAGTGGTGATCGTCACCGGTCCGAAGAGCGGCCGCACCGAGGACCTGGAGCCGTCACTGGGCTGCGAAAACGTACAGCATCTGGTGCGGATCGCCCGCGCATTGCCGGACGCTCCCGGCGAGCCGCCCCGGCTCTATGTCGTCACCCGCGGTGCACAGTCGGTGGTGACCGGCGACCAGCTCAACTTGGAGCAGGGTGGCCTACGTGGGCTGGTGCGGGTGATCGGCACCGAACACCCGCATATTCGCGCCACCCAAATCGACGTGGATGAAGCGGATAACGGCGAGCACTTGGCGCAGCAGCTGCTCAGCGGTTCCGAAGAGGACGAAACCGCTTGGCGGAACGGCCAGTTGCACGTCGCACGGTTGTCCCCTGCTCCATTGCTTCCCGAGGAGCGTCGGACCGCCACCGCCAATCTCGAGGACGCGAGTGTACGCCTCAACATCCGGACACCTGGTGATCTTCAGTCGGCGGAACTCGTTGCGTGCGACCGTGTTCCGCCAGGACCGGGACAGATCGAGGTCGCAGTCAATGCCTCCAGCATCAACTTCGCAGACGTGCTGGTCGCGTTCGGTCGCTATCCCGCCTTCGATGGGAAGCTGCCGCAGCTGGGCATCGACTTCGCCGGGGTGGTCACCGCGGTCGGACCGGAGGTGTCCCACCTCAAGGTCGGCGACCACGTCGGCGGCCTGTCCGCTGACGGCTGCTGGGGCACGTTCATCACGTGTGACGCCAACCTGGCGGTCACCTTGCCGGTCGGGCTCGGCGACGTACAGGCGGCCGCGCTGACCATCGCGACCGCAACCGCCTGGTACGGGCTCAACGACATGGCTCGCATCATGGCCAATGACAAGGTGCTGATCCACTCCGGCACCGGCGGTGTCGGCCAGGCGGCGATCGCCATCGCACACGCCGCAGGCGCAGAGATCTTCGCCACCGCCGGAAGCGAGCAGCGTCGACAGATACTGCGCGACATGGGAATCCAGCATGTTTACGACTCCCGCAGCACCGACTTCGCCGAGCAGATTCGCAATGACACCGATGGTTACGGCGTAGACGTCGTGCTGAATTCCGTGACCGGGGCGGCGCAACGCGCCGGCCTGGAATTGCTGGCATTCGGCGGACGCTTCGTCGAAATCGGCAAGCGTGACATCTACGGCGACACCCGGCTGGGGCTGTACCCGTTCCGGCGCAACCTTTCGTTCTATGCGGTCGACCTGGCGTTGATGTCGGTCAGCCATCCAGAGCGCATCCGGGATTTGTTGAAGACGGTCTACCAGCTGACCGCGAGTGGCTCGCTGCCGATGCCGGAATGCACGCGCTACCCGCTTGCAGACGCTGCGACCGCGATCCGGGTGATGAGCGGGGCCCAGCACACCGGCAAACTCGTACTGGAGATACCCCACACCGGGGCCAGTCGCGTGGTGGTGCCCCCGGCACTGGTTCCCGCCTTCTCGTCCGACGGTGCCTACCTCGTCACCGGCGGCCTGGGTGGACTGGGATTGTTCCTCGGGCAGAAGCTGGCCGAGGCGGGCTGCGGGCGGATCGTGTTGTCATCACGCTCGGAGCCGTCGCCGGAGGCGCTGGAGGCGATCGTGCGCATGCGCGCGGCCGGTGCCGACGTGGTGGTGGAGCTCGGTGACATCACCGAGCGCAGCACCGCGCAGAAGTTGGTGGCCAGCGCGACCGCTACCGGGCTTCCGTTGCGTGGCGTGCTGCATCTTGCGGCGGTCATCGAAGACGCCACACTTACCAGCATCACCGACGAACTCGTTGAGCGGGACTGGGCGCCAAAGGTTTACGGTGCGTGGAACTTGCACTCGGCGACCGCCGAGCAACCGTTGGACTGGTTCTGCTCGTTCTCCTCGGCGGCCGCTCTGGTGGGCTCGCCCGGACAGGGTGCTTACGCCGCGGCCAACAGCTGGCTGGACGCGTTCACACTGTGGCGGCGCACGAAGGGCCTCCCAGCCACCGCGATCGCGTTCGGCGCCTGGGGGGAGATCGGGCGGGGAACCGCCTTGGCAGAGGGCGCCGGTGTGGCCATCCTGCCCGACGAGGGCGCCTATGCGTTCGAGACGTTGTTGCGCTACGACCGCGCCTACACGGGGTATGCGCCAATCACTGGCGCACCATGGATGACCGCGTTCGCTCAGCACAGCCCGTTCGCCGAGGGGTTCCGCGCTTCGGCGCAAAACGCATCGGGGACAAGCAAATTCCGTGCGGAGCTCGACGAACTGCCGCAGGAAGAGTGGCCCGTCCGGCTACGGCGGCTGATCTCGGACCAGGTCGGTCTGATTCTGCGTCGCAGTGTCGATCCCGACCGTCCGCTCGCCGAATACGGCATGGACTCGTTGGGCGCCTTGGAGTTGCGTACCCGGATCGAGAGCGAGACGGGAATACGCATCAGCCCTAAGGACATGACGACGACGGTTCGTGACCTGGCGGGAATGCTGGTCGAGGAGCTCACGCCGGTGGAGGCCGCCTGACGGATTCGTCGGAGTCCTCAGGCGACGCCGAGGCCCTGGCTCAGCATCGCGACGCCGACTACCGCCAACATGGCCACCAGGAGCTTGCGACCGTGAGCCAGGGTCCAGTCGTGTAGCACCTGAATGACCTTGTAAGTCTTCGCTGGCGTCACGAGACGGCTGATGAGTGTGATCTCGACGATCGCAAGCATCACGAAGACGAACATGATCGCGGCACCGAATTGCGCGGCAACCGCGGCTCCTGAGGGCACGATGATGGCGAGTACGTAAATGGCCCCGTCGATACCCGGGCCCGTGTAGAGCCCGATCACGAACGAAACCCACAGTGCTCCGTTCTCCCACGCGTTGCGGCCGCGTCTTAGCAGCCGCCGGATGGCAGATCCGTCCGCCGCCGGCTTGTCCTCCACCTGCAGGGACGCACCAGTCGGCGAGTCCGAGTCCACCGCCATGGCCGATGTGTCGTCAGGTTTCGCCTGCTTCGACCGGCGGCGCGTCGTCAAGGAGCGCAGCGCTATCACCGTGGCGCTCAACAGAATGAGCACACCCAAGCCGATCTGAACGTGCCGGGTGGTTGAGCTCGCGCCCGTGTTCGGGGTAGCCAAGTCGTTCGCAAAAGAGCCCAAAAGCGGTGTGGCGTGCAATAAGAACAGCGGAAGGAGTAGAAGGAGCACGCTCGCGATCAAGCAGCCGATCCAGTAGACGAATAAATTCTGCATGGGCCGTGGCCTGGAGATCACCAGAAGCGTTATGCCGAGACGCACGGGATTGAACCCCGACAGAAGCGCCACGACCAGCATTGTGCTCCACACGGTAGGAAGATTACCCCGTTATCCTTGGTCTATTCGCTCACGTCGAAGCTACTGCCTCGATTGTTGAGCCACTTCCGATCTGTTCTGAAAACACCTGCCTCATAAGCATTTTGGCGAACTCTCATGCGCCGTCACGGGTCCTTCTGTCAGAGCAGGCCGAGCTTCTTCAAATCCGCCGTGTATTGAGCGATGGTCGCCGCGCCAACGTGCGGGATGTCATTGTCGGGGCCGACTTTGGCATCGCGAACCGCAGCACGGAATCGGTCGGTCCGCGTGACCGATCCAAGCACCGGGTCGGCGGGCTTCAATTCATGTGAACCCTGCAACAGCAATGTCAACACCTCCAGTACCGAGTGCTGACGCTGTCGATCTGGCAGTGCTTTCAGTCCTGCTTCGAACCGCTGCAACCACTCGCCGAAATCTTCGATGCGCTCGATCGGGTGGCCGGCGTCGATCAGCCAGTCGACGAATTCATCCATTCCGATGCCGTCGTCGTGCGGGTTCATCACGTGGTAGGTCTCGAACCCGACGAGCACTTGGGCTCCGAGCGTGTCGATCGCCTCGGCGACGAAATCCACTGACAAGCCGTCGAAGTGCGAGCGTTGGCGATTACCGTCGGCTCCGAGTTGGTAGAACGAACCGGGTGCGATACCCGTGGCCACCACACTCAGCACCGTCCTGGTAAACAGGTCCGTCACGTTGAGCTGCCCCGTATACGTGGTGTCGGCAAGGATCATGCCGCTGCGGAACACCGCCACCGGAAGGCCACACAGATCGTGCGCCTCGCGTAGCAGCACCTCGCCTGCCCACTTGCTGTTGCCATACCCATTGGAGTAGCTCTCGTCCAGCGTGCGGCTAGGACTGATGACACGAATATCGGCGTCCTCGGTGAACGCCGACGGTTCGACCTGGTCGCCGACGTTGGCAGTCGACACATAGGTGTAGGGCTTCAGCTTCGTGGTCAGTGCGAACCGGATCAACTCGGCGGTACCCACCACATTGGGGCCGAACAGCTCGCTGTAAGGCAGGACGCCATTGACGAAGGCAGCGGAATCGACGACGAGATCGACAGACTCGGCCAGCCGCTGCCAAGTGTGCTCGTCCAACCCGAGGTTGGCTTCGCTCTTGTCGCCAGCGACAACCTCCAGGTGGTTCGCGGCTAGTTCGTGGAAGTGCCGCAGCAGTTTTGGGTCACCACTGTCGAAGGTCTCGTCGAGGCGGCGGCGAGCATCCTCGTTGGACTCGCCCCGCACCAGGCAGATGAGCTTGCCGTCGACTGCCTCCATCCGCTCGAGCCAGTCCAGCGCCAGATAGCGCCCGAGGAAGCCGGTCGCCCCCGTCAACAGCACCGTCCGCACTTCCGCGCTTGGGCCAGGCAGTGCCGGGGCGCCGGCCAACGTCGACTCGTCGATGAACTTGTCCAGCGTGAGATCACGGGCGTGCACCTCACTGGTGCCTCTGCCGTGTACGGACGCATAGCTGGGCCCGTTGGCCTCAGCGCCACCCTCGGCCTCGAGTCTGCCCAGTGTCATGCTCAGGCTTCTGACGGTCGGCGCGTCGAACAGAACGCGAACCGAGAGTTGAAGATCGAACGTGACATTGATCTTGGTGATCAGCCTGATCGCCAACAGCGAGTCCCCACCGAGGGTGAAGAACGAGTCTTCAACCCCGACACGCACTCCGCTGCCGAGCACCTCGGCATAGATGCCTGCCAGGTTCTCTTCGACCGGGGTGGCCGGGGGGCAGTAAAGCTCTACGTCCCGGTACTCGGGTGCAGGCAGCGCACGTCTGTCGAGTTTCCCGTTGACCGTGAGCGGCAGCGCCTCGATCGCCACTACCGCCGCGGGCACCATGTAGGTGGGCAGCCGCTGGCCCAGTTGCGTCCGTAGCTCCGTGGGATCCACTGCACCGGGGTGCGATTCGGTGAAATAGCCAACCAACCGCTTGTCACCCGGACGGTCCTCGCGAGCGATCACCGCCGCCTGCTCGACACCATCCAACTCACTGAGCGCGGCTTGGATCTCACCCAACTCGATCCGATACCCACGGATCTTGACCTGCTCATCAGCGCGGCCCAGATACAGCAACTGGCCGTCAACACCCCAACTCACCAGATCCCCGGTGCGGTACATCCGCGCGCCTGGGGCGCCGAACGGGCATGCGACGAAACGCGTTCCGGTCAATCCGGCTCGGCGCCAATACCCGACGCCCACACCGGCACCGGCCAAGTACAACTCTCCGACGACGCCCTCCGGCACCGGCCTAAGCGACTTGTCCAGAACGAATACCGCGCCGCGGGGCACCGGCGATCCGATGGGGACCAGGCTCGATCCACCCGTCAATGGCGCACTCGTCGCCGCGTAAATCGTTGCCTCGGTGGGGCCGTAAGCGTTGATCATCACCCTGCCCGGCGCCCACCGATCGACCAGTTCCGGCGAGCAAGCCTCCCCGGCGACCACCAGGGTGGTCGACTCCAGCCCCTCCGGTGACAGCATTCCTGCCGCCGACGGTGTCTGATACAGGACGCTCACCTGTTCGGCGACCAGCAGATCGTGAAGGTCGGTCGGAGAGCCCACCATCTCCTCGGGCACGATGACCAACCTGCTGCCGTGCAACAGCGCTCCCCAGGTCTCCCACACCGAGACGTCGAAGACCAAGGAATGCCAGTGTGACCACACTTCGCTGGGACCTGCGGGCAGATCCGGACACAGCGACTGCAGGACCTGTGTCATGTTGTCGTGAGTTATCGCAACGCCTTTCGGCACACCTGTGGTGCCCGACGTGTAAATCAGATATGCGACGTCGTCGGGTGCGGGCCCTCGCAACATGGTGCCGGATCCAACCGCCGGGACCTGATCATCGACGTCGATCACCGCTACATCCGACCCGTCAAACCGCGTGCGCAGGGCTGCAGTGGTGATCGCGGCGATCGGCGCGGCGTCGTCGAGGACGAACCCAATTCTCGCGTCGGGATGGGCCGGGTCGAGCGGCACATAGGCTGCGCCGGACTTGAGCACCGCCAGGATCGACACGATCGCGTTGGCGGACCGTGGCAACAGCAGCGCCACACGCTCTCCCGGACCCGCCCCGTGGCTGACGAGTACGTGCGCCAATCGCTCGGCGGCCTCGTCCAATTCCCGATAGGTCAACGAGCGGCCCCGGAAGGTCAATGCCATCGCATCCGGTGTCCTGACCGCCTGCTCTGCGAACAGCGCCGGAACCGACACCGGCGTGGTCGACGGAGCCGTCAACACCGCGCGGTTGGCCAACTCGTCGAGATTGTCGTGTTCGACCGCATCGAGCACGTCGATCGCCGACACCGGCTGAGCCGAATCGGCAGTCATGGCCTCCAGCACCCGGCGGAGCCGCCCGATCAGCGTTTCGATGGTGCTCGCGTCGAACACGTCGGTGCGGTACTCCACGGTCCCGGCGATGCCGGCTGGCTCACCACTGTCGGTCCAGCGTTCAGCCAAGCCAAAAGTCAGATCCACACGGGCCGTGTGGGTGTCGGCGTGGAGGGCAGTGGCCTTCATCTCGCCCAAGGCCAACCCGGCAGCAGGGCCGCTGTCGTGCCCTGCGAAGTTCTGCCAAGCCAACAACACCTGCACAAGCGGATGGTGCGCCATCGACCGAGTCGGGTTGAGTCGATCCACCAACACCTCGAAGGGCACATCCTGGTGTTCGTAGGCGCCGAGGCTGCGCTGACGCACCTGTGCCAATACCTCAGCCACCGTCGGATCTCCGTCGAGATCCACCCGCAACACCAGGGTGTTGACGAAGAACCCGACCAACTCATCCAATGCGGGATCACTACGGCCGGCGATCGGGAACCCAACCGCCACATCAGAACTCGCACTCAACCGAGATAGCAGGACGGACAAGGCGGCCTGCATCACCATGAAGCTGGTCGCGTCGTTCGCGCGGGCCGCGTCGCGCACCTGCTGCTGCAACTCGACCGGCCAATCCACCGTCACGCTTGCGCCGCGATAGTCAGCGACTGGCGGGTACGGCCGGTCTGTCGGCAACTGCAGTTGCTCGGGCATTCCTGCCAGCGCGTCCTGCCAGTAGGCCAATTGACCGGCGATGCGACTATCGGTGTCGTCCAGCTCGCCCAACTGCGCGCGCTGCCACAGCGTGTAGTCGACGTACTGCACCGGCAAGGGCGCCCAGGCCGGGGGTCGGCCCAGCGCACGCGCCTCGTATGCCATCCCCAAACTGCTCACCAACGGAACGATCGACACTCCATCGGCAGCGATGTGGTGCACCACCGCCACTAGCACGTGCTCATCGGTGGCGACCCGGAAAAGCTTTGCCCGCATTGGAATCTCGGTTGCAAGGTCAAACGAGTGACGGACTGCTGCGCCGACGGCCTCTTCCAGGCTGCCGGCGGGCCAATCGGCGGCGTCGACTACCTGCCAGCCGAAGTCGATCTCATCAGCAGGCACCACCAGCTGCTCAGGCACTCCCTCGGAGGCCACGAACATCGTGCGAAGCGTCTCGTGACGGTCCACCACGTCGGCCAGCGCCATCCGAAGCGCCTCGGTGTCGAGGTGCCCACTCAGTCGCAACGCCACCGGCATGTTGTAGATCGGCGAAGGCCCGTGCAACTGATCCAAGAACCACAACCGATTCTGGGCGTACGACAACGGCACCACGTCCGGTCGCTCGCCGGCAACCAGCGGATCGAACGCGGCCGAGTCTTCGCCTACGCGAGATGCCAGCCGGGCGACCGTCTGCGATTCGAACAGCGCCCGCACCGACACGCCCGAATCCAAAGATCGGTTGACAGCGGCGACAACCCGCATCGCCAGAATGCTGTCACCACCGAGATCGAAGAAGGAGTCGTCCGCGCCGACCCGTTCCACACCGAGCACCTGGCCGAAGATCGCCGCCAGAATCTCTTCGGTGGGAGTGCCAGGAGCGCGGTAGCGAGCAGCGGTGTCCTGGTATTCCGGTGCAGGCAGGGCTCGGGTGTCGAGCTTGCCGTTGACGGTCAGCGGCAGCGCCTCGAGCACAACGACGGCCGCAGGCACCATGTATCCCGGCAACCGGTCACCCAAGACCGCACGCGCGCCGGCCGGATCGACCGATCCGGTGACATAGGCCACCAACCGCTTGTCACCGGGGCGATCCTCACGCGCGATCACCGCGGCCTGCTCAACCCCGTCCAAATCCGTTAGCGCCGACTGGATCTCACCCAACTCGATGCGATACCCGCGGATCTTGACCTGCTCGTCCGCACGCCCCAAATACTGCAACTGCCCATCAGCGCCCCACCGCACCACATCCCCGGTGCGATACATCCGCCCACCAAGACCACCGAACGGGCACGCCACAAACCTCGATCCGGTCAAGTCCGACCGGCCCACGTACCCGACGCCCACACCGTGGCCGCCCACGTACAACTCGCCGACCACACCCGTCGACACTGGCCGTAACCACTTGTCCAACACGAACAATGCCGCCCCAGGAACCGGCGACCCGATCGGGGGCGCACCGTCACCCGGTTTCAGCGGTGCACTGACCGCCACGCACATGGTCGTTTCCGTCGGGCCGTAGGCGTTGATCATCACGCGCCCCGGCGCCCACCGATCGACCACCTCGGCCGGGCAAGCCTCACCGGCCATCACCAACGCGAGCGACTCCAGTCCCTCTGACGGCAGCACGCCCATGGCAGACGGGGTGTTGGTCAGCACCGTGACGCCCTGCGTGACCAACAATTCGTGGAAATCGTCAGGCGAGCTCATCACCGACTCGGGAACCACTACCACTCGCCCACCGCTGAGCAACGGGGCAAGGATCTCCCACACCGAAACGTCGAAAGACAGCGAATGGCACAGCGCCCACGCCCCGGCGCGCGGCAACCCGGCATCCAACGACTCCAACAACTGAGTCACGTTGCGGTGGCTCAGTGCCACGCCCTTGGGCACCCCAGTGGTGCCCGAGGTGTAGATAACGTACGCAATGTCATCTGCGGCCGGTGTCGACAAGTCGACGCCGGGCTGGCGCTCAACGCCAGGTTCGTGGACGTCGATCACCGCGACGTGGGACCCGTCCAGACGCGACCGCAACTCGTCGGTGGTGATCGCGGCAACAGGCGCTGAGTCCTCGAGCACGAAGCTGATACGCGTGTCGGGGTGCGCAGGGTCGATCGGCAGATAGGCCGCTCCCGTCTTGAGGACGGCCATGATCGATACGACCGCCTCGACGGACCGGTTCAGGAGCACCGCCACGGACTTGCCGGGGCCCGCCCCGTGGCCCGCCAGCCGATTTGCCAAAAGCTCAGCGGCGTCATTCAACTGCCGGTAGGACATCGACTGGTTCTCGAGGGACACCGCGACCGTATCCGGGGTGCGGGCCACGTGGTCGGCGAACAGCCCGACAATGGACGCCGACGAACCCGACGGCTCGGCGAGCACCGCACGGTTGCCCAGCTCGTCGAGCCGGGTGTGCTCGAGCGCATCGAGCACGTCGATCGACGACAACTGCTGAGCCGGGTCGGCGGTCATCGCGACCACCAGCTGACGGAGCTGTTCGATCAGTGTCTCGATGGTCTCCGCGTCGAACACGTCGGTCCGATACTCGACAGATCCTGAGATCCCGTCGGGCTCACCGGCATCGGTCCAACGATCGGCCAAGGAGAACGCCAGATCCATGCCTGCGGTATGCGCATCGCCTGGAAGGGTGGTGACCTCAAGCTCACCCAGGGCCAACCCGCCAGCGGGGCCTGCGAAGTTCTGCCACGCCAACAACACCTGAACCAACGGGTGATGAATCAGGCTGCGGGTGGGGTTGAGCCGATCCACCAAAAACTCGAAGGGCACATCCTGGTGTTCGTAAGCTGCCAGGCTGCGCTGACGCACCTGTGCCAGCAACTCCGACGTAGTGGGGTTTCCGCTCACATCGACCCGCAACACCAACGTGTTGACGAAGAATCCGACCAACTCATCCAATGCAGGATCACGACGCCCGGCGATCGGGAATCCCACGGCCACATCGGAACTGGCGCTGACCTTGGCCAACAACACGGCCAGCGCGGCCTGCATCACCATGAAACTGGTCGCGTCGTGCTCGCGGGCCACTTCACGCACCCGCTGCTGCAATTCAACCGGCCAGTCAACCGCCACACTGGCCGCGCGATGATCAGGTACCGGCGGATATGGCCGATCGGTCGGCAACTCCACCCGCTCGGGCATGCCGGCCAGCGCATTCTCCCAATACGCCAACTGCGTCGCGATCCGACTATCGCCGTCGTCGACATCACCGAACTGCGCACGCTGCCACAGCGTGTAGTCCACGTACTGCACCGCGAGCGGGGCCCAACCCGGGGCCTGGCCCGCACACCTACTTGCGTAGGCGACACCCAAGTCCCCTACCAACGGGGTCACCGACAACCCGTCGGCGGCGATGTGATGCACCGCACTCACCAACACGTGCTCATCATCGGCAACGCGGAAAAGCGTTGCCCGCAACGGAATCTCAGTCGCAAGCTTGAACGGGTACTGCGCAGCCGCATCACGAGCTTCTTGTAACCGGCTTGGCGACCAACCCGTGGCATCAACGACCTGCCAGCCGAAGTCGGCCCGCTCAACCGGCGCCACCACTTGCTGAGGCGTGCCCTCCGGCGCCACGAACAGCGTGCGCAGACTCTCGTGGCGGTCCACCACATCGGCCAGCGCCGCACCCAACGCTTCGGTATCGAGCCTGCCGCTCAGTCGCAAGGCCACCGACATGTTGTAAATCGGCGAAGGGCCCTGCAGCTGATCCAAGAACCACAACCGACTCTGCGCGAACGACAACGGCACCGACGCCGGCCGTTCAACGGCCACCAATGGTTCGAGTCCACCGCCACCGCCGCCGAGCCGGGGCACCAACTGGGCGATCGATGGCGCGTCGAACAACACCCGCACCGAGAGGTCCGCATCCAAACCTGCGTTGATCGCAGCGATCACCCGCATCGCCGACAGCGAATCCCCACCGAGCTCGAAGAAGGAGTCATCCACCCCGACCCGTTCCATGCCAAGCACCTGGCCAAAGATCGCCGCCAGAATCTCCTCGGTGGGAGTGCCAGGTGCGCGGTAGCGATCGGAGTCCTGATGTTCCGGCGCCGGTAGGGCTCGAGTGTCGATCTTGCCGTTGACCGTCAACGGCAGCGCCTCGAGCACCACAAATGCCGCAGGGACCATGTATCCCGGCAACCGCTGCGCCAACACCGCACGTATCCCGGCCGGATCGACCGATCCGGTGACATAGGCCACCAACCGCTTGTCACCGGGGCGATCCTCACGCGCGATCACCGCGGCCTGCTCAACCCCGTCCAAATCCGTTAGCGCCGACTGGATCTCACCCAACTCGATGCGATAGCCGCGGATCTTGACCTGCTCGTCCGCACGCCCCAAATACTGCAACTGCCCATCAGCGCCCCACCGCACCACATCCCCGGTGCGATACATCCGCCCACCAAGACCACCGAACGGGCACGCCACGAACCGAGTGGAGGACAACGATGGCCGCCCCAGGTATCCGACCGCGAGACCTCCTCCTGCGACATACAACTCTCCGACCACACCCGTCGGCACTGGCCGTAACCACTTGTCCAACACGAAGAATCCGAGATGCGCCAGTGGCACACCGATCGGGCTGACGGCGCGGTCGGTGTCATGGTCGACTATCTCGCGGAATGAGGCATGCACCGTCGTCTCGGTGATGCCATACATATTGATCATCCGCGGCGACCCTGGGTGATTGCCCAGCCACGTACGAAGACGCGGTGGTTCAAGCGCTTCGCCGCCGAACACCACCGTTTGGAGCTTGAGATGTTCCCCCCGGTCGGGATTCAGCGCATCGGCGGTTTGCAGGGCATAGAACGCCGATGGGGTCCGGCTCAGTATGCCGACCTGTTCGCTGACCATCAGGGCGTGGAAGTCCTCCGGTGAGCGCGCCGTGGACTCGGACACCACTACTACACGCCCGCCTCGCAGTAACGCACCGAAGATCTCCCACACCGAGAAATCGAAGGCAAGAGAGTGCGACTGCGTCCACACCTGCCCCGCCAGCTCGAGATCGTCATCCAACGAATCGAGCAACTGGATCACGTTGCGGTGCGGGATGGCAACGCCTTTGGGCGTTCCGGTGGTGCCGGACGTATAGATGACGTAGGCAATGTCGTCCGGAGCTGGCGCGGGTAGTGGGGTGCTGGGACGGGCGGCAACCTCCGCATCGCTGACACCGATGATCGTCACGTTAGAACCGACGAGCCGCTCGGCCAAAGCCGTGGTGGTGACTGCCGCTATCGGGGCGGCGTCACCGAGCATGAACTCGATGCGCGAGTCGGGGTGCGCGGGATCCATTGGAAGATAAGCCGCCCCGGTCTTCAGCACCGCCATGATGGCCGCTACCGCGTCGACCGAACGCGGAAGCAGAATCGCCACGAACTCACCAGGACCCGCGCCCTGTTCGGCTAGCAAGTGCGCCAACCGATTAGATGACTCGTCAAGTTCGCGATAGGTCAACGAGCGATCCTCGAAGGTGACCGCGGTAGCCTCTGGAGTGCGCGCGACTTGGGCGTAGAACATCGCCGGAATCGACGTCGACGTGGGTGTCGGCTCGGTCAGCGTCGCCCGGTTGCCCCACCCTTCGAGTCGGGCCAACTCGCCGACATCGAGCACATCGACCGTCGACAGTTGCCGACCGGGATCAGCCGTCATCGCCGCCAGCACGCGCGCCAGCCGTCCGATCAACGTTTCGACGGTCTCGGCGTCGTACACATCTGTTCGGTACTCCACCGTCCCGCCGATTCCCGCGGGCTCACCGCTGTCGGTCCAGCGCTCCGCCAAAGAGAGCGTCAGATCCACACGCGCGGTGTGGGTGTCGGCTGACAGCGGGCTCACCTGAACATCGCCCAATGCGAGTCCACCCGTGGTCTCATGATCCTGTCCGGCGAAGTTCTGCCACGCTAGCAATACCTGAACCAGTGGATGGTGTGCCATCGATCGGGTCGGATTGAGCTGATCTACCAGCACCTCGAACGGCACGTCTTGATGCTCGAACGCCGCAAGGCTCCGCTGACGCACCTGCCCCAGCAAGTCTGACGTGGTGGGGTTGCCACTCAAATCCATTCGCAGCACCATGGTGTTGACGAAGAATCCCACCAACTGGTCGAGCGCCGCGTCACTCCGCCCGGCGATCGGGAATCCCACCGCCACATCGGAACTGGCACTCAGTTGAGACAAGAGCACCGCCAGTGCGGCTTGCACGACCATGAAGCTGGTCGCATCATGCTCGCGCGCCACCTCACGCACCTGCTGCTGCAGCGCCGCCGGCCACTCCACGGTCACCTGGGCGCCGCGATAATCCGCCACCGCCGGATACGGACGGTCCGTCGGCAGCTCCAACCGCTCCGGCAGCCCCGCCAACGCATCCTGCCAATAGGCCACCTGTGCAGCGATACGACTATCGCTGTCGTCCAGCTCTCCCAGCTGCGCCCGCTGCCACAGCGCGTAATCGACGTATTGCACCGGCAACGGCGCCCATCCCGGTGCTTTCCCTTGTTGCCGAGCCAGGTACGCCGCACCCAGGTCTGCGACCAACGGCGTCACCGACAACCCGTCAGCAGCGATGTGGTGCACCACCGCTGCTAGCACGTGGTCGTCGCCATCGACGCGGAAGAGCCGTGCTTGGAGTGGAATTTCGACGGCCAAGTCGAACGCGTAACGTGCGACCGATTCGATGGCCTCGCTGAGTTGATGCGTCGACCATGCGGTGGCATCGACGACGTCCCAGCCGAATTCGATGTGATCGGCGGTCAGGACCGATTGCCGCGGTACCCCGTCGACAACGGGAAAAACCGTGCGCAAGCTTTCATGGCGATCCGCTACATCTACGAGCGCCGCCCGTAGCGCGTCGGTGTCGAGCGCGCCGCTCAGTCGCAATGCCACCGGCATGTTGTAAATCGGTGACGGTCCGTGCAACTGGTCCAAGAACCACAACCGGTTCTGGGCGAACGACAACGGCACCGCCTCCGGCCGCTCGACAGCTGTCAACGGCTCGAACCCACCGTCAGCCCCACCGAGCCGGGGTACCAACTGAGCAATCGACGGGGTGTCGAACAACGTGCGCACCGACAAGCCCGCATCCAAGCTGGCATTGATCGCGGCGACCACCCGCATCGCCGACAGCGAATCTCCACCGAGATCGAAGAACGAGTCGTCCACCCCGACCCGCTCAACGCCGAGCACCTGGGCGTAGACACCGGCCAGGATCTCCTCGGCAAGGCTGGTCGGAGCCCGATAACCACCGACATCGCGGTATTCCGGTGCAGGCAGCGCACGTACGTCGAGCTTGCTATTGGGCGTCAGCGGCAGCGCTTCCAACACCACCACGGCCGCGGGCACCATGTAGGCAGGCAGCCGCTGGGCCAGTTGCGTTCGCATCGTGGCGGGATCCGTTGCCCCAGCATGTGATTCGGTGACATAGCCGACCAGCCGCTTGTCCCCGGGGCGATCCTCGCGGGCGATCACCGCCGCCTGCGCGACACCATCGAGCGCAGCAAGTGCGGCTTGGATCTCACCCAGCTCGATGCGGTAACCCCGGATCTTGACCTGCTCGTCGGCGCGGCCCAGATACAGCAGCTGCCCGTCAGCACCCCAACTCACCAGGTCCCCGGTGCGATACATCCGTGCACCCGGCCCCCCGAAGGGGCACGCCACGAACCGCGACGAACTCAATCCCGCCCGTCCCACATATCCGACCGCCAGTCCGGCACCGGCCACATACAACTCACCGACCACGCCCGCCGGTACCGCACGCAACCACTCATCGAGCACGAACAGCGCAGCTCCAGGTACCGGCGCGCCGATCGGCACTCCCGTTCCGGGTGTCAACGGCGCACTGATCGCCACACACATCGTCGTCTCGGTCGGGCCGTAGGCGTTGACCATCACCCGCCGAGGCGCCCACCTGTCCACCACCTCGGACGGGCACGCCTCGCCGACCACCACCAGCGCCGTGGACTCCAAACCCTCTGGCGAGAGCAGCCTCACCGCAGACGGGGTCTGCGTGAGCACACTTACCTGCTCGGCAACCAGCACGTCGTGGAATTCATCCGACGCGACCGCCACCGACTCGGGTACCACGACCACGCGTCCACCACGTAACAGCGCACCGAAGATTTCCCAGACCGAGACGTCGAAGGCCAACGTATGAGTTTGCGCCCACACCCCCGCGCGCGGCAGCCCAGCATCCAACGACTCCAGCAGCTGGGTCACGTTGTGATGGGTGACGGCCACCCCCTTGGGCACACCAGTCGTGCCAGAGGTGTAAATGACGTAGGCGACGTCGTCGGGCGCAGGCGCAGGCAGTGCATCGCACGGACTACCGGAAATCCGCGGATCCTCGATGTCGATGACCGGCAGCTCACCTCGCCCCTCCAACAACTCGGCCAGCCCGGCAGTCGTGACTGCTGCGATGGGTGCCGCATCGTCGAGGATGAACCCGATCCGAGCCTGCGGCGCGGCCGGATCTATCGCCAAGTACGCCGCCCCGGACTTGAGCACTCCCAGGATCGACACGATTGCCTCAGCCGAGCGGGAGAACAGCAGCGCCACACGCTTGCCCGGGCCTGCACCCTGGCCCGTCAACCAGTGCGCCAACCGATTCGCAGCCTCATCCAACTCGCGATAGGTCAACGAGCGGCGCCCGAAGGTCACCGCCACTGCATCCGGATATCGCTTCACCTGCTCGGCGAACAACGCCGGAATCGACACCTGCGTGGCCGACGGCCGTGCCAACAGAGCCCGATTGCCGACATCATCCAACTGGACGTGCTCATCAACATCGAGCAGATCCACGGCCGACAACCGCCGCCCCGGATCGGCCGTCATCGTTACCAAGACTCGCTCCAACCGCCTCGCCAGATCGGAGGCGTCGAAACTCGCGAATGGCCGTCCGGTGCCTGCGGTCCTGAGGTCTAGCTGGTCATCGCCCGCGTTGGAGAAGATGAACCCAAAACCTCCGACGGGCCCCGTGTTGGTGAATGACGCCGTCGCAGTAGCGCCACCGAACGACAGCGGGAATGTCGGCGGCAGGAAATTGACGCTGACCCTGTCGTCTGGCGAATTGTTCGGATGGGCTCGCCGTTCAAGGGTTTGTACTGGGAATCTCTGATGCTTGACCGCTTCTCGAATTCGCCCGTCGACATGTTGGCAGAATTCGGCAAAGGACGCTCCAGGCACGACGTTCAACACGAGTGGCACGACGCCGGCAAGCATCCCCGGAAGCGTCTTCGACTCTGGACGAACTCGTCTCGCGACCGGGAAATCGAGCACCACCTCGGGACCCTCAAGGCTCCACCCCCGCACGAGAAGTGCGCACGCGGCGGTGATAATCGATGAACGCGGCAAATTCCAAACGTGCGACAACTCTGCTACTCGTCGCAGGACCGCGGGGTCCAGTCGAGCCGGTGCAGACAGCCAGAACGGATCACGCTCGCTCGCGACCTGGGACGACTGATACAGCGGCCCGCTTTGCTGTGGAAGGTTGCCGCTCCAATAGGCTTCGTCTTGCGAATAATCGCTGGACGTTTCATATTCGAGTTCGCAATCCACCAGGTCCTGCAAGGAGCCGAAGATCGCTGGAGGTACGGGTGCACCGGAATTGACCGCGGTGTAAACAGACGCAATCCGTTGGCCAACGAGAGCCAGTCCGGACCCGTCCATGACTATGTGATGGCAGCAACCGAACAGGTAGAATTCGTCGGCTCGGGTCTGGAATAGCACGAACTTGAACAGCGGACCGGTGAATGGCATCGGCGTGCGTTGAATCGATGATGCCATCTCGTGTGCCTCAGCCACAGCATCTGGCGACCCACTCAGATCATGAAATTCAAGCTCGACATCTGGGTAATCGATCGCCCTTTGCAGTACCTGGCCATCCACCTCGAAGAAGGCAGCCCGGCCTGGCTCGGCCTCTCGCGTGACTCGCCGCATCGCCCACTCGAGGGCGTCATGATCAACTACGCCTTCGATTTTCACGAAGAGGCCCAGCTGCCACTCCGTACTTGAGTGCCCCGTCTCGTGCGCAAGCCATATGTCCAACTGCCCCCGCGTCACCGGAAGTGACTGGCCGTCGAGTTCCATACGCATTCCCCTAATCCCCGGGTTCATGTTGAGACCCCGACCCTGCTATCAGCATTTCGGGAAGACCCGCAGTCAGGACGCTGTGCCCCCTGCCAACCTCTCGCGCAAACTCCTCGGCCGTATGTCGGGCCAGTTCTGTTCGATGTAATCCAGACACGCAGCGCGATCCGCGTCGCCGTAAACCACCCGCCAACCGGGCGGCACCTCGGCAAACGTCGGCCACAGGCTGTGCTGCTCCTCGTCGTTGATCAACACAACAAAATTGCCGTCTGCGTCATCGAACGGATTGATACTCAACGCTTTCTCCAAATACCCAGATATCTAGTCGACATGTGTGAAGCTCTCACCGACCCTACTGTAGTTAGCTAGAGACGTTGATGAAACTCTCAAGTTGATCCGGTTATCGTTAAGTAATGCCCAGGCCACGTGAGATAAAACCCCCGCAGGAGTGTGTAGTTGCTGGCGCAATCCTTACCTATCAGCCAGATTGCCGCAAACGGGAGAAGGTTTCTACAAGATCAAAGCGGGCCGCAATGCTTTTGGCGAGCTGAAGCATTTTAACGGCGAGGTCGCTCGCGCGGGCGATAAAATGCCAGGAAAGGGCGGTGCGGGGGTGGCGACCAGCGAATCTTGCGTGACCGCCGAGCACTGAATGTCGTGGACCGCTCCACATGCGGCGATCACGCCGCGGTACACAGTTAGCTGCGAGACGTTGCGGCAAGCTTCAAAAGGAAGGATGGTTGCTCGACACTATGTTTCGATTCGCGCAAACCGTACTTAAATAATGTTTTGTTCCGTCATGTAATTCCTGAAGTACGAATCGGAGGAAATCGGCCCTTGTCAACATCCGTGCTCATTACTGGTGGGGCAGGTTTTATCGGGTCCGCACTCGCGCACCGTCTCGTCGAGGCGGGTTACGACGTCGCCGTGATGGACGTCCTGCACCCGCAAGTGCATGCCGGGCGTGATCCGATCGACCTGCCACCGTCCGCACGATTATTTACCGGCGATGTCACTCACGCACCCGACTGGGATGCTGTGCTTCGGTTGTTCCAGCCTTCCCAAGTAGTCCACTTGGCGGCTGAAACGGGAACCGCGCAGTCGCTGTCCGAGGCGACGCGTCACGGTTCCGTAAATGTGGTGGGCACCACCCAACTTCTTGACGCCTTGAGCCGCGCTGGAATCGAGCCCGACCAGCTGGTCGTGGCGTCGTCGAGAGCCGTATACGGCGAGGGAGCGTGGCAATGCGGCACAGCAACCGTTTACCCGCGACCCCGCAGCCACAAACAGCTGCTCGCTGGTATTTGGGATCCCGCAGGCCCCGACGGCGAACAGATGACGCCGCTTCCCAGTTGCGCAGGCCGGACGGAGCCCAAGCCTACGAATATCTACGCCGCAACCAAGCTTGCGCAAGAGCACGTGATGGCTGCCTGGACGGCCGCTCATGACTCCAATCTGAGTGTCTTGCGGCTGCAGAACGTCTATGGGCCGGGGCAGTCGCTGACGAATTCGTACACCGGGATAGTCGCGCTCTTCGCACGATTGGCGTTCCAGCAACGCTCGCTGGAGATCTACGAAGATGGCCACATCGTGCGCGATTTCGTCTTCATCGACGACGTGATCGATGCCCTGTTCGCTGCGGTGCACAGGCCTGCGACTGAGCCCCGCTGCCTCGATATCGGGTCGGGCACCGCAACCACCATCGGCGAGCTTGCCCGCAAGATCGCCATATTGTGCGAAGCGCCTGAACCGACCGTCGTTCCGAAATTCCGGGATGGTGACGTGCGCGCCGCGAGCTGCAACATCGAACCTGCGAAGAGCGCGCTCGACTGGCGTCCGAAGTGGACGCTCGATGACGGACTGCGTGCACTACTTAAATGGATTGGCTCCCAGCGAATAGCCGATGGAGCCAAGCGGTGACTATTCGGTAGTGCGCGGGCAATCAGCCGGCACGTCGTAGCCGGGCGAAATCTTCCACCAGATGAGCAGCGGCTACTGCGCTTTCGGCGGGCTTGGTCGTCTTCGGCGCGATCGCGCGAGCTCGGGCGGCGTAGTCCGGCGCAAGAATTCGGCGTAGGTCCGCGACCAGCGATTCCCGGGTGGTGTTCGTAAAGCGTCGGGCGGCGCCCACTTTCAGCCGCTTGCTCGCAGCCCCTCGGAGTGATTGGTCGGGCCACGTCCACAGGATCAACTGCGGGACTCCTGCACGCAATCCCGCGGCGAGAGTGCCCGCTCCTCCGTGGTGTACGACCGCGCGACAGTTTGGAAAGATCGACGTGAAGTTCACGGCGCCAACGACTTTGACGCGTTCGGAATCTGAAACCCCGGTGAAATCGCTCCAGCCGGCGCACACCAATGCGCGCTCGCCCAACTCGGCACACACCGCGCTGATCATGGCGACCGTCTCGGCGGGAGACTCGACTGGAATGCTGCCGAATCCGAAGTAGATCGGCGGTGTCCCCCCAGCGACCCACGACGCGATTTCTTCGTCGGCATCCGTCGTCATCTCCATCGTCAACGCACCGACGAAGGGCCGTTGACCGTCGGCTTTCGCCCATTCGTCGGCCAGTCCAGGAAAGCAAACCTCGTCGTAGCCCTGGATTTCCAAAGATCCGCGAGCTGCGATCCGTCGAGGCGCGGGGCGGGTTGCCTTCGTCAGACCCAACTCCCGACGCTGGACGTCCTCGACCTTCTTCCCCATCCGCCAATTCAGCCATTCGTACGCCTGCATCGCGGATCGAATCCACGGTGGCGGCAGGATCGGAAGTCCCAACTGGCCATGGGCACGCGCCGGGAAGTGATGCAGCGTGGCGAATGGGAGGTCGTAGTACTCCGCGACGTTGGCCGCGGGCTCCTCGAAACTCAGCCCGGTTATCAGCACATCTGCGTCGTCCGCGAGGGACATCAGCGTCGTGCTGATCTTCTCCCAGCACTCGGTGGTGGGCCCCCAAACTTCGCGCCACAACTTGATCGCCTCAGGAATGTTCCAGGGGTTGCGTGTATAGAAATCGCGATGCTTGTCCAGCCAGGGCCGGGTACTCAACCCATAACCGACCGCTTCAAGCCCAGCCGACTCGACGAAACCAACCATGTCGGGTGGGACAGCCATGCGCACTTCGTGTCCGTTGCGCAACAGCTCTCGACCTACAGCTACGCCGGGCTCGATGTCACCACGACTTCCATAGAATGCGAGCACAAATTTCATCGACGCTCCTGCCTTTCACTTGTCGCACGGGCGAAATCTTCTACGAGATCAGCGGCGGTTGAAATGCTCTCGACAGACTTGGTCATATGGGTGGAGAGCTCGCGGGCTCGGCTGGCGTACTGCGGAGTGAGGACGGTCCGGAGATCGACGACAAGCGACTCTCGCGTGGTGGCCGACAAGCGTCGGGCAGTGCCCACCTTCAAGCGCTTGACCCGCGATCCCCACAGCGTTTGATCCAGGTCGGTGGAGAGGATCAAGGTGGGAACCCCGGCGCGCAGGCTTGCCGCCGTAGTGCCGGCTCCGCCGTGGTGCACGACCGCGCGACACCTCGGGAAGGTGGTCGAATAGTTCACTACACCAACAACTTTGACGTGCTCGGAGGCGGCTACCTGACTGAAGTCACTTGAGCCGGAGCCGATTAGTGCCCGCTCACCCAACTCCGCACAGGCGGCGTCAATCATGGCGACGGTCTCGGCAGGAGATACGACAGGGATGCTGCCGAAGCCGAAGAAGATGGGCGGCTTCCCCGAGGCGATCCATGACGCAACCTCGTCATCGGCATCGGTCGTCAGTTCCATCGTGAGGGCTCCGACGAAGGGCCGTTGGCCATTCCATTGGGCCCACTCGTCCGCCAGCCCAGGGAAGCACACCTCGTCGTAGGCCTGAAGTTCCAGTGATCGGCGTTCGGCAATCCGTCGCGGTGAAGTGGTCTTTGCCTTCGGCAGCCCTAGCTGACGGCGTTGCGCGTCATCGAGCTTCTTGGAAGTGCGCCACGCCAGCCACTCGTACACCGTCATGACGAGACGGGCCACCGGGGCTGGCAGGCTCGCGAGGAGTCGGCCGTTAGCCCTTATCGGGAAGTAGTGCAGAGTCGCCAACGGAATGTCGTGATGCTCAGCAACATTCGCAGCGACCTCCTGGTAGCTGAGCCCGGTGAACAGCAAGTCCGCCTCATCGGCGAGGGACGTCAGCGTCGCGCTCATCTCCTCCCAGTGCTTGGCGGCAGGCTCCCAGGTCTCGCGCCACAACCTGATCAAGTCCCGGACCTTCCAGAAGTTGCGGAAGAGGCGTGTCCAGAATTCGCGGTGCACGTCCAGCACTTCTTGCAAGTCCGGCCCGTAGGCGACTGCGGGAAGTCCGGCCGACTCGGCAAAGGCGGAGAGGTCAGGCGGGACCGCCATGCGCACGTCGTGCCCTCTGCGTAGCAACTCACGACCTACGGCGACGCATGGCTCGATGTCACCCCGAGTTCCATAGCTTGCCAGTACGAATTTCATCGCGGAAATCCCCACCTTCCACTTGCCGTGCGTGCTGCAACTGAAGCGAGCTGCGGACCGACGCTTAGCCCGCGCGGAAGCTTAACCCCGTACCTCAGACTATTGATGGCGACGCGATTCTACTTGCTGCCTAGTGGCTTCGTTCGCTGCGCAGGGGGCGGCAATTTTGCCAAGAAAAGTATTCGGGGAGCTTTGCGACATGTTCAGCAGCAAAACGTCGCGCCACCACATGTGCGCTTTGCTACGCTTCGACGACCAGCCAGCGATCTCGCCGATGGGCTACCCGAAATTGACGTAAGTTCGGGCAGCCCAGATGGGACCGCACCACCGTTGTCGAACGGAGTCAAGGAACAGATGACCCCAGGACTATCTACCAAGATCCGTTGGGCGACCAGAATGTACGGCTATTTGCTCTGGGTGGCGATTGGGCATCCTTCTGTACTCTGGCACTATCTCGCAGGCAGCACGCGCTATCTCCTGATCAAGTTCGGGATTCCATCGGGATCTGCACAGCACGTGGCTGCGGTTCGTAAGGAATTTGAGACATACGCGGCGCAAGGCCAGTTCAAGGAGCGATGGTTCGACGGCAACATTGTGCCGTGGAGTAGTACGTTCCGGCCGATCTTCGATCGCTCAGATCCCGTCAGGATGCTCGAGATCGGGTCGTGGGAAGGTCGATCATCTCTGTTTCTTCTGACCTATTTCACGAAGGGGCACTTGACCGCCGTGGACACATGGTCCGGCGGGGACGAATACGAGTACAACGCGACGCTTGACCTGCAGGACCTCGAATCCAGATTCGATGGGAACGTTGCGCCTGGTGCCAACCGGGTCACGAAACGCAAGGGGCTCTCGCTGCAGGTACTGCCTCAATTGCTCGATGAACAGCAAAGATTCGATGTGATCTATGTGGACGGATCGCACTTCTCCGATGACGTTCTGATGGACGCGATCGTCGCCTGGCGACTGTTGAATCAAGGCGGCGTGGTCATGTTCGACGATGTCCTGTCGCCCTTCTACACGCGCGCGCGGGCCAACACGGCGTGGGCGTTGAAGACGTTCATGAAGTATCACGCCGGAGAATTCAAGTTGTTGAGCGCCGGGTACCAGATCATCCTGCAAAAAACCGTTACACACACGGATCAGGTGGCGTCCGAAGTGGGCGATCTCGCTGGCTTCCAGTACGACGAGGCTCACAACTAATCCAAGATTGGTCCGACCGCACAGGAATGTGCTGTGGGTCCCTGAGACCGCTGAAGCAAAGGGCCCCAACAACTAGCTGCGTTCCAATGCTCGGCCGAAACAAACGCGGCTGCCGACCATGCAGTATTCATTCAGGGAAGTCCCGAGCTCGCGACTAGCACGGCCGCCCCGAGTACCGGGCTCGCACCTTTTAGCGCCAGGTTGGCACCAGCGACGCGGGTAATTTGCGGAGCCTAGCCATGGCCCACTAGCCATCGCTCAGGTTGGTCCGTTCACAGTGCTGGATGAACGCAGTATCACACGAAGGTCGTTGTACCTTGAAAGTAGCTGAGGAGTCGCCGCGGGCATTTGTGAAGTTAACGTGTTGATTTGCCGCGCTTCACGCGTTGTTCCGACATACTCTCTTCATGAATCTGACGAGCCGCCTCTTGCTAGCGCCATCCTGGACATCGGTCGGGAAATATTGGTACCCATTCATCAGCCGGTTCGCGAGCGCAGATGATGCGGTGTTCATCAATTGGGGTTACGAGGAGGACCCGCCGATGGCGCTCCCGTTGGCGGAGTCCGACGAGCCCCACCGATACAGCATTCAGCTCTACCACAGCACAGCTACCCAAGTGGAGATCAAGGACAAAGAGGTACTCGAAGTCAGCTGCGGGCACGGCGGGGGGGCCTCGTACCTAGTGCGAACCCTGGGCCCAGCTTCCTACACCGGCCTGGACCTGAACCCCGCCGGCGTCGAATTCTGCCGGAGGAGGCATCAACTGCCCGGGCTGGATTTCGTACAAGGCAATGCCCAAGAGCTGCCCTTCGCCGACCAGTCCTTCGACGTGTTGGTCAACGTCGAGGCCTCGCTTCACTACCCGCGGGTCGACCTGTTCCTTGCAGAGGCCGCCCGTGTGCTGCGCCCGGGGGGCCATCTCGTCTACGCCGATGCGCGCCGGGAAGACCACATCGCCGAGTGGGAGAAGGAGTTGGGAAACAGCCCGATGCGCATCGTGTCGGAACGGGTCATCAGCGAGGAGGTCGCCGTCGCGCTCGAGGCGGATTTGCCTCAACTGCGGGAGCAGGGGTTTCGTTACACCCCTTCGTTCTTTGCCGACAAGTTCATCGCGAGCGTCTGCGACGGGTTGCGTAAGGGCGAGATGTCTTACCGGATGTATTGCTTCGTCAACGACTGAACGTTTCTAGATCGTGGCCGACAAGCATTAGGTCGAGAAGCTAGCCATCCCCGGCGTCGCGCGGATGGCTAGCTTCGACCGCTCGGTACTTCGGTCGTAACGGGAAGGGCCCGGTGTTGCCTAGCCTGGGTAGTTGTTGCAGGCGCCGAAGGCTTGCTCGATGACGGGAACATACGGCTGGCTCGCTGGCTGGTTCCGTATCTGTTGGGCCATCTCGACACGTTGACTTTTCGGCGCGGCCAAGAACTGGCGCAACCCGGACTGCGTCTCAGGCGAGGCGTTGAACGCCGCTGCGGCTAGCGGATTCTGCGCGTTGAGCGCCGACACGAATTGCGTGTAGGTGCACGTTGAATCCACTATCGGGTCTGCCGACGCGATCCCGACCCCGGTGGCCAACGACAATCCGAAACCCCCCACCGCGACAGTCAGTCTGATCAAAGACCGTTTGCTCATGATTTGGACCCTCCCTCTTGGCACGATTGCTCCTCCCCGACGGTTTCACTCTAAACGCTCCGGTCAACCATGCTCGTGCTTTCAGATTCGGCGGAACCCGGCCAACGGTGCGCTCTGAAAATATTGACGTGTGATGCGACAAATTGCACTGAGTAAGCGGATGCTGCGTCGTGGCCCAGTCTCGCCATAGTCCGCTGCGATCTCGAATCTATTGCGGCGGATGGTATTTGCCGACCGCCCGTCGATCCACTTGTCGCATGTGTTCGCTTCCCACCTCAACGCAGTCGACAATTGAAGCGGCGCGTGTTGGTCGTCCCGACGAGTGGTCGATCGCCGTCGTCACCCGTGAATAGGCGAGGTTTTGCCGAAAGCAAAATTTCCGCCGCGAGGATTCGTCGTCCGTTCGTCTTCCACATTGCTAATCCGGTCGGAGAACCGTCGACCAATTTGGTACGTTCGTGTCGTGTCCGAACGCTGGCCGAAAGTACGGATCGGTATTTTGGGCGCGGCCCGCATTGCACCACTGGCAATCGTCAAGCCAGCCCAAACCAATGATGACGTGGTCCTCACTGCGGTGGCGGCACGCGATGGAACCCGTGCTCGGGCCTTCGCCGCCAAACACGGGGTCGCCCAGGTGCACGATGATTACCAGTCGCTGATTGAGAATCCAGACGTGGACGCGGTGTACATCCCCTTGCCGAACGGCTTGCACGGCAAGTGGATACGAGCTGCGCTCAAAGCGGGAAAGCATGTGCTGTGTGAAAAGCCGTTCACGGCCAACGCTGCCGAGGCTTCCGAGATTGCCGAACTGGCCGCAACGTCCGACCGGGTTGTGATGGAGGCATTCCATTACCGCTACCACCCGCTGACTCTGGCGATTGAAGAGATTCTGGCGTCAGGGGAGCTGGGCCAGCTGGAGCGGATAGAGGCGTCGCTGTGCTTCCCGCTGCCAAAGTTCTCTGACATCCGCTACGACTACTCCCTCGCTGGTGGCGCGACAATGGATGCCGGGTCCTACGTGGTCCACATGGCCCGCACTTTCGGCGGCTCTACCCCGGAAGTCGTTTCCGCACAGGCGAAGTTACGCAGTCCCGACATAGATCGAGCGATGACGGCCGAGTTGCGGTTTGCAGACGGGCACACAGGCCGTATCCGCTGCTCGATGTGGTCTTCGAAGCTACTGCAAATGAACGCGAAGGTGATTGGCGACCGCGGCGAGCTACGCGTGCTAAATCCGGTGACACCTCAACTCTTCCATCGACTCTCAGTGCGATCGTCCAACGGCCATCGCGTGCTGCGCTTCCCGCGGCGCGCTTCCTACGCGTACCAACTCGACGCATTCGCCGCGTCGGTCCTGCGTGGCGAGCCCGTGAAGACGCCGCCCGAAGACTCGGTCGAAAACATGACTGTCATCGACGCGGTCTATCGTGGGGCCGGCTTGCCGCTCCGCAAGCCGACGTGAACTCTTTGCCTACCCTTGATCCCATTCGCTGAAGTAGCAGCGTGGTCATCAGCTTCAACGGCTTCACTGTCATTGATGAGGGATTACCGACGTTCGTTAACTGCGATTTATTCGAATGAAAATTCGCGGAAACATGTCGGATTCGTGCCAACCGTGGATGCGTTCCGGAAGTTGCCACGGTCCGGGTCCAGCACGTCCGGCGTGCTTGCAGCATGATTCGCTAAACGCCCGTTCCATTAGGCCCGATGTATGTGACAATGCCCGTATTCGACAATGAACCACCGTTATGAGGTAGTGGTTTTGCACCAGGCTGGCAGCATTAGCCCCTCCAAGGGATTGCAGGATCGGCGCTTCGCGAAGCCTGAATTTCGTCCAGACATTGAAGGGCTGCGCGCCGTCGCGGTATTGGCAGTTGTGCTATTCCATGCGGCTATACCAGGCGTGGGTGGCGGGTTCGTCGGCGTGGACTTGTTCTTCGTCATCTCGGGCTTCCTCATCACCGGGCTGCTCTGGCGCGAAGCGAATACGACCGGCAGCGTCCGTCTGCGCAGCTTCTACGGAGCACGGGCACGACGGCTGCTACCGGCGTCAGCCACGGTAGGCATCGTCATCGCAATTGCCTCGGCATTGCTGTTGCCATCGTTGCTGCAAGTCCGCAGCGTCTTCGAGGATGGCATCGCCAGCGCGCTATATGTCAGCAACTACTGGTTCCTCTTGCAGGGTGTCGACTACATGGCGCCGGTAATGCCGCCGTCACCATACGAGCACTACTGGTCTTTGGGGGTCGAGGAGCAGTTCTACCTGGTCTGGCCGGCGATGATTCTTGGCATTGCTTGGGTGATCCGGCGCCTGCGGCGGCGCACCAGAGCCCAGGCCACCTCGTCGGTGCGCCCCTACGTGGTTGTCCTAACGTTGGTTGTGGCCGTGTCGTTCGCCCTCTCTTTGGCGATCACGTACGTCGTACCGTCCATAGCGTTCTTCTCGCTGCCCACGCGGGCGTGGCAGCTGGCCGCCGGCGGTTTGATAGCGCTCACGGCCAACCATTGGCGCCGACTGCCCGCACTTTCGGCCGCAATCGTGGGATGGGCAGGGTTGGTTGTCATCGCGATGGCCTGCACGCTACTGAGCACGAACACGCTTTACCCAGGCGCCGCCGCACTTCTGCCAACGCTCGGCGCGGTGCTGGTGATCGGCGCCGGCTGCGCCTCGCCTTCTGGGGGAGGCGGTCGCCTCCTGGCCTTACCGCCGCTGCAGGCCATCGGCCGCGTGTCGTACTCGTGGTATCTGTGGCACTGGCCGCTTCTGCTCTTCGCACCGCTGATCTTGGGCCATCCACTTGGCTTAGTCGCCAGGCTGACGGTGGTATTGGGCTCTTTCGTGCTGGCAGTGCTGACGCTACGTCTGATCGAGAACCCGCTGCGATTTGCCGCGCCAATTCGCCGGTCTGCCAGGGCGAGTCTGGCGCTTGGCGGCGGCGTCACGGCGGTCGCTGTCGGTGTGTGCGTGATGTTGCTGGCAGTCACTTCTGTTCCGGTTGGCCGCGGTGCGCCGGTTGCGCCACTGGCCCTCAGTGGAATCCGCCACCCTGCACAACCAAGCATCAACGCGGACGACGCGGCGGTTCAGCAAGCGTTTGAGCAAGTGCAGGCCGCAGTCTCGGCAGCCACGCTGCCTGCACCCGTACCGTCAAACCTCGAACCATCACTTTCCGATGCAGCAAGCGAACTCACCTCGCTGTTTCTCGGCGGGTGTATGCGCGCGGGCACTCAAGGGGGGCAGCCAGAGTGCGCGACAGGCGACACCGCCTCGGCAACGACGGTGGCGCTGGTGGGAGACTCCCACGCGGCGATGTGGAATCCCGCGTTCGAGCATGTTGCAGAACAGCAGCGCTGGCGACTGGAAACGCTCACCAAAACCGCCTGTCCGTTGTTAGATCTGCGCGACCCCAACGCCGTTCGTCGCCTGGTGTCACAGTGCGAGCAATGGCGGAATCAGATTGTCGCCCGGCTCCGCGCTGAGCACCCGAGGCTGATAGTGGTGAGCATGTGGCGCGGGTACGTCGCCGGGCACGGTGGGATCGTGCCCGGTTTCACCTCGTACTCCCCAGCCTGGATCGACAGCCTGACCCGTCTGGTGCACGACCTGCGCGCGACCGGGGCGACCGTACTGGTGCTAGGGCCCGTCCCGGATCCGCACGAATCGGTGCCGATTTGCGTGTCCAGCCACCTCGACGATGCGACGGCCTGCGCGCAACCACGTTCCCTGGCGGTGAACGCCTCTGGCATCGCCGCCGAGTCCGCCGCAACCAAAGCCGCTGGCGGGCACTACGTCGACGTCACCGATCTGTTCTGCACCGCTGATCGGTGTCCAGTCGTCGTAGGCAACACGTTGGTCCACTTTGACTGGTCTCACTTGACATTCGAATACTCACGTCAACTGGGGCCGGTCATGGAAGCGGTAGCCAACCGAACGCTCGCGGTTGCATGAAAGGCCCAATCAGACGCGGCTCACTTGCCAAATACTTCCCTACATCGATCCGGGTTGGAATTGCTAATCGCATTTGCTTGCCACGGTGGGCGAACGCGAACGGGGTTTCATGAATCTCGGTCAGGTACTCGATTCACGAAACAACGCGTTGAACGCGTGGCGCATCACGCTGGCGATTGGCGTGATTTTCTCTCACACATTCCCACTCACTGGACGCGAAGTTTCATACCTGCCCGTTCACCAGCTGCTCGCTGACGTCTGGGTTGACGGGTTCTTCGCAATGTCGGGCTTTCTCATTACGTCGAGTTGGCTCAACAATCCTCGCGCCCGTGACTATTTCGTCGCTCGGTGCCTTCGAATACTTCCCGGATTGTGGTCCTGCCTTATCATCACCGCGTTTGTCATCGCCCCAATTGGTGTCGCGATCCAGGGCGGCTCGGCCACGAACCTTCTGCGCTCCACTGCGCCGATACTGTATGTCCTGAAAAACAGCGCGGTGGCGTGGCTCCAGCCGGATATCGCCGGAACTCCGAACGGGGTTCCTTGGCCACACGGATGGGATGGTTCGCTATGGACCCTTCTGTGGGAGGTGCTCTGCTATATCGCGATTTTTGGTCTTGGCGTATTCGGGCTCCTCAAACGCCGTTGGCCCATTGTCGCCGTGATGATGCTGGCGCTGATCTGCGCGGCGATACTCCCACCGAAAAGGGCATTCGACGTAGATGCAGGCGCCGCCACTCAGCATCATGTCGTCGACGGTGCCACGGCCCTCACGCTCGTCGGCGTGGTCGCAGCTCGCTTCGCTGTCGTGTTTCTTGCTGGGGCGCTGCTGTATCAGTTCCGCAACGTGATTCCCGCCCGGTGGTCGATAGTGGCGGTCAGCATCGGTGTCGTCCTAGCGGCAGCGCTGCTGCCGGATTACCGACTAATTGGCGCCATTCCGCTCGCGTACGCCATCATCGTGTCCGGTGCCCTCATCCACAACAAGCGGTTGAGATTGCGGACGGACCTGTCCTATGGCGTGTACATCTACGCCTTTCCGGTGCAGCAATTGCTCATCATTTGCGGGCTTGGCATTCTCAATCCGCTTCTATTCGCGCTCATTGCAACCATTGCTACCCTGCCGCTAGCCGCGTTGAGCTGGTTCGTCGTCGAGAAGCCTGCGTTGTCGCTCAGGTCACGCCTGAAACGCAAGGCATCCCCTGGTCAAGATGCGCCACCCAGAGTTGACGGTTTCGGGGTCGGCCCGCCACTACCCGTTGAAGGTCATCGCGATGCCGCCGAGCGTCGTGCCGATTGACTCGTCACTCGAAGCCGAGAAGGGCTCACAAACCAATGCGCTCACGTCGCAAAGTGCGACTCGTTCACGTGCGCAGCCACCCTCAAGGCATTGGCCGCTACTGTCAGACTCGGATTCAACCCAGCGCTGGAAGGGAAGAACGACGCATCCACCACGTAGAGGTTGTCCACGTGGTGCGCCCGGTTTTGTGGATCAAGCACGCTCGTCTTGGGGTTGGTACCGAAGCGGCAGGTTCCGCAGACGTGAGCTAGGGCCTCGTTGTTTTCTGCGCCTCGCAGGTTGAGCTTCCGAAAAGGCTTCAAGACCTCTTTCAGCTGCCGCAGGAAGACCGCACGGCGTTCGACCTCGTTGGGGTGAAGTCGGTACCGAATTCGCACCCGTTGACGGCCCTCCAACCCTGGTCGACCTGACGGCAGGACGCGGTTGTCCAGGTAAGGCAGATCTTCCATGATCGGTGCAAGCACCAGTCCGCCGTTGAGGTACCGCTCGTAGACGCGGCGCAGCACCGGGCTCATCAGGTGCAGCGCCTTCGGGCCCCAGCCGGGCTTGCTGGTCAGCACCTCCAAGGGAGGCATCGACCCGAAAGACTGTACCGTTCCGTACTTTTGGCCGTCCAAGAAATAGAAGTCGCTGAGGCCGATCTCCTTGTTCTCTGCCGTGATCTTGCACCCAGGTTCTGGCCAGACTTCGATCAAGTCGATCAGGTGACGCATCAGGTTGCGGCCCACCCAGTCCGAATCGTTGGCCAATCCGCGCGGCCAGTCGGCAGAACGTGAATTGAGCAACAGGGCCGGAGTGGCCAACGCGCCGGCGGCCAGCACCACTACCTTGGCCTTCAAACTCATCGTGCCGGAGGGGCTTTCGCAGATCACTCGCTGAACCTCCGTGCGGTCGGCTTCCAAGCGCACGGCTCGAGTTTCGGTCAGCAGGTGGGCGCCGTGCTCGGAAACGGCCGGCAGCACGCAATTGCGGGCGGCATCGTTCTTGCACGACTCCTGGCACAGGTAGCCCTGGCAGGTTGCACAACCAGCGGTGTAATCACACGCCATCGGCAGGTGGTAGGGATGGAGTCCGCGGCCAGACAGGTAATCGACCAGCGGTTGGTTGTCTGCTGAAAAGGGCGGCGCCCCAGGCAGTCCGACTTCAACAGCCTCCGGGCGCAGCGGATCCGGCTGGCCACGAACCCGTAGCAGCTTCTCAGCGGCGGCATACCAGGGCCGCAGCTGATCGTAGGTGACCGGCCAAGATTCTGGCACGGTGGAATCGCCGGGATTCCGGAAGTTCTGCCGGGGCGTGAAATCCTGAACGAAGAATCGCTCGCATACCATGCCGTAGATGGCCGATGAGCCTCCCGTGCCGCTGCCGAGGAACGGCACGAATCGCCGCGAGAAGCGCCCGCTGATGTCTTCGACCTCGTCGGTTGAGCGCCCGGCCCGGGCCAAAGCGTCGTAGTACGTTGCTGTGGAACGACCCGCCCGCGCCTCGGCCACCTCGGGCATCGACGAACGAATGGTCCCCGGCGTTCCAGGCAGTGTCGATCGCCCCTTCTCGACGAAGAGCACCTTGCGGCCCGACCGGGCCAGCGAATAGCCCAGCATCCCGCCGCCCATACCGGTACCGATCACGACAACGTCCCAGACAACGCGCTCCGCATCTCGCACGCTCACTTGGCCTTCCGCCAAATTGAAACTCCTCAAAGAATGCACGCCAAATACTTACCGATTATGGCAAGTCCCGTATTTATCATCCGTGGCCGCTCACAGGTTGCGGGGCGATCGTGCGTGATCACTTCGTAGGATCCAGTTCCACGCCTCGGTTGTGGGCTGACTGATTTCCACCTTCCGGAGGTTCACTCCGCCGCCCGAAGCGGGATTTCAGCGACATCGCGGGCTTCTCAACGAAGAACCAACTGAGTGCAGCCACCGGCAGCGTCACGAGCGCAGCAACGACCGAAAGCCCGAGCGGATGCAGCAGCCCACTCATGATCAGCAACGTTTGAAGTGGGTAAGCGTAGATATACATCCCGTAAGACAAATCTGTACGGAGCCTCAAGCATCTGTTACGGATGAGTGCACCCGAGACAATGATCGCGTAAGCCAGCGGAATCGCGCCAATCAAGCGGTAATTCGGCATAAAGGTGGACGCCATGACGACGGCCACACTCACCGCGACGAGCGACCAGCGAGCGGGAATCTCATTTCTGAACTGAAACAGGAGCACGCCAGCCGCGAACATGACGGCAAATCGCGCGGCCGTCGCCTGCGCGTAGAGCACAACGGTTGCGACGTCGATCTCTTCCGCCCCTGGCGGCCGTTCTCCGAACGAGGTCAACGACGGTAGCTGCGATGACCAAAACAGAGCCAGCGCCAACAGCAGCGGGATGAACCATCGGCGACGAAGAAGTCCGACAACGCCAAGGCCAGCGATGGCAACGTAGCAGAACATCTCCCACAGCAGGGTCCAAAGAGATCCGTTCCACATGTGCGGCCACGGGATCCCGAGCGGAGTTCCGGCGATGTCGGTCTGGACCATCGCCACTGCGCTGTTCTTTAACACGTACACGATTGGCGCAGTTGACAGCAACAGCTTAGAGACTGAGCCACCCTGAATCGCCACACCGATCGGAGCGATCACAAACGCAGTGACAATCAGGCAGGCCCACAGCCCGGGGAGGATTCGCAGAGCCCGTGCGACGAAATACTCGCGCAATCGCGGATTATGGAACCAGCTGGACGCGATCAGAAACCCTGAAATAGCAAAAAAACCGTCAACCCATGCATCGCGCAGAAATTGGTGAACGGGCTCGAAAGTAACGTCATGGCCGGTATTCAAATAGGAGTGCCAAAAGATCACGCCCGTTGCCAAGACCAATCGCCATGCGTTCAGCGCGTTGTTTCGTGGATCGAACTGCTGTCCCAGTCTCATGTTTCCCCTCGGTGACGCCCAGTCACCCTCGCCGGCATCAAAACCGACTGTGTCCCGCGCTCGACGGACACGGCTTAGACAGACGGCCTTTGAAACTCGACGGTTGGCGCTTCATCGTCTTGGCGCCGCGTCTCCCCCAACAGCAGCGACCGGACAAGCCAACGGGGTCCCTGCGACTCGAGCAGGGCACTCGCCGGGCGGGGGCGCACACGTTGCGGCCACCAGAACCATCGGCCGAGCAGGGCCGCGATGGAGGGGGTCATGAACGAGCGCACGATCAACGTGTCGAACAACAGTCCTAGCGCGATGGTGGTGCCGATCTGACCAATGATGCGCAGATCACTGACCACCATCGAGGCCATGGTGAACGCGAAGACCACCCCGGCCGTCGTGACGACCTTGCCGGTACCACCCATGGCTCGGATGATGCCCGTATTGATGCCCGCGCCGATTTCTTCCTTCATCCGTGAGACCAACAGCAGGTTGTAGTCAGACCCGACCGCCAGCAGGATGATCACGGACATCGCCAGCACCATCCAGTGCAGATTGATGCCCAAGATGTACTGCCACACCAGCACAGACAAGCCGAAGGATGCGCCCAACGAAAGTGCCACCGTGCCGACGATCACCAGGGCGGCAATGAGACTTCGCGTGATGATGAGCATGATGATGAAGACGAGGCATAGCGCAGCGATGCCCGCGATCAAGAGGTCGTACTTGGAGCCGTCCTGCCAATCCTTGGCGGTCGAGGCGGCGCCAGCGAGGTATGTCTTGGCGTTTACCAGCGGTGTGCCTTTGAGTGCTTCGTCGGCAACCGTCTTTATTTGATTGATCCGTGCAATGCCCTCCGGCGACGCGGGGTCACCGTTGTGCGAGATGATGAACCGGGCGGCCTTGCCGTCCGGAGACAGGAACGACTTCAGCGCGCGTTTGAAGTCGGGGTTCTCGAACACTTCAGGCGGAAGATAGAAGGTGTCGTCGTTCTTGGAGGCGTCGAAAGCCTGCCCCATGGCGGCTGAGTCCTTGCTCGAGTCGACCATCTGGTCGAGCAAGCCCGAGTAGGTGCTCTGCATTGTCAACAACATGTTTTGGATGCGCTTTAGCGAATCGATGAATTTAGGGAGTTGAGCCGCCAGCTGCGGCGTCACCTGATCCAATCTATCCATCTGCACGACCATCTCACCCAATTCATCCGTAAGCGCGTCGGTACCGTCGAGCGAGTCGAAGACGGACCTAAACGCGAAGCAAATGGGAATGTCGTAGCAGTGGGGCTCCCAGTAGAAGTAATTACGGATTGGCCGGAAGAAATCGTCGAAGACCGCGAAACCACTTCTCAGTTCCTCGGTTGTCGCCTGCACCTCGTGAATCGTGCCGTTCAGATCATGCTGGATTTGGACAAGCTGCATCGTCGCGTTGTACTGCAGCTGCAAGACATTCATGATGGTCGACAAATCGGTAGCCTGCTTGGTCATGTCGCTTATGCGGGCCTGCTGAAACTTCAACACTTGAGCCTGACCGGCAGATTGCAAGCTGAGCATGAACGGTATCGAAGTGTGGTCGATGGGCGTTCCGTCGGGCCTGGTTATTCCTTGCACCCGCGAAATTCCGCGAACCTTGAAGATGGCCTTGGCCACTTTGTTCAGCACCAGCAGGTCGGACGGATTACGCATGTCGCGGTCGGATTCGACCATGAGCACATCCGGCATCAACCGCGTCTGAGAGAAATGCCGTTCAGCAGCCGAGAATCCCTCGTTGGCAGGAATGTTCTTCGGTATGTAGTTCCGGTCGTTGTAGCTCGTTTCGTAGCCTGGGAGCGCCAGCAGGCCGACCAGTGCCACCGCGAGGGACGCCACCAGTATCGGCCCGGGCCACCGTACGACCGCCGTGCCGATCCCGCGCCAGCGGTGAATCCGCAACTTGCGCTTGGGTTCCAATAGCCCGAAACCGCTGGCGATCACGATGCCCGCCGGAACCAACGTCACCGCGACCGCGACAGCCGTGAGCAGGCCGATGGCACACGCCACGCCCATGGTCTGGAAGTAGGGCAGGCGAGTAAAGCTCAAGCAGAGGATCGCCCCGGCGATCGTCACACCGGATGCAAACACAACCGGAGCCACGCTCCGATACGTGGTGAAGTAGGCCGCCTCCCGATCCTGACCAGCCTGGCGAGCCTCTTGATATCGGCCGAAGAAGAAGATCCCGTAGTCGGTTCCGGCTGCAATGCTGAGGAAGACCAGCATGTTGACGCCGAACGTAGACAGCACGAGAAGATCGTGGTGGCCCAGGAAGGCCACCACTCCTCTGGCGGCCGCCAACTCGAACCCAACCATCAACAGCAGCAGAATCACCGTGGTGATCGAGCGGTACACCAGGAGCAGCACGGTGAAGATGATGACGACGGTGACAAGGGTGATCTTCAGGATGGAGTTGTTGCCACTGTGCTGCATATCCGAAGCCAGTGGCGCTTGGCCGGTGACATAGGTCCCGACTCCGGGCGGCGCAGGTATCCGACTCACGATGTTGCGGACCGCCGCCACCGACTGGTCCCCGAGCGTCGTACCTTGGTTTCCAGCCAGATTCAGCTGAACGTACGCAGCCTTGCCATCGGGACTTTGTACGCTCGACGATGTGAAGCGATCGCCCCAGAGATCCTGCACGTGCTCGACATGAGTTGTGTCGCTTCGTAACTCGCGTACCAGATTGTCGTAGTACGAGTGAGCATCCTCGCCGAGTGGCTCTTGTCCTTCCAGCACGATCATCGCGGAGCTGTCGGATTCGGACTCCTTGAAGACCTTGCCCATGCGCGTCAAGGCCTGCACCGATGGTGCGTCCGCAGGCATCACCGATACCGAATGCTCTCGCCCGACCTGCTCGAGCGAAGGGATGGCCGACGCCCAATTCCATCCGACGGAGGCCAGATTGGACAGCAGGATGATCGCCAGCCAAAACAAGACAATGGGCAGCGCAAGTCGCCGTATTGTCCGCGCCATGAAGGGCGGCCGAGGGGTGTCGTTGCTCATACGCCTTCGTTAGTCCCTCAGCAACAGCGAGCGCACCAGCGGACGGGGACCCACCGACCGCAGGAGGCTACTTGCGGGACGCTGCCGGACATGTAGCGGCCACCAGAACCAGCGCCCCAACAGTGCGGCAACCGACGGCGTCATGAAAGCCCGCACGATCAGGGTGTCGAACAGCAAACCCATGCCAATGGTGGTGCCAATCTGGCTGATGCTGAGCAGGTTGCTGACGACCATCGACCCCATGGTGAATGCGAAGACCAGGCCGGCGGCGGTGACCACCTTTCCGGTACCGCCCATTGACCGGATGATGCCGGTGTTTATGCCGGCGCCTAGTTCTTCCTTCATCCGTGAGACGAGCAGCAAGTTGTAGTCAGAGCCCACCGCCAACAGGACGATGACGGACATGGCCAACACCACCCAGTGGATCTGCACGCCGACCAGATACTGCCAGACGAGCACGGACAGTCCGAAGGACGCACCAAGGGAAAGCGCCACCGTGCCGACGATGACGAGCGCGGCGACGAACGCTCGCGTCATGATCAGCATGATGATGAAGATGAGGCACAGCGCAGCGACGCCCGCAATCATCAAGTCGTACTTGGAGCCATCCACAATGTCCTTCGTGGCGGCCGCGGTCCCACCGACGTAGATCTTGGCGCTCTCGAGAGGAGTTCCCTTCAGCGCTTCCTCGGCGGCCGCCTTTATCGGCTCTACGCGCGACATGCCCTCGGGCGTCGCGGGATCGCTCCGCTGCGTGATCAGCATCCGCGTAGCCTTGCCGTCCGGAGACATGAAGATCTTCATGATTCTCTGGAAGTCCTCGTTCTTGAACACCTCCGCCGGCAGGTAGAAGGAATCGTCGTTCTCGGCGTTGTCGAAGTCTTTGCCCATCGCAGTGGCGTTCTGGCCTGATTCGTCTTGCTGGGCCATGATGCCGGACATTGTGCTGTGCATGGTCAGCATCATGGTGCGCTGACTCTCCATGGTCCCGATCATGGTCGGGAAGGTCACCAGCATCTCCGGCAAGATTGCGTCTAACTTATCGAGGTCCTTGACCAATTCCACCATTTGGTCAGTGATCATGTCGACGCCGTCCAGCCCGTCGAAGATCGACCTAAACGAGAAGCAGAGCGGAATGTCGTAGCAGTGCGGCTCCCAGTAGAAGTAATTGCGGATCGGCCGAAAGAAATCTTCGAAGTCCGCGATGTGATCCCTCAACTCGTTCGTGGTCCGCTGCAACTCATGCGTCGATTCGGTCAGGCCGTGGGTGATGTCGACCATCTGTTTCATGACGTCGTACATGTGCTGCATCAGCGCGATCGTGGTGGTCATCTCATCGGCCTGTTTCAGCATGTCATCCATGCGGTCCTTCTGAAACGGCAGAAATAGCTGCTGCGAAGCGTTGCTGTTGCTAATCATGGCTGGCAACGACGTGTGGCTGAGCGGTTTACCCTCGGGCCGAGTCACCGCTTGTACTTCGGCAATCCCTGGAACCGCGAAGACAGCCTTCGCCAACTTGTTCAAGACTAGAAAATCAGCGGGGTTACGCATGTCGTGATCGGACTCGATCATGAGCAGATCGGGCGCCGCCATCAGCGACGTGGGAAAATGTCGTGCGGCGGCGGTCAGTCCCACACTGGCGGGGATGTCCTTCGGGATGAATTTCTGATCACTGTAACTAGGTTGATAGCCCGGCAATGCCAATAGCCCGATCAGCGCGACTGCCAGTGAGGCCACCAAGATGGGCGCAGGCCACCGAACGATCGCCGTGCCTACGCGCCGCCACCGGCGAGTCTTGATCGCCCGTTTGGGCTCGAACAAACCAAATCGACTGCCGGCGGCCATGACTGCGGGCATCAGCGTGAGGGACACCGCGACCGCGACCAGGATGCCGATCGCACCCGGCACTCCCAGGGGTTGGAAGAACGGTAGCCGCGTAAAGCTGAGGCAGAAGATTGCGCCGGCGATCGTGAGCCCGGACGCCAAGACGACCTTGGCGACAGAGCGATAGGTCGTGTAGAAGGCCGCTTCTCGATCCTCGCCTGCCTGGCGCGCCTCTTGATAGCGGCCGGCGAAGAAGATGCCGTAATCGGTTCCCGCCGCGATCCCGATCGACACCAACAGATTGACGACGTACGTAGTGAGGCCCACATAGCCGTGCAATCCGAGGAATGCGACCACTCCCCGGGCCACCTGTAATTGCATCCCGACCATCACCAAGATGAGGACCGTCGTAATCACTGAACGGAACACGAGGAGCAGCATCACGAATATCACGGCCATGCTCACTGCGGTGATGAGGAGAACCGTGCTATTGCCACTCTTGCCCATATCCGCCACGACTGCCGCCGGACCCGTGACATACGCCTTTACACCAGGTGGCGCGGGCGTGCGGTTCACCACGTCTTGAGCGGCGTCGACCGACTGGTTCCCCAAGGCCTGACCCATTTGACCGGCGAGGCTCACCAGTGCATACGCCGCCTTGCCATCGGCACTCTGAGCGGCGCCCGCGGTAAGCGGATCACCCCAAAAATCTTGAATGTGTTGCACATGCGTCGAATCATCGTTTAATTGACTAACGATTGAATCGTAGAATTTGTGCGCGTCGTCGCCGAGTGGTTGATCACCCTCGATGAGCAGGACTGCCATATTTTCGGAATTGGACTCCCCGAAAAGCTTGCCCATGCGCGACATCGCCCGAATCGCCGGCGCATCTTGAGGGCTCAGTGATATCGAATGAGTTTGCTCCACCACCTCGAGCGGAGGTACGGCGACGGTCACGATTACTGCTATTGCCAGCCAGGCCAGGATGATGAGCGCCGAGAAGCGATGAATCGTCCGGGCGATCCGTGGCCGCACGACGGGTCGCTCGTCTATGTCTTGATTGCTCATGCCGACTTCAACAGGCAGGAGGTGAAGGCGTTGACCTCATTGGACGTCTTTTCGGCCTTGACCTTGCCATCGACCATGATCCGGCATCCGATGTTGTTGGTGTCGCCCTGCGCGACCACACTGCCCACTGCCGAGTTGCCAGTCACCGCGAAATCCAGAGTCCAGGGCAAGCTTGCGCTTTGAATGTGTTGCGGATCGGCGTTCACGTCGAAGTAGCTGATGCTCGCCACGGTGCCCGGTGCTCCGAACACCTCATACGTCAGATGCTTGGGGTTGAAGGGCTTGGTGTCGGCGTTCTTGGTGTCCGCGTACGACACGCGATTGTCCGTGCCGAAGACAGCGCGTAAGCGTGAGACAGCAAACCCGCCGGTGACGACGACCACTACGATGAGCAGCGGAATCCACAGCCGCTTCAAGATTCCGAAAATCTTAGAGCTCCTCCCATGTCGTCACTCCCCGGCCCATGCTGCGGCATGCCGCCGCACGATCGCAAACGCTCGGCCCGCCCGGGGGCGCAACTCGATCGATGAAGACTAACCCATGCCAGATATGTGCACTCGGTGTTGTTCTCGAGGCGAGATGCGATCGGAACGATCGCTCCATAACGGGTACGCGCGTACTTGTTCTTCCCTCAAGTCGGGCAAAGGAAATCCGGCGGCGCGATCGCAAACGCAGGTGCGGGTACTCAGCAAATACCCGGCGGCGCCTAGATATTTGCGTTTGCATTGACAATCTCCCTAAATGCTCCGGACCGGCGAATTTTTGGCCGATAACTGTCGAGGCGACGTAGGTTGAGCCCGCTATCGAGTCTCGACGCCGACAGCAAGTAATCAGGGAGCCCCGGCGTTACCAAAGCGTCACGGGCAGCAGACGGACTGCCGTCACCGATGGGCCGGTGACCAGGTCTCGGCCAAGTTCTGTCAGAAGACTGACGGTGGTCTATGGGGACGCCCGACGGGTGCCGTGTGGCCCTCTCGCCTCGACCTTCGAGTCTCTCGATCTGCGTCCCAGCACGCCCACGATGGCCCCTGGTGCAGGGACAAACGGGCTCGAGCCCCCGTGGGCCGATCCGCGCGAATGTCGGCCTCGGGTTCCAACGTCGAAGCCGTACGTGCATTGAGACGAGACGGGATCGAACGACTACGGCATTCGAACTGCGTTGGCGCAGAACGCAAGCCGTCACCGATCCGGCCCGGCGTCCGTCCACGATCAGCGACCGTGCCGGGGCCGACGGGTTCCGGAGGTGTCGACGCCGTCAGGAAGCAATGAACTCGGCAGCGGCGCACCGCATCGACCCAGCGACTCGGAAAACAACACATGGGTCGCACGCATAGCTCGTCGAGCAAACATCGAGTTCGCCCCCGACGTATGGCCGACCAGGCCTGTTGAAGGTCCGACCGCGATTGTTTTTACCCCGCAGACGGAGAAAGGCCGTCATGCCGTCGGCGGATACTCCAGGTTGTTGCAATCGATACAAATCGACTTTGCTGTTGGCTTTTTCAACTACTAGTTCCATGGCGTATCGGTAAAGCGAGAATTCGTGCCCGCAGCGCCCGCCCACACCTACGCCTTATCGTGACCTTATCTTTCCCTTACCTTTCTTAATATTGGTGTACGGTTGCCCCTACTAACCGCCCGATCGTCGGAAGGACGCACATGCACCACGAAGCCGCACGCATCGTCTTGGTAACCGGAGCGTCCAGGGGTATGGGCGCGGAGGTCGCGCAACAGCTCGCCAGTCCCGATACCCACGTCATCGTGAACTACCGCGAACACTCAACGCAGGCGCACGACATCGCCGAGGCCATCCGGCGCGCAGGCGGACACGCGTCGACTCTTGCGGCCGACATCTCCGATGAAGCCGACGCAGCGGCGATGATCGAATCCATCGCCGTCCGCTTCGGCCGATTGGACGCCCTCATCCTGAACGCGTCAGCCGGCCTCGACACCGATGTGGCCCCCGGCTATGCCATGCGGCTCAACCGCGACGCGCAGCGTCACCTTGCACGGCTGACCATGCCGCTGATGCCCGTGGGCGGACGCATCGTGTACGTCACCAGCAATCAAGCCCACTTCTTCCCCAACAAGGCAGTGCCGAAGGGGTATTCGGCCGTGGCCGCGAGCAAGCGCGCCGGCGAGACGGCGCTGTACGCAATGCGTTCGGCGTTCAGCCACGCCGGTGTACATCTCACCGTCGTCTCCGGTGACCTGATCGACGGGACGATCGGGGCGATCAACGAGTTCGCCGGTGCGATCGTCAACGCGACCAACACGCCAGGTCCCCGAAGCATCGCCTACGTCGGCGGCGCGAATTACCTCGCCGCCGCCTGAGCTGCCGGACCGGCAGAGATTCACAGGTAATTCTTCAGACTGACTTCACGCGATGTCATAGGCTGGCGCCACCGTGCGCCCGGAGCCTTCCGACCGCGAGTGCGCACACCGAAATGTCAAAGGAGACATCGATGGTGGTGCCTGCTCGTCGCAGCCCGAACAATGGCGTTCGCGCGCCACGACTCTCCCGCGTGGCCGTAGTCGCGGTTGGCGTGGGAATCGCGGCGGCGGCCGGACACGACGTGGCGTGGGCTGACACCGGACACTCAGATTCGTCGGGCAACACATCCACCCATTCGAAGTCCGGAACCAGCAGCGGACCCAGAAAGGCTCAAGGCGGCCACCGTCATCAGCGCGACAGGTCGTCAACCACCCCGAAGAGCCCGGACGCTGACAGCGCGGCCGAGACGGCGAAACCGTCTGAGCACGAATCGAATTCACAACCATCGCAACACGACTCGACGCCTCGCGCCGCCAAGCGGATCCGGTTGTTCGATACCGCTGGGGCTGGTACGACGAAAACCGGATCGTCACCCCACCTGGCGGTGAACGACCAGGCGCACCTGCGCATCTTTGCGCGAGCGGCGGACCGTCAAACCACCGTGAAGCCGACCGCGCGGCCCGCCGAGGTTGCCGCACTGATCTCCTCGAAGTCGGAGTCGGCACCAAGCACCTCGGCGACGGATCCAACTACGACACCGAGCGACCCGGAACCGCTGTCGCCGATCGCCAAGATCGCCGCCCTGCCGGGCCGCATCGTCAACACGGTGCTCCAAACACTGGACATCACCGTCTCGTCGACCGGTCCCAAGAGCCCGCTCAACTTCGCACCAATCGACGAAGCGTTGTTCGCGGCTTTCCGACGGGTGGAAGCTGCTGTGGGACTGGACAAAACGCCGGTCGCGCAACCTGTGCCTCCTGCCGAGACGTACGACGGGTCCACGACGGCGAAGACGCCGACCGTGGCGCAGTTCCTCAACGCAGCGGCCTCGGAGTACGTACTCGGAGGTACCCCCGACGGGCTGCAGCCGTTCACCGTCGACGGCAAGCAGATGACGTCCACCAACGTGCTGACCGGTGAATCCGCACAGGTCTGGGTGACGCCGCAGAAGCAGGTCATCATCGCCTATCAGGGCACGACGGGCGGCACCAACCTGTTGTTCAACCCGCTGATCGCCATCTCCCAGGTCGTCACCGACGCACAGGTGATCTTCACCGACACGACTCCGCAGGCGTTCACCGACTCGCTGACCTTCGAGCAGCAGGTGGAGGCCGCGGCCGCCGAACAGGGCTACGACAAGAGCGACATCTTCGTCACCGGGCACTCACTGGGCGGCTGGGAAGCTGAGTACGTCGCGCAGCAAGCCGGTGTGGGCGGCATCGGATTCGAGAGTCCCGGCATCAACACCATTGTCGAAGGCAACGGCGTCGACTCGGGGTTCGTCAACGTCGAAACCTATGGCGACACGGCGGCATATCTGGCCACCGATCTGCCCGCGTTGCAGCCGTTCATGCCGGCCTACGTGCCCGCCGGGGGAAGCAAGCCGCACTACGGCTCGATCGTGATGCTCGGGGACCCCGACGCCACCAACCCGCTGGTGAACGCCTCCTCGCTCTGGGGCACCAGCCTCGTCGGAGACGCAATCTTCGCGGTCGACATCCTCGGCAACTTCCTCGAGCATCACCTGCCCGGCATGCAGGCCTACAACCTGGGCGTCAGCCCGGATCCCGGTGTGGTGCCGTGGCTGGGGGCCACCATGGGGCCAATCGAAGCGGGCTACGGGGACATGACGATTCCGCAACTCGAGTTGGCCGCTTCACAGGCGGGGACGCTTATCAAGCCGTAGGCCTGGTGCAGGCGCACGATGTACCCAGTAACGCATTCGCCAGTGATGCCGATTGACCAGCAACGCGAGGGTCATCCGGCGACGAGGAGTGTGGGTTGCACACGGTACTCGGATTCGCGACGACCAAGTCCTCCATCGAGTGCGTTCGCATCGAGAAGTCCGGGGTGGGTGACGCGAGCGTCACTCGTGAGTCGCTCCATGCTGCGCCGCTCGGCGGGGACACAGCTGGCGACGCGTATGCGCATCTGACGGCCCGCGTCTGGTTCCGCATGCGGCGGCTCAGCCACGTGGACGAGCACCCGGTGCGCGCGGTCGGGGTGACGTGGACCGAAGGCGCCGATCACGAGGCCACGCTGCTCGTCGAAGCGCTCACGGCCGCAGGCCTCGCTAATGTCGTCGCCATCGAAGCCGGCGAAGCCAGCAGGGAATTGGCGCGCGCACGAGCGCCCGCTTCCGATCCGGTGGCGTCAGCCGCCGACGGTCTCGTTGGCTGGCTGCACGCGGTCGTCGCTAGGCATCCAGCCAGCGCTGCACCCCAAGCTCAGTCGGAGCTCGCGATGGGCGCGGCCGTCGCCGCGGCCCACGGCGCACGGCCACCTCGAGCGTCGGCCGCGCGCAGCACCTGGCGCCACTGGCCATGGCGGCAGACGCGCACGACGGCGGGGTTGTTTGCTTGCGGGTTGGCCCTTCTCGTGTCGCTGTCCCTGAGTACCGAACTGCGACACCCGTCGGGACCACCTGCTCACCAACCACAAGTGGACACCACGCCGGGCGGCCCGGTTGTGGTGCCTGCATCTTCCGCCCCCGTGCTGCAAGTCCCATCTCCTGAGCCGCCGCCAGCACCCGCCCCTGACACCGCTGAGGTTTCCTTGTCACCTCCTGCGGCCCCGGAGCCTCCGGCAGGCACGACGTTGCCTGCGCCACAGGCGCCGCTCATGCCCGCGCCGGGCAATCAGATCGCGCCGCCCATTCCAGACCCGATGCCCGTCGAGCAGGCTCCGCCGGAGCCCAATTGCTTTCTGCTGTGCGGTATTACGCTGTGAACATCAGTCTTCCGGTTTTCGCTTGGCTGTCCTGGCTGTTCGGCCGTGCACGCCGAGGCTCAGCGCGTACTGACCGCCGTGCGACGCTGGCTGGGTGAAGTCGTTCGGCCCCATCGCCACCGTCGTACTCCTGGTCGCCTCGGCGGTCAGCGCATGCCATCAACAGCCCACGCCATCCGACCTCGATCGCATCCTCACCGCGGGTGTGGTGCGGGTCTGCAGCACGGGTGACTACCGGCCCTTCACCTATCGCGATCCCGAGGGTCGGTGGAGTGGCATGGACGTCGACCTGGCAGGCAACCTTGCCGCGCAGCTTGGTGTGAAGCTGGACTTGGTGCCGACCACCTGGTCAGCGCTGATGAACGACCTCGACAGCCGGTGCGACCTGGCAATGGGAGGCATAACCATCACCCTCGATCGCGCCAAGCAGGCCCGCTTCTCCGCGCCCTACCTGCGCGACGGCAAGGCCGCCGCGGTGCGATGCGCGGACACGGCGAAGTACCGTTCGCTCGCCGACATCGACCAGCCGGGAGTACGGGTCGTCGTCAACCCGGGCGGTACCAACGCCGACTTCGACAAGGCTCAGCTGAACCACGCCACGGTCATCCAATACCCCGACAACAACTCGATTTTCGACCAGCTCACCGACGGCAAGGCCGATGCCATGATCACCGATGCCAGCGAAGTCCGCTGGCAGACAACACAAAAGCCGCAGTTGTGCGGCGTCGGCGTCGACCATCCGTTCACGTTCACGCAGAAGGCCTACCTGCTGCCCCGCGACGCCGAACTGACCCAACAGTGGGTCAACCAGTGGCTCAACGTAGTTGCCAACGACGGCACCTACGCGACGCTCAGCCAGAAGTGGCTAGGCCGCGTCGTCGGGCCCTAACGGCGCACTGCGCACCGAAGGTCATGTTCGACCAGCTGCAGGTCGGTGGCAGCTTCTCGGAGTTTGGGTCGCAGTAGGGCACCGAGTCCGAGCCGCTGCAGCCACGGCACGAATAGCAGTCGGAGGTTGCGGCGTAGTAGCTGGCCGCGGGTGCGCGATATCACCGTCGAATCGGTCCGCAGCGCCAAGTCCTGGTTCTTGACAACGTAGTCGCGCAGCCGGTGCTCGTAATTCGCGAAGGCCTGCTGCGGATCATCGTGCCAGGCCAGTTCACTGGCCAGTACGTAGGCACCGGCGATCGCGATGCTGGTGCCCTGACCGGACAGGAACGCCGGTGCATAGGCGGCGTCTCCGACCAGCGCGACGCGGTCGGAACTCCATCGGTCGTCCATGCGGACCTGGCTGACGGTGTCGAAGTAGACGTCGTCGGCGCGCGGCAGGGTGTCGATGATTTCCGCAGTGCGCCAACGATCTTCGGCGAACGCGGTGCGGACACTGCGGGCGAGTTCGGCGCTGTCGCGGGTGTTCACCGCACCCGGTGTCTCGTGGACGAACGCCAGAAATGCCCGCGCGGGCGTGCCGTCGGTGGGGCGTTCGACGAGCACGGTGCGTCCGGGATGGGAGTACATGTATCCGGCGCCCGGGGCGAATTGATCCTCGGGCAGATCCCAAATCGCCGCGTACGGACCAAGATGCCGGACGAATTGGGCTTCGTCGCCGAACGCCAGGGCCCGAACTCTTGAGTGGATCCCGTCGGCCCCGATCACCACGTGGAACGACTCGGGCGGGCGGTGGTCGAACGTGACGTCGACGCCGGAGTCGGTCTGCGTCAGCGCGCTGATCGAGTCTCCGAAGACGTACTTCACCCGGTCGGCGGTAGCGCCGTACAGAATCGCGCTGAGCGCGCCCCGGCTGAGCTCGACGTCGCCGGATTCGCCGTCGTTGAGCAGGCCGCCGAAGTCCAGCGTGGTCAACCGTCGCCCGCTGGGGGCGAGCAGGTCGACCGGAACGTGGCGATAGTGCGCCGCCGCGATCTGCTCGTGCAGTCCCATCCGGCGGACGACGTCCACCGCAGTCCCCCGAATGTCGATGGGGTAACCACTGGTGCGCAGGCGCTCGGCGCGTTCGACGACGGTGACGTCCCAGCCGGCCTCCGCCAGCCAGAAGGCCAGTGTCGGACCGGCGATGCTGGCGCCGGAGATCAGGACGCTGCGGTTGGTCATGGCGATCCTCTGGTGTCAGATTAGCTACACATGTGTTGCTTATGTCCGCCACGCTAGCAACGTGCGATAAGCTACACAAGTGTCCTCTAACCCGCCCGCCGGCTCACGTCGCCGCGGCGCCGTGCTGGAGTCCGCGATCCTCGACGCGGCCTGGGATCAGCTGCTCGAGGCCGGGTACGAGCACTTCACGATCGAGGCAGTCGCGGCCCGGTCATCGACGGCCCGCTCCGTGTTATACCGGCGCTGGCCGTCGCGGTTGGACCTGCTCAGGGCCACGATCCGCCATCGGGGCGAGGCCGATGAGATATCGGCACCGGACACAGGCAGCCTGCGCGAGGACGTGCTCGTGCTCCTGACCGAGATCAACGACCGGCGATCCGGGCTCATCGGATTGTTCACCGTCCGACTGGGCGCCTACTTCGACGAAGAAGGGGGCTCGCCTGCGGAGTTCCGCAGGCTGTTCCTCCCGGACGGCCCGTCGGTCATGGACACGATCGTCGAGCGCGCCGTCGTGCGTGGCGAGCTTGGCTCGGCGCCGCTACCCGCCCGCATCAGGTCGCTCCCTGGCGATCTGCTCCGCCACGAAATCTTCATGACGATGACGGCGGCGGCGCCGGCCACCCTCGTCGAGATCGTCGACGAGGTCTTCCTGCCGTTGGCGACGAACTTCGGTCGGTGATTGGCGCTTATCGCGTCATGGCACTACTTTTTCTTCGGTGACGTCCTCAGCTGTTGGCACAGTCGCCCGGTGGATCTCCCCCTTCGTCGCAGTGGCGGCCGTCGCCGCGCTCGGCCTGGCTTCTGATCCGGTGCCGGACGTCCGCGCACCTGCGGTCCGCCTGGCCAGTGACGGCAACCCGTTGGACGGGCAGAACTTCTACGTCAATCCCGACTCCAAGGCGATGCGCGCCGCAGCGGGCGCGCCCAGTCCCGAATTGACCGCCATCGCCAACACGCCAACGGCGTACTGGATGGATCAGGCCTCGACCCCCGCGGTGGACGCGAAGTACATCGCCTCCGCCCAGGCCGCGGGCACCATGCCGATCCTGGCGCTCTACGGCATCCCGCATCGGGACTGCGGGAGCTACGCCGCCGGCGGGTTCGGATCGGCCGATGCCTACAAGGGCTGGATCGACGGCGTCGCAGCCGCCATCGGCGGCGGCCCTGCTGCGGTCATCCTCGAACCCGACGCGCTGGCCATGGCCGACTGCCTGTCCGGTGCCCAGCGTCAGGAGCGCTTCGACCTGATGAGCTACGCCGTCGACACGCTGACCCGGAATCCGGGCACGGCGCTATACGTCGACGCCGGCCACTCGCGCTGGGTGAACGCCGACGAAATGGCCAACAGGCTCAACCAAGTCGGCGTCGCCAAGGCGCGGGGCTTCAGCCTCAACACCGCGAACTTCTTCACCACTGGTGAGGAAATCGGTTACGGCGATGCGATTTCCGGGATGACGGGCGGCAAGCCCTACGTCATCGACACCTCGCGCAACGGCGCCGGACCTGCCGACGGCGAGTACTACTGGTGCAACCCCAGCGGCCGGGCGCTCGGCGCCGCGCCCACCACCGCGACCGGAAACGGAAACGTCGACGCCTTCCTGTGGGTGAAGCGTCCCGGCGAATCCGACGGCTCGTGTGGGCAGGGCGAGCCGTCCGCAGGCACCTTCGTCAACCAGTACGCCGTCTCACTCGTTCAGAACGCAGGGCACTAGTACCGGTCAAGCTTGGCTCAGCGCGAGCGGCGCGCTGAGACGTAATAGCTTGGTACCGGGCTCTTCTCGCCGACGCCGGTGGAGCCACCCCGATAATGGGCGACTGCTTGCGGCACCGTGGTGGCTGACGCGTCCCAGCCGTGTTCGGCTAGCCACTCGACGACGTCACTACGTGCTTCGGCGTACGACAACTGGTCGACGTCGGGAACTTCTGCCCCGGCCTGAGCGCCCAGCGCCGCTCGCCAGCGCTGGTTCAGTTCCCGTTCGCGCGCCGAACGTCCCGGCTCCGACGCCTCTTCGGTGGGTGCATTGGCGACGATCCGACTTCCGACAGCACTCATCTCGTGGATACGCTCGAAGAGCAGATCCTGCCCCTGCGCCGGCAGGTACCGCAGCAGTCCCTCAACCGACCATGCCGTCGGCGACGCCACGTCGAATCCGGCCTGTCGCAGCGCCGTTGGCCAATCTCGGCGCAGATCCACCGCCACCTCGATACGTTGGGCGGTCGGCGATGCGCCGTGCGCGCGGAGCGTCGATGACTTGAAGTCGAGCACCTTGGGCTGATCGAGTTCATACACGCGGGTGCCATCGGGCCACGCCAGTCGCCACGCCCGCGCATCCAACCCCGCCGCGAGGATCACCACCTGGCGGATTCCCGCATCGGCCGCGGCGCCGAAGAAGTCATCGATGAACGCCGTCCGGGACGCGAAGAAGTCCCACAGTGCCCGCAGCTGCGCGGCGAGTTCGGCGTCCACGTCAGCCGCAGGCAAGCGGTCGAACATGCTCCACGTGCCCTCACCGGCGGCGTCGAGGAAGACGCGGGCAAAGGGGTCACGAAACAGGGGTTGCGCACTCTCGGTTTCCGCCGCACGCGCTGCCGCCACGGTCAGTGCCGTCGCTCCCACACTCTCGGTGATGTCCCAAGTGTCGTCGTCTGTTCGCGGCATCGTGAGCCCTTCCACGTCGGCGTCCCATCGAGTCCGGACGGTACGCCGATCACCTGACGACGCTCACAGCACCGAAACAGCGACGCGCATGTCCGGTTACCGCGGCGCTTCCAGGGTGGTGATGCGCGACCGCACCTCGTCGAGTAGTTCGGGGACCGATTCGAACTCGCCGGGATGAATCGGGTCCCCGAAGATCACGTGCACGGTGTGTCCGAAGGACGGAAGCTTCTTGTCGAGCGGCAGGACCTTGTTGGCATCGACGAGGCGGACCGGGATGATCGGCGCACCCGTGCGCTTCGCCAAGACTGCGACGCCGGGTCGGTACGGCGCGGCCTCTCCCGGCTTCACGCACTTCTGTTCGGGAAAGATCCCGACCAGCGCCCCATCGTGCAAGGCCTGGGCCGCGCTTTCCATCGCCTGCTTTCCAGACTCCGAGTCGCCGCGGACGACGGGTATCTGACCAAGCACTTCCACGAGCCAGCGGGTGAGCGGCGATTTCCACAGTTCCGCCATCGCCATGGCGATCGCCTGACGGCGGAGCGCCGCAAGGATGAACAACACGTCGATCATGGATGTGTGGTTGGCGGCCAGGATTACCGCGCCCTCGTTCGGCACGACGTCGGCGTTGACGATCTCAGTCCGGATGATCCGCGTGAAGCCCAGCGTCCACAGGGCAAGGCGAATCGACCACGTCACCAACCATGCGCGTTTTCCGAGGCCGCGCGACCGAGCCCTCCTCGACAGTCCGGCCATGCGAGTCCTCACTGCCATCACCGTGCGGTGATCGGCGCTTATTGGGCCACGACTCTATGGCTTACTCAGGGCGACGTCGGACCCGCCACCGAATCCACGCGCCGCTGGCTGGATGACGGCCGGCCGCGTCGCGAGTCCCGCCGAACGAAGCAGAGCCAACTAGTCGTAGATGACCGCAAGCCCCCTGCGCTTGAGGTCCGCCAGGCCGGCCCGCATGGCTTCAAGCTGTTCGGGTGAATGCCCCACCCAGTCGGTAAGCTCGCTGGCTATCCGCACGGGTTCGCGAGTGCGGTAGGACCGGGTGGGATTTCCGGGGAACTTCTTGTCTGTCACATTCGGGTCGTCTTCAAGTGCCCCTTCGGGTTCCACTACGTAGATGCGGCCCGGCCCTTCGCCTACGGCCAGCTCCGCTCCCCACGCTGCGGCGTCCAAGGTCTGGGTGACATACACATGATTGGAGCGGCGCGCTTCTTCATAGTTCGACTGGTGTCCAGGCACCAGCATCTCGCCCGGCGCCAGGTCAGCCTTGGTGCCGTGGAGATATGCACCCGAGGGGTGCGCTTCAAATGGTTTCGTCATGCCACCTCCTGCTACAACTCTGCTACCCGACCACCTTCGACCAGCCACCTGCGGTCCAACCGAACGTTCTGCAGCATCCGGCGGTCATGGGTCACCAATAACAGTGCCCCGTCATAAGTTTCGAGCGCCCGCTCGAGCTGCTCGATGGCGGCGAGGTCCAGGTGGTTCGTCGGCTCGTCGAGCACCAGCACGTTGGTGCCCTCGGCCTGCAACAGGGCGAGGCCTGCGCGCGTGCGCTCGCCGGGCGAGAGCTCGTCGACGGCACGCTCAACGTGGTCGGCGCGCAGCCCGAACTTCGCGAGCAGGGTGCGCACGTCGGCGGTGGTCCATGACGGCACCCGCTGTTCGAAGCGGTCGACGAGCACCCCTGGACCCGTGAAATCGGCACGGGCCTGGTCGATTTCGCCGATCGCGACGTTGGCGCCCAGACTCGCGCGGCCCTCATCGGGTTGCTGGCGGCCCAGGAGTAGCCGCAGCAATGTCGACTTGCCTGCCCCGTTTGGACCGGTGATGCCGATCCGCTCGCCGGCATCGACCTGTACCGAGACCGGCCCCAGGACGAATTCCCCTTGTCGCACAACGGCATTGTCGAGTGTCGCCACGACCGAACTCGACCGCGACGCGGCGCCGATGGTGAACTCGAGCACCCATTCCTTGCGGGGTTCGACGACCTCCTCGAGGCGGGCGATCCGACTCTCCATCTGACGCACCTTCTGCGCCTGCTTCTCGCTGGACTCGGTCGCCGCGCGGCGCCGGTTCTTGTCGTTGTCGGGAGCCTTGCGCATCGCGTTGCGGACGCCCTGGCTCGACCACTCTCGCTGAGTGCGTGCCCGCGCCACCAGGTCGGCCTTCTTGTCGGCGAACTCGTCGTATTGTTCGCGCCGGTGTCGGCGACCGACCTCACGCTCTTCCAGGTAGCTTTCGTATCCACCGCCGAAGACTGTGGTGGTGTTCTGGGCCAGATCCAGTTCGAGCACGCGAGTCACGCTGCGGGCCAAGAACTCCCGATCATGACTCACCAGCACCACCCCACCACGAAGCTCGTGGACGAACTGCTCCAGCCGGGCGAGGCCGTCGAGGTCGAGATCGTTGGTCGGCTCGTCGAGCAAGACGACGTCGAACCGCGACAGCACCAACGCCGCCAAGCCCACGCGCGCCGCCTGTCCGCCCGACAGCGCCGTCATCGGGGTGGATTCCAGCCCTCCGATGTCGAGGCCAAGGTCGGCCAACACCGCGGGCAGCCGCTCGTCGAGATCGGCCGCACCGGTGGCCAGCCAGTGATCCAGTGCCGCAGAGTAAGCGTCGGTCGCCGCGGAGTCTTGGTCCGCGTCGGCCAACGCCGCAGCCGCCGCCTCCATGGCCTCCGTCGCCTCGGCGCATCCGGTGCGGCGCGCGACATAGCCGGCGACGGTCTCCCCGGGTACCCGCTCGTGCTCCTGCGGCAGCCACCCCACGAACGCGTCGGCTGGCGCGACGCTGACCGTCCCGGCGAGCGGCTCGAGCTCCCCGGCAAGGATCCGCAGCAGCGTGCTCTTGCCTGCGCCGTTGGCGCCGACGACTCCGACCACGTCGCCCGGAGCCACGGTCAGGTCGAGCCCCTCGAAAAGCGTGCGATGGGCGAACCCGCCTGCCACGTTCTTGGCGACGAGCGTGGCGGTCATCGGTCCATCGTCCCATCACGGCCGTGTGAGCTCGCCGCGGCGGACGCCTACTTGCTGCTGATGCCTGCTCCTGCGAGCCACTTCTTGGCGATGTCGGCCAGGTTGGTCCCGGTGGCTGCCTCGGCGTTCATCGAGATCAGATCGTCGGTGGTGAGCTTCGCCGATACGGCGTTCAGCGTCTTGGTGACCTCGTCGTTCTGCTTGCCCGACTTGATCAGCGGAACGACGTTCTCGGCGGCGAACAGATTCTTGTCATCGGTTAGCGCGACGAGGTGGTTGGAGTGCAGGCCCGGGTCGGTGCTGAACAGGTCGCCGGCCTGAATCTGACCGTTGGTCAGTGCCGTCATCGTCAAGGTGCCGCCCGCGTCGAGGCTGACGAAGTCCTTGAAGTTGAGCCCGTACACGTCTCGCAGGCCGACGACGCCTTGGGTGCGCGTCTTCCATTCCGGCGGCCCACCGAGCACGAGTTCACCGGCGACGGGCTTGAGGTCCGAGACGGTCTTCAGCTTGTACTTGTCGGCGGTGGCCTGGGTGACGGCCACGACGTCCTTGTCCTCCGCGGGCGACGGCGTCAGCATGCTGGTGCCGTCCGGGAGCTTCTTCGCAAGCTCGTCCTGCACCGCCTTGGGTGTTGCGGCGGTCGACTTCGGATCGAGGTAGCTCAGCAGCGCGCCGGTGTACTCGGGCACCAGATCGATGGAGCCGTCCTTGAGTGCCGCGATGTAGACCTCGCGGCTGCCGATGTTGAACTGTTCCTTGACGCTTACGCCGTTGGCCTGCAACGCCTGTGAGTAGATACTTGCGACCAGCTGGCTCTCGGTGAAGTCCGCCGACCCGACGATCACCTGCGATCCCGAGGACCCCTTGTTGTCGCCACCCGACGACAACGGGTCACCTCCACCGCCACCGCATGCCGAGAGCGCGAGCACGGACGTTACTGCCAGGGCCGAGATGATGGAGCGCTTCTTCATGTCCTTCTCCTGATGTGATGGAAATGCCGAACGCCTAGCGGGCGGCCGGCTCGAGCACCGCAGTGGCGAGCGGTGTGGTGGATTTCGCAGCAACGCGCCGCAGACCCGGCGACACGATGATCCGCCCGAGCCAGGCGAAGCCGAACTCGAGGGCGATTGCGAGCAGCGCGACGAGTATTGCGCCGCCTGCCATTTCGGCGAAGTTGGCCTGAGCGCGCCCATCCAGGATGAACCGGCCGAGGCCCTGGAGGCCGAGGTATGCGGCGATGGTCGCGGTGGAGACGATCTGCAGGGTCGAACTTCTGACCCCCGAGATCATCAGCGGCAGCGCACACGGGAGTTGAACCCGAAACAGGATCTGCCGCTTCGTGAATCCCATCCCGCGCGCGGCTCCGACGGCGTCCGGGTCGGCGTTCTGGATGCCCGCATACGTTCCGGTGAGTATCGGCGGCACCGCGAGCAGGACCAGCACGACGATGGTCGGCAGGACGTACACCAGCTGCCCGGCGACGACGGGTGAGATGATCAGGAAGAGCAGCACCAGCAGACCGAGTGATGGCAGCGCGCGCAACGCGTTGGCGAAGCCCGCCACCACCGCCTCGCCCCGCCCCGTGTACCCGATGACGATGCCGAGCGGAACCCCGAGCGCCATGGCCGCCGCCAACGCTATGGCCGAGTACAGCAGGTGGTAGCCGAGCTGCATGGGGATGCCGTCCGAACCGGTCCAGTTAGCCGGATCGGTGAACCACCCGATGATGTTCACGAGGTGACCGTCCTTTGCCGCCAAGGGGTTAGGAGTTTGTTGCCCCAGATGATCAGGCCGTCGAAGATGACCGCGAGCACGACGCACATGACGACGCCGGTGACGAGCGGGGCGAACAGCCGCAGCTGAAAGCCCTGGGTGAACAGCGACCCGAGTTGCGGGATGCCGAGCAGTGCGGCCATGGTCACGATGCTGACGTTGGACACCACCGCCACGCGCAGTCCCGCGGCGATGACGGGCACGGCGACGGGCAGTTCGACGAGCAACAATCGTTGCCAGCTGCGGTAACCCATCGCCTCGGCCGCGGCGACGGTGTCGTGGGGCACCGAGCTCAGTCCGTCGGCGACGACCCGCACCAACAGCGCCACCGTGTAGAGCGTGAGCGCAATGACGATGTTGATCGGATCGAGAATCTTGGTGCCGAGGACGACCGGCAGGAGGATGAACAGCGCGAGGGATGGAATCGTGTACAGCAGGCCGGCGGTCCCGACGATCGCCGCGTATCCGCGCCCCCAGCGATGCGCCCACCAGCCGAACGGCAACGCGACGACGAGCCCAATGATGGTTGGCACCAACGTGAGCCAGATGTGGCTGATCGTCAGCTCGATGATGCGGTCGACGTTCGACGAGATCCAGTTCACGAGCGCGCCTCCTTGGCCCGCGCGATCGCATCGATGACGTCGTGGTCGGTCGCGGTGCCGATGAGCGCTCCGGTGTCGTCGGTGACCACACATCGGCCGGCCGGGCTCGACAGCGCCGAGTTGAGCAGGTCGCGCAGCGGGGCTCCGCGAGTCGCCGAGGTGGCGCTGAGATTTACGTCGGCGTCGCTCACCGAGTCGCCGCGGACGTTGGTCGTGTCGACCCACCCGATCGGAGCATTGCCGGCGTCGACCACCAGGATCCACCGCGCAGACCCTGGCGGGATCGTCGAAATGGCTTGTCCCACTGTGATGGTGGGCTCTTCGGTCAGTTCGAGCCGGTCATCGACGGTATCGAAGCCGAGCGCGCGGTAGCCTCGGGCCGACCCGACGAAGTCGGCCACGAAGGCGTCCTTCGGCGCCGCGAGCAGCCCGGCAGGGCTGGCCAATTGGGCCAACGTCCCGCCCGCTCGGAGTACCGCCACCTGGTCGCCGAGCTTCAACGCTTCGTCGATGTCGTGCGTGACCATCACGATGGTCTTGGAGATGTCGGCCTGCAACCGCAGGAACTCGTCCTGCAGTTGGTTGCGCACGATGGGGTCGACGGCGCTGAAAGGCTCGTCCATGAGGAGGAAGGGCGGATCAGTCGCCAATGCCCTTGCGACTCCGACGCGTTGCTGTTGGCCGCCGGAGAGCTGCCACGGATACCGCTTGGCGAACTTCGCATCGAGGCCCACACGTTCGAGGAGTTCCATCGCCGTGGCCCGCGTCTGTTTCTTGCCGCCGCCTAGCAGCCGGGGCAGCGCGGCGACGTTGTCGACGACGGTGCGGTGGGGAAAGAGCCCGGCGTTCTGGATGACGTAACCGATCCTGCGCCGTAGTGCGACACGGTCGAGGGTCTTGGTGTCGACGCCGTCGAGGGTAATCGTGCCCGAACTGGGTTCGATGAGTCGGTTGATCATCCGCATCGAGGTCGTCTTTCCACATCCCGATGGGCCGACCAACGTGGTGATCTTGCCGTTCGGTGCGGTCAGCGTGAGGTCGTCGACCGCCACGGTGCCGTCGGGGTAGACCTTGGAGACGTTGTCGAACGTGATCATGGCTGTCCTTCTTGGGGTTTCGACGTACTCAGCCGGGCCGACACGCAGCCGGCGGCGACGGCTAACTGCCTGCCGTGTTCATGGGCCTGTTCGGCCGTGAGGCGGTAGCTAGGGACCACCAGGCTCAGCGCCGCGACGACTCGGGCCTCGGAATGCACCGGGCACGCGATGGCGGTGACGTCGGCCTCCACGCCGCGTTCGACCACGACGTAGCCTTCGTCGGGCACCTGGCCGCGAAGTGCGCGCCCCGCCGCCGACAACTCGAGCGGGACGGTTCTGCCGACCCAGCTGGTGTGCCGGACCGAGTGCGTGCCCTCCACGATGCCGATGTACAACGCAGCGTCGCGGTGTCCTTCGACGCTGAGGTAGACCGACTCGCCCGTGTGCTCGGCCAACTTCTCCATCGCGGGCCGTGCGATGTCGATCAACGACTCGTTGGACAGGGACTGGGCGCCGAGTTGGATGAGCCGACTGCCGGGTCGGTAGAGGCCCGACTCCTCCTTGGCGACGAAGCCGGACGTTTCGAGCGTCCGCAGAATCCGCAACGCGGTGCTCGGTGGCAGTTCGCAATCCCTGGCGCAGTCGGCAAGGTTCGCGCCGCGCCGGTCACAGACGGTCGCCAGGAGCGACAGTGCACGCTCGACGGTCCGGGTGGGTGTGTCGGTCACCGTCACCTCCTCTCCAGCCGAAAGCTACGACCCGCTTGTTTCGCGGGACGCGCCTCGTGTTTCCGTCAGATGAAATCTGTCTGCCATCTAGCGGAACACCGGGTCTGTCGGCGACTATAGATCCTGCCGACCGTCCGCGATCGAAAACGAGGAGATTTTGATGATCGAGTTGAGCGGGAACGGCACCATCGCCGACATCGTGGCGCTCGCCGAGGGCCGCTACCAGGTATCGGTCGCCCCTGCGGTCGTCGCGGCGGTCGAGCGGATGCACGCGTCGGCCGCCGAACTGAGTGCCCGCTTCCCCACCTACGGGCGGACGACCGGCGTCGGAGCCAACCGCGTCACCCCAGTTCCGGCTGACGATCCCGAGTACGGCATGAGACTGCTGCGCAGCCACGCCGTCGATGCAGGCGACCCGCTCGACGATCGGACCGTCCGCGCGATGCTCGCCGCGCGGCTCGTTCAACTGTGCAAACCAGGGGCGGGGCTCGACCCCGCGATCCTGGACGGACTGGTGCGGATGCTCAACGGCGACGCCCTGCCCGAGATCCTTCAGTACGCCTCCATCGGCACAGGCGATTTGGCGGCGCTCGCGGGCACCGCGTTGACGCTGATCGGCGAACGGCCTGCGTCCGCGCCGCTGACGTTGATGGCGCCGTGGGGGGCTGACAGCGCACTCCCCTTCATGAGCAGCAGCGCCCTGACGATCGGTCGTACGTGTCTGGCGCTCGACGAGCTGGCCCGGCTCGACAAGGCCTCCAGCGTCATCTACATACTCAGTTTCCTTGCCCTCGAGGGCAATACGTCGACGTTCTCGGCAGCGGCGGCTCGCGCGGCGGCCGCACCGCGGGTCGAGCACGTCGCATCGCGGTTGCGGAACTTGCACGCCGACACGAACGGCGGTGCTCGGCCGCCGGCACGCATCCAGGATCCCTACGGGCTGCGGGTCTACCCGGTGGCACAGGCCAGCGTGGTCGCATCGCTGCAGTCCCTGGCCCGACAGGTGGAGCGGACGCTCAACACCGCGCAGGAGAATCCGCTGTTCGACGGCGAAGCCCACGAGGTCATTCATCACGGCGCGTTCTACCAGGCGTCGTTGTCGCTCGAGTTGGACGGGATGACGTTGGCCCTTGCGCTGACATCGCCCATCACCTACTCGCGAATTCGCATGCTCAACGACCCGGACAGCAACGGGGGCACCGCATTCCTGGCGACCGGACCGGAGGGCTCGTCGGGACTCATGATGGTCGAGTACGTCGCCGCAGGCGCCATCGCGGAGATCCGCAATGCCGCGCAACCCGCCTCCGTGGGCTCGCTGGTGCTGTCGCGGGGCGCCGAGGAGGACGCGACCTTCGCCCCGCAGGCCACCCTTCAACTCGAGCGCTCCGTCGCCGCCTACCGAGTCCTGCTCTGTTGTGAACTCGTCGGTGCCGTGCGCCTACTCCGTCAACGTGGCCTGGAGGGTCAGTTCTCCGGTGCCATGGGCAGCGCACTCGAACTGTCGACGGGCCTGCCCCGCAACGACGAGGATCGCGATCTCCGCGGCGACCTCTCGGCCGCCCAGTCGATACTCGACTCCCTTGGACGCCTGGTGCCCGACGAGTAGGAGCCAGCCGCGCACTGTTCACCAATTCTCCGGAGAACGTTCCCCCGAGCGCTCGGTACCTTGTCGAAGGGTCCACCAGGGCTTCCGTTCAGTCACGTCACTCGGAGGCCGACATCACCACACTGCGCGAGCACGAACAGGCAGTCGTCGACGCGGTCCTTCCTCCCGGGCCACCGCTGCCCCGCGTCATTCAAGGGCTCGCCGGGGTGGCGGACAGGCGCACCGGGTTACGGATGTTGGCGCGGCGCTACGGTCCCGACTTCACGATCGACGTGCCCATCTTCGGCCGCGTTGTCGTGATCAGCCAGCCCGATCACGTGCGGCAGATCTTCCGGTCCGCGCCGTCCGAGCTCGATACCGTCGAGGGAAGCCTCAGCCGGGTGATGGGCCCCAACTCGCTGTTCGCGCTGAGAGGTGAGGTGCACCGAGCGCAGCGCAAACTGCTGACGCCGCCATTCCACGGACACCGACTCCGGTCCTTCGCGGCGGTCGTCGACGAAGAGGCGCTGCGCGAGTTCGCCACGTGGCAAGAGCACCGTGAGTTCGCCACCCTGCCATCGATGATGCGCATCACCCTGAACGCCATCCTGCGGGCGGTGTTCGGCGCCGAGGGCAGCCAGTTGCTACGCCTGCAACAGCTGCTACCTGACGCGGTGGCGTTGGGCTCGCAGTTGTCGACGATGCCCATCCCGCAATGGAACTGGGGCCGCTGGAGCCCGTGGGGCCGCTTCCTCGCAGCCCGCCGTACTTACGACTCGATCGTCGACGAACTCATCGCCTCCGCGCGGGCCGACCCTGCGCTCGGCGACCGGACCGACGTGCTGGCGGTACTGCTGCAGAGCCGCTACGACGACGGCTCTGCGATGACGCGCGATGCGATCGCCGACCAGCTCGTCACGCTGCTCACCGCCGGGTACGAGACCACGGCCACGACGCTGGCCTGGACGGTCGAGCGGCTGCGCCGCCATCCGGAACTGCTGGCGCGCCTTGTCGCCGAACTCGACGATGGCGGAGACGAGCTGCTCACGGCAACGATCGCCGAGGTGCAGCGCTGCCGACCCGTCGTCGACATCACCTTTCGGGCCGTGACGGCGCCGTCGTACCAGCTCGGACCGTGGACCTTGCCGCGGGACCAGACGGTGTTGATCGCGATAGGCCTGGTCCACGACGACGAGGCGCTCTTCCCCGACTACCACCGGTTCGACCCGGATCGTTTCGGCTCGGCGAAGCCCGACGCGGGCGCGTGGATCCCCTTCGGCGGCGGAGCTCGCCGCTGCATCGGCGCCGCGTTCGCAACCATGGAGCTCAAACTCGTCCTGCGCGCACTGCTCCGGGACTTCACCCTGGTCCCGACTGGCGAACGCGCCGAGCGCCGACGCTCACGCGGAGTGGCTTCGGCACCGGCCCGCGGTGGGCGCGCCATCGTCGTCCGACGCACAAGATAGTTAGTTGAGGTAGCGTTTTCGGAAGGTTCTCGACGTTCCGGGGGCAGTAAAGGAGCGAGCCGGTGGAATTCGAGCTGTGGGGCGCGCTCACGATCCTTGCTGCACTAGCCGAAATATTCTTCGCCGCTTGCGTATTCGTATACGTAACACGGCTGGAAGCGCGAAAGCCTGCGCCGTTGGGGGAAGAAGTTGGCGCGCACAAGGCGATCTTGGCCAAACTGCGCAAGCGCGAACCGATGACGCAGCGTGAGTTGGACTATGCGACCGAACTGGTCACCGATGCACGCTCGCCACTCGCATTCGCGATTCCCGCAGCCCTCTTCACCATGGGCTTCTTCTACGTGGTCGGCTGCATGTACATGTTGCATCGCGATGGCGGAAACCCCTCGTTCCGCACGTTCATCGGCGGGATCCCCATGCTGACGTCCATGAACATCGCCGCGCAGTTGCGCAGGGTGGCGGGGTTGAAGGGACGGCTGCGGCAGGCTTCGGTGACGGTGCCCGAGTCAACCCATGAGCTCGCCACCGCCTCGGTCTAGAGGGTCTCGACCTAGAACAGGGACAGTTGGCGCTTATCCGGGTCGTCGGTCGAAAACGACTGCGGCACTGGACGTTGACGCACCCGCAGCGGCCACCAGAACCATCGCCCCATCAACGCAGCGACGGACGGTGTCATGAACGACCGCACGATCAGCGTGTCGAACAGCAGCCCGAGCGCGATCGTCGTTCCGATCTGACCGAGAATCCGCAAGTCGGCGAACACGAACGAGGCCATGGTGGCCGCGAACACCAGGCCGGCCGCCGTCACCACCGAGCCGGAGCCGGCCATCGCGCGGATGATGCCGGTGTTCAATCCGGCGTGGGTCTCCTCCTTGAATCGGGAGATCAGCAACAGGTTGTAGTCCGACCCCACGGCCAACAGCAGGATGACGGCCAGCGCCAGCACGATCCAGTACAGGTTGATGCCGAGCAGGTCCTGCCAAATCAGCACGGACAGCCCGAAGGAAGCGCCCAACGACAGCGCCACGGTGCCCACGATGACGATCGCGGCCACGACGCTTCGGGTGATGAACATCATGACGAGCAAGATCAGGCTGAGCGCAGCGATCCCGGCGATCATGAGGTCGTACTTGGCGCCGTCCTGGATGTCCTTGTAGGTCGCCGCCGTACCGGCAAGGTAGATCCTGGAGCCTGCCAATGGCGTGCCCTTGACGGCTTCCTGCGCGGCGTGCCTGATCGCATCGATGTGCGCAATGCCCTCGGGGGTCGCGGGATCGCCTTCGTGGGTGATGATCATCTCCGCGGCCTTGCCGTCCGGAGACATGAACAGCTTCATCCCGCGGACGAACTCGGGGTTGGTGAACGCCTCCGGCGGTAGGTAGAACGAGTCATCGGTCTTCGACTGATCGAAGGCCTTACCCAGCGCCGTCGAGTTCTGCAGCGCGGCCGCGGTCTGGTCGTTGATGCCCGAGGTGGTGGCGTAGTTCGTCATCGTCAGGTCACGGTTGGTCTGCTGGTTCTTGATCTGGGGTGGAATCAGCGACTGCAGCTTGGGCTGCAGTTTGTCGAGCTTGTCGATGCTGCCCGAGACGCTGGCCAATTGGTCGGTCAGCGCGTCGATGCCGTCAAGGGCGTCGAACAACGACCTGAAGGCCGTGCAGGACGGTATGTCGAAACAGTGTGGCTCCCAATAGAAGTAGTTGCGCAGCGGTCGGAAGAAGTCGTCGAAGGTGGCGATCTTGTCGCGCAGGTCCTGGGCCGTGGCGACGGTCTGCTGAAACGCCTTGGCCTGCTCGTCGGTGACGGCGCTGGATTGTTGTTGCAGCGCATATTGTTTGCGCAGTACGTCGATGGTGTCGTCGATGACGCCGACCTGCTTGAGCAGGTCCGCGGCGCGGGCCTGCTGGAAGGGCAGGTTGTTGATCTGCGCCGAGCTGCCCGCGCTGATCTGGAACGGGATCGAGGTGTGGTCCAGCGGCGTGCCGAGCGGCCGGGTGATCGCCTGCACCTGGGCGATGCCGTCGGTGTGGAACACGGCCTTGGCGACGCGTTCGAGCAGGATCATGTCGGTGGAATTGCGCAGATCGTGGTCGGCTTCGATCATCAACAGTTCGGGATTCAGCCGCGCCTGCGAGAAGTGCCGCTCGGCCGCCGCGTACCCGACGTTCGCTGGCGCACCGGCAGGCATGTAATTGCGGGCGTCGTAACTGGTCTTGTATCCGGGCAGGGCCAGCAGTCCGATCAGGGCTATCGCGACGGTGGCGACGAGGATGAGTCCGGGCCAGCGCACGATCGCCGTTCCGATACGACGCCAGCCCCTGGTGCGCATCGGGCGTGCGGGTTCGAACAGCCCGAAGTGGCGTCCGATGCTCAGTAGCGCCGGCGCCAGGGTCAACGCCGCCACGACCGCGACGAGGACGCCGGTGCCCGCGGGAATGCCGAGACTGTTGAAGTACGGCAGCCTGGTGAAGGTCAGACACATCACGGCGCCGGCAATCGTGAGGCCCGAACCCAAGATGATGTGTGAAGTGCCTCGGTACATCGTCTCGTAGGCGGCCACGCGGTCCTGCCCGAGGTGACGTGCCTCGTGGTAGCGGCCGAGAAGGAAGATTGCGTAGTCGGTTCCTGCCGCGATCACCAGTAGCGTGAGCAGGTTGGTCGAGTACGTGGAGAGCTGGATGATGCCGGCGTTCGCCAGCACGGCGACGACTCCGCGGGACGCGGTCAACTCGATCATGACCGTGAAGATGACGAGGATCACCGTGGTGAATCGTCGGTACAGCGAGAACAGCATGATCATGATCACCCCGAGGGTGATCAGCGTGGTCTTCAGCGTGCCTTGCCTACCCACCTCGAACTGATCGGTGACCAGGGGCGCGGCGCCGGTGACATAGGCCTTCACCCCAGGCGGTGGTGTCGACTCGTTCACGATCTTGCGGACGGAGTCCACGGACTGGTTCGACAAGGACTCGCCCTGGTTGCCTGCGAGATACACCTGCAGCAAGGCCGCCTTGCCGTCGTTGCTCTGCGAGCCGGCCGCCGTCAGCGGATCGCCCCAGAAGTCCTGGATGTGCTCGACGTGCGTGGTGTCCTGGGCGAGTTTCTTGACTAGGTCGTCGTAGTAGTGGTGCGCGTCGGCGCCGAGCGGCTGGTCGCCCTCCAGGACGATCATCGCCGCACTGTCGGAGTCGAACTGCTGGAATTTCTTGCCGATGTGCTTGCTCGCTTGCAGCGACGGCGCGTCCTGGGGGCTCAGCGACACGTTGTGCGCCTCGGCAACAGTCTCCAATTGCGGCACGAACACATTCGTGACCACCGCAAGTCCGAGCCAGAAGACCGCGATCAGGACCGACCACGTCCGGATCGAGTGGCCGGCCCGATCGGTGAAGGACCGGGCTTCGGCTTGGTCAGTGTTCGTGCTCATCCGGACTTGTCCAGGCAGTAGGTGTAGGCGTTCACGTTGTTGGCGACTCTTTCGTCCTTGACCACGTCGTCAACCTTGATTCGGCAGCCGATCGAGTCGCTGTTGCCCTGGGCGGCGATGTTGACGAAAACCGCAGGGAGCGTAGTGGTCTTGTCGTAGGCCCAGGGCAGCGTGACGGCGTCGGCGCGCTGGGGTTGGGCGTCGACGTCGAGGTAGGTGATGGTGGCGATGGTGCCAGGCGGGCCGAAGACCTCCATGACCACGTGCTTGGGGTTGAAGGGGACGATGTTGTTCTCGGCTCCGCTGGGTGTGGAGACGACGTCCTTGGAACCGAAGATGCCGTTGAGGCGATACACCGCGAAGCCAGCGATCGCGACGACTACGACCGCCACCAGCAGCATCCAGCGTCTGCTCAGCTTTCGTGCGATCGAAATCCGTTGCATCCGTGCCCCTTTCGACGAGCGGCACCACGCGCGCACGGTGCGACAGCTCCTCGCCGAAAACCTTATATCAACTAGGTTGACGGCACGATCCGGGAGCAGAGTCCACAACCAGTACACAGGCACTGCGCAGGATGCGATCGGGGATCCAGTCGAGTCCGTTCCCCATGCCAGTCCGTTGAGCTGGCACTCACGGCGACCCGCTTGCACTTCTTCGCCATCAGCGCCATCTCAACCGTGCGGCCGAAGCGACTAGTGGCCGACCGAAGTAGCAATCACGTCCCTGCATAACGGGTATGCGCAGGGCATGACGGTCATCGAATTCCACTGTTCGCTCGAGCAGACTGCTCCGGCGGTGAACGCATGAGACGTGCGGACACCGGTGACCTCTGGTGGAAGAACGCGGTCTTCTACTGCGCCGACATCCAAACCTTCTACGACTCGGACGGCGACGGCACCGGCGACATCCGCGGCATGACAGATCGCCTCGAGTACCTCACCGACCTCGGCGTGACGTGCTTGTGGCTCATGCCCTTCTATCCCACTGCCCGCAAGGACGATGGCTACGACATCACCGACTTCTTCGGGGTCGATCCCCGGCTCGGGACGCTCGGTGACTTCGTCGAGCTCGTTCGCACGGCCAGGTCCAACGGCATCCGGGTCATCGTCGACTTCGTCATGAACCACACCTCCGATGCGCACCCCTGGTTCAAGTCAGCCCGCCGCAGTACAGACCATCCCTATCGCGACTACTACGTGTGGAGCGCGACGGAGCCCAAGTCGAGCCCCAAGGACGTCGTGTTCCCCGATCAGGAGGACAGCATCTGGGAACTCGATCCCAAGACCAACGAGTGGTACCTGCACCACTTCTACAAGCACCAGCCGGACCTCAACATCGAGAATCCGCAAGTGCAGGAGGAAATTTCACGAACGCTCGGCTTCTGGCTCGAGCTGGGTGTGTCGGGCTTCCGGGTCGACGCCGTGCCCTTCCTGTTCGCCAAGGACGACGTGCCCGGCAAGCCCGACGGCTTCGACCCCGTCCAGTACTTGGGCGACGTGCGTAACTTCGTCAACCGACGGGTCGGGGACGCAGTGTTGCTCGGCGAGGTCAACCTTGCCTACAAGGACCAGAAGGCCTTCTTCGGCGGGTCCGACGGCGACGGGCTCAACATGCAGTTCGACTTCATCGGGATGCAGAACATCTACCTCGCCATGGCCCGCGGCGACGCGCGCCCGATCGCCAAGGTGTTGCGGCAGCGACCGAGCCTCGACATCACCAGCCAGTGGGCCAACTTCTTGCGCAACCACGACGAGCTCACCCTCGACAAGCTCAGCGACAGCGAGCGTCAAGAGGTCTTCGACGCCTTCGGCCCCGACCCGGACATGCAGCTCTACGGCCGCGGACTCCGTCGTCGGCTTCCGTCGATGCTCGGCGGCGACGAACGACGGATGAAGATGGCCTACTCGCTGGCCTTCTCACTGCCGGGCACTCCCGTCCTGTTCTACGGCGAGGAGATCGGCATGGCCGAGAACCTCGACATACCCGGGCGACTCGCGGTCAGGTCACCGATGCAGTGGACCGGGGGCGCGAACGGCGGCTTCTCACGGGCGCCGAAGCGGCGGCTCACCCGGCCACTTCCCGAGGGCCTGTACGGGCCGGAACGGGTCAACGCCGGCGACCAACGTCGCGATCACGGCTCCTTCTGGTGGTTCATGCGCAACCTCATCTACACCTACCGCGAGCAGCCGGAGACCGGCTGGTCGAACATCGAAGTCCTCAATCAGCCCAACCGCGCGGTCTTGGCTCACGTGTGCCGAGAGGAGTCGGGGTGGGCGATGGCGGCGTTGCACAACTTCGGGCCGGACAGTTGCCTCGTCGCGATCGAACTCGAGCACGTGCCGCCGGGCTCCATCCTCGTCGACCTGCTCAACGACCTCACGGAGATCGCGCTCGACGCCCACGGTCGGGTCGAGATCGACCTCGAACCGTACGGCTACCGGTGGCTGCGGGTGCTGCGTCCCGAGGACGAGCCGATCGTGTGACGACCGGAGCCTGCGCGTTACTGTGCTTTGGTCGGCGCCAGCGAACAGGCCGATAGAAAAGTTGAGCACATTCATGACTGCACCATCAGACGCGCCGGCGCTCGAGGCCCGGGTTGGCCACTACTACCAGATGGACGGTACCTACCTGGTCGGGCGCGAGAAGGTACGCGAGTACGCCCGCGCGGTGCAGGACTATCACCCCGCGCACTGGGACGTGGCCGCCGCCGCCGAGCTCGGTTATTCAGATCTGGTGGCGCCGCTGACGTTCACGTCGACCCCAGGCATGAACTGCAATCGCCACATGTTCGAACAGGTGGTCGTCGGTTACGACACCTACATGCAGACCGAAGAGGTCTTCGAGCAACACCGCCCCATCGTGGCCGGCGACGAACTGCACGTCGACGTCGAACTGACGTCCGTCCGCAGGATCGCAGGCCGAGACCTGATCACCGTGACCAACACCTTCACCGACACTGCCGGCGAGCGGGTGCACACCCTGCACACCACCGTCGTCGGCGTCACCGCCGAAGATCTCAATCCGGAGATCAAGACGGCCGTGCACTACGCGATGATGCACGACGTCGACATCTTCGGAGTCGGAGAATCCGAGTACCACAAGACGGTGCGCCCGGAAGGCGAGGTTCGGATCGCCGGGGACGCCGGCCGCACGCCGGGCACGCCGTCCTTCGATGAGGTCAAGGTCGGCGACGAGCTAACGGTGCACCACACCCGGCTGTCCCGCGGCGACCTGGTGAACTATGCCGGCGTGGCAGGCGACGCGAACCCCATTCACTGGGACGAGGACATCGCCAAACTGGCCGGGCTGCCCGACGTGATCGCCCACGGAATGCTCACCATGGGATTGGGTGCCGGATTCGCCTCTACATGGTCGGGCGACCCGGGTTCGGTCACCCGCTACGCGGTGCGGCTGTCTGCGCCAGCGATCGTGTCGGCCACCGAAGGCGCCGATATTGAGTTCAGCGGCCGGATCAAGTCATTGGACCCGGCCACCCGCACTGGTGTCGTCCTCGTCGGGGCGAAGTCCGCTGGCCGCAAGATCTTCGGGCTGGCGACGTTGGACGTCCGCTTTCGGTGACGGGACGCGGGCCTGCTGCTCGTCACAGGGATCACGGTGCCAGTCGCCGAACGGATCCTGGTAGCTGGCCCAGGTGTGCGGGGCGCCTAGTTCCTCGTCGGTGAGCAGTGCGCCTCCGAGGGCGTCGAGGAGCTCGGCGGGCTGAGCTCCACAGACCAGGACGGTCAGCGAAGTGTGGCGGTCACCGATGCCGTCCTCCCACATCAAGTCGGCCAACGCGCGGCGCTGGGAATCGACGTAGGCCGCCTCCGAGAAGGGCATGGCGGCGACCCACTTGCCCGCGGATTCGGTACGCATGCCACCGCCGGCCGATTCGATCCACATGGCGTGATCGGGTTGGCTGGCCAGCCAGATCCGCCCGCGGGTGCGGACGACGCCGTCCAACAGCAGATCGATGGCATCGTGCAGCCGCTGCGGGTGAAACGGACGGCGGGCGGCGAATTCGACGATCCCGATCCGGCCGTCGGCGTGCAGCGGTGGTTGCCCGGCCAGCAGCGGATCGTGCGGGGTGTCGCTGCGGCCGCGTCGCGAGTCGGGCTCCAGGTGCGCCAGGGCCATCTCCACACGTTCGAACCCGACGGTGATGCGGGCCCGCGGGGTCAGCCGCCGCAGTACGGCGAGGGTGTCGGGGTCGGGCTGGTTGCAGACGACGACATCGGCGAATTCGGCCTGACCGACAACCACTTGGGCCACTGTGCGCCCATCGGGTAGCTCGTCCTCGCCGAGCGCTCGATCCAGCCAGGTGCCGGTGTCCACACAGGTCACCACCGCGGCGAGCTCGACGTCGCGGGCCGCGGGACCGTCGAGGAATCCGGGCCCGAGGCGGACCCGGACGTGGTTGATCGCCCAGCAGATCGGCTCCGGCTCCAGCCACGGCGCCAGGTGAACCACGATGCGGTGCACGTCGTCGCGTCGGTGACATTTACGCAGCAACGTCAGCAGGTCGTTGCGCACCGTGCAGGGGACGCACCCGTGAGCCAACTCCAATGCGGTGTGCGCGGTAGTCACCACCCCGTGCTGCAGCGTGATCATGTTGCGGTGCACCACATGACCGTCGAAACGGTGCTCAATCACTAACGTGCCCGCGCCGCGCAACAGCGCGCCCGTCACCGCGTCGGTGTCACCGTGGCCGCCGACCAGCATCACCGGAGTGCGTCTCATACCTGCCCTTAATGGTAATGATTTTCAATAATGCGACTTCGACGGTACAGTCTGCGAGGACGCTTGTCGACAATGATTTTCATTAAGCCAACGGACGCGAGGAGGAGTCAGCATGTCGGCGCACTGCCAAGTCACCGGCCGCACAACGGGTTTCGGGAACAAGGTGTCGCATTCGCACCGCCGAACGCGACGCCGGTGGAACCCCAACATCCAGTCCAAGACCTATTACCTGCCCTCGCAGGGCCGACGGATTCGGTTGCACGTGTCCGCCAAGGGAATCAAGGTCATCGACCGCGACGGCATCGAAGCCGTGGTAGCCCGGTTGCGACGCGAGGGCGTGAAACTCTGATGGCGGGCAACGACATCCGACCGATCGTCAAGCTGCGCTCCACCGCAGGCACCGGCTACACCTACGTCACCCGCAAGAACCGCCGCAACGACCCCGATCGGCTGACGCTCACCAAGTACGACCCGGTGATCCGCCGCCACGTCGAATTCCGAGAGGAACGCTGACGACCCATGGCCAAGAGATCCAAGATCGTCAAGAATCAGCAGCGCGCCGCGATCGTGGCCCGCTACGCTCCCCGGCGCGCCGAACTCAAGGCGATCATCAGCTCACCGGCGAGCAGCCACGAACAAAAGCTTGCCGCGCAAGCCGAGTTGAGCCGTCAGCCCCGCGACGCCAGCCCAGTGCGGCTGCGTAACCGCGACGCCGTCGACGGGCGCCCCCGCGGGCACCTGCGCAAGTTCGGACTGTCCCGCATCCGCGTCCGTGAGATGGCCCACGACGGGCAGCTGCCTGGCATCCGCAAGGCGAGCTGGTAATGGCCGGCAAGATCCCCCGCCGGCGGCGGTTGGGCGAGCCCGAGGTCAAGACGCGAAGGAATCAGCTCGCTGCGTTGGCTCTGACGGCGGTCGACCTTAAGGACACCGCGGCGCTGCGCACCTTCATCTCCGAGCGGGGCAAGATCCGATCCCGCAGCGTCACTGGCCTGACCGTCCAACAGCATCGCCAGCTCACCCAGGCGATCAAGAACGCCCGCGAAATGGCATTGCTGCCCTACCCCGGGCAGGGTCTGCGATGACGCCATGCCCGCCCCGGGGCACTGGCCTGCCGTTCACTGTCGCTTTGTGCGCGCGGTGCCGCACCAGCACTGACCCCGTGCTCCTAGAGCGAGTGCGGGCTACCGTGCGGCGCTGCGACCATGGCATGTTGGTGCTCGCCGAGTGCCTTCTCGGGAAGCTCGCGTGCACGAGCCACCGCAGCGCCGCCGGGCCGGTGCTGATTCTGCAGCCCTGCGCGGTCGACCGGCGCGCCGCGGGGCCGGCGTTGTGGATCGGACCGATCACCTCGGATTCCGATGTCGTGCAGGTGTGCGGGTGGATCGAAACCGGCCGGTGGTGCCTCGACAACCTCCCCCGCCACCTGCACCTGATGTCGCGCACCGCGCGGACGGCCGTCACCAATTGAGCAGCGCAGCAGCGCGCTCGCCACGTGCTGGGTCACACTGGCAGGCGGAGAAGGGAGCCGCGATGGAACAGTCGGCATACCAACGCATCCGCGCCGCGCACCTCCATGCCGTGCAAGCGGCACTCACCGATCACGTGAAGCGCCTCGACTGGTCGGCACAGCAGATTCGCCAGCACCGCGACGAGCGCTTGCGCTCGGTGCTTGCGTACGCCCGCGAGCGCTCGACGTTCTATGCCGATCGGCTGCGTGGCGTGGACTTCGAGGCGGTGACGGCGTCCGACCTGGCGTCGATTCCGATGCTGACGAAGGCCGAGGCGCAAAGCGAGTGGGATGCGATCGTGACGACGCCCGATCTCAATCGCGAAGCTGCCGAACTAGTGCTCACTGAGCAGACGGGGTTCTCCTATACCCCACACGATCAGCAAGTGTTCAGTTCCGGCGGCGCCAGCGGGGTGCGTGGGGTCTACGTCTGGGATTGGCAGTTCTTCGTCACCACCGCGTGCCTGGCATGGCGCATGCAGGCCCGTGCCGAACGACGCGACGACTCGGCGCCGCCTGCGCGGCTGGCCGTCCTCACCGCTGGTGGGCCACCGCACGCCAGCACACCGCTGTTCGACGTGCCGACAGTCACGGGTATGGACACTGCCGTCATCGAAGCCGGAGCACCGTTCGACGAAGTCCTCGCGGCGGTCCAGACTTACGCTCCCACCCACCTCGTCGGGTATGCCAGCGTCATCGGCCGACTGGCCCGCGCGTCGTTGGCCGGCGACCTCCGCATCCGACCCCACCGGGTGAGCACGAACTCCGAACCGCTCTTGCCAGAAGACCGCGACGCGATCATTGAGGCCTGGCACGCGCCGCTGCACAATCTCTGGGGCTCAACGGAACTCGGTGTGCAAGCGGTCGGCTGCGGGTACGGATCGGGACTGCACATCTGTGAGGACGAGGTGATCCTCGAACGCGTCGACGACGCCGGCGCACCCGTGGGTCCCAACGAACCGGCGGTGCGAACGCTGGCCACTGGCCTGTCGAACCGCACGTTCCCCTTCGTCCGGTACGACCTCGGCGACGAGATCGCGCTGATGTCCGAGCCGTGTGTCTGCGGCAGCGCGTTCGCCAGGGTGGCCGACATCAGCGGTCGTCGTGACGACGACTTCGTCTACGGCTCACACACGGTGCCCGCCAGCGCTTTCCGACACGTGCTCGGTACGGATCCCCGCATCCTCGAGTACCAGGTGCAGCAGACCGAGCACGGTGTGGACGTGCTGGCGGTTGCGGACGCGAGCGTTCGAGACATGGTCCCCGCCTTGGTCCAGGCGATGCAGCGCCATGGCGTTGCCCACCCGTCGATTCGCATCCGGTCGGTCCAGACCCTGGGCCGCAACTCGGCCAGCGGCAAACTCAAGCGCTTCGTACCCCTGTCCAGCTAACCTCACAGCGTGGGCTGCAGCTGCGGTGACGGCACCGTCGAACAGGGCTCGATATCGCGACGGTCCCTGCTGACGGCTTCGATGGCGGCGGCCGTCGGCGGGGCCGTGCTAAGTGCCTCGGCATGTGGTTCGGCCGAACCGACACCGCCGAGCGGTCCTGCTGCCCTGCCCGAGAACGCCTTGGTCACGCTGGGTGTGCAAGCCGGTCCACCACCTGTTCCAAACCGGACCGGAATCTCTTCCACCCTGAAGATCGGCTCCGACCTCTACCAGATCGATTGCGGCTTGGGCTCTTTGAATGCGTTCACCAATGCGGGCTTCACGTTCGACGACCTGAAGAGCATGTTCATCACCCACCTGCACACCGACCACATGGTCGACTACTGGAGCTTCTTCCTCTCGGGCGGCTACACGGCCGCGAAGGGGAAGGCTCCGGTCACCGTTTACGGCCCGGGTTCGGCGGGCGGGCTTCCACCAAGCCGGGTGGGAAGCGCGGATCCCGCCACGATCGACGCAGCACACCCGACGCCAGGGTTGGCCGCGACCACCGAGGCGCTGCAGCAGGCGTTCGCGTACACCAACAACATCTTCATCCGCGACATGGGCACTGACGACATCGAGGGGTTGATCGACGTCGTCGAGCTCGCGGTGCCACCGGGATCGAGTTACCTCGACAGGGCACCGAAGACCGTGCCCTTCCCCGTGACGTCGGACGACAACGTCGCCGTCACGGCGACGCTGGTGTCCCACTACGACGTGTACCCGGCGTTCGGTTTCCGGTTCGACCTGAAGAAGTCCGGAGTCTCGGTGACGTTCTCGGGCGATACGACGAAGTCCGACAACCTCATCGCCCTCGCGAAGGACACCGACATCCTGGTGCACGAGGCGCAGTTCAGCCTCGATGACGCCTACTACGGCAACAGGTTCCCACCGAACTATCTGGTGAACTCGCACACGTCGGCCGAGCAGGTCGGTGAAGTCGCCGCGGCGGCGGGCGCCAAGCACGTGATCCTGAGCCATTACTCGCCGACCGATCTGCCCGACTCCGAATGGCAGAACGCCATCGGCAAGCACTACTCGGGGAAGGTCACGGTTGCCCGCGACGGCCAGGTCTTCGCACTCTGAACCCCCGTTACGCCCCAATCGAATTCGGGATCCGTTCACCGAAGAGCCGAACAGCGTTCTCGAAGCCGACCTTCCGGCGGGTCGCGTCGTCCATTGGATATGACGCCATGAACTCGGCGCCCGTCGCATTGTCGTCCATGGGGTAGTCGACGGAGAACATCACGCGGTCGGCGCCCATCACCTCGAGCGTGCACGCGAAGGCCGGCGGGCAGAAGTTGCCGCTCGTCGTGACGTGGAAGTTGTTCCGGAGGTATTCCGACGGCAGCCGCTTCAGCCCTCTGCTCGAACCGCCGTCGCCCCCGAGCCCGTAGTAGCGATCGATCCGGTAGGCCGCGAACGGCAACATCTCGCCGAGGTGGCCGATGATCATCTGCAACCGGGGGAACTTGTCGAACAAGCCGGAGTAGATGAGCCGCAACACGTGCGTCCCGGCTTCGGCGGCGAACCCCCATGACGCGAGGTGCAATCCGTCCTCAACGTACGGAGCGAACCACGCCTCCATCACCGCCGGATGCGGCGTCGTGGGATGCAGATAGATCGGCGCACCCGTCGCCTCGGCGATCGCGAACAGCGGCTCGTACGCCGGGTCGTCGAGGTACCGGCCTTGAGAGTGCCCGTTGATCAGGCCGCCGACGAGTCCCAGTTCCGTTACTGCACGCCCTAATTCGGCCGCCGCGGCGTCCGGATCCTGCGTCGCCAAGGTGGCGAAGCCGCCGAATCGATTCGGGTTGGCGCGCACCGTTTCGGCCAGGTCATCGTTGGCGCGGCGGGCGAGGGCGGTAGCCTGCGCGACGTCCGGCTTCTCCTGGACGCCGGGATCGAACAGCGACAGGATCTGGAAGTCGATCCCGGCCGCGTCCATCTGCTCGAGCCGAAGCGGGCCCCTGTCGTACAACCGGTCGTAGGCGACACGGTTGTTGGATCGCAGCCAGGTGGCGACGGTGTTGCCCGCACTCGCCGGATCCCATGCGTAGTGTTCCTCGAGCGCGATCAGCGACATGACGCCTCCGTGGTCGGTCCGGCTGAGGTGCGCGCGTACCCGCTGCGAGCGCATCCCATCCGGACCCTACGGCGTGACCGCGCCCGGAGGGCGCATTCGAAAGTTACTGGTGTGTCCCAACAATGGAGTCATCGAGCCCACGCACCAGAAGACCTTCGACCCCGCGGAGGAAGGTTTCACATGCCGCGTCTGCTTCGCCAAGACACCCTGCCGCCATCGCGCCATCGCGCAGCACGACGAAGTGGCGAACAGCAGACGGCATTCCAGCAGTCCTGCGTGTCTGGGGCGTGTGGGCCGTGGCGTCGGGCGCCGTCCATCTCGTCGTCGGCGTGGGCCGTCGCAACGTTGCCGGTCACTGGCCGATGATCCTGAGCGGCTCGATCTCCGTGCTCGCCGGCGTGTCCTTCTACCTCGGCTCGCTCGATCCCGTTCCGTCGCTCCAAAAGATCTGCGGTTACGCGTTGGGGTGGACTGTTCTTCTTGGCGTCCGCCCTGCGCTTGCGATTCGGCTCGAAGAACGGGTAGCGAGCGAGCCTGTTGGCGACGCCGCCGCTACGTCCTGACCTGGACGCGGCGGCGTCGTCGCATGGGGTAGCCGAGCCGTGACCGGTGTAAGGGCTGATAGCTTCTACGGCTGGTGGGAGCCGGGTGGCCCGGAAATGTCGGACCCCTTTGCTTTGATGGGTGGTATGTCGTCCACGGCAGCCGCTTTCGCTCCTGGGTTGAGCCCCGTTGAGCGTCTCGAGGTGTTGTTCGAGGAGTTGGCGGAGCTGAGCGGTCAGCGCAACGCGATCGACGGCCGAGTGGTGGACATCGTGGCCGAGATCGACCGCGACGAGTTGGCTGGTGCCACCGGCGCGCGGTCGGTGGCAGCACTGGTGGCCTGGAAGACCGGGGTGTCACCGAACAACGCCCACACCATCGCCACCGTGGCACACCGGCTGCAGGAGTTCCCCCAGTGCGCCCAGGGCCTGCGGGAGGGCCGCCTGTCACTGGATCAGGTCGGTGTCATCGCCGAGCGCGCCGCCGACGGATCCGACGAGCACTACGCGGAACTGGCCGCGGTCGCCACGGTCAGCCAACTGCGCACCGCGATCAAGCTCGAACCCCGACCCGACCCCGATCCCCGGCCGGAGCCGCTGCGCTCGATCACCAAGACCAGCGACGAGCAGTCGGCCACCTGGCGGATCACCCTGCCCCACCACGAAGCGGCCACCTTCGACGCCGCCCTGCAATCACACCAGGACAAGCTGGTCACCGCGTGGAAACGCGACCACGCCGACGGCGCCTCCGAGCAGACCCCACCGCTGCCGGGCGCCATCGACGGGTTCATGAGTCTGATCGAGGCCGGCTGGGACACCGAGGTCACCCGCCGCCCGCACGGGCAGCGCACCACCGTCATCGTGCACGTCGACCTCGACGCCCACCTCGGGGCACTGCATCTGGGCCCGCTGCTCTCCGACGACGACCGCCAGTACCTGACCTGTGATGCCACCGGCGAGGTCTGGTTCCAACGCCACGGTCAGGTCATCGGATCCGGGCGCGAAACCCGACTGATCAACCGCCGACTGCGTCGCGCGCTCGAGCACCGCGACCGCTGCTGCGTGGTACCCGGGTGCGGGGCCACCCGCGGTTTGCATGGCCATCACATCCGGCACTGGGAAGACGGCGGCCCCACCGAACTGGACAACCTGGTGCTGGTCTGCCCGTATCACCACCGGGCCCATCACCGGGGTGTCATCACCATCACCGGACCCGCCCAACACCTCGTCGTCACCGATAGCGAAGGCCGAGTTCTGCACCCGGGTTCGTTGGCCCGCCCACCCACGACACCGCCACCCGCAGTCCCACCCTGCCCCGGGCCGACCGGCGAACGCGCCGACTGGTGGTGGTACGACCCATTCCAACCACAACCACCACCAGCCAACAACTAAGTCGGCCCGGACTGGGCCACCGCTGGCGTGGCATCGACACACAAATGGGTTGATGCAGAATGAAACTCGGGTGCACCGAACCCACTACCGACGACTCCCACCGTCGTCATCGAAGCTCGGCACTGACGGTGCGCACCAATCTGAGCTAGGTCGGGCCGCATGGGGTAGCCGCGCCATAGCTGATCGCTTCCAAGGCAGGTCGACAATGCGACCTAACAGGACTACAGTCCGTTTATATCTCGCGGGCTGCGTCGCCGATCCAATCCTGGTCAACCAGACCCGGATTGCAGCTTGTTTCGCCCACACCCTGACCTCCACGACGCGGTGCCGACACACCCGTGATCGGGATCGACCCAGGGGAACCAGTTTTGGAGGCTTCATTACCGGCCGCGAAGCCGGATTCGTCAATTCACCTATGCAACAAACGAGTTGATGTCCTTGTCTATTGATTCGAGTATCTTGCGTCTGCTGAACCACACCTAACGATCGGAAATCTCATGCACATTGCACTCATCGTCCTTACCGTCCTGCTTGCGATCGTGCTCCTCGGTTCTGCCGGCGCCAAACTCGCCAAATCCGCTCAGATCCTCGACACGATGTCCACGGTGGGAGTCCCCGAGAGCGCGCTTCCACTGTTGGCGGCGGCTGAGATCGCTGGCGCCGTCGGCTTGATCGCCGGGTTCTTCTGGTGGCCGGTCGGTGTCGCTGCCGCCGTCGGAGTCGTCCTCTACTTCGCCGGCGCCGTGATCTCTCATCTTCGCGTCAAAGACACCAAGAACGTCGCGCCAGCGGCCGTGTTGGGCCTTCTTGCCGTCGGTGAGCTAGTACTGCTTTTCGCAACGCATTCCTGACGCTGCGCAGCAGCTCGGTCACGAATCACGCTGCGGCGTCTGGCTCTTACGTCGTCGCACCAGGTGGTACGGAGACCGGAACGCGGCTGGGCCAAGGTTGTGGCACCGGGCGTTGGCGTACGCGCAGCGGCCACCAGAACCAACGTCCGAGCAGTGCTGCCAGGGACGGCGTCATGAGTGAGCGCACCACGAGCGTGTCGAAGAGCAGACCGAGCCCAATGGTGGTGCCGACCTGGCCAATCACGATCAGGTCGCTGACCGCCATCGCCGCCATCGTGAAGGCGAACACCAAGCCCGCGGACGTCACCACCGAACCCGTGCCTGCCATGGACCGAATGATGCCCGTGTGCAACCCGGCGTGAATCTCCTCCTTCATCCGGGAGACCAACAGGAGGTTGTAGTCCGCACCGACCGCGAGCAGCACGATGACCGACATCGGCAACACCATCCAGTGCAGCGGGATACCGATGAGGTGCTGCCAGATCAGAACCGAAAGGCCAAAGGATGCACCAAGACTCAGCACCACCGTCCCGACGATGACCACCGAGGCAACCACGGCCCTGGTCAGCAAGACCATGATGAGGAAGATCAGGATCAGCGCGGCGACCGCTGCGATGAGCAGGTCGTAGTCGGCACCTTGTTGCATGTCCTTGTACATGGCCGCGCTGCCGCCGACGTAGACCGTCGAACCCTCCAGCGGTGTGCCCTTGATGGCGTCCGCGGCGGCGATGCGAAGCGGCTCGATGTGCGAGGTGCCCTCCTCGCTCAACGGATCACCTTGATGGAAGACGGTGAACCTGACGGCGTGACCGTCGGGCGAGAGGAACAACTTGATGCCCCGCTGGAAGTCGGCCGTCTCGAACGCTTCCGGCGGCAGATAGAAGTTGTCGTCGTTTCTGGCGGCGTCGAACGCCTGACCCATCGCGGTGGAGTCCTCTTGCATGGCCATGTTCTGGTCCTGCTGAGCCTTCTGCGCCTGGTGCTGGTTGAGCAAGTACTGCTTCTGGTTCTTCATCGTCTGGATCATCGCCGGCATCAGCGCCGCCAGTTGCGGTGTGAGTTGGGCCAGATTTTCGATGTCGGGCACCAGATCCTGGAAGTCGTCGGACAGCGTGCTGATTCCGTCGAGAGTGTCGAAGATCGACCGCAGCGACCAGCAGACCGGGATGTCGAAACAGTGCGGCTCCCAATAGAAGTAGCTGCGTATCGGCCGGAAGAAGTCGTCGAAGTCGGCGAGGTGATTACGGATCTCGTTGGTGTCGGTCGAAGTGTTCTTGAACTTGTCGGCCATCCGTCGCGTCACGTCGGCCATCTGCAGGGTGATGCCCTGCATCTTCGTCATCGAGTCGATGGTCACCTGCATCTCGTCGGCCTGCTTGAGCGTGTTCGCGAGCACCGTCTGCTGGTAGTCGTTGTTCAGGAGTTGGCCTGTGCCGCTTTGGCTCATCGTGTAGGCAAGGGATGCATGCTCCACCGGTTTGCCGTCGGGCCGCGTGATCGTCTGCACTTGCGCGATCCCGTGCACCCGCACCATCGCCTTGGCGATCTTGTCGATCACCAAGAAGTCCGCGGGATTGCGCAGATCGTGATCGGCCTCCACCATCACCAGTTCGGGATTCATCTTGGCGTCGGAGAAGTGCCGGTCGGCGGCCGCCATGCCGACGTTCGCGGCTACATCGTCGGGCAGGAAGATGCGGTCGTTGTAGGTGGTGTGATAGCCGGGCAGTGTCAACAGGCCGACGAGGGCCAACACGACTGCCATGCTGAGCACCGCGCCGGGCCAGCGCACGGTGGCGGCGCCGACGCGACGCCAGCCGCGGGACCGCTGCATCCGCTTGGGCTCCAACACCCGGCCGAAGCGGGTGACGAGCGAGATGAGCGCGGGTCCGAGCGTGAGTGCTGCGGCGACCACGATCGTCATGCCGACGGACAGCGGGATACCCATCGTCTGGAAGTACGGGAGCCGGGTGAAGTGCAGACAGAGCGTCGCCCCGGCGATGGTCATGCCCGACGCCAGCACGACGTGCGCCGTGCCGTGAAACATCGTGTAGTAGGCCGATTCTCGGTCTTCGCCTGATCTTCGCGCTTCCTGATATCGACCGATCAGGAAGATCGCGTAGTCGGTGGCGGCGGCGATCGCGAGCGTCACCAGCATGTTGGTCGAGAAGGTGGTGAGCCCGAAGACGTCGTGATAGCCGAGGAAGGCGACGATTCCGCGCGCCGAGAGCAGGCCGACCACCACCATGGAGAGCGTGATCGCCACCGTGACGACTGACCTGTAGACGAGTAGCAGCATGATCGTGATGACGCCGAACGTCAGCCCCTCGATCATCTTCATGCTCGCGTCGCCGACGACGTTCTGATCCGTCGTCGTCGCCGCCGGACCCGTGACGTACGCCTTCACACCGGGCGGTGCCTTGATGCCGCCGACGATGTGGCGAACGGACTCCACCGACTCGTTGGCGATGGTCTCGCCCTGGTCGCCGGCGATGTACACCTGCACGTAGGCGGCCTTGCCGTCGATGCTCTGGGCGCCGGCCGCGGTCAACGTGTCGCCCCAGAAGTCCTGGACGTGCTGCACGTGTGTGGTGTCGGCGCGCAGTTGCCGCACCATGTCGTCGTAGAAGGCGTGTGAGTCGGCGCCCAGCGGATTGTCGCCTTCGAGGACGATCATCACCGAACTACTGGTGTTGTATTCACCGAACACCTCGCCGACGCGCTTGGTCGCGATCAGCGCGGGCGCGTCGTTGGGGCTCATCGAAACGGCGCGCAGTTTTCCGACTTCTTCAAGCTGCGGCACCGTGGTGTTGAGGATCGCGACGATCGCGATCCACAGCAACACGATCGGGATGGCGAAGGTACGGATGAACCGCGGCAGCCGGGGACGCGCGGCATGGCGGGCAGGCGGAATGGCGTCGGTAGGGGCGTCGTCGAGAGAGGTACTCATGCGGCCTTCACCAAGCAGTACGTCGCGGGATGCACGCCCTGAGCCGTCCTTTCGTCCTTGACCTCGTCATCGACGGTGACGCGGCAGCTGATGGATTGGCCGTCGCTCTGAGCGAGCAGGTTGGGCATGACCGACGGCACTGTGGTCTCGAGTCGTAAGGACCACGGCAGCGGCACTTCCCCGGTGCGCTGCGGCAGGCCCTTGAGGTCGGTGTAGTTGATGATGGCGGCAGAGCCCGATCCGAAGACCTCGTAGACGACGACCTTGGGGTTGAACTTGTCCGCGGTATCCGAGCCGATTGGTGTCACCATGGCCCCATCGGAACCGAATACCGACCGCAGGTGGGACACGCTGACGGCGCCGACGACCACCGCCGCCACGATGAGCACGGGCAACCACACGCGCTTGACTACCGAGATCAGCACGGTGGCCTCGACGTCGAAATGCGTTGATACGACAGCGATCGGGTGCACGTACGCAAGTGGTCGAGGGCGGCGGTCAAAGTCGAGCCTTTCCACATGGAACCACGAACGGCCGGATCGGGCCGGTCTGAGTAGCCAACCTAAAGGACTGAAGCGGATAAGGTCAATCCACTTATGACGCGGATCACTTACACTGCATTTCGTGAGTGTCGAGGACGAGCCGCGCCGCGCGCTGCGCAAGGACGCCGAGCGCAATCGGCAGCGCGTACTCGAGGCTGCGCGGGAGTTGTTCGCGGCCAAGGGGCTTGAGGCCACGCTCAACGACGTGGCCCACCACGCGAACGTCGGGGTGGGAACGGTTTACCGGAGGTTCGCCACCAAGGAGGAACTCCTCGAGGCGATCTTCGAGGACGGCATCGACCAAATTGTCGGACTCGCGGAGTCCGCCCTGCAGCATGAGAATTCCTGGGACGGCTTCGTGTGGTTCGTCGAGCAGCTCTGCGAACTGACCGCGACCGATCGCGGCCTACGCGAGATGTGTTACAGCAAGGCCTACGGCGGATACCGCGTCGACTGCGCACGACTGCGACTCGACCCGCTGGTCTCGAAACTCGTCGAGCGAGCGCGCGCCGACGGGTATCTACGACCCGACGTCGCGCCGACGGACATGCCGATCGTGGGCCTGCTGGCCGGCACCGTGAGCGAATGGGCAGGCCACGTCGAGTCCGATCTATGGCGACGATACGTCGCGCTGCTACTCGATGGGATGCGGTACTGCGAGCACCAAAAGCGGCTCACCGTCAACGCATTGGAGGACGAGCAGATGGACGCGGCGATGCAGGGTTGGCATCCAGCTGGGTGAGCCCGTCCTCATCGTGATCCGGGCCAGCAGACCTCACGCCGTGATTCGAAGTTCGGCACCCGGATGCGAACTCAGCGTGATGACCACCGTGCCGCTACCCGTTTCGAACGTCGTGTTGGCGTAACCGATGAATCCGTAGTGCCCATCGATCGTCGATACCGCGGTGATGTCCCTGCTTCCAGAGGCGCCAGTGTCGAGATTCGCCCAGGCGGCGGTCACGGTAAGCGCACAGGAACCGTCGTAGATGCCGGCGTCGTAGTGAATCGCGACGCGAACACCGTTCTCGAGACGGTCGTCGACCTGCACTGGCGTCACCTGAGCCTCGGCGCTGACGCTACCGGCACACGTCGGGGACGCCACCACCGGAACTCGACCGAGTTGCGCGAAGGCATCGGCGTGGGCCGTTGCTACCCACAACCAAGGCACAGTCACCGCGACGGCGAGCGCGCAGGCGACACGGAGCGGAGTCATGCCTCTGTTATCGACGGTCACAGCCGCAGCGTTAGCGCATGGTCGGACACGGCGATGAATTTCGCCGCCCTTTCCCGTCTGCATTCACATACCCATGACCCACATTCGAGGAGAGCATGATGGCCGCCACTTACACGTTCGACGCCTTTTCCAGCCTCGACGGCTTCGGCGGCGTCAGCAGCGGCGACTGGGGCGGTTACTGGGGTAAGCAAGGCCCGGAACTGCTCAGCCACCGCCTCGCCTTATACGAGGAGGAACAGCGGATGGTGTTTGGGCGCAACACATATCAGGCATTCGCGCAGATGATCGCCTCGAACACCGACGACTCGGTGCGTGACCCATGGGTCACCCGGATGAGGAACCTACCGGCGACGGTGGTGTCGACCACCCTGGATGGACCTCTCGACTGGCCCGACGCAACCGTCGTGAGCGGTGATGCCGTCGACGTCGTCGCCTGCCTCAAAAAGGAGTCCGAAGTCCCGTTGCGCTCGCACGGCATCCTGTCGATGAACCGGGCACTGATGGCCGCCGGCTTGGTCGACCGCGTGCAGGTGACACTCTTTCCCGTCATCACCGGTCAGACCGGTGATGATCCGATCTTTCAGGGTGCGGCCGACTTCGACCTCGAGATGATCGAGAGCCGCACGCTCGACGGCAATATCCAGGAGCTCATCTACTGCCCCACCCTGCATGTCTGAGTAGTCAAGGACCAACTGCGACAATCACTTTGCCGCTGGTCACTACCGGTGAACATAGCGCTCTAGACCGTCGAGCGCTCTTTTGTCCGTACCGGGGCGGAATAGCGCCCCGGATGTCGGAGGTTGCTCCTCGGAGATGGAAACACCATACGGAGGCAATGCATGAGAATCGGAATCATCGGGGCAGGTCAGATTGGCGGCACGCTGGTGCGTCGGTTCCGCGAACTTGGACACGAAGTCAGCGTGTCGAACTCGCGTTCTCCTGAAACACTTGCAGACCTCGCGAATGAAACGGGTGCGACGGCGGTGTGGGCCACGGACGCCGCGGCTGATGCCGACCTCGTCGTCGTGAGCATTCCGCAGAAGAACGTCCCCGACCTCGCCGACGGAATCGTCGATGCCCGCAAGCCAGGTGCCCCCGTCATCGAGACGAACAACTACTACCCCCAGCAGCGTGACGGTGAGATCGCGGGGATCGAGGACGGTCAGCTCGAGAGTGCGTGGGTCGCCGAGCAGATCGGTGCACCGGTGTACAAGGTGTTCAACGGGATCTGGTGGAAGCATCTGCTCGAGAAGGGGACGCCGAACGGCACACCGAACCGCATCGCGCTGCCGATCGCCGGCGAGGACGGACCGGGCCGTGAACTGGTCCACGGCATCGTCGAACAACTCGGATTCGAGCCCGTCGATGCCGGTCCGATTTCCGAATCGTGGCGCCAGCAGCCAGGAACGCCGGTGTACGGCAAGGATTTCGACTCGGACGACACCCTAAAGGCGCTCGCCGAGGCGACGCCCGAGCGAACGTCCGAATGGAGCGCGCGCACGGCGTGAGTAGGTTCCTTCGGCCTCACCCCCACACCGACTGGGGTGGCCGATTAGGCTAGGTAACCGATGGGCGCAGCGTTGACCCTGCTCCCCTGGTTCAGGACCTGCTCGGAGGAAATTTATGCGTCGGTGGCTGTCGAATCAGGCAATGGCGGGAATGGCGATCGTCTGTGTGGCGCTGGTCGTAAGCGGTTGTGAGGCCCAGGCCGGGGGTAGCCCGCCGGCCGCGGAGAACACCCCGCAAGCAACGGTCAGCGCCCCGGAGGCCTCGCTTCCTGCGCTGCCCGAAGCGCCACCCGGCCAGTCGGCGGCGTCGTTCGACGGCCTCGACGCGCGCGTCCGTCAAGCTACCGCCGACGCGGCGAAGTCTGGGGCCGACATCGAGACCGTGGTGCTGGACCGCAACACCGGCCAGCTCGTCTCCAACGGGGACAACAAGCCCTTCCCGATCGCGTCCGTGGTGAAGCTGTTCATCGCCGACGACCTGCTGCTGCAGGAGTCCCAGGGCAAGACCAAACTCTCCGCTGCCGACCGCCAGTCACTCGACATCATGCTGCGCTCCTCCGACGACGGCGCGGCCCAGAATTTCTGGGACCGGAGCGGCGGTAACGCCGTCATCGCGCGCGTCAAGGCGCGGTACGGGTTGCCGGGCACGACGGCACCGTCCAACGGGCATTGGGACGTGACCACAAGTACCGCAAGCGATCTGGTTCATTACTACGACATGCTGCTGAACGGAAGCGGCGGGCTGCCACCCGAACAGGCCAACGTCATCATCGGCAACCTCGCGCAATCCACACCGACGGGAACCGACGGGTATCCGCAGCGGTTCGGCATCCCCGAGGGGCTCTACGCCGAGCCTGTTGCAGTCAAGCAGGGCTGGTTCTGCTGCTGGAACGGCGCCAACCAGTTGCACGTGTCCACCGGCGTGATCGGACCCGAACGCCGCTACGTGATGGCGATCAGCTCGCTAGAACCCGACGACGCCGCCGCAGCCCGCGAGACCGTCACTCAGGCCGTCAAGACGATGTTCCCGGGCGGCAAGATCTAAACGCCGCTGGATTCGATCCTCAAACTTGGTGTCCACATCCGTTCTGCTACTTCGCGAGCTGGAGCTCGCGGCTGCGCAGGTGGGCTTCGACGTCGACGATGACCGAGTCGATCACACCGGGGTCGATCTCATCGGCAAGTGCGGTCGCACCGGCGAACCGAAACAGCTCGGCCCGCCGGCCCACGGCGCATCGCTGCCGTCCTCGAACAGAGCCCTGCCTTCGACACCGAACGTCACCGCGCCCGCGGGGTAGTAGGTGGTGGCCTCGACGACCACGGGAAGTGGGTTGCCCTGATACAACTTTCCGAGCCTGGTCGGTGTGTAGGAGAACTTGGCCACGGAACCGCCTTTCATCTAACGGTTACACGGTCCGCTGGCGACGCTATAAACGTTGTCACCGAACGCTTCTGGACTGGGCAGGCGTATGTGAGCGCGCGTGACCGGACTGAAGTCCTGGTGCACGAGCCCGGAGCAAGCATCTGTCAAGTCCTTGAGCGAAATCAACGCGCTGCGGCTACATGTTTCGAGAAGCAAAAGTTGGCAGACGTGTCGCGCGCGAGGCGCAGGTGGCCGGTATCCGAGCTCCATTCGGACATCGCGACCGCACACGCCATGAACTGAGAGCAAAATCGCGCCGACACGGGGGCACACGACGACGCCCGGTGTCGGGGCCCCGGGGGAGAATGGACGCGTCCATGTCCCACCTGATGAAGGGATCTGCAGTGAGTTACACCGCCGCCGACATCACCGAGCTCGACGATGTCCAGCACACTCGCCTGCGGCCTGCGGTGAATCTCGGTCTGGACGTGCTCAACACCGCGCTGCGGGAGCTGGTGGACAACGCGATCGAGGAGGTCGCCGACCCCAGCCACGGCGGTGCCGCGGTGACGATCACCCTGCACGTCGACGGATCTGTCAGCGTCGCCGACGACGGCCGGGGCCTGCCCGTCGACTCGGATCCGGTGAACGGGAAGAACGGCATCGTCAAGACGCTCGGCACCGCACGCGCCGGCGGCAAGTTCTCCGCGCATACCGACGCCGCCAGCACGGGTGCCGGACTGAACGGAATCGGTGCCGCGGCAGCAGTGTTCATCTCGGCACGTACCGACGTGGCGGTGCGCCGAGCCGGAAAGACCTACCTGCAGAGTTTCGGCGGCGGCTACCCCGGTGTGTTCGAGGGCAAGGACTTCGATCCGGACGCTCCGTTCACCCGCGCCGACACACAGAAGTTACGTGGCACCGGCAACCGCAAGCCCGACGCGCACGGCACCACGGTGCGCATCCTGTTCGACCCGATCGTCGTGCCGGACTCGACCGTCGACATCAACGAAGTGCTGCTGCGAGCGCACGCCGCTGCGCGGATGTCACCCGGGGTGCACCTCGTCGTCGTCGACGAAGGCTGGCCCGGCGAGGACATCCGGCCCGAGTTGCTCGAACCGTTCAGCGGCCCGTGGGGCACCGACACGCTGCTCGACCTCATGTGCGCCGCCGCGGGCACTCCCGCCCCCGGTGTGCGGGCTGTCGTGGAGGGTCGTGGGGAGTACACCACCGGCCGCGGCCCGACGCCGTTCCGGTGGTCGTTGACCGCCGGACCCGCTGAACCGGCCACCGTGGCCGCGTTCTGCAACACCGTCCGCACCCCCGGCGGCGGATCCCACCTGACCGCCGCGGTGAAGGGGCTGTCGGAGGCCCTGGCGGAACGGGCTTCCCGGATCCGAGACCTGGGACTGGCCAAGGGCGAGGAAGGCCCGGAACCGCAGGACTTCGCCGCGGTCACCGCACTGGCCGTCGATACCCGCGCGCCCGACGTGTCGTGGGATTCCCAAGCCAAGACTGCGGTGTCGTCGCGGTCACTGAACGTGGCGATGGCCCCCGACGTGGCCCGCGGCGTCAACATCTGGGCCGCCAACCCCGGCAACGGCGATACCGTGACGCTGTGGACCAAGCTGGCCCTCGAGTCCGCCAGGGCTCGGCGTAGCGCCGAGGGCGCGAAGGCCCGGTCCAGGGCGGCGTCGAAGGCCAAGGGGCTGGGTACGAATCTGTCGCTCCCGCCGAAGCTGTTGCCCAGCAAGGAGACCGGTCGTGGGTCGGGTGCCGAACTGTTCCTGTGTGAGGGCGATTCTGCACTGGGCACGATCAAGGCGGCCAGGGACGCCACCTTCCAGGCGGCGTTCCCGCTGAAGGGCAAGCCGCCGAACGTGTACGGGTTCACTGTGAGCAAGGCACGGATCAAGGACGAGTTCGACTCGATCGAACGCATCCTGGGCTGCGGGGTGCGTGACCACTGCGACCCCGAATCGTGCCGATACGACCGGATCCTGTTCGCCTCCGACGCCGACCCCGACGGCGGCAACATCAACTCGAGCCTCATCTCGATGTTCCTGGACTTCTACCGGCCACTCGTCGAAGCCGGGATGGTCTACGTGACGCTGCCACCACTTTTCGTCGTCAAGGACGGGACTCAGCGCGTGTACTGCCAGGACGAGTCCGAGCGCGACGCCGCCGTGACTCAGATGAAAGCCGCCTCCAAGCGGAGGGTGGAAGTACAGCGCAACAAGGGACTCGGCGAGATGGACGCCGACGATTTCTGGAACACCGTGCTGGATCCGCAGCGGCGCACCGTGATTCGCGTGCACCTCGATGACGGTGAATCGAAGCTGCATCACACTCTGTTCGGTGGGCCACCGGAGGGCAGGCGCTCGTGGATGGCGGATATCGCCTCCCGTGTCGACACCCTCGCTCTCGACCTCAGCTAGGAGAACTTCGTGACCTCCGTCATCGACCAGAACCCCGACCTGGTGCTCGACCAGAGCGCCGACGACTACTGGAACCGGTATCAGCTGACCTTCGCGCTCTACAGCGTCAGCGACCGCGCCATCCCCTCCGCGTTCGACGGGCTCAAGCCGGGCCAGCGCCGTCTGCTCTACCAGATGCACGATTCCCGACTGCTGCCCGGCAACAAGCCGCAGAAGTCCTCGAAGGTCTGCTCGGCCGTGACAGGCAACCTGCATCCCCACGGCGGCGCGTCGATGTACGGAGCCGCGGCGCTGATGGCCGCCGAATTCCAGCGTGTGAAAGTCATTGACGGACAAGGGGCCTTTCCCCGCATCCAAGGCGACATCCCCGCGGCCGACCGCTACACCGAGATGCGGTTGTCGGCACCCGGTGCCGCGCTGACCGCCGAGCTCGACGATCACGCCGTACCGATGGTGCAGACGTTCGACGGTGAATGGACCGAGCCGACGATGCTGCCGGCGCAGTGGCCGGTGCTGCTGTGCAACGGCGCCGTGGGCATCGCCGAAGGCTGGGCCACCAAGGTGCCCGCGCACAATCCCCGCGAGATCATGGCGGCCTGCCGAGCGCTGCTGGCCAGGCCGAACACGACTGACGACACGTTGATGAAGCTCATTCCAGGGCCCGACTGGGGATGCGGTGCCACGGTTGTCGGCGCGACCGGACTGCGCGAGTACATGACCACCGGGCGGGGGCTGTTTACGGTACGCGGCACGGTGTCGGTGGACGGGAAGAACGTCATCGTGACCGAGCTCCCGCCGGGTGTCGCCAGTTCGACTGTGCAGGAAAGGATCCGGGCGCTCGTAGAATCCGGCGAAATGTCGGGGGTGGCCGATATGTCCGATCTGACCGACCGGCGTAACGGGCTGCGCATCGTGGTCACTGCCAAGCGCGGACACAGCGCCGAGACGATCCGCGACCAGCTGCTCGCCCTGACTCCACTGGAATCGACGTTCGCCGCCAGCCTGGTCGCGCTCGACGAGGATCGGGTGCCCCGCTGGTGGACGGTGCGGGAGTTGATCGGCGCGTTCCTGCACCTGCGCGATTCGGTGGTGTTGCGGCGCAGTGAGTACCGCCTCGAGAAGGTCGCAGCGCGGCGTCACTTGGTGGCCGGTCTGATGACCATTCACCTGGACATCGACGCAGCGGTGGCGGTCATCCGCGGCTCCGAGACCGTCGACGACGCACGCCAGGGGCTGCAAGACCGGTTCAAGATCGATGAGGAACAGGCGAATTATGTTCTAGGACTTCAGCTTCGGCGTCTGACCAAGCTCGACGTGATCGAATTGCAGGCCGAAGCGGAGAAGCTGGACGCCGAGTTCACGGCGCTCACCGAGCTGGTGTCCAACCCCGAAGCCCGCCGGAAGGTGATCGACCAGGAGCTCGTGGAGACCGCCAAACTGTTCAAAGGCCCCGAGTTCGACCGGCGCACCGTGCTGGACTTCGACGCCACCCCCGTGGCGTCCGGCTCCGACGAGGACGGCCCGCGCGAGCGGAAAGTCAACGCGTCCTGGCGGCTTGACGATCGGGGTGTGTTCTCCGACAGCCACGGAGACCTGCTCACCTCGGGTCTGGGTTGGGCGGTGTGGTCCGACGGGCGAATCAAGTTCACCACGGGAAGCGGTCTGCCCTACAAGATCCGCGACATCCCGGTGGCTCCGGACATCATCGGGCTGGTGCGTTCGGGGGTGCTGGCCGATGGCAACCACCTGGCTCTGGTGACCCGGCGCGGGAAGATTCTCCGTATCGATCCCGCCGCGGTGAATCCGCAGGGCGCGGCAGGCAACGGAGTGGCGGGCATGAAGCTGGCAGGTGACGGTGACGAGATCGTCGCCGCGTTGCCAGTCACCTGTGCGAACGGCGAGGCGATCCTGTCGAGGTCTGAAAAGGGCTGGAAGGTAACCGAAGTCGCGGATATCCCAGTGAAGGGCCGCGGCGGCGCCGGTGTGGGATTCCATCCATTCGTGGCCGGCGAGGATGCCCTGTTGTCGGTGTCGATCTCTGCGACCGGGTTCGTGCGTAGCGGCAGGTCGGTGCGCGCCGAGAATCGGGCGAAGTCGACGGTGAAGGGGTCGGGCGGGGAGATAACGCCCGCTGGTTAGCGACGTGGTGTCGTGGTGATGTGCACGTGGTCGTAGTGGCCGTAACCCGAGCCAGCCGGACCGCCCGGCGTGTAGTACGTGCCACGCCAGATCACATCCTGTAACCCGAATCGGGCCGCGTTGGACATCGCAAACGCGAGGATCTCGTTTCCGAGCGCGATGCCCTCTGGGCTCGAGGGGTTGGGAATCATGATGTCGATCGCCAGACCGCTCGGATGCCACGGTTTCGAGTCCGGCCGAACTCCGTCGATGGTGGCAATCTGGGGGAACCTCGCGCTCACGGCCCTGGCCGCCATGATCGTGTTGGGCTGTAACCCGGCCTCGGATGCGACGCCGATGGGCAACGCCTCCGGGATATCGACGGCCGCCGCGAGGTCGGCGGGGATCGGGGGCGCAGCCTCCGGTGTCGGAGGTGCGGCGGCAGCGTCAACCACCGCCTGCTGTTGCGGTGTCAACCCGGCGTACTGCGCCTCCGCGGCGGCGATCTGACGCATTAGTTCGCGCCACTTGGTCTGCAGGTCTGCGCGCACCGCGGAGGCCTGCTCGGCGGCGGCGCGGGAGTCGGAGGCCGACATCTCTGACGCCGCGGCGGCGGCGGCCGCCCGCTCACGCCCTGAGCGAAGGGCCTTCAACTCGTCGGCCATCTGCTCGGCTACCACCCGCTGGAGCGACAGCTGGTCGATCAGCTGCTGCGGCGAGGTCGCGGTCAGCATCGCCGCGAATTGATTGGTGCCTCCACCCATGTAGGTCATGGCAGCCAATCGGTCGACCGCGGCCTGAAAGGGCTCGAGTTCGGTGTTCGCGACCTCGAGGGCGGTCAGGTCAGCGCCATGGCGCTCTTCGGCAGCTGTCTGGGCAGCACGTTTGGCGTCGACATCGCGTTGGGCCGTTGTGACGGCCTCGCGAGTCTGCACCGCCTGACGGGACAACTCGTTGAGGGTGGACATCGCGTCAGCCGCCGGATCCGCCATCACGCCGCTCATCGACATCGCCAGCACCAGTGCCGCGGCTGCCGAGCCGTATGCCGTTCGCCGAAGTGAACGGCGCACCCGGGTCATTCGGCTTGTCACGATCCTTCGCGTTGGGGACCGATCTGGTCCGGCACGTGCGTCCCGGACAGGCTACGAAGTGGCATTGCCGATGTCCACTCGTCCGTCAGGCTGGGTGCCTGACGGGGGACTCGCGTTCTAGATGGCTCCGGGTGTGCCGGGCAGGCTGAGCCCACCGTCGGTATTGGGCACCATCTGCCCGCCGCCGCCCGGCAGCGGGTTGATTCCAGTGTTCGCCGGACCCCATTCGTGGGAAGGCGACTCATCCCAGGCGCCGCCGGCGCACATCGGATGCCGCCACCCAAACACGTCGCATCCCGGATCATCGGGCGTCGCGTTCGCCGAGACGGTTGCACCCATCAGGGCCATCCCGGCGATCACCCCCGCCGCAGCGGTTGTCAACAGCTTCTTGCACAACCCCGACGCCGTCAAAGAGTCCATACAATGCTCCTCCGAACGAGTGGCAGCGTGTGCCGCCTCCGCACGGCAGATCCTATGACGTGGTGCGGTCCGCGAAAGCCGAATGCGCGCTTTGTTTTTCGACGCACATGTCAATTGGATGGCGCCCCTGCCGCGGGAAGGGCGCTGTCGATGAGGACGACTGCGATAGCGGCGGCGGTAGCGAAGGTGTCGGAGTTGAGGACTCGGTTGCGGGCCGAAGCGCCATCCAATAGCAGCGCCAGTTGTTCGCCGAGCTGTTCGGGGTTGGTGGCGCCTGCCTCACGCGCGGTGTCGACTAGCCGCGCGGCAAAGGCTTTCTTGTAGTCGCTGGCGTGCACGCGAGCCGGGTGGGCCGGGTCGTGGATTTCGACGGCCGCCGCGATGAACGGGCACAGCGGCCCGTGAAGGTCGAACGCGGCGAGGAGCCGTTCGCGGGGGGTCAGGTCAGTGCGGTCGAACACTTCGGGAAGAAGGTCGGGATCGAATCGGCGCAGGTGTTCGGCGATCAGCTCATCCTTGCTGGCGAAGTGCTGGTAGAAGGTGCGCTTGGACACCTGGGCCACCGCGCAGAGCTGGTCCAGGCCGGTGCTGTTGATGCCTTGGTCGCGGAACAGTTGTTGTGAGGCGCTGAGGATGCGCTCGCGTGCGCCCCTGCCGCGGCGCAGGCCGCGGGGCCCCTTCTCCAACTCTGTCATGCACCGAGCGTAGCCCAGTTGGGTACCGATCTGTGTACATAGCTTGCAATCGACGTAAGCGCTCTATACGTTAAGTACGCAGATCGGTGTACATAGCATCGGCGGCATCGAAGGAGGAGCAACCGTGGGAAAGCTCGATGGCAAGGTCGCAGTGATCACCGGCGCGACAAGCGGTATGGCGCTGGCCGGTGCGAAGTTATTCGTCGACGAAGGAGCTCACGTCTTCGTCACGGGCCGACGGCAGGAGGCGGTGGACGAGGCGGTCGCGCTGATCGGCCGGAACGTGACTGGCGTGCAAGGCGATTCGGCCAACCTCGGTGATCTGGACCGACTGTTCGACGAAGTCAAGCGGGAGAAGGGCGCGATCGACGTCTTGTGGGCGAGTGCCGGGACGGGCGAGCAGAGCCGGCTCGGCGAGATCACCGAGGAGCACTTCGATGCCGCCTTCTCGCTGAACGCGCGCGGCACCCTGTTCACGGTCCAGAAGGCACTGCCGCTGTTCAACGACGGCGGATCGATCTTCATGACAGGGTCGAACGCATCGCTCAAGGGCTACCCCGAGTGGAGCGTGTACGCAGCGAGCAAGGCCGTACTGCCCGCCTACGCACGGGTGTGGGTGTCCGAGTTGAAGGACCGCAGGATCCGGGTGAACGTGCTGACCCCCGGCCAGGTCGCCACTCCGATCCAGGAGCAGTTGTTCGATGCGGAGACGAAGGCGCAATTCGAGGCAATGATCCCGCGGGGAAAGATGGGCAGCCCCGACGAGATCGCTTCGGTCGCACTGTTCCTCGCCTCCGATGACTCGAGCTATATCAACGGCGTGGAATTGGTCGTCGATGGCGGCGTCGCGGCGATCTGATGACCTCCTTCGCCCCGCACCGCGACACGGTGGAATTCTTCGTCGACTGCATGCACGGCGGCGCAGACAAAGACGCGCTTTCCGGAATCCTCGCCGAGGGCGTGGTGCTTTACGGCCCGCTCGGCGATGAGCCACTCACTGGCCGCGCGGCAGTTCTGGAAGCCATCCGAGGGGTCGGCGCGATGGCGTCCGACCTCACCTACAAGGAGGTCCTCAGCGGAGAGACGCACCACGCCGCGTACTTCCGGCTGCAGATCGAAGACACCGTGGTCGACGGGATGGACTACATCCAGCTCGACTCGGACGGCAAGATCGCCGAGGTGACCATATGGTGGCGCCCGCTGCCGTCCGGCGTCCAGATGCAGGGGCACCTTGCGGGCCTCCTCGGCATGCGACCCTGGAGACTTCTCACCGATATCGGGTAACGGTGGGGTTCGATCCCGAGGTGGGCAAGTGTTCGGCCGATCCACGCAGAGGTGTGCCCGAACCTTCCACCTCACATCCCTGAGCAGTGCCCCAAACACCCTGCATCACAACAGGACTGGCGTCGTGGTTCAGTGGCTGTGGTGCTGCTCGTTGCTGCCCTTGTGGCCCTGGCCCTCGTGGTCGCCGTGCGGGGCAGAATCATGGGGGAACGGGGCGTGCTGCTGGGTGGTGGCGCTGCCGGGGGCGGGGACGGCGGTGACGTTGGGGCCCCGCGTCGCGTCCTCGAGCGCGTCGGTGATCGTGCTGGCGTCTTCGACGGCCGGTCCGGCGGTGCCGGTCATGGGAGTTCCGTCGACCTGGGTGATGGTCGCGGTGTCGGCGTGGGCCGATGCGGCGATGGCCACGACCGTTCCGCCGAGGCCGGCGAGGCCGAAGGTGAGGATGGCCGCGGCGGTGGCGATGCGGGTGGTGATCATGTGTGACTGCATGAGAACGAGCATCGGGCGCGGTCCTCAACGAAACCTCAACGCCGACGAGGCCCGTCGGCCTATAAGCCGCCATATTGACGTTTCGGCTGATTGAATGGACGCACACAGGGGTCGGCCGTTCGCGGGAGTGCGCAGCACCATGGATGACACGGTCGTAGACGGCGGGGACGCCACCAAGGGTTCGCCGACCGGCGGGGACGCTACCCAAGGCACGCCGCCGGCCGGGAACGCCACCCAAGGCACGGAGCCGGTCCGCACCTTTGGGCGCTACGAACTGTTGTCACTGGTGGGCGCGGGTGGCATGGGCCAGGTGTGGCGGGCACGCGACCGGCAAACCAATCGGATCGTCGCGCTTAAGGTGTTGCCGGAGCACTCCGCCGAGGACGAGGAACCGCGTGAACGGTTCCGGCGGGAGTGCGAGGCGGTGGCACAGCTGACCGAGCCGCACGTCATTCCGATCCACGACTTCGGCGACTTGGACGGTCGGCTCTTCCTCAACATGCGGTTGGTCGACGGCATCGACTTGCGCACGTTGATCAAACAGGAAGGTGCACTGACGCCCACCCGTGCGGTGGCGATCATCGTCCAGGTGGCCGGCGCACTTCAGGCAGCCCACGACGTCGGACTGGTACACCGAGACGTCAAACCGTCGAACATTCTGGTGTCCGACAACGACTTCGCCTACCTGATCGACTTCGGAATTGCTCACGCATCCGGCGACCACACGCTGACGAGGGCCGGCGAGACCATCGGCACCGCGGCGTACATGGCGCCGGAGGCCATCGGTGCCGCCGTGAAAACCCATGCGCGCGTGGACGTGTACGCGCTGGCGTGCGTACTACACGAATGCTTGACGGGCAAGCCACCGTTTTCAAGCGACATGGGCATACAAGGCATGATCGCCCACCACCTACACACTCCGCCACCACGACCCAGCGCCAGCGTTCCCGACGTACCAACCGCTCTCGATGCTGTCATCGCCAAGGGCATGGCCAAGGATCCCGACGAGCGCTACCCGACCGTTCGGGACCTCGCCACCGCGGCACGCACGGCAACGGGCGCCACCGACACCGCGGCGATCGTGCCGCTAAAGCAACTAAAACTGCCGTCGCGCAAGATCATCGCCATTCTCGCCGCAGCGGTGGTGGCGATCGTTCTGGCCGCGGTCATCATCGCCGCGCAGCCGTCATCCGATACCGCTCAGCCATCAACCGACGATGGCGGCACTTCAGCCCCACCAGTCGGCCAGGGTTACTCCTCACAGGCTGTGTTGCCGTTTACGGACATTCGCGTCGCTGGCGGGGTCGCGGTCGATCCTGCCGGGACCGCGTACGTCACCGCCATCGGCAGGGATCGGGTGCTGCGACTGGACGTCGACGCGACTGCGGCGACCCAGCTGCCGGTCAGCGGGCTCAAGAACCCGCGAGATGTGGCGGTCGATGCGAAGGGCGGCGTGTACGTCGCCGACTCGAGTAACGACCGGGTGGTGTGGCTGCCTGCGGGCGCGTCTGCGGCGGCCACGCTGCCGTTCACCGGCCTCAACGATCCTCGCGGCATCATCGTCAGTCCGGCGGGCGATGTCTATGTCGTCGACAGTGGAAACAATCGGGTGCAGTTTCTGGCGGCAGGTGCGACGACGGCGACCACACTGCCCTTCATCGGCCTCAACGACCCCCGCGGCGTCGCCATCGATGCGGCAGGCGGTGTCGTCGTCACCGACACGGGTAACAACCGAGTGATGCAGCTGGCGGCAGGCTCGACGATCGCCCACGCGCTACCGTTCACCGGCGTCAACGATCCCCAGGGCGTGGCCGTCGACTCGAAGGGCAATGTCTACGTCACCGACCGCGGCAACGCCGCAATCGTCGAACTTCGGCCGGGCGCGACCGCGGCTATCCCGCTGCCCTTCACTGGCCTGAACGACCCTCAAGGGGTGGCGGTCGACGGGGCGGGCAACGTCTATGTGACCGACGCGGGCCCCAATCCCGTGGTGAAACTTACTGCCGCCCAATGAGTCTGGACTTTGGGGTGCTGGGTCCACTACAGGTCAGCGTGGACCGCCAGCCGGTACCGCTGGGCACCCCGAAGCAGCGCGCGGTGCTCGCGCTGCTTCTGATCAACCGCAACCGCCCGGTGCCGAGGGACTCGATCATCGATGCGATATGGGGGGATTCGGGGCACGCCGACGCGACCCACAACCTGCATGTCTACGTAGCGAACCTGCGCAAGATCTTCGGCTCCGCCGGGGTCGACCCACGCACCGTGTTGGCAAGCGCGCGGCCGGGCTACCGGCTCAACGTGCCCGAGCTCTCGTGTGATCTAGGGCGATTCGCGACAGAGAAGGCGGCGGGCGTGCAAGCGGCCGCCGCAGGCCGGTTCGGGCAGGCCAGCGACCGACTCTCAGCCGCCCTTGCACAGTGGCGCGCCCCCGTCCTCGACGACTTGCGTGAGTTCCGATTCGCCGAATTGTTCGCCACCGCACTCGTCGAGGACAAGGTGGTGGCCCAAGTCATGCGCGCGGAGGCTGAAATCGCTTGCGGGCGCGGCGCTTCGGTGATCAGCGAGCTCGAGACCCTCGTCGCCGAACATCCCTATCGCGAGCCCCTGTGGGCCCAGCTGATCACGGCCTACTACGTGTCCGAGCGGCAAACCGATGCCCTCGACGCGTACCGCCGATTGAGATCCACGCTGTCCGAGGAACTCGGCATCGACCCCGGTCCGACCCTCCACACCCTGCACCAGCAGATCCTGCGCCAAGAGCCATTGGACGTCCTACGAATCGCGCAGAGCGACGCATCCGCCGTCTTCACCATGCTCGAATTTCACACGTCGACGTCCAGTCCCGCGCCGACCCACAGGGCGCAGCTCCGTGACGCCGCGGGACGCTGCTACCCGCTAGAGACGGTGGCCACCGGGATCGGTCGCCGCGACGACAACGCCGTCGTGATCGACGACCCCAGGGTGAGCAGGTACCACGCCACGGTGATCGACACCGGCGCCAGCTTCGTGATCAACGACCTCCGGTCGGCCAACGGAGTGCAGGTGGCCAACCAGCGCATTCGCGGCAGCGCAACGCTCTCCGACAGCGACGTCATCACCATCGCCGGCTACCAGTTCACGTTCGAGCTCGCACCCGCCGAGCCACCCGCCCCGTAATCGGCCCGGCAACACTTTCGTCGGCGTTGAGGTTTCGTTGAGGACCGCGCCCGATGCTCTATCTCATGCAGTCACACATGATCACCACCCGCATCGCCACCGCCGCGGCCATCCTCACCTTCGGCCTCGCCGGCCTCGGCGGAACGGTCGTGGCCATCGCCGCATCAGCCCACGCCGACACCGCGACCATCACCCAGGTCGACGGAACCCCCATGACCGGCACCGCCGGACCGGCCGTCGAAGACGCCAGCACGATCACCCACGCGCTCGAAGACGCGACGCGGGGCCCCAACGTCACCGCCGTCCCCGCACCCGGCAGCGCCAACACCCAGCACCACGCCCCGTTCCCCCATGATTCTGCCCCGCACGGCGACCACGAGGGCCAAGGCCACAAGGGCAGCAACGAGCAGCACCACAGCCACTAAAACCCGCGCCCGGCGGGACGCACGCGGAGTTACCACCGGGCAATGCCGCAGTTTCGGTGTTTGACCTGTTCACGACGCGGGACGGTCACGTCTACCGAGGCACGGGATCCAGCTCGACATCAACGAAGAACGAGGGGACCCATGTCCAGCAAGAATCGAAGACGCGCAACGTGTCTCATTGCAATGAGTACCGCGCGATGACTCGCACCGCAAAGGGGTAGGCGCTTGTCAAGAGTCTGCCGCTGAGTCGACTACTCACCGAGACCGACGGACCGTTCGCGATGTCTGAAGATCTACGGCCCGCTGAACCCGGTGACACGCATGAGGTGGTGAGCGCTATAGCTACGTTACGTTCGGCCGAACCGTGCGATATATCGACCGCAATCGTTTCGAACCTGCGCGCTCTGCTCGGGCCGTCCGAGACTCCGTTCTGATCTCTTGCATAGGTTGTCTCTTCACCGAACGGTTCGTTTCTGAGACAGCATCGAGCGATGCACGCGCGGAAGTTCTTGTCGCTAGACCGTCCATCGTGACGCCTCTTTGCTGTTTTCCTTGTACCGTGGCGGCCCGACCACTCGAAGCGGCCTGACTGCTCGGGGAACACCACCAGGGTGGACACTATGACGTGGCCCTTTCTGCAACAGTGTTCAAAGTCGAACTTGGCGTCTCCGATGTCGATCACGGTTACTACGCCGATCACACGCTGACCGTAGCCCGTCATCCCAGTGAGACCGATGAGCGGATGGTGGTGCGGTTGTTGGCGTTTGGGCTGCGCGCACACCGGCTAAGCGAAGTCGACGGTGAGTTGGCGTTCGGGGCGGGCCTGTCGACCCCTGGTGTACCGGACTTGCGGCTCGCCGACTACACGGGCCGGATCCTGGAGTGGATCAACGTCGGCCAGCCCGATGAACGCGCCTTGGGCAAGGCGGCCAGCCAGGCAGACCAAGTGCTGCTGTTCCCGTTCGCCGCCGGAGTGGCCACCTGGTGGCGCACCGTCGGCCCCAAAGTGGCAGGGCTGCCGAACTTATGTGTTGTGCAGATACCGCATGAGCCGGTGCAGCAGCTGGCTCAGACTGTTGATCGACGGGTCTCGGCGCAGGTGATGGTGATGGAAGGTCAGGTGACGATGACCGTGGGCGGCGTCGACGTCACCTTCACGCCCGAGCCATTGGAGTGAACGTCTGAGCCAGAGGTGGTTGACCATAGTCGAATAGCGTCAGCCCCCATGGACGCTGACGTCATTGTTGTGGGGGCGGGCCTGGCCGGACTGGTCGCCGCCGGCGAGGGACACCACGGAAGCTATCCGACGTCCACCGGGCACCGTAAGACCGCACTTCTCGGGGGGTCACGCGGCGTCGGTCAGGTTGTAGGCCGTGGCCGGCCCGTCCGCCCCGATTCAGGACCCTCGGCTCAATCGGTCTTCAAACGCACTGTGCCGAAGGTGGATTCGGGGTGCACAGATGAGCTGAATGCTTTCGCCGGACCAGGGCCGAGTCAACAGCGCCATCCGGCTCGACGGGAGCCGTCGTGACGCCACATGAAATGCTATGAGCCACAACGTTGTCCGAACCAGCCACCGTCACTCTGTAGACGTCTTGCTCCCCGATGCTGGTGATCTCTACGACTTTGACCCAGAAGACGTCGTTGTTGGTCAGGTCGTGCAACGTTCGATCGTCGAGGATCGCAGCGGCACGATGAAGCCGGCCTCGGCTCGGCGAGTGCTTCCACATTGTCGACCCGCAAAACTTGGTGTCCATGGCCTCTGCGAAGGCACGGTGAGTCATTCGTCGATCGGTCAGCGCTTGCCGTACGCGGTCCCAAACTACACGCGGAACCGTGTCGACGTTGTCGTTGCTCTTGACTTGGGCGAGGTTAGTGAGCGCCTCACGCACGGCGAAGAACTTCTCCCCGTGCACGTCGACCGTGCGGAGGAACCGGGTCTGGTTCGCGACGCCGTAGACACGCAGATGCCAGGAATCCCGGTAACCCGCCTTCGAAGCACGGTAGAGCCGCGACGATATGCCGAGGCGCAGCAGTAACTGCCTTACGTCGTCGGCAAGACGCCGACTTGTCGAGGCGTAGTAGATCTGCGCTAGCCCTTGCTTCGCGTCCCAAATGACGCATCCATCGGTCGACCACAGATGTCGCAAGAACAGCGCGACTTGATCGTTCAGTCCGGCGAAGACTGGTGCCGGCACGAACTTGTCATAGCTGCGTTTTCCGAACAGGCCCAGACCGTCGAGCCACGCCGCGATCGGGTTCCGCTTGCCGTGCGTCAGATGGTACGGCGCAGGCAGTCTCAGCGTGGTGACCCGGGCCGCTGCGTAGTCATCGCGCTTCGCGGTGACACCAAAGTGCTTGGCCGCGTTGGTGACTGCTCTGAGATTCGCTTCATCGATACTGGCGTAGCGGATCGGCTGGTTCTTGACGCATGAGCCATCGCCGATCATGTGGGCCAGCAAGACGACCTCATCGTTTGCCATGCGTTGCGTGCGAAAAGGCTCGGGCACGCGGCGCGGAACCGCCAGTCGGTCGCCAACTTCCAGATCCGCGAGCCGCATCCATCCGTCAAGCGTCATGAACGCGCAGTCGGCGGTCACGTCCAATTCTCGGCCAGACGCCAGCCGTAGCGTGAACGCCTCCTGACGTCCGGCGGAAGCCACGTCGGTCACCGACCGCGCCACCAGCCGCTTGCGCCGATCGAGCGCCCACACAAGCGGCCGCTCGCCGGTTCGGCGCAGTTCCTCGCACGTCACTTCGGCGCCGTTGTCGGCCCGCAGAATTCGCGCGCTACCGACCAGACCCGACGACGACGACATGGGTCAATGCGCCATGTTCGTGAAGCGCGATAGATGTAGCTGGTGTGCCACCGTGATCGTCTTGGTTGGACCGTTGCGATGCTTTGCTATGATGAGGTCCGCCTCGCCGCCGCGGGGGTCATCTCGTTCGAAGGCATCGGGTCGATGCAGGAGAATCACCATGTCACTATCCTGCTCGATACTCCCCGACTCGCGTAGATCAGCTAACATTGGCTTCTTGTCAGTTCTTTGCTCAGGCCCGCGATTCAGCTGACTCATGGCCACCACCGGGACTTCAAGTTCCTTTGCTAGCAGCTTGATCTGCCTAGAGAATTCCGACACTTCCTGCTGGCGAGACTCGACCTTCTTGCCCGACGTCATCAGCTGCAGGTAGTCGATGACGATCAACCGCAAATCCGACTTCTGGGCGAGCCGCCGCGACTTGGCCCGGATCTCCATCATGGTCAGGTTGGGCGAATCGTCGATGTACAGCGGCGCCTCGCTGATCTCGCTCATGCGACGGGCCAGTCGGGTCCAGTCGTCGTCGCTCATCCGGCCCGACCGCATGTCGGCCAGCTTGATCTTGGCCTCGGCCGACAGCAGCCGCATGACGATCTCGGCCTTGCTCATCTCGAGCGAGAACACGATGCTCGTATGCCGGTTCTTGATAGAGCACGACCGCAGGAAGTCCAGTCCGAGTGTCGAATTGTGCGTCGGCACCATGCCTTCGCCTGCGAGGTAGAGGTGCGACTCGTTGTCGACCTGGACGCAGCGCACCGGGACGGTCCCGACGCGACGTACCCACGCCACGTACACCGGCGGCGCAAGCAACGCGGTCCGACCGGCCGAGCCGACCGAAGCACTCGCCCGGATGAGCCGGTCTGAACCGCTACGCAACTGAGCCGTCGTACGGATGCCCGACTCCGTGGGCCACTGATGATCGGCGTCCGCGACGATGATCGTCCCGTCCGAGAACTCCACTTCGAAGCACGGCCTGCCGAGCATGACCTCGGTGGCGGCCACGACGCGCGTCGGCAGCCCGTCGGCACCGACCAGATCATCACCGACCTGAACCTCGCCCATCGTGGTCCAGCCCGTGGGCGTGGGCAGCGGCGTGTCGAGCGCCAACGCCTTGCCCATACCGGGCCTGGCGGCCACGACGATCATCTGGCCGGGGTGCAGGCCGTTGGTGCATTCATCGAGATCGGTGAAACCGGTTGGCACGCCGCGCGCGATACCGCCCTGGGACGCGATGGCGTCGATCTCGTCCATGGTGGGCTGCAGCAGCTGCTCCAGCGGAACGAAATCCTCGGTGGTGCGGCCTTCAGTGACGTTGTAGATCTCGGACTGGGCCCGGTCGACCACCTGAGCCACGTCGGCCCCCTCGGCGCCCGCGTACCCGTACTGCACGACGCGGGTGCCGGCCTCCACGAGGCGGCGCAGCAGCGACTTCTCCGCCACGATGCCCGCGTAGTACCCGGCGTTAGCCGCAGTCGGCACCGTCGAGATCAACGTGTGCAGATAGGGCGCTCCGCCGACTCGCTTCAGCAGGCCCCGACGGTCCAGCTCCGCGGACACCGTGACCGCGTCGGCCGGCTCGCCGCGGGAGTACAGATCGAGGATGGCATCGTAGACACTCTGGTGGGCGGGACGGTAGAAGTCGCCGGGGCGTAGCCGCTCCAACACGTCGGCGATGGCGTCCTTGCTCAGCAGCATGCCTCCGAGCACGGACTGCTCGGCAGCCATGTCCTGCGGTGGCTGACGTCCGTAATCCTCGCTGGGCTGCGAGGCCTCCATGTCCGAACGGCCAAGGTCGTCTACGACAGCCACGAAGCGCTCCACCTCCCCCGGGGTCACCGTCGAACATCCATTCGACTCCGTCACCGCGACAGTAAATCAAGCCACCGACGTCCACTCCATCAAGGACGTTGGCGCTGGCCTGAGCCCACTGCCCGGTGCGGCTCCGACGGCTCACGCTAGACGTTGCTAGAACCCGCGCAAAGCGACCCTGTGGATGAACTCGTGCATGGCGTGTGCATAGCCGTGGTCGCCCATGTTGAGTCGCTGGGGACAACTTGTGGAGCAATTGCCCCACAGAATCCATCCCTGCAGATAAGGGCACCACAGGTGGCCTATGGAACTGTGGATGTGAATTGCCTCGGCGTGTCGGCCGGGGTTGCCGTCTCGGGCGTGTTGTGTTGCGCCGTTGCAGCGCCCAGGTTAACGGCTCGTTATGTTCGCTGGGTAGTGAACAGAGAGCAAAGTTCGCCAGCAGAAACGACAAGGCCCGGGCGAGGATCGATCAAGCCCCTCACCCGGGCACTTCTAAATTGTCGTCGGCGTTCGAGTTACTCCGCTTCGACGCTCAGCGACACCGCGACGTTCACGTCGGGATGCAGCCGCACGGTGATCGGATGCGTCCCGATCGACTTGATGTGCGCCTTGGGCAGCACCACGGTCCGCTTGTCCAGATTGGGCCCGCCGGCCTTCTTGATGGCCGCGACGACATCGGCAGCGGTGACCGAGCCGAACAGCTTGCCGCTGTCCCCTGCGGTGTGCGCAGGCAGCTTCACGGGACCGAGGGCCGTGATGGCCGTCTCGAGTTCCTTGGCGTGCTCGAGCCCGCGGACGGACTTGGTGTCCCTGGCACGACGAATCTCGTCGGCCTGACGCTCGGCTCCGCGGGACGCGGCGATGGCCAGTCCGCGGGGCAGCAGGTAGTTGCGGCCGTAGCCGTCCTTGACCTCGACGGTGTCGCCAGCCGAGCCCAGGTGTTCCACCTCAGTAGTGAGAATCAGCTTCATGTCTGTCTCCTCTACCGCGTCGCCGCGCTGAACGGCAGCAGCGCCACTTCGCGGGCGTTCTTGACCGCGATCGCGATGTCACGCTGATGCTGCACGCAGTTACCGGTCACCCGGCGGGCACGGATCTTGCCGCGCTCGCTGATGTAGGTGCGCAGCAGCTGCGTGTCCTTGTAGTCGATGGTCTGCAGCTTGCCCTTCTTAGAGCAGAACACGCACTTGCGGGCCTTGATCGGCTTCTCGGGAGCCGGGCGCCTCTTCGTTGTCTTGGGCATTGCTTTCTTGCCTATCTCTTCCTTGATTCGCTAAGGGATTCGCTAAAGGGTCTTGTCAGAACGGCGGTTCTTCGTCGGCACCGCTGAACGAACCGGACGCTGGGGCACTGCCCCACGGATCGTCCTTGGGCGCCTCGCTGCTGGCCGCCGGACGGGCACTGCCGCCACCTCCGCCACCACCGAAGCCGCCGCCGCCTCCACCACTGCGGCTGGCCTTGTTCACCTTGGCCGTCGCATACCGCAGGGAGGGACCGATTTCGTCCACCTCGAGCTCGACGACGGTGCGCTTCTCACCTTCGCGGGTCTCGAACGAACGCTGCTTGAGCCGCCCGGTCACGATCACCCGCGAGCCGCGAGTGAGGCTCTCGGTGACGTTCTCGGCCGCTTCGCGCCAGATGTTGCATCGAAGGAACAGCGCTTCGCCGTCCTTCCACTCGTTCGTTTGACGATCGAACGTGCGCGGCGTCGACGCGACGGTGAAGTTCGCGACGGCTGCACCCGACGGGGTGAAGCGAAGCTCCGGGTCGGCGGTCAGGTTTCCGACGACGGTGAGGATGGTGTCACCAGCCACGGGGTCCTCCTGCAGATTGGGCGGCGTGCTTGAACTAGCGGTCGCAGGCGAGCCTACGGAACACCGCTGACGCGCACGTGCGGTTGACGACTAGTGCTTGTCTGTCCGCATGACCTTGGTCCGCAGCACGGACTCGTTCAGGTTGAGCTGGCGATCCAGCTCGGACACCGTGGCCGGTTCGGCCTTCACGTCGACGATGGCGTAGATGCCCTCGCCGTGCTTGGCGATCTCGTAGGCCAGGCGGCGCCTGCCCCAGATGTCGACCTTGTCGACAGATCCGCCGTCCTTGCGGATGACGTTGAGGAACGTCTCCAAAGACGGGGCTACTGTCCGCTCATCGAGCGTGGGGTCAAGGATGACCATGATTTCGTATGGACGCATAAGGAACCCATCACCTCCTATGGTCGTGTGCGGCCACGGCGTATCCGTGGCAGGAGGGTCGCCTGCGTCGGCAACCGGGCTAGGTTACAGGAAAGAGCGCTGACCAGAGAAATCGGCGATGGGGCGCCCTGCGCGCTCGTCGTGCACCGAGTGGGAATCACGCGTCGAGCATGACGTCCTTCGGCTGTTCTGACAGCAAATGCCCAGGCTGCTCCTGGCGGGGGCGGCGCCAACCGATGCGCAACCATGACGGCGGGGCATCGGGGGCCCCCTCGAATGGACCACCCGACGGGTCGTCGACCCGCCCATGATCGCGGACCAGATCCAGGTCGGGGCGATAGATCTGACGGATCACCAACGCGCACAACGCCATCACCGCGAGGTCCCGCAGCAGCACCGTCGTGGTGAACGCCTGCTCGGGCAATCCCATGTTCTGTTCACCGTGCAGGAACATCATGCGCGGCACCCAAACCAGTGCGTCAATCGTCATCCACGCCAACAGGATCCGACGGTGCGGAAGTGCGAGCGCCGCCAGCGGCACCAGCCAGAGCGAGTACTGCGGACTCCACACCTTGTTGGTGAGTAGGAACGCCGCGACCACCAGGAACGCCAACTGCGCCAGCCGTGGCCGCTGCTTCGCCGTCAGCCCGATGTAAACGATTGCGATACAACAGATTATGAAGAGCGCAGCGGAGACCGCGTTGAGCATCGACGGCGGTTCCCAGAACCCAAGCGCCGGATCGAATCCACTCCAACCCGTGAACGACTTCACCACGTTGTACAGCGAGTCCATGTCGTCGCCACGACGTGTGTTCAGGACGAAGAACTCCGCCCAACCCCTTGGGAACATGACCATGACCGGCAGATTGACCACCAGCCACGTCGCCACCGCGGCGAGCGCTGACTTGCCGACGTCGCGCAGTCGACCGGTGCGCAGCCCCAGGATCAGCAGCGGGATGAACAACAGCAGCGGGTACAACTTCAAGGCCACGCCGACGCCGATCAACGCGCCAGCCAGCACCGGCCGCCGCCGCGCCCAGGCCAGCATCGCCCCAGCGGCGCACGCCGTCGCCAACGCGTCGAAGTTGGTGAACGCGTGGAAGATCAGCACCGGCGAGGCAGCCACGACGGCCGCATCCCACATGCGTCGCCCGGCCAACTGCGCCGTCGCCCACACCGTCACCAGCCACGCCAACGCGAGCCCGAACGCCGCGATGTTGAAGAACATCACCACCTCGGCGACCACGGGCACCGCCGCCACCACCTTCGTCACCGCGGTGTAGGTCTTGGCCAACGCCATCGACACGTACTGGTAGACGCCGGTGAGCACCGGATACTCCATGTAGCGGATCGCCGTGCTGCCGTCGTACTGCGTGCGCGGGACACCCTTGGCGTCCTTTTCCACCCAACTCGACTTGTACGGAAACTTCCCAAGGTTCAGCATCTCCGCCGTGTACAGCGGCATGGTGTCGGAGTAGCAGAGTTCGTAGTAGGCCCGGTTGTTCTCCCAGACCGCCACGCGTTGGTCGGGTGCACCGGTGCCCTTGGACTGCAGGCAGGCTGCCTTGGTGGTGTAGCCGAGTGCCAGGAAGATCAGCGCGATCACCAGCATCACCCGCAACGGCGTGAAGAAGCGCTGGCGTCCGATCAGCGCGTGTCGGCCGACTGGTCCGCCGATGACGTTGGAAAGCGCCCGTCCGATGACGTCGGTCCGGCTGGGCAGGTCGCGCTCGTCGTCGCTGCGCAGATCACGGGCCAGCGGAGCGGGCGATTCGGCTTCGGTCACCGGTGAATCCGTCGCCTGATCCAGGTCCTCCGGGGTCACGGCGGCGGAGGCGGGGCGGTGACGGTTTCGGGTACCGGTGGTGGCGCCCCGGCCCCTTGCTCACCGGGTGGCGGCGCGGGCGTCAGCGTCACCGTCGTCGGCGGACCGAACGGGATGGTGATTCCCGGCCCGAGTTCGATAGTCGGTTGGATCACCGTCTCCGCCGGCGGAGGCGGCGCAACGGGCGGAGGCGGCGGGGCCTGCGGCACACCGGCATAGCCACCGATCTCCGTTGGCTTCGGGAACGTTTCGTTGTCGGTGCCCTTCAGGGCGCCGTCCATCGTGGACTTCCAGATGTTGGACGGCAGGCCCGACCCGTACACCGGCCCGCCCGACTTGTTGACCAGTGGCTTGGTGCCCTGCGTGGTGCCGACCCAGACCGCCGTCGACAGCGACGGCGTGTATCCGACCATCCAGGCGTCGCGGTTGGCTCCGGTGTCGCCGAGCTGGTTGGTGCCCGTCTTGGCCGCGGAAGCCCGGCCGCCGGCCAGGTTGTGCCCGTTGGACCAGCCGGCGATGGGTTGCATTGCGGCGGAGACGTTGTCGGCCACCGCCTTTGGAATCTTCTGCTCCCCGGTGTTGTCCTGCTGCGACGCGTCGAACAGGACCTGACCGTCGGAGCTCACGACCTTCTGCACGAGATGCGGTCGGTGATATACGCCCGAGGCGGCCAGTGTGGCGTAGGCGGACGCCATGTCGAGCACCCGGGTCTGGTACTGCCCCAACACAACCCCGTTGTAGGGCGGCCCGCCCTTGCCGTCCTCGGAGAGCGTGTGCTCGACGCCGGGGAAGCTTTCAGCGATGCCGGCCTGGTGCGCGGCGTCCGCGACGTCCTGTGGGCCGTGCTTCAGCTTGAGCATCAGCCGGTAGTAGCTGGTGTTCAGCGAGCGCTTCAACGCCTCCGCGATCGAGCAGGTGCCACACCCTTCGCCCTCGACGTTGGTGATCGTGACGCCGTTCTCCGTGACCGGCGAACTGTCGACCTGGTAGCCGAGTCCGATGCCCTGCTCCAACGCGGCCACCAGTGCGAACACCTTGAACGACGAACCCGTCGGCAACCCGGCCTGCGCGAAGTCGAAGCCGTTGGCGTCGGTGCCTCCGTAGTAGGCCTTGATGCCTCCGGTCTTCGGGTCGACAGAGACGACCGCCGACCTCATGTCAGCATCCTGGCCGTCGAGGTTCTTGGCGACGGCGTCCTCGGCGGCCTGCTGGGCCTCCGGGTCGATGGTCGTCGTGATCTGCAGTCCCTCGGTGTTCAGCTGCTGCTCGTTGATGTTGAACAGGTCAAGCAGTTCCTTGGTGACCTGGCGTTCGATGAGGCCGTTCGGTCCTGTCGTCTGGTCCTGATTGCGAGCCTGATCGGGTGGCACGGTCGGCGGAAAGACTTGCGCCGCACGGTCGGCCGGCGAAAGCGCCCCGATTGTGACCATGCCGTCGAGCACCCAGTTCCACCGCTCGGCGGACGCTTCGGGGTCGACGGCCGGGTCCAGTCCCGACGGGCGCTGGATGAGCGCGGCCAGCAGCGCCCCCTCGGCGACGTTGAGTTGGTCCACGGGCTTGCCGAAGTAGGACTTCGACGCCGCAGAGATGCCGTAGGCGCCGCGGCCGAAGTAGATGATGTTGAGGTAGGACTCCATCACCTGGTCCTTGGACCACTCGCGCGACATCTTGGTGGAGATGACGAGTTCCTTGGCCTTGCGCACGAGCCCGCCAAGCCCGGAGCGCGCGTCGCCGACCAACGCGTTCTTCACGTACTGCTGCGTGATGGTCGACCCGCCCTGCAGGTCGCCTCCGACGAGATTGTTCTTGAACGCGCGGAAGAAGCCCTTGAACGAGAACCCGGGATTGGTATAGAAGTCGCGATCCTCGGCGGCCATCACCGCGTCCCGCACGTGCTGCGGGATCTTGTCGATGCCGACGTCGACCCGGTTGCCTTCCGGTGGAACGATTTTCGCCATCTCGCTGCCGTCGCTGGCAAGGATGGTCGAGACCTGGTTGGTCCGGATGTCGCCGGGCTTGGGGATGTCGACGATGAAGTACGCCATCGCGAACGTGATGATCGGCAGCAACAGGCAGGCTGCGAGCCCCGCGTAGGCGCTGCGGCGCACCCACTTCCAGTTGATCTTCCTCGGCGGCTGGGCAGGTTTCCCGGGCGGACCGCCGGGTGGGCCGCCGCGGGGCGGGGGTCCGCCGGGCGGCCTGGGTGGCGGCGTCCCGTCGAGCGCCGCCTTGACGATGTCGATCGGGTCGCGCATCCCGTCGCTCGGCAGCGGTGGAACCGGGGGCAACAGCATGGTCCGGCGGTCATCGGCCGGCACCGCAGGATCGGGCCGTCGAGGGGGCAGGGCCTGGGTCACGCGGTCATCGGCGGCCGACGGTGACGGCCTGTTTGGCGCCGCCCCAGCCTGGTCAACCGCGGGCCCCTGCGGGGCATCACTGGGTGACCTGCTGTGGCGCCCTTCGCTATTCACTGGCCGTGCGCGCGCCGGTGCGCGCAGGCTGGGTGCCCTTCGTGCGCGCCGCTCCCTTTCGAGGGGCAGGCGCGCCGAGCACATATGACTTGACCAGATGATTCCAGCTGCAGGTGCGGCAGACCTCGACGACGTGCACCTTGAACTCGTCGAAGCGAGCGGCCAGCATCACGAGTTCCTCGGTATTGCGGGCCGAGCCCGAAGCAGCGCCCAAGCTGTCGCCGAACACCCACGACACCAGCGTGAGCTGCTCCTTGCGGCAGATAGGGCACATCACCTTGCTCGGCCGACCGTGGAACTTCGCCGCCCTCAGCAGATACGGATTGGCGTCGCACACTTCGGAGACACCGGTCCGGCCCGAGTAGACCTCAGCCAGCAGGGACCGCCGCTTGAGCGCGTAGTCCACCACCTGTCGCTGCAATCGCACGTTGACCAGAGTACGTCGGCACCCTGGCGGCGGAGGTGCGACGGGGCCAGCTCGACCACGGCGCGCCTTTCAGTTCGCCATCTGGTCTGCGGTGATGGCCGGTGAACTCCTACGATCAGCGCGTGGCGACGCGGCAGACGGCAGGGACACGGGCCAAGGACGACGACCGCACGAGGACGTGCCAGATTCTCGACGGTGCGCTTGGTGACGGTCAGCTGTCGATGGAAGAGCACCGCCAGCGCGTGGCGGCAGCGACGACCGCCGCCACGCTCGGCGACCTCCAATCGCTCGTCGGCGACCTACAGACCGAGCAGGCCCTGCCCGAGTTGAAGAAGGAGTCGCGGCTACGCGCCGACGGCACGAAGCGGGCCTGGGGGATTCCGCTTGCGGTGACGGCGGTGCTGGTCGTGCTGGGCATTGCAATCGGATGGGGGCTCTACGGCAACTCCACGTCGCCGCTGGACTTCACGACCGATCCCGGGGCGAAGCCCGACGGCGTCGTACCCGTCGTGGTCACGCCTCCGAAGGAACTGCAGTCGCTCGGCGGGCTGAGCGGACTGTTCGCGCAGATGCGCACGAAGTTCGGCGACACCACCGGCTACTCCCTGTCGATCAACCCCGACGACGCCTACCTGCAACGGACCGACCCCCGCGACGACCGGCGGGTGCTGAACTACCGCTACCAGGGCGGCTGGGGTGATCCGTCCGAGGGCACGAAGAGCGACGGTCAACGCGTCGTCGACCTGTCCAATTTCGAGTGGCCCAAGGTCATGGGGTTGGTGAAGGGCGCGCCGCAGACCCTCGAAATGGGATCGCAGCGGATCGACGACGTCACCATCAACATCGACCCGTCACGGGACCCGTTGACCCCTGACGCGGTCAACATCCGGATTGCCGTGGACGGCGAGTTCGGCAACGGAACCCTGGAGTTGGCTCCCGACGGCGCCATCAAGTCCATCACCCCCGTGAAGACTTCCTGACCTGCAGCGACGCCCAAAAGCCGCGCGGAACCCGTGGCGCCGATGTAACGTCGTATATATCGGTGCGATACAGTTGGCCGAGGTGTTGAGTCGTCGTAGCGGTTGAGCTACGCGCCGTTCAGGAGGTGATTCGAATGCTGGAACTCGCGGTACTGGGCCTTCTGCTCGAATCACCGATGCACGGGTACGAACTTCGCAAACGGCTCACCGGACTACTCGGTGCGTTCCGCGCCTTTTCGTACGGCTCGCTGTACCCCGCGCTGCGCCGCATGCAGGCCGACGGACTCATCGTCGAGGACGCCGCCCCGCTCGGCAGCACGAAGGTGCGCCGCGCCCGCCGCGTCTACCAGCTGTCCGACGCGGGCAAGCAACGGTTCGCCGAGTTGGTCGCCGACACCGGCCCACAGAACTACACCGACGACGGGTTCGGGGTTCACCTGGCCTTCTTCAACCGCACGCCGGCCGAAGCCCGGATGCGGATTCTCGAGGGGCGCCGTCGTCAAGTGGAGGAACGTCGCGAGAGCTTGCGTGAAGCCGTCGCACGGGCCAGTAGCTCGTTCGACCGCTACACCAGCCAATTGCATCAACTTGGCTTGGAATCCAGCGAGCGCGAAGTCAAGTGGCTAAACGATTTGATCGCGGCTGAACGCGTGGCGCAGGGACGCGCCGAAAACCAGCCCTGAGCAGCACCCGACAACAGCACCGAAGTAATCAGTGGAAGAAGGAGACAGTCTCATGTCCGAAAACACGTCGAACGACGTCCGGGTCGCCATTGTCGGTGTCGGGAACTGCGCGTCCTCCCTGGTGCAGGGTGTGCAGTACTACCTCGACGCCGACGAGAACTCGACCGTCCCCGGCCTGATGCACGTCAAGCTCGGCCGGTATCACGTGCGGGACGTCAAGTTCGTCGCCGCGTTCGACGTGGACGCCAAGAAGGTCGGCTTCGACCTTTCCGAGGCCATCTTCGCCTCCGAGAACAACACCATCAAGATCGCCGACGTGCCGCCCACCAATGTCACCGTGCAGCGCGGACCGACGCTTGACGGCATCGGCAAGTACTACTCCGAGACCATCGAGATCTCCGACGTCGAGGCCGTCGACGTCGTCAAGGCGCTCAAGGACGCGAAGGTCGACGTCATGGTGTCCTACCTTCCGGTGGGCTCCGAAGAGGCCGACAAGTTCTATGCGCAGTGCGCCATCGACGCCGGGGTCGCGTTCGTCAACGCGCTGCCCGTGTTCATCGCCTCCGACCCGGTGTGGGCCAAGAAGTTCGAAGACGCCGGCGTCCCGATCGTCGGCGACGACATCAAGAGCCAGGTCGGCGCCACCATCACCCACCGCGTGATGGCCAAGCTTTTCGAGGACCGCGGCGTGCAGCTCGACCGCACGATGCAGCTGAACGTCGGTGGCAACATGGACTTCCTGAACATGCTCGAGCGCTCGCGGCTGGAGTCCAAGAAGATCTCCAAGACCCAGGCCGTCACGTCGAACCTGCAGAAGGAATTCAACGCCAAGGACGTGCACATCGGTCCGTCCGATCACGTCGGCTGGCTCGACGACCGCAAGTGGGCCTACGTCCGCCTCGAGGGTCGCGCCTTCGGTGACGTGCCGCTGAACCTTGAGTACAAGCTCGAGGTCTGGGACTCGCCGAACTCCGCAGGAGTCATCATCGACGCGGTCCGTGCCGCGAAGATCGCGTTGGACCGTGGCATCGGTGGACCGGTCGAGGCCGCTTCGGCGTACTTGATGAAGAGCCCGCCCAAGCAGCTGGCCGACGACATCGCGCGCACGCAGCTGGAAACCTTCATCGAGGGCTAATCACCACCGCTTCTTACGTTGAGGTAGCACTGACGGCGAGGGTTACTCGAACTTCCTCGCCGCCAGTGCTATCTCAACGCGTTGTACCCAAGGGCGCCCCTGCGATCGCATGTGAATTTCCGCGAGTTTGTAGGGTCGTGTCATGGTGCAGATCTCCGACGACGAACTTTCGGGCCTCGACGAATTCGCGCTGCTTCGCGAGAACGCCGAACAGCTTGGCGTGACGGGCCCGCTGCCCGCCGTCGAGCGGATCGAGTCCGGCGACGTCAGCGCACTCAAGTGGGGAACTGCGTCACCCCAGGTGGTGTTCCTGCACGGCGGCGGCCAGAACGCCCACACCTGGGACACCGTCATCCTTGGCCTCGGCCTACCAGCGCTGGCCGTCGACCTGCCCGGACACGGCCGTTCCGCGTGGCGCGAGGACGGCGACTACGGCCCGAAGCTCGCGGCCGAGAAGGTGCTACCCGTGCTGCACGAGTACGCACCTAACTTGCGGCTGCTCGTCGGCATGTCACTCGGAGGACTGACGGCGCTGCGCATCGCCGCCACCGAGCCCGCCCTGGTGCCCGAACTCGTGCTCGTCGACGTGACACCGTCGGCCCCGGAGCGCCACGAGGAAATGACCAAGGCGCAGATGGGCACGGTCGCGCTGGTGCAGGGTGACCGAACGTTCGCCACGTTCCAGGACATGCTCGACGTGACGGTAGCGGCCGCGCCACACCGCGACCGGAACTCATTGCGGCGCGGCGTCTTCCACAATTCCAAGCAACTCGACGACGGTGCCTGGACGTGGCGCTACGACTCGTTCCGCAAGGGCGAGGGGTTCGAGAATCTGTGGGACGACGTGCCGTCGATCACCATGCCGACCACGCTGATCCGCGGGGCCAACTCGTTCTTCGTCAACGATGAGGACGCCGCAGCGTTCGCCAAGGGTGCGCCGGGGTTCAAGCGCACGCACGTCGTCGCCGACTCCGGCCACTCCGTGCAGGGCGACCAACCGGCCGCACTGGTCGAGCTGCTGCGTGGCGTGCTCGGGGGCTGAACTTTTGGTTCGTGGGGCTTACGGGTAACCCACTTCCATGACCGCCCCCACCGAACCGGCCGAGCCGCTGACCCCCGCTGAAACTCCCGAGCGCCTGACACCCGCGGAGACGCCCGAGCGCCTGACACCCACCGAGCCACCCGAGCGGCTAGCCCCGGCGGACTGATTCCCGTTCGTGCCTGAGCCTCAGCGCCGTGTCATTACCGTGGACGGCATGAGTTTCCCAACACGCATCGGCGTCCAGCTTCAACCGCAGCACTCACCCAACTACGGCCACATCCGCGACGCCGTCCGGCGCTGTGAGGACATCGGTGTGGACGTCGCGTTCAACTGGGACCACTTCTACCCGCTGTACGGCGATCCCGACGGCGCCCACTACGAATGCTGGACCATGCTCGGCGCGTGGGCCGAACAGACGTCGCGCATCGAGATCGGCGCGCTGGTGACCTGCAACTCCTACCGCAATCCGGAACTGCTGGCCGACATGGCCCGCACCGTCGACAACATCTCAGACGGGCGGCTGATCCTCGGCATCGGCTCGGGTTGGAAGGACAAGGACTACGTCGAGTACGGCTACGAGTTCGGCACCGTCGGTAGCAGACTCGATGACCTTGCCGTGTCGATGCCCCGCATCGTGTCGCGGTTGGCGAAGCTCAACCCCGCCCCGCTACGCGACATCCCGATCCTGATCGGCGGACAGGGCGAGCGCAAGACGCTGCGGCTGGTCGCCGAGTACGCCACCATGTGGCACGGCTTCACGACTGCCGAGACCTACCCCGGCAAAGCCACGGTGCTCGACCAGCACTGTGCCGATCTTGGCCGCGATCCCTCGACCATCGAGCGGTCGGCCGGCGTGGAGAACAACAGTGGTGTGGCGCGCGGCGAGGGTAAGGCGGCCTTGCTCGCCAATGCCGAAGCGCTCGTCGGACTCGGCGTCAGCCTGCTGACCGTCGGAGTCAACGGCCCCGACTACGACCTGAGCAACGCCGAAGCCCTTTGCCGATGGCGTGACGAGCGCGCGGGCGGCTAGCTCGAATCGGAGGATCGCGTCGAAATTTGTGAAAACCGTGAGAGACTCCTCCCCGGCATGCCCAAGAACTACGGTGTCAAAGAGAAGGACCAGGTCGTCTCGCACGTCGTGAACCTGGTCCTGACTGGCAAGCTGCGGTCCGGAGATCGGTTGGACCGCAACGAGATCGCGGAGCAGCTGGGACTGAGCCGAAATCCCGTGCAGGAGGCCGTGATCCAGCTCGAGCACGTTGGCGTGCTCACCACGCGTTACCACCGGGGCGCCTACGTCGCACGATTCGACGAGAGCGTGGTGCTCGAACACCATGAGTTGTACGGAGTGCTGAACGGCACGGCGTCGGCCCATGCGGCTGCCAATCCCACGCCGAAGTTGCTCGAGGACCTCGATATTCAGCTGAAGGGCTTGCGCAGCAGCGCCGGTACGCGGGTCTTTCCCGAACACGCCAGGCGCTTCCGCAAGAAGATCAACGACGCGCACGCAGGCCCCCGGCTGAGCGCCGCCATCCGCGCATCTCAGATCTTCATGCCACCGGCCGTCTGGTCGACCTACCAGGACAACCACCGCGAACTGCTTCAGTACTACGAAGATGAGTTCGCGGCGCTCCGCGATCGCGATCCGGATGGCGCGCGCGCGGCGTGCACCGGCCGCTCCGAGGTGATGGGCCGGATCATGCTCGCCGAGTTGGTCCGCCGCCGGGTGCTTGGTCCCGGCTCGAACACGCATGCGCTGCCGAACACACTCTGAATGAGCGCAATGCTTCGACGCGGCCGCGGCGACCGATACGTTGCCAGGATGACGCGGTTACTCAAGGCTGCCGTGACCACGCTGGTGGCCCTGTTGGTCGTCACGCTCGGTTGGGCCCCGCCGGCAGGCGCCGACAACGACCAGTGCGCGCCGCCCGGCGTGCAGAGCGCGAGCGCGCTACCGACCAACCTCGCATCGGCGGCGAAGGGTCCTGGCGAAGACAAGTACACGACCCCGGGTGTCCAACCGCTGAGTTCGGTGAAGCTCGACACGCTCAGCCTCGGCACCCCCGGGGTGCTCACCGTCGGCACGCTGTCGGACGCCCCACCGAGCATCTGCATCAACGCCGCAGGTCAGTTCACGGGCTTCGACAACGAACTGTTGCGGGCGATCGCCGACAAGCTCGGGCTGAAGATCAACTTCGTCGGCACCGACTTCTCCGGTCTGCTCGCACAGGTGGCGGCCCGCCGTTTCGACGTCGGCTCGTCGTCCATCACCACCACCGACGCCCGGCGCCGCACGGTCGGCTTCACCAACGGCTATGACTTCGGTTACTTCTCGCTGGTCGTCCCTCCCGGCTCACCGATCACCGGCTTCGACAAGCTGGCCCCCGGGCAGCGCATCGGCGTGGTGCAGGGCACGGTGCAGGAGGCCTACGTCGTCGACACCCTGCATCTCGACCCGGTGAAGTTCCCCGACTACAACACCGTCTACGCCAGCCTGAAGACGCGCCAGATCGACGCCTGGGTGGCGCCGTCGCAGCAGGCGGTCGGCACCGTGAAGTCGGGCGACGCCGCGCAGATCGTCGAAAACACCTTCAGCCTCGACAACTTCGTCGCCTACGCGGTCGCGAACGAGAACAAGCCGCTCATCGACGCGCTGAACTCCGGGCTCGACGCCGTGATCGCCGACGGAACGTGGGCGAAGTTGTACTCCGACTGGGTGCCGCGTGCACTACCGCCCGGCTGGAAGCCCGGCAGCAAGGCCGCACCCGCGCCGGTGCTTCCCGACTTCGCGGCGATCGCCGCAAGCAAGGAACCCGGGGCCGACAACTCGGCCGTCGCACCGAAATCGGTACTGCGACAACTGAAGGACTCGTTCCTCGACTGGGGGCTCTACAAGAAGGCCATCCCCGACCTGTTCAAGACGGGCCTGCCGAACACGCTGATCCTGACCGTCAGTGCGAGCGTGATCGGCCTGGTGCTCGGCCTGCTGCTGGCCGTCGCGGGCATCTCCCGGGCCCGCTGGCTGCGCTGGCCGGCCAGGGTCTACACCGACGTCTTCCGCGGACTGCCCGAAGTGGTCATCATCTTGATCATCGGCCTTGGCGTCGGACCGATCGTCGGCGGTCTCACGGGCAACAACCCCTACCCCCTTGGCATCGCGGCACTCGGATTGATGGCGGCGGCCTACATCGGGGAGATCCTGCGCTCCGGCATCCAGAGTGTCGAGGCAGGCCAGCTCGAGGCCTCGCGCGCACTGGGTTTCAGCTATTCGTCGTCGATGCGGCTGGTGGTCGTGCCCCAGGGCATCCGCCGCGTACTGCCTGCTTTGGTCAACCAGTTCATCTCGCTGCTGAAGGCCTCGTCGCTGGTGTACTTCCTCGGCCTGATCGCCAGCCAGCGCGAGCTGTTCCAGGTCGGCCGCGACCTCAACGCGCAGACCGGAAACCTTTCTCCGCTGGTGGCGGCGGGCCTCTTCTACTTGGTGTTGACCATCCCCTTGACGCACCTGGTGAATTACATCGACGCCAGGCTGCGGCGGGGCAGGACGGTCGCCGAGCCGGAGGATCCGTTGGCCCCGACCGCAACCCAGGAGATGAGCTGATGTCCGCACCGTCACAGACGGCTCCGCCCACGCGCATCGAGCCGGTGTCCCTGACTGGCAAGGACATTCACCTGGCGTTCGGAACGAACAAGGTCCTGCGGGGTGTCGACGTAGACGTGCCCGCGGGCGCCACCGTCGCCGTGATCGGGCCGTCCGGTTCCGGTAAGTCGACCCTGTTGCGCGCCTTGAACCGGCTTTACGAACCCGATAGCGGCGACATTCTGCTCGACGGGCGATCGGTGCTCAAGGACGACCCCGACGAACTTCGGCAGCGCATCGGCATGGTGTTCCAGCAGTTCAACCTCTTCCCCCACAAGAGCGTGCTCGACAACGTCACGCTCGGGCCTCGCAAGCTGAAGAAGCTCTCCGCCGATGAGGCCCGCGAACTCGCGCTCGCGCAGTTGGAGCGAGTTGGCCTGCGGCACAAGGCCGATGCGCGTCCCGCCACGCTCTCGGGTGGGCAGCAACAGCGCGTCGCCATCGCTCGCGCGCTCGCCATGTCACCCCAGCTGATGTTCTTCGACGAGGCGACCTCGGCCCTCGATCCCGAACTGGTTAAGGGCATCCTGGCGCTCATCGCCGAGCTCAAGGCCGACGGGATGACCATGGTCGTCGTCACCCACGAGATGGGCTTCGCCCGGTCGACGTCGGACACCGTGGTCTTCATGGATCGCGGGCAGGTGGTGGAGTCGGGTCCGCCGCAGCACATCTTCGAGGCGGCCGAAACCGAGCGACTCCAGCGATTCCTTTCACAGGTGCTATAAACCCGACGCATTCAGCTTCTGGCAGGCGCCGACAGGTTAGACTGCCAAACTATGGTCGAAACCGAGCCACAGGTCACCGAGCTCGCAGGCGAGCTCCAACAGGTGCTCTCCAAGCTCTTTTCGGTACTGCGGCGCACCGACGCCAATCGCAACGCTCCCGAGGGCGGCGCTGACCTGACGCTGGCTCAGCTGTCGATCCTGTTGACCCTGCTCGACCAGGGCCCGATCCGGATGACCGAGCTCGCGGCCCATGAACGCGTCCGGACGCCCACCACCACGGTCGCCATCCGCAGACTCGAGAAGCTGGGCCTGGTCAAGCGGTCCCGCGACCCTTCCGACCTGCGTGCGGTGCTCGTCGACGTGACCCCGCGGGGTCTGGTCCAACACCGCGAGGCGCTCGCGACCCGTCGGGCCGCGCTGGCCGCGATGCTCAGCCATCTGACCATCGAGGAGCGCGACACCCTGGCGAAGGCCTTGGCGCCGCTGGCTCGACTGGCCGAGCAAACTCAGAGCTAGTCCGGCGGCTTCTGCTATTCCACCGCCTCCGGCGGCACTGCCCGCCGAAGCACGTTCGCGGCGTGCCGCATCAGCGCGGCGTCGACGAGCTTGCCCTCCCGACCCACGGCCCCGATGCCCTCAGCCTCCGCGCGCCGGTAGTCAGCGACGATGGCGCGAGCCTCGGAAAGTTCCTCCGCCGTCGGCGTGAAGACCTCGTGAGCGATGGGCACCTGATCGGGGTGGATGGCCCACTTGCCGTCGAAGCCCAGCTGACTCGCGTGCGTCGCCGCCCGTCGGTAACCCGCTCCGTCCTGGTAACTGGGGTACGGCGCATCGATCGCGGCGACGCCCGCCGCGCGGGCCGCCGCCAACACCTGAACACGCACGGCATGCCAGTAGTCGCCCGGATAGTCCCCGACCGGCTGGAAGTTTCCGTCCACCCGGCCGCGCAACGACGCCGAGAGGTCACCCGCGCCGAAGATGATGGCCTCGAGGCGAGGGCTCGAGCGCGCAATCTCTTGCGCATTCAGCAGCCCCTCGGCCTCCTCGATCAGCGCTTCCAGCGCGATCGGGCGCGTCAAGCCCAGCTGGGTCTCCAGCTGAGTGAGCAATACGTCGACCCACCAGACCTCGCGTGCGCTAAGCGCTTTCGGGATGATGATGACGTCCAGTGCGTCGCGGGCTCCGGTGACCACTTCGACGATGTCACCGTGGCACCATGGCGTGTCGAGGCCGTTGATCCGGATCGCCCGGATGGTGTCGCCCCAGTCCAGTTCAGTCAGCGCGGCTACTGCGGTGGCGCGCGCGGACTCCTTGACCGCCGGGGCACACGCATCCTCGAGGTCGAGGAACACCAGGTCGGCGCCCGCCTTCGCGGCCACTTCGCACATGTGCTCGTTGCTCGCCGGGGTCGCGAGTTCGCTTCTGCGCGGACGACTTCGGGTCATAACCATCCTTAAATGGTGCCTGCGGCACGGAGTTCGGCAAGCCGGTCAGCACTCAGGCCAAGTAGCTCGGAGTACACGGTGTCGTTGTCCGCGCCGAGTGGGCGCCCGAGATGCTTGGTGCGGCCGGGCGTTTCGCTCAACTTCGCGACGGTGCCCTGTACGGTCGCCGCGCCAAGCTCCGGATCCTCGAACTTCTTCCAAGTGCCTCGTGCGCGTAGGTGCTCGTCGCCCATCAGTTGCTGCGCATCGTAGATCGGTGCGGCCGCAACGTCTCCGGCCAGAAATACCTTCATCGCATGCTCAAGCGTATGCGCGCCGATCCAGGCCGCCACCAACGCGTCGATCTCGTCGGCCCGCTCCTGGCGCGGGATCGGGTCGACGTACTCCGGGCGCTCCGCGAGGTCGGGTCTGTCGATGGCGCGATACACCCTGGCCGCCACGCTGGAGGACGCACTCGAGATGGCGATCCAGCGATCGTCAGACGTTCGGTAAGCGTTGCGCGGTGCGCTGGCGTCGGCGCGATTTCCGGTGCGGCCCTGCACTTGCCCGAGCTGGTCGTAGGCCAGAGTGGCCTGTTCGACGAGCCGGGCCAGTGGTTCGATCAAGCTGATGTCGACGAGTTGCCCTGGGGCGCAGTGGACGTCGCGATGATAGAGCGCCGTCATGACGGCGTGGGTGGCGTACTGGGCGGCGACACCGTCCGCGAGCATGAACGGTGGCAGCGTCGGCGGCCCACCCGCCTGCCCGGTGACGTGCGCGAAACCGCTCATGGCTTCGGCCAAGGTGCCGAAGCCCGGCCGGTCGCTCGCGGGCCCGTCCGCGCCGTAGCCGGTCACGTGCAGCATGACCAGTCGCGGATGCCGCGCGTGCACGGAGTCATAGTCCAAGCCCCACCGCGCGAGCGTGCTCGGTCGGGTGTTGATCACGAACACATCGCTCTCGGCGAGCAATCCGTGGAGCAGTTCCCTGCCCTCGGGCCGGCGCATGTCGAGCGTGACGCATTTCTTGTTGCGGCTCACGCTCTTCCACACCAACCCGATGCCTTCGCGGCGAGCCCCCCAGGTGCGCAGCGGGTCACCGACACCGGGTTGCTCCACCTTGATCACCTCGGCGCCGTACTCCCCGAGGTTGGTGGCGACCAGCGGCCCCGCGGCGAGTGTGGCGGCGTCCACGACCCGCAGTCCGCTGAGCGCGCTCACACCGCCGGTTCGGCGACCATGTCGAAGAACGCGGCGCCCGAATCCGGAATCCTGTTCTGGTGGAAGACGTTCACCGCGTACGACACCAGGATGAAGGAGTACAACAGGTGCAGCAGCCTGGTGGCGTCCGCAGGCAGCGCGTTGATGTTCAGCCCGTCGAGATAGGCGATGGCCTCCTCCGCGCGGGGAGCGACCGCGTCGTAGAACACGACGAGGTCGTCGAACGGACGGTCCAGGCGTGCGGCATACCGTTCCTTGCGGGTGGCCAGCGCCCAGTCCCCGACGTACGGTTCGAGCTCCGAGAAGCCCTCGGGCAGTGAGTGTTCGGTGGTCACTTGGGCTCTCCCGACTGGTAAGCGGCGACGGTTTCGCGGATGACGGAGTGGAACTGCCGGATGAGCAACTCCTGGTCGCTCAGGAAGAACGTGTCCTGCGCCCGCGTCTTCAGGGCCGAGTGCGTGGCCTCGATGGTGTTGACGTCCTGCATCGCGAACTCGATCGTGCTGTCCACCACCAGTTCCTGCGCCAGCCGTTCGTGCGCATTGGCCGGCGGAACGAAGTAGATGTCGATCTCGTAGATGTGCGTGTCGACCGTCTCCGGCCAGTAGGTGTAGGTGATGTAGAAGTTGCGCGCCCACATCTGGATCGAGATGTTCGGGAACACCCAGAATTGGTCGTTACCCCACGACGCGATGTCACCACGGTTCAGGAACTCCGGCAGCGGGCCGATGTCCGGGACGTCGTCGGGTCCGAAGAGGCCCGCCCTGAACAGCCGGTACACCCACTTCTGCTCCTGGCGCGCCGCCCCGGCATTCCCCGGCTCCCGCGGCTTGAGCTGCGGTGGTCCGGGGACCGACGTGAGCATGTGCGGTTTGAACAAGTCGTAGTGATAGGAGTCGATGGGCGGCACCAACTGCTCGGCCTTGGCGACGTCGGGGTCGATGAATCGTCCGTGCACATACGGCGGGTGATACCACTCGCACACCGAGTCGACCGCGAGCTTCCAGTTGCCCTTGATGCGGGTGGAGAAGCCGTACCGCTGCGTCATGAGGTGGAACGGGTACTTCTCTATTTCGAGCAGGCCCTCGCCGAGGAAGGAGCGCAGCGGCTCCGGATCCTTGGCCAGGTTGACGAAGATGAACCCGGCCCACTCGTCACAGTGCACCGGCGGCATCTGCAGCTTGCTCTTGTCGAGGTGGAAGAACTCGCCCTCGTTCGTGATGTGGCTGACGCCGCCGTCGAGGCCGTACCGCCAACCGTGGTACTTGCAGGAGAACTGGCGGCAGGTGCCCGAGAGCTCTTCGGCCGGATGCTCCTGCCACACCACCTTGTTGCCGCGGTGCGCGCACACGTTGTGGAACGCATACACGCTGTCGTCGAGCCCACGGGTAACCACGATCGAGGCCAGTCCGCCCGGGAGTTCACGGGTGAAGAAGGAACCCTTCTTCGGCAACCGCTCGCTGCGGCCGATGCACAACCAGTTCTGCTCGAACACCGCCTTGCGCTCGGCGACGAAGAACTCCTCGGAGATGGAGTCCTCGTAGTTCACCGGGCCGGTGCCCAGCTCGGGGTACTCGGGCGTGTACTTGCCACGCCCGGTGGCGAGCTTCTGTTGGATACTCGTCATTGCTTGGCTCCCTTGTCTGTGAGTTGTCCGTTGCTCCAGGGTTGTTGGTCCCACGGCCGGTCGAGTGGCTCCATTTCGCCGCCGAAGGGGAAGAACGCCCGCTGCGCATAGGTCTCACGGCCGAGGCCGTGTCCGAGTTCGTTGACGAACGCGCGCTTGAGCGGGTTGGTGAACAGCTGGCGGGTGTACCGCAGCGTCAGCGGCGGTCGCTTGACTAGTTCGCGCGCGTGTTCCCAGGCGCGATCGAGCAGCTGGTCCTTCGGGAGCACCTCGTTGACCACGCCCCACTCCTTGGCCTCCTGAGCACTGACCTTCTGGCCGGTGAGCAGGAAGTAACGGGCCCGGTTGTGCCCAGCCAGGACGCTCCAGATGACGTGCTGGCCGTCACCGGGCACTTGGCCGCGCGGGAAGTGCGAGGCGTCCTGGAAGTAGGCGTCCTCGGAGGCCAGCACGATGTCGGCCATGATCGGCACCTCGGAGTGCATGTTGCAGGGCCCGTTCACAGCGCTGATCATCGGCACGTCGACGTCGAGCACGTTGAAGATCAAATGTCGCGCGTACCAAGCCTTCTCGTCGAGCTTGTTCAGCCCACGGGTATCGGGCATGGCCTGGTAGATGGGCACCTCAGGCGGTTCGCCGTTGGGCAGAAGCCCCCAGTTGGCGTTGTAGTTCTCGCCGGTGCCGGTGTGGATCAGCACCTTGATCTCGCGGTCACCCGCGATGTCGGCGAACGCGTCCGACATCTCGTCGTGTGCCTTCCAACTCCACACCAGGCTGTCGCCGTCGGTGTGGCACTGCATGAACAGAATGCCGTCCTCGGTGAGTTCGAATTTGTAGTTGGCATAGCTGTTTTGGTATTCGGTGAACCTCGATCGCTTGGCCATGGTGGTCCTCTCCTTGCTCAGGTTCCGGCTAGTCGCGCCACGATGGGCGCGAATCGTTCGGCTTGGTTCTGTTGGACGGTGACGTAGTTGATGCCGAAGGTTTCTCGGCGCTCCTGCAGGGTTTCGGCGACCGTGTCGGGTGAGCCGGCGAGCACGTTCGGATGGCCGCGCAGCACATCGAGGGCCATGCCCGTCTTGGTGGCAATCCGGTCGTAGGCGCCTGCCGCGCCGTCTGCGAACTCACTGATCGAGACGAAGTACGGGGAGCTCTCGATGTCCAGGTCACCGATGCGCGTACCGGCGGCCGCCCGGACGTAGGAGAACCGCCGCTCGGCTTCCTCCTGGGGCGTCAGACCGTCGTCGTTGCGCAGTGCGAACGGCACCGTGTTGATGCTGACGATGTCGGCCTCGCGGCCGGCGTAGGTCAGTACCCGTTTGCGTCCTCCGCCGATCATGATCGGCGGGTGAGGCTGCTGAACTGAAGCCGGAGTTCCCTTGTAGCCGTTGACGTTGACGTAGTCTCCGGTGATGGCGAGCTCGTCGCCCGCGCAATGCGCCATGACGAGGGCGACGACTTCCTTGAGCTTGGCAATGCGCCGCCCCGGCGTATCGAATTCGAGCCCCATCGCCTCGTACTCGACGCCGCTCCAGCCCGCTCCGATGCCGACCTCGAGCCGGCCATCGGACAGCAGGTCAAGCGTCGCGATCTCCTTGGCGAGTACCGCGGGGACGTGATAGTCGATGCAGAAGACGCGGCAGCCGAGCCGAAGGGTGGTGGTGTGCGCCGCCGCCGCCGCGATCGCCGCGATCGGAGCCAGGTCCTGTCGTGGGGTGTGCGCCGCCTTCTGCGCCGGCCCCGGCCCGAGATAGTGATCCGCGAGGAACAAGGTTGAGTAGCCGAGATCCTCTACCTTGGTGACGAATTCGCGCCACGCGCGGCCGCCCGAGGCGTTGGTCGCCTGGATCGCAAAGCGGAATGGCTGGCTGTCCACGTTGGTGAGCGTACCCGTGATTCCGGGTTAAGTATACGCTTTTGTATATTTAAATTTCAGGTGACGCGACCGCCGTTGACTCCGATGATCTGACCCGTGACATAACCCGCTTCGTCAGAACACAGATAGCTGCATGCCGCGGCGATGTCGTCGGGCTGACCAAGTCGGCGTACCGGCAGTCGCGCGGCCAACTCGTCGAGGTCGCCGAGCAACCCGTCCGAGGCGGAGCCCTCCATCATCGGGGTCACGATGGACCCGGGCGGGATCGTGTTCACCGTGATCCCCATGGGTCCGAATTCGTGGGCGAGCGACTTCGTCAACCCGATCATCGCCGCCTTCGACGACACGTAGTGCGCCATGAATTCCTGGCCGCCCTGGGCGCTCGACGACGAGATGTTGACGACCCTGCCCCACCCTTCGGCGATCATGTCGGGCAGCGCGGCTTGCGTGCAGTAAAAGGTGCCGTTCAGGTTCACGGCATGGATGCGATCCCACGCCTCGTCGGTGATGTGGAGGAATTTCTTGAATCCGGTGATGCCTGCGTTGTTCACCAGCACCAGCACGGGGCCGAGCCTGCTGCGGACACGCTCCATCGCCGCGTTCACCTGCTGCCGGTCCGATATGTCGACGCCGCCGACGGCGAGCGCCGGGTAGCCCTGCGCCGCGATGTCCGCGGCGACGCGTTCAGCGTTTTCGGTGTCGACGTCGAGGATGGCAACGGCGAACCCGTCCCGAGCCAGCCTGCGGGCGATGGCCTCCCCCATGCCCTTGCCTGCGCCGGTGATCACCGCGGCGCGCGTCATGGCTTCCTGGCGAGCATCGGCCCGCTGGCGCTGTACCCACCGTCGACGGGAAGTGCCGCACCGGTGATGAAGGAGGCCTCGTCACTGGCCAGGAAGAGCGCCGCGGCAGCCAGTTCGGCCGGATCCCCCCAGCGGGCCATCGGCGTCGGCAGGTGTGCGCCAGAAGGAATTTCAGCGTCCGGAGCCGCGCCCGCCCGTCCCGTGTAAGTCATGCCGGGACATATCGCGTTGATGCGCAGGCCCGTTCGCGCGTAGTCCAGCGCGGCCGACTTCGTCATCTGCACCACGGCCGCCTTGGCCGCGGAATAGCACGCCAACCCCTTCCAGCCCACCAGCCCGGAGGCGGACGCGGTGTTGATGATCGCCGCCCGTTCGGACCGCAGCATCGCGGGAATCGCGTACTTCATTCCGAGGAAGACGCCCTTGAGGTTCACCGCGACGAGCCGGTCGAACACTTCTTCGTCGGTGTCGGCGAGTTTGGCCGCAGGCGCGCCGATGCCCGCGTTGTTGAACAGCACGTCGAGCGCGCCGAACTGCTCGACGGCGACGTCGACCATGCGCTGGGCGTCCACCGCGCTGGTGACGTCGGCGTGCACCGCGACGGCACGGTCGCCGATGGCGTCCGCGATATCCGCTTCCGCACCACTGACGTCGACGCAGACCACCCGCGCCCCCGCTGCGGCAAATAGTTTCGCGGTGGCCCACCCGATGCCCGACCCGGCCCCCGTGACCAGGGCGACCTTGCCGTCGAGGCGGCCGGTGCCGTCAGTTTGGCCCATGTGACGTCCACGCCCTTCCGTACCGAACCCGCGATTGCCACATAAGTATACGCATGAGTATATTTGAAGTGACACGGTGCCACCACGGCCGCCGCACCGACCGAAAGGCTGCTCCAGATGGCCGAAACCATCGCGCTCAGCGCGGAACTCGGAGCCGAACTCGTCGACTTCGGAGCTCCGGGCGATCTGCTCGCCGACGCCGTGATCGCCCAGTGCCGAGAGGCGCTCAAGTGGCGCGGCGTGCTGCTGATCCGCGGGGCGCATTTCGACGACGACGCACAGTTGGCGTTCAGCAGGAAGTTCGGCGGCGAAGGCGGAACGGCAGGCGGCACGGAACTGTCCACCATCTCGATGGACAAGAAGGTCAACAAGCTCGCCGAATACCTCAAGGGTGCGTTCAACTGGCACCTCGACGACACCACCAGCGACGTCCCCTCGAGCGCGACGATGCTGACCGGGCGCAGGCTCTCCGAAGAGGGCGGCGGCACCGAATTCGCGAATACCTATGCCGCGTACGAGAATCTGCCTGCCCACGAACGCAAGCGGTACGACGGGCTGAGGGTCGTGCACAGCTTCGCGGCCGCCCAACTCAAGGTCAACCCCGAACCGACCGACGCCGAGTTGGCCAGTTGGCGCGCCGTACCCACTCACGAAAGCTCACTGGTGTGGAAACGTCGCGACGGAAGGCGCTCGTTGGTGATCGGCGCGACGGCCGACCACATCGTCGGCGTACCCGCGGCCGAGAGCCGGGAGCTGCTCGATGAGCTGCTCGCGTGGGCGACGCAGTCGCGGTTCTGCCACGCGCACGACTGGGCAAGAGGCGACGCCGTGCTGTGGGACAACACCGGCGTCCTGCACCGCGCGCTGCCGTACGACCCGGCCTCGGACCGCATGCTGCGGCGCACGCACGTCAAGGGGCGGGAGGCCTGGGCATGAAGACCGCGCTCGTCACCGGCGGCGCCTCTGGCATCGGGCGAGCCATCGCCGACCGGCTGCGGGCCGACGGCAACCACGTGGCGACCATCGACCTGACGCCGTCTGACACCGACTTCGGCTTTACCGCGGACGTCACCGACCGGGCCGAACTCGACACCGCCCTGACGGCCGTCCGGGCTGCGCTGGGACCCATCACGATTTTGGTCAACGCGGCGGGCATGACCTCGTTTCGCAAGTTCACCAACATCCGCCCCGACGAGTGGGCCAAGGTCATCGACGTCAATCTGAACGGGGTCTTTCACGTCACCCAGGCGGTGCTGCCCGACATGCTCGAGGCCGGCTGGGGCCGCATCGTCAACATCTCGTCGTCGAGCACCCACTCCGGCTCACCGTTCCAGGCGGCCTACGTCGCCGCCAAGTCCGCGGTCAACGGGCTGACGAAAACCCTTGCGCTGGAATACGGTCCGCAGGGCATCACGGCCAATGTGGTCCCGCCGGGCTCCATCGACACCCCGATGCTGCGCAAGGCCGAGGCCCAAGGCCTGCTCGGCGGAACGGTGGACGACATCGCCGCGCGGATTCCGGTCCGGCGCATCGGCCTCCCCGAGGACATCGCGGCGACGTGCTCGTTCCTCGTCTCGGAGGAGGCCGGGTACATCACCGGACAAATCGTCGGCGTCAACGGCGGACGCTGCACCTAACTCAAGGAGACCAGATGTACGAACGCAGAGAACTGTTCATCGACGGGAAGTGGGTCGCACCGAGCACCGACGCCGTCATCGAGGTCATCTCACCGCACACCGAGCAGGTGATCGGGCACGCCGCCGCGGCCGCACCCGCCGACGTCGACCGTGCGGTCGCAGCTGCCAGGACAGCGTTCGACGAGGGCCCGTGGCCGCGGCTGACGCCAAGTGAGCGCATCGCCGCCGTCGAGCGGCTCGCCGCCGCATACAAGGAGCGGCGGGCGGAGTTGGCCGAGTTGATCTCCGCGACGATCGGTGCGCCGATCACGTTCGCCAAGCACGTCCAGGCCCGCCTACCGCTGACGGCGATGGCCGCGTTCGCCCAAGTGGCCACCGACTATCCGTGGGACGAGGCCCGACCTGGCTTCTACGGCAACGACATTCGCGTCGTCAGGCAGCCCGTCGGTGTCGTGGCCGCCATCGTGCCGTGGAACATGCCGCAGTTCCTCACCATCGGCAAGGTCATCCCCGCGCTGCTCGCCGGGTGCACCGTCGTACTCAAACCGGCTCCCGAGTCGGCGCTCGACGCCCTGCTGTTCGCCGACATCGTGGCGTCGGTCGACCTGCCGCCCGGCGTGCTCAACGTGGTGCCGGGCGATCGCGCGGCCGGCGCCCACCTGGTGTCGCACCCCGGCGTCGACAAGGTGTCGTTCACCGGGTCGACGGCAGCCGGGCGACAGGTGGCGATGGCCTGCGCTGCGGGCCTGCGACAGGTCACCCTCGAACTCGGCGGAAAGTCCGCCGCCATCGTGCTCGCCGACGCCGACGCGGCCGCCACCGCGAAGGCGATCCAGATGGCCAGCCTCGCCAACAGCGGCCAGGTGTGCAACGCGCTGAGCCGGGTGCTCGTACCTGCCTCGCGGGCAACGGAATTCGTCGGCGCGCTGGAAGCCGAACTGGCCGCGCTGACGGTGGGCGACCCGTCCGACCCCACGACGCAGCTCGGACCGTTGGTGGCCAAGCGCCAACAGGCCACCGTCCGCGACTACATCGAGGACGGCCAGCGCGCAGGCGCCCGACTGGTGCTCGGAGGCAGCGCGCTGCCCGACGGCGTCGACCGCGGCTGGTACGTCCGACCGACGCTGTTCGCCGACGCGGACAACGACATGCGCATCGCCCGCGAGGAGATCTTCGGACCGGTGCTCACCGTCATCTCCTACTCGGACGAGGCGGAGGCCGTCGCGATCGCGAATGACTCCGAATACGGCTTGGCAGGAGCGGTGTTCACGGCCGACTCCGAGCGCGGGCTGGGCATCGCCGCGCGGGTGCGCGCCGGATCGTTCGGCGTGAACGAGGGCTACATCATGGATCCGCTCGCCCCATACGGCGGGATGAAGGCCAGCGGCTGGGGTCGCGAACTCGGCCGCGAAGGTTTGGAGGGTTACCTGGCGAGTCAGTCGATCTCGGGCAGCTAGCGGGGCACGACGCCTTGGAGGAAGAGCTTCACCGCGTACTGAAGATGGCGCTCCTGCTGCTTCTTCGACCGGAAGACCCCGAAGTCCGCCATCCGGGCGGGCACCGCCTCGACCATCGCCAGGAAGTGCTCGGCGGCCAGTTCGAGGTCGTCGATCTTGATGGCGCCGCGTTCGTCGTAGCGGCGTAGCACCTCGGTGGCCGCACGCAGGCGGCCCGCCCACATCATCGACTCGGCGGAGACGTTGAACTCGGGGAACGAGGCTGCCTCGTTGAATGCGATGCGCTTGAGTCGCACGTTCTGCGGATGCGTCGCGCGGGCCAACGACGCCCGGCCGAGCGCGAGCAGCGCGGTCTCCACGTCCTCGTCGTCGACGTGCTCCGGCACGCCGTCGTCGGTGTAACGGGCCAACGCCCAAGGGATCACGTCGGCGAACACCGCGCGCTTGTCGGCGTAGCGCGCGTACAGCGACCTCTTGGTGATGCCCGCCGCGCGGGCGATCGCCTCCATACTGGCTCCGGCATAACCCATTTCGACGAACGTCGCCACGGCGGCCTCACGGACCGCGAGGTCGAGTTTCTTCGCCTCGGCCTGCGTCGGCCGGCCGCGTCGTGTCGCCACAGGCCGAATTGTACGGCGGAGGGGCCGTCGGTTACCGAACGGCCGCTAGCCCAGCCAATCCAGTACCGCTGCGGCGGTCCACGACTGCTGCATGCTGCCCAGCGGCTCCCCCGAGAACGGTTCGTAGTACTCGGCGAACGTGCCGTCGCTGGCCTGACGAAGCCCTTCCCGGCGCAGCATCGACGAGCGCTCGGCCCAGCCACGTCTGGCGAAACACCAGGAGAACAGCCACGTCATGACCGGCCACACGGGTCCGCGCCAGTACTCGCGCTGCCTGAAGTCCCGCGAGACCGGCGACGTCGACGGGATCAACGAATACCTCAGGTCCGGATGCCCACAGAAGCGCGGGCCCTCGAGCAGTCGCAGCAGCGCGCGCTCCCTGTCGTGCGGGAGCCCTCCGCACAGCAGCGGTGAAAACTGGGCGACCGTCTCGGTGGCCACCCACTTCTCCGCCCGTAGGTCGTAATCCCTTGCGGCACCACTCCGTTCGTCAGTGGTGGCGACGACTCCGCTGCGGAACCGCTCGGCCCACTCGTAGAGGTCGCGCACGTCGGAGTTGGGACGCTTGTAGTCCTCGCCGATCTCGGCCAACACGGTGCACGCCACCGACAGGATCGCCGAGACGAAGACGTCCTCGACCTGGAAGCTCATCACCTTGGGCAGGAGTTCGTCGTCGTAGCGCACCGACTTCATCTCCTCGAGCAGCCACAGGTAGCGGTCGTACTCCACGTCCGACGGGCGCTGGGTGGCGTCGGTGTTGATCTTGTTGTCCTCGCGCTGATACTCGGGCACGTTGCCTGGCACCACATTCGCGTACGCACTGTCCCAGCGCGGCGAGTTGTCCATCCCGGATTCCCAGCCGTGGTACAGCGTGACGCGCCCGCGCGCCTGCGGATCGCGCGCCTCGGCCAGCCAGCGATGCCAGCGCACCAGGTCGGGCCACCGCCTGTCGAGGAACGCACTGGCGACCGCGCGCGTCGACCGTCCACGCGTCTTTGCGTGGTCGAGGATCCGTTGCACGGCGATCGCATGCACCGGCGGCTGGGTGATTCCAGAGGTATGGCGGGTGCGTGGCGCGTTGGCCGCGAGCGCCGACGTCGCCCAGCGGGCGGGCCCGGGAAAGTACCCGTCGACCCCGTTGGCGAAGACGATGTGCGGGATCATCCCGTTGAGCCACTGCGCCGAGAGCAGTGTGTCCAGTTCGACGACGGCGCGCTCCACGCTCAGCGGGGCCAGCCCGATGGCTACGAACGCCGCGTCCCAACTCCACATGTGCGGGTATAGCAGCGGGGCCGCCGTGGTCATCGCGCCCAGGTCATTGCCCCGCAGCAGGTAGGCAGCGCGGGCTGCGAGCTGTGTCGGCGCAAAGCTGGGATCGGGTGGCATTGGTTCAATGATGCGGCGTCGGCGCGGAGAACGCAGGTCGGTAGGGTCAATTCCCGTGCAAACAGCACTGATCACGGGTGCCTCCGGCGGGCTGGGCAAGGCGATCGCCGCCGCGCTGGCGCCCACCCACACGCTGTTCCTCGCAGGCCGGCCGTCGGAACGGCTCGATGCCGTCGCCGCACAGTTCGGGGCCACCACCTGGCCGATCGACCTGGCTGATCCCGACGACATCGAAGCGGTCGTCGAACCGATCGTCGAACTCGACGTGCTCATTCACAACGCCGGAGCCGCGTACCCGGGCCGGGTCGCAGAGTCTTCGGTCGACGAGTGGCGCGCCACGATGGCCGTCAATGTCGTCGGCGCGGTGGCGTTGACGCTCGCGCTGCTTCCGGCGCTACGCGCGGCACGCGGTCAGGTGGTCTTCATCAATTCGGGCGCGGGCATCAATGCGTCCCCTGGCCTGGCGTCCTATTCGGCGAGCAAGTTTGCGCTGCGGTCGTTCGCGGACTCGCTGCGCACCGACGAGCCCGACCTGCGGGTGACGTCGATACATCCTGGGCGCATCGCGACGCCCATGCAAGAGGACCTGATCGCCTACGAAGGCCGCGACTACGTGCCCGAGCAGTTCCTGGCGCCCGAGACCGTGGCGGCGATGGTCGCGCAAGCGGTCAACGCTCCGCCCGACGCGCACGTCCACGAAGTAGTGGTCAGACCGAGGTAGCGCCGATGACGTTCGAGGTGCACGAGGCATCCATCGCCGGCCTTCGCGACGCGCTCGAACGCGGGCACGTGACCGCCCTGCGGCTACTCGAGGCGTACCTGGCCCGCATCGCGGCTTTCGATGGCGAGCTCAACGCCGTGGTGGTGCTCGATCCGGGCGCGCGCGCCAACGCCGCCGCCTCCGACGAGCGGCGCGCGGCGGGCCGGACCATCGGCCCACTGGACGGCATCCCGTACACGGTGAAAGACAGCTACCTGGCCAAGGGCCTGACCGTGGCGGCGGGCAGCCCAGCGTTCGCCGACCTCGTCGCCCAGCGTGACTCATACGTCGTCGAACGCCTTCGCGCGGCGGGCGCAGTCCTGATCGGGTTGACCAACATGCCGCCGATGGCCAACGGTGGCATGCAGCGCGGCCTCTACGGTCGCGCCGAAAGCCCATACAACGCCGCGTATCTCACCGCGCCGTTCGGATCGGGCTCGTCGAACGGCTCCGGTACCGCGACCGCGGCGTCGTGCTGCGCGTTCGGCATCGGCGAGGAGACCTGGTCGTCGGGCCGCGGGCCTGCCTCCAACAACGCCCTGTGTGCCTACACGCCATCACGGGGCGTTATCTCTACGCGCGGCGGGTGGCCGCTGGTGCCGACGATGGACGTCGTTGTGCCGCATACCCGTTCGATGGCCGATCTGCTCGAGGTGCTCGACGTCGTCGTGTCCGAGGACCCGGACGTCCGCGGCGACTTCTGGCGGTCGCAGCCGTGGGTGTCGATTCCACGCGTCGACGAAGTCCGGCCGCCGTCGTACCCCGCGCTCGCCGCGGGTCGAGAAGCACTGGCGGGTAAGCGGTTCGGCGTGCCCCGCATGTACGTCAACACCGACGTCGACGCAGGCGTTGGCGCCACCGGCATCGGAGGACCCACCGGCCAACGCATCGACACCCGCCCGTCGGTGCTGGAGTTGTTCGACGCAATGCGACGCGACCTGCTCGCCGCGGGCGCCGAGGTGATCGACGTCGACTTCCCCGTCGTCAGTGACTACGAGGGCGACCGAGCCGGCGCCCCGACCATCGCGACCCGCGGCCTGGTCAGCGCCGAGTACCTGCGTCGCGAGCTTGTGGACCTTTCGGCATGGGCGTGGGACGACTTCCTCACCGCCAACGGCGATCCCGCACTGCGCCGGCTGGCGGACGTCGACGGCAGCCGGATCTTCCCGCATCCGCCGGGCGCACTGGCCGATCGTTACCACGGCTTCGACGACGACATCGCCGAGTATCCGGCGTTCATCCGAGCCAACCCCATCGACTCCTACCTCGCCATCCCTTCCATTCCCGAGGGCGTGCAGGGGCTGGAGCGCACCCGGCAGGTAGACCTCGAGGAGTGGATGGACGAGTTGCGGCTGGACGCCGTGATCTTCCCCGCGGTGGCCGACGTGGGGCCGGCAGACATGGACGTCAATCCGGCGTCCGCCGACCTCGGCTGGCGCAACGGGGTGTGGGTGGCCAACGGCAACTTGGCGATTCGTCACCTCGGCATCCCGACGGTCACGGTCCCGATGGGCACGATGGCGGACATCGGCATGCCGGTCGGGCTGACGCTGGCCGGTCGCGGGTATGACGACGTCGCGCTGCTTCGCTACGGGTCCGCCATCGAGGCCACTGCCAAAAGACGCACGCCGCCGCCGCGCACCCCGCCGCTCTAACCCCCCTCGCGATTTCGGCGCGGAATTCCGGGTTGAACTCCGAAAAGCGCGCCGAAATCGCTAGAGGACGATGTTCACCAGGCGGCCGGCCACCACGATGATCTTCTTCGGCGTGGCGCCAGCCAAGAGCGCGGCGACCTTCTCGTCCGCGAGCGCGGCGGCCTCGAGCGCATCGGCGTCCGCGTCGGCGGCCACCATGATGTGTCCGCGCACCTTGCCGTTGACCTGAACCGGGTACTCGACGGTGTCCTCCACCAGGAAGGCGGGGTCGGCCTGCGGGAACGGCCCGTGTACCAACGACGTGTCGTGGCCCAACCGCTTCCACAACTCCTCCGCCAGGTGCGGGGCTAACGGCGCCACCATCAGCACCAGCGGCTCGACGGCGGCGCGGGCCGAAACCCCTTCCTTCGTCAGGTGGTTCGTGTATTCGATGAGCTTGGCGGCCGCGGTGTTGTTGCGCAGCGCCGGGTAGTCCTCGGCGACGCCCGCGATCGTTCGGTGCAGCAGCCGCAGCGTCTCATCGCTGACCGCTTCGTGGTCGGACACCCGCTCGAGGCCGGTCTGTTCATCGATGACCACCCGCCAAACTCGTTGCAGGAAGCGATGAGCACCGATGACGTCTTTGGTGGCCCATGGCCGAGACGCCTCCAGCGGGCCCATGGACAGCTCGTAGACGCGCAGCGTGTCGGCGCCGTACTCGTCACAGATCTCGTCGGGGGACACCGAATTCTTCAGGCTCTTGCCGATCTTGCCGAACTCCTGAGCCACCTCGACTTCGCCGTCGGGACCCGGCCAGAAGAACTTGCCTTCGCGCTCAACGACTTCCGCAGCGGGCACGTAACTGCCGCGCGCATCGGTATAGGCGAACGCCTGGATGTAACCCTGGTTGACCAGCCGGCGGAACGGCTCGCGGGAGCTCACGTGTCCCAGGTCGAAGAGCACCTTGTGCCAGAACCGCGAGTACAGCAGGTGCAGCACCGCGTGCTCGACGCCACCGACGTACAGGTCGACGCCGCCGGGGTCGTCGGGCCCGTGCTCGGCGGGCCGCGGGCCCATCCAGTAGGCCTCGTTCTCCTTGGCGCAGAACTCTTGCGAGTTCAGCGGGTCGGCGTAGCGCAGCTCGTACCACGAGCTGCCCGCCCACTGCGGCATCACGTTGGTGTCGCGGGTGTAGTGCTTCAACCCGTCGCCGAGGTCGAGTTCGACGTTGACCCAGTCGGTGGCCTTGCCCAGCGGCGGGGACGGCTCGGTGTCGGCGTCGTCGGGGTCGAACAGCACCGGCGCATAGTCCGGGATGTCGGGCAATTCCACCGGCAGCGCCGACTCGGGCAGCCCATGAGCCCGCCCTTCGTCGTCCCACACGATGGGAAACGGTTCACCCCAATACCTTTGGCGGGCGAACAGCCAGTCGCGCAGCTTGTATTCGATACGCGCGTACCCGCGGCCGTCGGCCTCCAGCCGCGCGACAATGGCCTCCTTGGCCGAGGCGACGCTCAACCCGTCGAGGTAGCCGCTGTTCACCAGCACGCCGTCGCCGTGGTACGCGCCTTGCGTGACGTCGCCGCCGCTGACCACCTCGACGATCGGGAGGCCGAACGCCGTCGCGAACTCCCAGTCGCGCTGGTCGCCGCTGGGCACGGCCATGATGGCGCCGGTGCCGTATCCCGCCAACACGTAGTCGGCGATGAAGACCGGAACGTGCGCGCCGTTGACCGGGTTGGTGGCGAAGGCGCCGATGAAGACACCCGTCTTCGATTTGCCTTCCTGCCGTTCGAGATCCGACTTGGCCGCGACCGACGCCCGGTAGGCCGCGACGGCCTCGACGGGCGAGGCCGCACCGAACGTCCAGCGCTCGTCGGTGCCCTCCGGCCACTGTCCCGCGACCAACCCGTCGACGAGTTCGTGCTCGGGTGCGAGCACCAGGTACGTCGCCCCGAACAAGGTGTCCGGCCGAGTGGTGAACACCTCGACGTCGGAGGAGTCGCGTGCCGAACCAACGGAGAACATGACCGAGGCACCCATCGAACGGCCGATCCAGTTGCGCTGCATGGCCTTGACCTTGTCGGGCCAATCCAGCACGTCGAGGTCGTCCAGCAACCGGTCGGAATACGCGGTGATGCGCATCATCCACTGCCGCAGTCGCTTTCGGAACACCGGGAAGTTGCCCCGGTCGCTGCGGCCGTCGGCGGTGACCTCTTCGTTGGCCAGCACCGTGCCCAGGCCCGGGCACCAGTTGACCATCGAGTCCGTCCGGTAGACCAGCCGGTAGCCGTCGACCACATCAGCGCGGCCTGCCGCATCGAGCTGCTTCCACACTCGGCCGTCCGCCGGTGTCCTTGCGCCCGAGTCGAATTCGGCGATCAATTCATCGATGCGGCGGGCCCGTTTGAGCTCCGGGTCGAACCATGCGTTGAAGATCTGCAAGAAAATCCACTGCGTCCACTTGTAGAAGTCGGCGTCGGTGGTGGAGAAGCTGCGTCTCGCGTCATGCCCGAGTCCCAGCCTGCCAAGCTGGCGGCGGAAGTTGACGATGTTCGCCTCGGTGCGGGTCCGCGGATGGGTGCCGGTCTGCATGGCGTACTGCTCGGCGGGCAGGCCGAACGCGTCGAACCCCAATGCGTGCAATACGTTGCGCCCCGTCATCCGGAAGTAGCGGGCGTAGACGTCGGTGGCGATGTAGCCGAGCGGATGCCCCACGTGCAGGCCTTCGCCCGAGGGGTACGGGAACATGTCCTGGACGAACATCTTGTCGGCAGGCACCGCCGACCCGTCCTGCGGCGCGAGCGAACCGACCGGGTTTGGCACGTGGAACGTGCCCAACCGGGCCCACTCCTCCTGCCACGTTCGTTCGAGCTCGCCGGCCAACTCTGCGCCGTAGCGGTGTTGCGGGAGGTCTTGGACCTGCTCCACGGCGTCCCCATCAGTCACGTGAACAGGGTAGTCAACGGGGTCTCGGGCGCCGAATCGCCGACGTCGGCCCCGTCTTGGTCTCGGTTCCGTTGCAGACCGGTCAGCGCATGGTTGCAGGTCGTCCCCGGGCCTAGTGGCGAGGAGTTCACCGTGGATACAGTCGGCGCCTGAGCAAGGGCACATGAGCCCGCAATCCACCCCGAGAGCTCGGAAGGACCGCCGACAGATGTTCCAGACCACCCGCCGTTGGGGACTTCTAGCAGGAGGTATGGCCGCGGGGGTGGCGTGCGTCGTCGGCTTCGCGGGTACCACTGCCTCGGCCGAACCTGGCCTGCCCCAGCCTCCGCTGCCCGCCCCCGCCACCGTCACGCAGACCGTCACCGTCCAGGCCGGGATGCCGCAAGCGCCGGGCCAACTCGCCACGGCACCCGCCGCGGGCGTGCCACAACCTGCCGGGCTGAACGTGGCCGCACCAGCCGTACCTGCCGTACCCGCTCCTGCGCCTTCGACGATCGTGCCGGCCTCGTCGGTCACGATCGTCGACTTCCTGAAGAGCAAGAACGTGACGCTCGAGCCGCAGAAGGTCGCCGACTTCAAGGCGCTCAACATCGTGCTTCCGATGCCTGCCGGCTGGACGCAGGTGCCCGATCCGAACGTGCCCGACGCCTTCGCCGTCCTCGCCGACCGCGCCGGAGCGGGCGACGGGCTGTACACCTCCAACGCCGCGCTGGTCGTCTACAAGTTGCACGGTGACTTCGACCCGAAGGAAGCCATCAGCCACGGGTTGATCGACAGCCAGCAAGAGGCCGCCTGGCGCCCCACCGATGGTTCGCTCAGCGACTTCGGCGGCATGCCGTCGTCGATCATCGAGGGCACCTACCGCCAGAACAACCTGACGCTCAACAGCTCCCGCAGGCACGTCCTGGCGACGGTCGGCCCGGACAAGTACCTGGTGACACTGTCGGTGACCACCAGCGCCACCGTCTCGGTGGCCGCGGGCGCCGCCACCGACGCCATCGTCAACGGGTTCAGGGTCAGCGTGCCGGGGGCTGTGCCCCCCGCGCCCCCCGCGCCCCCCGCGCCCCCCGCGCCGGCAGCACCTGCTGCCGGACCGCCGGCCACCGCCGCAGCCGCCGCGGGCGTCGGCCAGCCGCTCAATCAGGTGGTGGCCTTACCGCGGTAAGACGGACCGCGGGCGGCTCAGTATTGTGAGCCGCATGCTGATCGCTGCCGTGCTGAGTCTCTGCGCTGCGGCCGTGACCGCTGCTCTGGGGCTCTGGTCCCTGACGCGGCCGCGTGCGGGCGATCCCGTCGGCCAGGTGTTGCGCGCCGTCGCGCCGACCCAACTCGCGGCCGCCGTGATGCTGGCAGCCGGTGGCGCAGTGGCCTTGGCCGCTCCGCCGCACACCGGCGTCCTGATGCTGGTGGTGTGCGTAGTCGGCGCGGTCGGTACGGTCGCGGCCGGTTGCTACCAGAACGCCAGAATCGTGGCGCAACGGGAGGCGGCGGCCAGCTGCTCCGGCTCCGGCGCGTGCGCCTCCTGCACGTTGTCCTGCCACTGACCTGACTGACCGACGCCCGCGGATTCCATGCCCGGCCGACTAACGCGGTTGCCCGCGGACCCATTCCTGCTCGCCCTGTTCACCGTGGTGGGACTCGCCGCGCTGTTTCCTGCCTCGGGATCGTTCGGCGATGCGCTCGCCGTCGCCACCAAGGTCGCGATCGCGCTGCTGTTCGCGCTGTACGGGGTCCGGCTCTCGCCCACCGAGGCGTGGCACGGGCTGCGCCATTGGCGGCTACATCTGCTGGTGCTCGCGGCGACGTTCGTGGCCTTCCCGCTGCTGGGCCTTGCCGCCGGTGCGCTTGTCCCCTCGGTGCTCACCCCCGGCCTGTACACCGGTGTGCTGGTGCTGTGCCTCGTCCCGTCGACGGTGCAGTCGTCCATTGCATTCACCTCTATCGCTCACGGCAACGTGCCCGCGGCGATCGTCAGCGCCACCGTGTCGAACATGCTCGGCGTGGTACTCACCCCATTGCTGATGGTGCTACTGGTGCACACCGGCAGCGCGCCACGCGTCGACGGCACGGCAGTGCTCGACATCGTGGCTCAGTTGTTGTTGCCGTTCGTCGTCGGGCAACTGCTGCGGCCTTGGCTCGCAGGCTGGGTCGAACGCCACCCGGTGGTGACGAAGACCTTCGACCGCGGCTCGATCCTGTTGGTGGTCTTCACCGCGTTCTCGCTGAGCATGACCGAGCACGTCTGGGGCACGGTCAGCGTGTGGCGACTGCTCGCGGTCGTGGCGGTGTGCGCGGTGCTGTTGGCGATCATGATCGGAGTGACGGTCGGGACCGCCCGGCTCGTCCGGCTGAACCGGGCCGACACGATTGTGTTGCTGTTCTGCGGTTCGAAGAAGAGCCTGGCGTCCGGGCTGCCCATGACGCTCGTCTTGTTCGGTTCGGGGGCCGGGTTGATCATGTTGCCGCTCATCATCTTTCACCAGCTTCAGCTGATCGTGTGCGCGGCGATCGCAGCGAAGATGTCGCGGAGCCCTCAGTGAGCGACCACTGTGCAGAAGTCGGCGCGATGACCAGAGGGTCGTGAGCTAGTTGCGGCTAACGTCGATCGGGTGGGTCGCCAGTTTGGACAGCGGCAAGGGTTGCCTGCGCAACACCCGCGCCCACAGATCTACCCGCGGCTCGACGAGCACGTCGGATGGCATGGCCGACAACACGATCCAGTCGTCGCGTTCGATCTCGCCGTCGAGCTGGCCGATGGTCCAACCTGAGTAACCCGCATAGATGCGGAGCCCTTCGACGGCAGGCGCGATCGACTCGGGTTCGGCATCGAGGTCGACCATCGCGATCCGGCCCTGGACGTGTCGCAACCCGGGCACCTGGTTGGGGTCGACGCCCACCCGAACCGTGGCCAGGCACAGCGCCGCATCCCGCTTCACGGGCCCACCGATGAACATCGTCTTCGGCTTGCTGGCCAGCTTCGCCCACTGCGGCAGCACGTTGTAGACGGCCGTCTCACTGGCCCGGTTCAGCACCACGCCAAGGGTGCCGCCGTCGTTGTGCTCGACGATGTAGATGACGCTGCGACGAAACGTGGGCTCCAACAGATCGGTGTTGGCCAACAGCAGCGTGCCCGCGCGTACCCGGTGCGTGGCAGGAGCGATGTAGTCCTCCGGGTCGTCTGAATGCGCCACCCGTCCATAATGACACCAGGGTGCATCCGTCGTCGCGAACAGGCGCGGCCAAGCCGGCATGTTTTGCCGATATTTGTAGGCTGGGTCGGGTTCCCCGTCAACGCGACGCACCCTCGAACGAGAGCGGACCCCAAGTGGCCGGCCCCCGCGCCCCCATCGCCCTGTGGCGGTCGATCCGTGCGCTGCCCGAATTCCGCAGACTGCTGGAACTGCGCGCCGTGAGTTCACTGGGCGACGGGCTGTTCCAGGGCGGACTGGTGGGCGCGTTGCTCTTCAATCCCGATCGGGCCACCAGTCCGTGGGAGATCGCCGGCTCGTTCGCAGTGCTGTACCTGCCCTATTCGCTGCTCGGCCCGTTCGCCGGGGCGCTGCTCGACAGATGGGACCGGCGCGGCGTGATGATCGGCGCCAACCTGGCCCGGCTGGTGTTGATGGTCGCGGTGGCACTGCTGCTGTCGTTCGGGGCCGGCGACCGGTGGATCCTGCTCGGGGCGTTGGTCGTCAACGGCTTCACCCGATTCGTGTCCTCCGGACTGTCGGCGGCACTGCCGCACGTCGTGCACCGCGATCAGGTGGTCGAGATGAACTCGGTGCAGAACGCCACCGGGGCGGGGGCGCTGTTCATCGGGGCGATCTTCATGTTGGTGCCGCGCTGGCTGTTCGGAGCGGGCGACAGTGGCTCTGCGACAGTCATCTTCCTTGCCGCGGCGCCGGTAGCGCTGGCGTGGTTCCTGTCCGTGCGGTTCGCCCCCCACGTGCTCGGACCCGACGACACAGCCCGGGCCGTGCACGGTTCGGTGGCATACGCGGTGGCCACCGGCTGGGGCTACGGGCTGCGGACGGCGCTCGGCGTGCGGACCGTGGCGGCGACCCTGTCGGGTGTCGTCGCGCACCGCATCGTGTTCGGCATCAACACGCTCCTGATCTTGGTGCTGCTCCGGCACACCGGCTCGGCCAGCGTCGCGGGTCTTGGCGTGGCCGCGCTCTTCGCCGCGGGCGCCGGGACCGGTGCGTTCATTGCGAACTTCCTCACCCCGGCCGCGGTGCGGCGCTGGGGCAGGTACGCGACCGTGAATGTCGCGTTGGTGCTGGCCGCGTTCATCCAACTCGCCGCGGCCGGGCTCGAACTTCCCGTCATGGTCACCTGCGGATTCCTGCTCGGCGCCGCCGGCCAGGTGGTGAAGCTGTGTGCAGACTCGGCGATGCAGCTCGACGTCGACGACGCTCTTCGCGGTCACGTCTTCACCGTTCAGGATTCGGTGTTCTGGCTGGCCTTCGTCGGCTCGGTCACCGCGTGTGCGGCCGTGATACCAGCGGACGGGCACAGCCCGCCGTTGGTCATCGCCGGTGGCATCGTCTACCTCGTCGGGCTCGCCGCGCACGCTTCGGTCGGCCGACGCGCGCTTCCTAAGCCCCGCTAGGGTGACGCCATGGCTGGTGCCGAGTCGATCGTGGCCGAGCTTGCTGCGGAGAGCGACCAACTGGATGCGCTCGTCGCCGCCTTGCCGGAACGGGGTTGGCAGACTGCGACGCCCGCGCCCGGCTGGACCATCGCCCACCAGATCGCGCACCTGCACTGGACCGACCGGGTAGCCGTCGTCGCGGTCACCGATGAAGCCGGCTTCGCCGAATTGCTCACCTTGGCCGCCAAGAACCCGACCGGTTTCGTCGACGACGGGGCCGAGGAACTCTCCGTCACCCCACCGGCGCAACTGCTCGCCGCGTGGCGGCAGACGCGCACGCAGCTGCACCAGGAACTGTTGCGCGTGGAAGCCGGCCGCAAGCTGCCGTGGTTCGGCCCGCCGATGAGCGCGGCGTCCATGGCGACCGCGCGGCTGATGGAAACGTGGGCCCACGGCCTGGATGTGGCCGATGCGCTCGGGATGAAGCGGGCGCCCAGTCCCGGTTTGAAGTCGATCGCCCACATCGGTGTCCGCACAAGGGATTTCGCCTTCGCGGTGAACGGGCTGCCCGCGCCCGCGGAGCCATTTCTGGTCGAGCTGCAGGCCCCGGACGGCGCGGCGTGGTCGTGGGGTCCCTCCGACGCGGCGCAACGCGTGACGGGGTCCGCGGAGGACTTCTGCATGCTGGTGACACAGCGCCGCCCCCACGCCGAACTGGATGTGACGGCCGTTGGCCCCGACGCGCAACGCTGGCTGACCATCGCGCAGGCGTTCGCGGGGCCACCCGGCTCCGGGCGCAGCTAGACGGCGCTAGCCGCGTCGGCCGCACCGTCGGAATCGGAATCGGAAAGCTTGACGTCCCAACGTCCGTCGCCGTCGGTGTCGACGTAGGCCTGTTCGCCCGTCAGCACCCGGTCGGCCAAGCCGTCGCGGTTCGCATCCATCAGCCGGTCGTCGGAGACGCCATCGCCGTCGAAGTCCACTACCGGGCCACCGGTCGACTCGACGCCGTCCAATCCGAACCACCTCAGCTGCCCGCCCCGCTCCACGCTGACCGCCCACGTCCCCGAGCCGTCGTCGGTGAAGATCGCCTCATCGAGTCCGTCGTCGTCGAGGTCCAGCAGCACGTGGTCGGCGTGCCCGTCACCGTCGAGATCGGCGATGGCGTCGTCGATGCGGCCGTCCCCGTCGAAGTCGAGCGCGACGGCGTCGAAGTCCCCGTCGCCGTCGGTGTCTAGATCCAGCTCTGCCGACCAGATGCCCGCGTCGCCACTTCCATTACCAAGGCAGTAATCCATACCTGCTTTGACGCGCGGCTAGCTCCTGGCGTTCCACCAACTCAAGAGTTCGGCGATGGCGTCGTCGTGGCTCAGCGGTCCCCGCTCCATCCGAAGCTCCTTCAGAAACTTCCACGCCTCGCCTACCTGAGGACCCGCGGGAATGCCGAGTAGCTTCATGATCTCGTTGCCGTCGAGGTCAGGCCGCACGTTGGCCAGGTCCTCCCTGGCGGCCAGGTCGGCGATGCGATGCTCCAGGTCGTCGTAGTCGGCCTGCAACCGCTGCGCCCGCCGCCGGTTGCGGGTGGTGCAGTCCGCCCTGACCAGCTTGTGCAGCCTGGCCAGCAACGGGCCAGCGTCGGTCACGTACCTTCGGACCGCGGAATCCGTCCACCTGCCCTCGCCGTAGCCGTGGAAGCGCAGGTGTAGATAGACCAGCTGTGACACGTCGCTGACCATCTGCTTGGAGTACTTCAGCTCGCGCATCCGCTGGCGGGTCATCTTCGCGCCGACGACCTCGTGGTGATGAAAACTCACCCCTCCGTCGGCCTCGTGCTTACGGGTCGACGGTTTCCCGATGTCGTGCAGCAGTGCCGCCCAGCGCAGCACCAGATCCGGGCCGCCCTGAGGAAGCGGCTCCTCCAGATCGATCGCCTGCCGCAGCACCGTCAGCGAATGTTGGTAGACGTCCTTGTGTTGGTGGTGCTCGTCGATGGCCATGCGCATGGCGCCCACCTCCGGCAACACCACCGCACCGAGCCCCGTCTGCACCAACAGATCCAGCCCGGCGACCGGGTCGGAGCCGAGCAACAGCTTGTCCAGCTCGGCTGCCACCCGTTCGGCGGTGATGCGGCCGAGTTCCGGTGCCATGCGCTCCAGCGCCTCACGTACCCGCGGCGCAACCGTGAACCCGAGTTGGGCGACGAACCGCGCTGCCCGCAGCATGCGCAGTGGGTCGTCGCCGAATGACACCTCCGGCGCGGCCGGGGTGTCCAGCACGCCGGCCGCGAGATCCGCCAAACCGCCCAGCGGGTCGAGGAATTCGTCGAATCCGGTCGCCACGATGCGCACCGCCATGGCGTTCACCCGGAAGTCGCGGCGCACCAGGTCGGCCTCGAGCGAATCCCCGAACCGGACCTCCGGGTTGCGCGTCACGCCGTCGTAGGAGTCGGCGCGGAACGTCGTGAGCTCGAGGTGGTCACCGCGCTTGGAGGCGCTGACGGTGCCGAACTCGATACCGGTGTCCCACAGCGCGTCAGCCCAAGAGCCGAGGATCTGCTGGATGCGCGCGGGCCGCGCGTCGGTGGTGAAATCGAGGTCCGTGCCCAGCCGGCCGAGCAGTGCGTCGCGCACACTGCCCCCGACGAGGTACAGCTCATGACCCGCATCGGCAAACAAACGACCGAGTTCTCCGAGCACGGGTGCGTGCTGGTTGAGCGCCACCGCGGCCGCGGCCAACTGCGCGGCATCGGCATGGGAGTCGTTCGGCACGTGCGCTGATCTTTCCATCAGCCGTCCAGCGCTGTGTCCGCTGGGCTCACAGCACCGTAACGACTCGGCATAGGTAGTGCGTCGCGGCCAGTGCGAAGGCGGGAGAAACGCGAGTGGCAGCTACTATCGCTTGGGTGTCGGAGGGCGAACGGGCCAAACCAAGACGGCGCCGGGGACGGCGCCGCGGCCGACGCTCCGCCGGTCCGCCCGAGGCAGGCCTGCAGAACCCGAACTCCGTCAACGGCGACCACCCCGTCGCGGCAGGCTCAGGCGAGGACGGCGCAGGCCCTCCCACCACACCGATCCCCCGTCCACGACCGGGACGCCAGGCGCCGACCCGCCTTCGCACCGTCCATGAGACGTCTGCAGGTGGACTCGTCATCGACGGTCTCGACGGCCCCAAGGACGGCCAGGTGGCGGCCCTCATCGGACGCACGGATCGCCGTGGCCGCGTGCTCTGGTCGCTGCCGAAGGGACACATCGAACTCGGCGAGACAGCCGAGCAGACGGCCATCCGCGAAGTCGCGGAGGAGACCGGCATCCAGGGCGACGTACTGGCCGCGCTCGGCAGCATCGACTACTGGTTCGTCACTGAGGGGCGCCGCGTCCACAAGACCGTGCACCATTACCTGATGCGATTCCTAGGTGGTGAGCTCTCCGACGAGGACGTCGAGGTCAGCGAGGTGGCCTGGGTACCACTGCGCGATCTCCCCTCGCGGTTGGCGTACGCCGACGAACGCAAGCTCGCGGAAGTGGCCGACGAGTTGATCGACAAGCTTCACGAGGGCGGCACCAGCGCGCTGCCTCCGCTGCCGCAGACCTCGCCACGGCGGCGCCCACAGACGCACTCCCACACCCGCAACCGGCGGCCCGACGACTCCGCACCACCCCAGCCCGGGCGACGGGCGAACGGTCGCGGCCAAGGCCCATGAGGCGTCGACCGACGGTTTGGGCAGCCGGGTTGCGCGTGTTGGCCGCCGTCGCACTTGTCACGTTGATTGCCGTGCCAGGCGCGGGACCTGCGGCCGCAGGCGAACCCGGGGCCGCACCCTTCCTCCAACTCAGCATCGACCGGGTCACCCCGGACGTCGTCACCACGACGAGCGAGTCCGTCGTCACCGTCACAGGCACCGTGACCAACGTCGGCGACCGACCGGTGCGCGACGTGATCATCCGCCTCGAACACGCCCCCGCCGTCACGACGCCTGCCGGACTGCGCACCAACCTGACGGGTCCGGTCGACCAGTACGAGGCGGTCGCAGACTTCATCACGATGACGCCAGAACTGGGTCAGGGTCAGAAGCTCCCGTTCGCGTTGTCGTATCCCGTGCGTTCGCAGGACCGGCCGTCGTTGAACATCGCGGAGCCCGGCGTCTACCCCATGCTCGTCAACGTCAACGGGACGCCTGACTACGGTGCGCCGGCCCGGCTGGACGACGCCCGCTTCCTGCTGCCTGTGCTGGGCGTGCCGCCCGACCCGCTCAAGGCAGGTGGTGATCCCGTCTCGGCGGTCGTTGCGCCCGACACCTCTCAGCCGACACGCGTGACGATGCTCTGGCCGCTGGCCGACAGGCCTCGGCTGGCCGCCGGGGTGCCAGGTGGGACCACTCCGGTCCGACTGACCGACGACGACCTGGCCACGTCGCTGGCCAGCGGCGGTCGGCTGGACACGCTGCTGGCCGCGGCGGACTTCGCAACCAGCGCGCCCGTCGACCCCGGAGGCGAGGTCCGCAGCGCCATGTGTCTGGCGGTCGACCCCGACCTGCTGGTCACCGTCAACGCGATGACGCCCGGTTACGTGGTCAACGACGATCCCGCCGGTGGGCTCGGCTCGCCGTCGCATCCTGGCACCGGGCAGGAGGCGGCCATCGGCTGGATGAACCGGCTCAGGGCGTTGGCGCAGCGGATGTGCGTGACACCGACCGTCTATGCGCAGGCCGACCTGTCGGCACTCCAGCGCGTGGGCGACCCCGGCTTGGGCTCCATCGCGACGAACGACCCCGCGGACATCGTGGATCAGATCCTTGGCATCAAGTCGGTCCGCGGTGCCACGCTGCTCGGCGACGGAACGCTGAGCGGTCCGGTCGTCGACCTGCTCTCTCAGCAGTCCGCGCAGGGCCAGACTGTCGCGATCGGCGCGGGCGAGGTCACCGAACAGGACTCCGCGAGGGGCGGGCCTCCACTCATCGACGCGGCCACCCATCGGTACAGCCCTGAAGTGGTCGCGGCGCCGTTCGACCCAACCGTCGGGGCGGCCCTCGCAGGCGCTGGCAGCAAGCCGACGGTGCCGACGTATCTGCCCTCGGCGCTCGCCGTCCCCGTCAAGCACGACTCCGACGTCGCGCGCAGACAGGACGCGGTGGCCGCCACTCTGTGGCGCGGGCTGAGCCCGGATGCTGAGCCGCGCACGCAGCTGCTGATGCCGCCGCTGATGTGGGACTTGGCACCGGACGACGCCCAGGCGATTTTGACCGCGGTGGCGACGTCGATACACGCCGGGCTGGCGATGCCGCGGCCGCTGACGGCAGTCATCGCCGAGAGCACCGCGGTGCCCCCGCGGGACGTCGTGCCGCCGCCCGACGAACCCTCCAGCAACCCGAACGCACGCTTCAGCGACGGCATCGTCAGCGACATCGCAGGCACGACCGGCCGGCTCTGGGGGCTGACGGCGGCGCTCACCGTCGACCCCCGCACCGGGCTGACCGGTACTCAGTACACGGCGCCGCTACGCGAGGACATGCTGCGCGCGCTGAGCCAGTCGGTACCGGCCGACACGCGAAACGGGTTGGCGGAGCAACGAATTCACACGACCTCCGCGACCGTCAACGATCTGTTCCACGCGGTCACCGTCGTCAACCCCGGCGGTTCCTACACTTTGGCGACCGAGCGCAGCCCGTTGCCGTTGGCGCTGCGCAACGATCTGCCTGTCCCGATCCGGGTGCGACTCGCGATCGACGCCCCGCCGGGGATGACGGTGACCGACATGGGCGAGCTCGAGTTGCCGCCGGGCTTCCTCCCGCTACGGGTCCCGATCGAAGTGCACTTCACCCAACGCGTGGCCGTGGACGTGTCACTGCGCACCGCCGACGGGCTGCCGCTCGGCGATCCGGTTCGCCTCTCGGTGCACTCCAACGCGTACGGGAAGGTGCTCTTCTTCATCACGCTGTCGGCGGGCGCAGTGCTGGTGCTACTCGCCGGGCGACGGTTGTGGCATCGGTTCCGCGGCCAGCCCGACCGCGCTGATCTGGACCGGCCGAGTCCGCGCAACACGTCGGGTTCGGCTGATCCGCCCGCTCCCCCCGATCCGCTTGACACCGCCATCGCCCACGCCCCGGACGACTCGTGAACGCGACCGGGCGACCCGGACCGCAACAACTCTCCGACGCTGCGGTGGTGTCGCGGTCCTGGGGCATGGCGTTCGCCACGCTGATCAGCCGGATCACGGGGTTCATCCGTATCGTCCTGCTAGCGGCGATCCTCGGTGCGGCGCTGTCGAGTGCGTTCTCGATTGCCAATCAGCTGCCGAACCTGGTGGCCGCGTTGGTGCTCGAGGCGACGTTCACGGCCATCTTCGTGCCCGTGCTGGCGCGCGCCGAGCGCGACGATCCCGACGGCGGAACGGCGTTCGTCCGTCGGCTCGTCACGTTGGCGACGGTGCTGCTGCTCGTCGCCACCGTGATTTCGGTGGCATCCGCGCCGCTGCTGGTGCGGCTCATGCTCGGCGACGACCCGTTGGTGAACCGGTCGTTGACCACGGCGTTCGCCTATCTGTTGCTGCCGCAGGTCATCTTCTACGGGCTGTCGTCGGTGTTCATGGCCATCCTCAACACACGCAACGTGTTCGGGCCGCCGGCCTGGGCGCCGGTGCTCAACAACGTGGTGGCCATCGGGACGCTGCTGGTCTACCTGGCCGTGCCGGGCGAGCTCTCCGTGAATCCGGTCGAGATGGGCAATGCCAAGCTGCTGGTGCTCGGCCTCGGCACCACGCTTGGCGTGTTCGCACAGGCCGCGGTGCTGCTGGTCGCGATTCGCCGCGAGCGGATCAGCCTGCGCCCGCTGTGGGGGCTCGACGACCGGCTGAAGAAGTTCGGTGCCATGGCCGCCGCGATGGTGCTCTACGTGCTGATCAGTCAGGCCGGGCTGATCGTCGGCAACCAAATCGCAAGTACCGCAGCGGCTTCCGGGCCGGCCATCTACAACTACACGTGGCTTGTGCTGATGCTGCCGTTCGGCATGATCGGCGTGACGGTGCTGACCGTGGTGATGCCGAGGCTGTCACGCAACGCCGCCGCCGACGACACCCCGGCGGTACTGGCCGACCTGGCGTTGGCGACGCGCCTGACGATGATCACGCTGATCCCGATCGTCGCGTTCATGACCGTCGGCGGCCCCGCGATTGGCAGCGCGCTGTTCGCCTACGGCAACTTCGGCGCGGTCGACGCCGGCTATCTCGGCACCGCGATCTCGCTGTCGGCGTTCACCTTGATCCCGTACGCGTTGGTGCTGCTGCAGTTGCGGGTCTTCTACGCCCGCGAACAACCGTGGACCCCGATCGCACTGATCGTCGTCATCACCATCGTCAAGATCGCGTGCTCTCTGGTTGCTCCGCACCTCACCGACGACCCCGAACTCGTTGCGGGCTACCTGGGCCTGGCGAACGGACTGGGCTTCCTGGCCGGGGCCGTCGTCGGCCACGTCGTCCTGCGCGCCGTCCTCAAGCCACCCGGCGGCAGGCTCATCGAGCTATCGGTCATTCGCACGATCCTGGTGACCATTTCCGGTTCGCTGGCGGCGGGGCTGGCCGCGTATGTCGTGGACAGGTTATTCGGGCTCGAGACGCTGACGACGCGGTTCGGCGGCGGTGGTTCGGTGCTACGGCTGCTGGTGATCGGGTTGATCATGCTGCCCATCGTCGGGGCGGTGCTGTGGGCCGCGCGGGTCCCCGACGCGCACGCCGCGGTGGAGGCCGTTCGGCGGCGATTCGCTCGCGGGGCCGGAACCCACTCCGTGACGGCCCAACCGATGGGAGTCTCCGACAGGCCTCCTGGCCTGCCGCCCCTGCCGTACGCTGATGACATCACGCGTCCGCTATACCTGCGGCAACGTCCGGCGGTCGAGCGGCGCGACACTCCGGCAGAGGTTGCCGAGGTGATGATGCGGAAGGGGCCAGCGGTGACCGACGACTCCGCAAGCGGGCCTGGATCCGAGAGCGGCGCGACTACCAGGATCCCCCGTCCCCCGGCTGCCGACGTCCCACGTTCGCCCGCCGCCGACCTGCCTCGTCCCCCAGCCAACGACGTCCCTCGCCCCCCGGCCGCCGACGACTTCCGCCCCGACGTGCCCGACGAGCCGTCGCATCCGGTGGCCGATCGTCCGCCCTCCGACTATGGCGCCGACCCCGCCCGCGAAGCGTTGGCGTTCGACGTGCCGCACGAGCCTCCGCTCGAGACGGCCACGCAAGACGATGACGTCCACCTGATCCCCGGTGCCACCATCGCCGGTGGCCGCTACCGGTTGCTTGTCTTTCACGGCGGGCCGCCGCACCTGCAGTTCTGGCATGCCATGGACATCTCCTACGACCGGCAGGTCGCGCTGACTTTCGTCGACCCCGATGCCGTGTTGCCCGAGCACGAACTCGCCGAAATCCTGGCCCGCACAATGAAGTTGAGCCGTATCGAGCAGCCCGGCATCGCCAGGGTGCTCGACGTTGCGCACACCGGGTCGGGCGGACTGATCGTGTCTGAGTGGATCCGTGGCGGATCGCTGGCCGAGGTCGCGGAGACCGCCCCGTCGGCCATCGGTGGCGCCCGCGCGATTCAATCGCTCGCCGCCGCCGCAGAGGCCGCGCACCGGTCCGGTGTCGCCCTGTCGATCGACCATCCCGGCCGGGTGCGGGTCAGCGTCGACGGTGACGTCGCACTTGCGTTCCCTGCCACCCTCTCGACGGCCACCCCGGAAGACGACATCAAGGGCATCGGCGCCGCGCTGTACGCACTTCTGATCAACCGCTGGCCGCTACCCGAGTCCGGGGTCCGCAGCGGCATGGAAGCCGCGGACCTGGACGCGGCAGGCCAGCCGGTCGAGCCGCGCTCCGTCGACCGATCCATCCCCTTCCAGATCTCTGCGGCGGCCGCGCGGGCCGTCCAGGACAACGGCGGTATCCGGAGCGCTCCCACGCTGCTCAATCTGTTGCAACAGGCCACCGCCGTCGCCGACCGCACCGAGCTCATCGCGCCGATCGACGAGCCCGACCACCCGCCGGAACGCTTCCGCGCAACCCCCACCTCCGACCCCGACGAACAGGCCCGCAAGCGTAAGGCGCTCATCATCGGGCTCTCCGTAGGCGGTGCGATCATCGTCGTCGCGCTCGTCGTACTGGCGTCGGTGCTCAGCAATATCTTCGGCGACGTCGGCGGGTCGCTCGACAAGGACGAACTCGGCCTCAATGCTCCGTCCAGTAGCGCCGGCGCCGGGTCCGGGTCCAATGCGAACACCGGCGTTGTGAAACCCGTTAAGGCCGTGGTGTTCTCGCCTGGTGGCGAGGCGGACAACCCGGGTCAGGCCGCCAACGCCATCGACGGCAACTCGGCGACGGTGTGGCAGACGGACACGTATAGCGATCCGGTGCCGTTCCCCGGCTTCAAGAGCGGGGTCGGCCTCATCCTGCAGTTGCCGCAGCCCACCACGCTCGCGTCGGTGTCACTCGACCTCAACAGCACGGGCACGTTCATCCAGCTTCGGTCTGCCAACTCGGCCACTCCCGCGTCGTTGGAGGACACCACCGCCATGACGCAGCCGGCGCCCATGAAGACGGGTCCGAACACCATCACCATCGACAATGCGCAACCCACGTCGTATGTGCTGGTGTGGATCACGACGCTAGGCAACGTCGACGGAAAGAGCGAGACGGCGATCTCCGACATCACGCTCAAGTCCACCTCCTGAGCGCTCAGCCGGCTCTGTCCCCAGCTCTTCGGCGGCCTCGACACCGCCGTCTGCGCAGGTCACCGGCATTGTCTGACCTAGCGGGCAAAATTGGTGTCTAGGAGTGCGCTGTGAGCTCATTATCGTTCGGCTGTGGGAAGCAATCGGGGGCACGCTGATCCAAGCCAGTCGGATGAGGAGTTGCTGCGGGCGCACGTCGCGGGCGACCAGTATGCGTTCGAGGCGCTGTTCCACCGTCACCATCGGCAGCTGTATCGGCTCGCGCACATCACCAGCCGCAACCGCGACGACGCCGCCGATGCACTCCAGGACGCGATGTTGTCGGCACATCGCAACGCGCCAACGTTTCGATCCGACGCGTCGGTCAGCAGCTGGCTGTACCGCATCGTCGTCAATGCATGCCTCGATCGGCTGCGCCGCAACAAGACTCATCCGACATCCGCGTTGGAGCACGCCGTCGGCTCGGGCAGCGATCCGACGCCCCGCATCGACACCGCACTCGTCGTCGAACGGGCGCTGATGCAACTCCCCATCGAGCAACGCGCGGTCGTGGTGGCCGTCGATATGCAGGGGTACTCGGTGGCCGAGACCGCCCGGCTCCTCGGAATCCCCGAGGGCACCGTCAAGAGTCGCTGCTCGCGAGCACGGGCCAAACTCGCCAAGGGGTTGGAGTACCTTGTCCACGACGCCGCCGCCGCCGACCTCTTTGGCGGAGCGGGGTGAGCCCGATCAGGAGGAGCCGGTGGACGGCGGTGCAAGCGATCCCGCGGAATTCCCCCGTCCTGGGCTCGATCCCGACGCACCGATCACCCTCGGCGTGCTCGCCGATCTGCAGGCCGGCCTGCTTGACGACGAAACCGCCGCGCACGTGCGCCAACGGGTTCGCGACGATCGGGCGCTAGCCCGCCAACTGGGCGCACTCGACCGAGTCCGGCGTGAGCTGGCCCTGCTTGGCGCCGATGCGCAGTCGGCCCCCGAGGTGCCTGCCGCGGTCACCGAGCGCGTCGCCGCCGCGTTGCGCGCACCCGACGAGGCCGGCTCGCGCGCTGCTGGACACGCCGTCCGCGGGGTCCGGATACAGCTCAGGGTGGTCGTGGCCGTCGTCGGAGCCCTCGCCGCGTTCGCCGCCGTCGGCATCGGGACCGCCATACTGTTCCGTCCGGTAGGGCCGACGTACTCGGACGGGCCCACCGCCGAGAAGCTGACCGTCTCGCCGCCACCGAGTGGCTTTCCGCTGTCGGCGCCCGAGCTCGTCGCGCTGCTCGGTCGGCCACCCGACCTCGGGCCGCTCACCGATCCGCAGCGCAGGAGCTCTTGCCTGTCCGGCCTGGGCTACCCGACCTCGACTCCAGTGCTCGGCGCAAAGCGAATCCATGCCGGCGGTCAGTCCCTGGTCGTGCTGCTGGTTCCTGGCGCCGCACAGAAGGCCGTCAACGCTCTGGTCGTGCGACCCAACTGCAGTTCGGCCGACACGGGGCTGCTTGCCGACACGGCACTGAACCGGCCCTGACGCGGCTCTCCCCCACCATCTCGCCCGGCTCTCCCCCACCATCCCGCCCGGCTCTCCCCCACCATCCCGCCCCGCTCTCCCCCACCATCCCGCCCGGTGGGGAACAGCCCCGCCTACGCTGGTGTTATATGCGTGCTGACGCGAATGGCAGAAAGGCGGACATGACCTCCACTCCCACGACGGTCCATGACGTGATCATCATTGGCTCGGGACCGGCCGGCTATACGGCGGCCGTTTATGCCGCCCGCGCTCAACTGAAGCCCCTTGTGTTCGAAGGCGTGCAGTTCGGTGGCGCGTTGATGACCACCACCGAGGTGGAAAACTACCCCGGCTTCCGTGACGGCATCACCGGCCCGGAGCTGATGGACGAGATGCGTGAGCAGGCGCTGCGCTTCGGCGCAGACCTCCGCATGGACGACGTCGACGAGGTGTCCCTGGACGGCCTCGTCAAGACCGTCACTGTCGGTGACGACATCTACCAGGCCCGCTCGTTGATCCTCGCGATGGGCGCCGCAGCCAGGCACCTCGGCGTACCCGGTGAGGACGCGCTGACCGGCCTCGGCGTCAGCACCTGTGCGACGTGCGACGGATTCTTCTTCCGCGACCAGGACATCGCCGTCGTCGGTGGCGGTGACTCCGCGATGGAGGAGGCCATCTTCCTGACCAAGTTCGCGAGCAGTGTCACGCTCATCCACCGGCGCGAAGAGTTCCGCGCCTCCAAGATCATGCTCGAGCGGGCGCGTGCGAACGAGAAGATCACGTTTGTGCTCAACACGGAGGTCGCCGAGGTCGAGGGCGACCCGAAGGTCAGCGGACTGCGGCTGATCGATCGCGTGACCGGTGAGGAGTCGAAGCTGGCCGTGACCGGTGTGTTCGTCGCCATCGGCCACGACCCCCGCTCGAGCCTGGTCAAGGGTCAGATCGAACTCGACGCCGAGGGCTACGTCGCCGTGCAGGGGCGTAGCACCAAGACCTCGGTCGATGGTGTGTTCGCCTCCGGTGACCTGGTCGACCACACGTACCGTCAGGCCATCACCGCCGCCGGCAGCGGTTGCGCGGCGGCCATCGACGTCGAGCGCTGGCTGTCCGACCACGAATGATTCGTGCACAGTTTTCCCGAGAAATCCACGACAGGAGCACCCATGAGTGACACCCACGCAACGGTCGCCGTAACCGACGACTCCTTCTCCGCGGACGTACTGTCCAGCTCCACCCCGGTGCTGGTCGACTTCTGGGCAACCTGGTGCGGCCCGTGCAAGATGATCGCCCCGGTGCTCGAAGAGATCGCCACCGAGAAGGCGGGCACGCTGACCGTGGCGAAGCTCGACGTGGATTCCAACCCCGCGACGGCGCGCGACTTCCAGGTGGTGTCGATTCCGACGATGATCCTCTTCAAGGACGGCAAGCCGGTGACGCGCATCGTGGGAGCCAAGGGCAAGGCCGCGCTTCTGCGCGAGCTCGCTGACCACGTCTGACGGTCTAGATCGTCCTCTTGTGGACGACTCTCGGACGCGCTGGGGTTTCTGTATTTTCGGCGTCGTCTGCGACAATGCTGGCTAGCTTGTCCTGACACTGTCAATGCCGCGCGCCGCTCGGCGCCGGTCACCGAGAGGCCTGTTATGTCGATTCTGCGTCGCGGCGACCGCGGAGGCGCGGTCACCGAGATTCGGGCGGCATTGTCTGCGTTAGGGCTGATGGGCGACCCGGAGGACGACCTGACCACGGGTCGGCATGTCGCGCTCGATGCGTTCGACGACGAACTCGACCAGTCCGTCCGTGCGTTTCAACAGCACCGAGGCTTGCTCGTCGACGGCATCGTTGGAGAGGCCACCTACCGCGCGTTGCGCGAGGCTTCCTACCGGCTGGGGGCACGCACCCTGGCACACCAATTCGGGGCGCCGATGTACGGCGACGACGTAGCCACGTTGCAGGCCCGCCTGCAGGATCTCGGCTTCTACACCGGATTGGTCGACGGTCACTTCGGGCTGCAGACGCACAACGGGTTGATGTCCTACCAGCGCGAGTACGGGCTGTACCCCGACGGCATCTGCGGCCCGGAAACGTTGCGCTCCTTGTACTTTCTTGGTTCCCGGGTCACCGGCGGATCCCTGCATGCGATCCGTGAGGAGGAGCTGGTGCGGCGCTCCGGACCGCGCCTTTCCGGCAAGCGGGTGATCATCGATCCGGGCCGCGGCGGAGACGACGGCGGGCTCATCGTGAACGGTCCGTCCGGTCCGATCAGCGAAGCAGACATGTTGTGGGACTTGGCCAGTCGGCTCGAGGGGCGCATGACCGCCATCGGCATGGAGACATTCCTGTCCCGCCCCGTCGGGCGAAGTCCCGCCGATGCCGAGCGCGCCGAGACAGCCAATACCGTCGGCGCCGATCTGATGATCAGCCTGCGGTGCGGCACGCTACCTGGGGGCGCGGCCAACGGCGTGGCGTCCTTCTACTTTGGAAACTCGCACGGTTCGGTGTCCACCATCGGCCGCAATCTGGCCGACTTCGTCCAGCGAGAATTGGTGGCACGCACCGGGTTACGCGACTGCCGTACGCACGGCCGCACCTGGGATCTGCTTCGGCTCACTCGGATGCCCACCGTCCAGGTCGACGTCGGATACATCACCAATCTTCGCGACCGTGAGCTACTGGTGTCCAGCCAGGTCAGGGACTCGCTCGCCGAGGGCATCCTGGCGGCGGTGAAACGGCTCTACCTGCTCGGCAAGAACGACCGCCCGACGGGCACATTCACCTTTGCTGAACTGTTGGCGCACGAGCGCACGGTCGAACAGGCCGGCCGCGCCGCACAGGCCTAGTCCGCTCAACCGCAGGGTGCCGCGCCCGCGCCCACCGGCTGCTCCAACTGCGCGCTCGCGAGTAGCCGCTCCAAGGCCGCCTCGACGCCCGCCTTCCAGCTCAGACCTTGCTCGAGCTCAAGGCGCAGTCGCGGAAAGTACCGATGGGGCGCAACCACGGTGAAGCCACCGTCGATGAGGAAGTCCGCGTCGATGACGCACTGCTCCACCGAACAGTCTCCGAGCGCCTCCACGGCCGAGCGCAGTTCCATCGGAACCGCTTGCGGCTTGGACAGTTCCGATGCCTCGGCGGTGCGGCCGAATGCTTCCAATGCCCGCACACCGCGGCGAACCAGATCCCCCACGACCGACGTCATCAGATTGTGGGCCAGTCCGTCCGCGTCTGACTCGACACCCAACGACGTCAGCAGCACCGCGTCGGCACTCACTGGTCCGGTCGGGAACAGTCGGGCGCGCGGCACCGCTCGCGGCGGGGCGTAGAACGCATACCCGAGGCAGGGCGCATCGTCGTCGGCTTCGGCGGTGAGTGCTTCGTCGCCGGGGCCGCACTGCACGGCAACCTGCCCGCAGGAACCCCACTCCAACATCACCATCGACAGCCAAGCTTCCTTCTCGAACTCGGGATCTGCCAGATGGTCTTGCCTGTCGCCGGGACCCTGCAGCGTCGACGGATCGAGCTCCCAGAACACACATCGCCGCGCGTGCTTGGGCAGCTGCTCAAATGCTTGGAGTCGCAGCGGCGTAATTCGAGCTGACACTAGCTTCCCTGGTTTTCGATCGGTGCTACCGATGGCTGTGCCTCAAGGATAGGAGCGCGCGCCGTTGCCGGCCGCTTTTCGGCACCTCTGTTCACCGCGGTGCAGGAATCTTTGCGCAAACAGTCATCACCGCGCACCTGAGGCCCAATTCCATTGCTGCACTGAATGTTTCCTCTTCGTTCACGCCATGCCGAGCTTGCTGTGCGGTTTCGTGTCACAGTGACGTAATTACGCGGTGTGGTGGGTCACGCCTTCGTTGCGTTCATTAGGTCCACTATCCGTCGCAGATCATCAACCGAACCGAACTCCACCACGATCTTGCCTTTTCGTTTGCCAAGGCTCACCGATACCCGAGTATCGAAGGCCGAAGACAGCCGCTCAGCAACGTCCTGCAGGCCCGGCATCTGAATCGGCTTGCGGCGTGGGTTGGTCGGCGTCGCGGGACCAGCGTCCTCCCGGTTGGCGAGCGTCACCGCTTCCTCCGTCGCGCGCACCGAGAGTCCCTCGGCAACGATGCGCGCCGCCAACTCCTCCTGCTTGTCCGGTCCGCCCTCGAGCGCGAGCACCGCACGGGCATGTCCGGCGGAAAGCACGCCGGCAGCCACCCGACGTTGGACGGCGATCGGCAATCTCATCAGCCGGATCATGTTGGTGATCACCGGTCGCGACCGTCCGATGCGGGCGGCAAGTTCATCGTGAGTGACGCCGAACTCGTCGAGCAGCTGTTGATAGGCCGCCGCCTCTTCCAACGGATTGAGCTGCGCGCGGTGGATGTTCTCGAGAAGCGCGTCGCGCAACATGCTCTCGTCGGCGGTCTCCCGAACGATGGCGGGGATGGTCTCCAGGCCGGCCTGCTGGGCCGCACGCCACCGCCGCTCCCCCATGACGAGTTGGTAGCGCGGGGCTCCGTCGACCGCGTCGATCGCTCGAACCACGATCGGCTGCATGAGCCCGAACTCGCGGATCGAGTGCACGAGCTCGTTGAGCGCGTCCCCGTCGAAGACCTGGCGCGGCTGCTTCGGGTTGGGCTCGATGGACGCCGGAGCGATCTCTCGATACACCGCGCCGACATCGGAAACGGGAACGTGCGGCGTCGGGATGCCGCCACCTAGCACGACATCGGCCGCTGCGGCGCCCATGCCTGGACTGAGCTGCCCCGCCTCGCCGTCGGCGGGACCAGTCGGAATGAGCGATGCGAGTCCGCGCCCAAGGCCGCTCCGTTTGCGTGAAGGCTGCGTCATGCTTGGCTCCTCTTCGCCTTGGGGTCACCGCGTTCGGCCAGCTCGCGGCTGGCATCGAGATAGCTCATTGCTCCGCGCGATCCCGGGTCGTAATCCAAGATCGTCATGCCGTATCCCGGGGCCTCGGAGACCTTGACGCTGCGCGGAATGACGGTGCGCAACACCTTGTCCCCGAAGTGCGTCCGGACGTCGTCGGCAACTTGATCGGCGAGCCTGGTCCGTCCGTCGTACATCGTCAAAATGACGGTGGTGACTTCGAGGTTTGGATTGAGATGGGACTTCACCATCTCGATGTTGCGGAGCAACTGGCCGACACCCTCAAGCGCGTAGTACTCGCACTGAATCGGAATCAGAACTTCCGGGGCTGCCACGAGCGCATTGATCGTGAGCAGACCAAGGGACGGCGGGCAGTCGATGAACACGTAGTCGAAGTCGAATTCCTTGAGTGTCGCCAAGGCATTCCGCAGCCGACCTTCCCGGGCGACCATGCTGACCAACTCGATCTCTGCGCCCGCGAGGTCAATCGTCGCGGGGACGCAGAACAGTCGCTCATTGTGCGGACTGCGTTGGATGGCCTCCGACAACTCCATCTCGCCGATCAGCACCTCGTACGAGGATGGCGTGCCCGGACGATGCTCGATGCCGAGCGCGGTGCTCGCGTTCCCCTGCGGATCGAGGTCGATCACAAGAGCGCGCAAGCCTTGCAGCGCGAGCGCCGCGGCGACGTTCACCGCCGTCGTCGTCTTGCCGACCCCGCCCTTCTGGTTGGCAATCGTGAACACGCGCTGCCGCCCCGGGCGCGGTAGGCCCCGGCCCTTGGCGCCGTGCAGCACGCGGACGGCGCGCTCGGCTTCGGCCCCGATTGGCGTGTCGGCGATGTCGTCGGGCCGCCACGAATCACCGGGATCGGGTGTCCATGTTTCACGTGAAACATTGGGCGTCGCGACGGGATCGGGCACGTCCCGGTTCCGCTTCGGGGGCACTGTCATCGCGACCTCCGCCGCGGCCGCACTGGCCGATCCGTTGTTGTCCCCCGCGCCCCGCGTCGTGCTACGACCACGGTGACGGGCGGATTCAAATAGTCCACGCCACATTTGACCACCTTCACGTCAACGGCACCTAATGAGCTCAAGGCTCGCCGATGTTCGGCCACTTCTTCTTCGGCGCGTTCGCCTTTCAACGCCAACATCCGCCCCCCGTCTCGCAACAACGGCAGCGACCAATTCGCCAATTTGTCCAACGCCGCGACCGCCCGGGACGTCACCGCATCGAACTCGCCCAGCTCGTCCCGGACCGCACGATCCTCGGCGCGCCCCCGAACGACGACTACTGACAGCCCTAGCTCCGCCACCGTTTCCCGCAGGAAGTCGGCCCGTCGCAGCAGCGGTTCAACGAGCGTCACCCGCAGGGCTGGGCGTGCGAGCGCGAGCGGAATTCCCGGCAGGCCGGCACCGCTGCCGACATCCGCCACGCGTTCGCCGTCGCCGACTAGTTCCGCCACGGCCGCACAGTTCAGTAGGTGCCGATCCCAAAGTCGATCGACTTCGCGGGGTCCGATGAGGCCGCGCTCGACACCGGGGCCGGCGAGCAGCTCTGCGTACCGGCGGGCCTGTTCCAACCGCTCCCCAAAGACGGTGGCGGCGGCCGGCGGCGGGTCCGGTGCTTCGTCATGTTTCACGTGAAACACCCTCGAGCCCGCTCTGGCCCCGCGACAGAAACGACCACGGCCGCCCGCGGCGGTTTCGGAGCTTCGCTATGTTTCACGTGAAACATCCTCCGGATCCGCGGCCGGGCGGCCGAGGTAAGAACTACAAGGGTGTAACTCAGGTCGGGACTATCCCTCGACGAGGACGACGACGCGACGGGATGGCTCGGCCCCCTCGCTCTCGCTACGCACTCCATCGACCGCCGCTACGGCGTCGTGCACGATCTTCCGTTCGAACGGCGTCATGGGTGTCAGTTCTTCGCGCTCGCCGCTCTCCAACACCCGGCGAGCGATCTGCTCGCCGAGGGCTGCCAACTCGTCGCGGCGACGACGGCGCCAGCCTGAGATGTCGAGCATCAGCCTGCTGCGCTCCCCCGTCTTCTGGTGAACCGCGAGCCGGGTCAACTCCTGGAGCGCGTCGAGCACCTCGCCCTTGCGTCCCACCAACTTGGTCAGATCTTCTCCACCGTCGATGCTGACGATGGCCCGATCGCCTTCGACGTCCAGATCGATGTCACCGTCGAAGTCCAACAGGTCCAGAAGCTCTTCGAGGTAGTCCCCGGCGATCTCACCCTCCGCCACCAAGCGCTCTTCTAAATCGGCCTTCTTCGGCGCAGGCGGCTCAACGCCGTCGGGCGCCTGCTCTGTGTCCTCGGCGTCGGTCGCGGTGCGCTCGGTCGTATCGGCGTCAGTCATGTTTCGTCCTCTCTTCTTCATTCATCGGCGGTACGCGGTGACACCGCGGACCGCATTGGGGGTCTAGGTCCGAAGCGCGGTCAAGGCCTTCGCTTCTTCGGCCGGTTCGTTCGGCGCGGGGCATTCTTCGGGGCGCCGTTGCGGACGCCGACACTCTTGTCGCCAAGCTCAGTCCCAGTCTGGGAAACGTCGCCCACAGCCGTCGATTCGGCTGCGTCAGATTCGTCCGAGTCCTGCACTACGTCCGCAGCGGCGTCGGCCTTCGCCACCGGCTTCGCCGCACCGGATCCCTTGGCCTTGCGCGGTTTGGCGCCCGGCGCCGGGGCATTCGAGGCGCGGCGCTCAAGGTCTTCCTTCTTCTTCGCTTCTTCGCGCTCCTCGATCTTGCCGAACACGTAGTGCTGCTGGCCGTACGTCCAGATGTTGTTGGACACCCAGTACATGATGATGGCGATCGGTAGGAAGGGTCCGCCGATCACCACGAACAGCGGGAAGAAGTACAGCGCCAGTCGGTTCATCATCGCGGTCTGCGGGGCTGCCGCAGCCTCGGGACTTTGACGCGCCACCGAGGCCCGGCTGTTGAAGTGGGTGGCGATGCCCGCGATGATCATCAGCGGCACACCGACAGCAATGACGGACGGACGGTTGAATTCCTTGAACGCGCCCAGGCCCACCGTCTGGATCATCGAGGCGCCAAGTGGCGCGCCAAACAGATGCGCATCCAGGAAGTTGCGAACGTCCTCAGCGCTGAAGAAGTAGTTACCGAGCGACGCGTTCTCCTGGACGGTCAGCCCCAGTCGGCCGAAGCCCGTCTGCGTGCGGTTGAACGAATTCAGCACGTGGTACAGGCCGATGAAGACCGGCGCCTGGGCCAGCATCGGAAGGCACCCGAGGATCGGGTTGAACCCGTGGTCCTTCTGGAGCTTCTGCATCTCCAACGCCATCCGCTGGCGGTCCTTGCCGTACTTCTTCTGAAGCGCCTTGATCTGGGGCTGGAGTTCTTGCATCTGACGCGTGGTCTCGATCTGCCGCACGAAGGGGCGGTACAGGATGGCGCGCAGGGTGAACACAAGGAACGTCACCGACAGCGCCCACGCGAAGAAGTTCGTCGGTCCGTGGACGCCGGGGATCAATCCGAGCAGAAACGAGAACAGCTTGTACCAGACCCACATGATCCCGGAGACCGGGTAATAGATGAAGTCGAGACTGAACCAGTTAAACAAGCGAATCGCTCCTCAGCTTCGGGTCACGCTCGATTTCGTCGGATCGTTCGGGGATCGGGTCCCACCCTCCACGGTGCCACGGTCCGCACTTGGCCAACCGCACGGTCGCCAGCCAACTCCCGCGAATCAGTCCGTACTCCTGCAAGGCATCCACGGCGTACTGACTACACGTCGGGGTGAACCGGCAGGAGGCCGGACGCAACGGGGAGATCAACGTGCGATACAGCTGAACGAGCTGGATGACGCCGCGCGCGAGCGCCCTGGAACCTCGGCCGCCGCTCACCGTGTCGCCCCGGTCCGGCCCTGCGTCCGCCGCAGCGCAGTGCGCAGCTCTTGCTCGAGCCGCGCGGAGATTGCATACCTACTACTCGGCAGCGCGCGTATGACGACCTTGTCGCCGGCGGCAAGCTCCTCGAGCACGCCGCGCGCGACGTGGCGCAGGATGCGAGATACCCGGTGGCGTTGCACCGCGTTGCCGACGGACTTGGAGACGACCAGCCCGATCTTCGGCACGCCAGATTCGTCGTCCTTCGCTCGGAGCGCGTGGACGACCAGATCGGGTTGAACGGTGCGGACTCCCCTGTTCACTGCTTGGCCGAAGTCCGTCGACCGTGTCATCCGGTACTGGGCCGGAAGCACTTCGCTAGACCCTGCCTGTACTCATGCAGGATCACGCAGTGAGCGAGCGACGGCCCTTGCTACGGCGGCCCGACACGATGGCGCGGCCAGCGCGCGTGCGCATACGAAGCCGAAACCCGTGCACGCGTGCACGGCGCCGGTTGTTCGGCTGAAATGTCCGCTTGCCCTTGGCCACGGCTATATCTCCTCAGTTACACCTTGCGTCCGAGTCCGTCACACACATGAACTTCCATGCCGTGCAGACGCGATCGCGGTTTCGTACGAACGTTCGTCTTGCTTGCTAGCCCCGGCGCGTTACCCCGGAGTTCCGGGTCGCTGCCGTATCGCCACGTACGGGCGACTGTTCGAGGGTACTGACGAGATTTCCCTAGGTCAAACCTACTCGCACAGCCCCGCTTCAGACCTCATTCGTCACATCGTTCACCCCCGCCGGGCAGACGTCCAGTCTGCGCCGAGGAATGTTGCAGAACTGTTGGCACAGGGCCCGAAAACTTGTTAGCTTCTGGCAGTGCCGTTTCAGACCGGAACGGCGGAAGACAACGGAGCAAGGACGGTCATCCAGCCGCGAGCCCACAGATCGCACGGCGCCTGTGACGAGCCCCGACGCATGGCCTTTTTGCCCACACACGACGAACGACGGCGACTGTTCGTTATCCACAGACTGTGGATAACCATGTGGACACTTTGCCGTCGTCAACTTGGCCATCCCTGAGCTTGGCCTAGAGGGGGTACGTCTCGTTGACAGCCGACCCCGATCCGCCGTTCGTCGCAATCTGGAAGAACGTCGTTGCCGAACTCAACGGAGAAACGTCGCCCCAGGGACACGTGAACGGCGACGTTGCGCTGCCGACCCTGACCGCCCAGCAAAGAGCATGGCTCAAGCTCGTCCAGCCGTTGGTGATTGCCGAGGGCTTTGCTCTGCTCTCGGTGCCGACGCCATTCGTCCAGAATGAGATCGAGCGTCACCTTCGCGAACCCATCATCAGCAGCCTGAGCAGACACCTCGGCCAACGAGTCGAGCTGGGCGTTCGCATCGCCACCCCACAACCCGGACTCGACGAAGATTCGGAGACCCTCCCCGATCCCGACGAGGTGGATGACGACGAAGAAGCGCTCGCCAGCGCCGAAGAGACCTGGCCGAGCCACTTCACGAACCGTCCGCAAAACCCGGCCTCCAACGATCTGAGTCTGAATCGGCGCTACACGTTCGACACGTTCGTCATCGGTGCATCCAATCGGTTCGCGCACGCCGCGACGCTAGCCATCGCAGAAGCGCCGGCCCGCGCGTACAACCCCTTGTTCATCTGGGGCGAGTCGGGGCTGGGCAAGACGCATCTACTGCACGCCGCCGGAAACTACGCGCAGCGGCTGTTCCCCGGCATGCGAGTCAAGTACGTCTCGACCGAAGAGTTCACCAACGACTTCATCAACTCACTGCGCGACGACCGCAAGGCTTCGTTCAAGCGGAGCTACCGCGACATCGACGTGCTGCTGGTCGACGACATCCAGTTCATCGAAGGCAAGGAAGGGATCCAGGAGGAGTTCTTCCATACCTTCAACACACTTCACAACGCGAACAAGCAGATCGTCATCTCCTCCGACCGGCCGCCCAAGCAGCTGGCCACGCTAGAAGACCGACTCCGGACCCGGTTCGAGTGGGGACTGATCACTGACGTTCAACCACCGGAACTCGAGACGCGCATCGCGATCCTTCGCAAGAAGGCACAGATGGACCGTCTGGACGTACCCGACGACGTCCTGGAGCTCATCGCCAGCAGCATCGAGCGCAACATCCGCGAACTCGAGGGTGCGCTCATCCGGGTCACCGCCTTCGCTTCGCTGAACAAGAGCGCCATCGACAAGTCGCTCGCCGAAATCGTGCTGCGCGACCTCATTTCGGACGCCAGCACCATGCAGATCAGCATGGCCACGATCATGGCTGCGACGGCGGAGTACTTCGAGACCACCATCGAAGAGCTCCGCGGACCCGGAAAGACCCGGGCGCTCGCGCAGTCTCGCCAGATCGCCATGTATCTGTGCCGCGAGTTGACCGACCTGTCGCTTCCGAAGATCGGCCAGGGCTTCGGCCGCGACCACACCACCGTCATGTACGCCGAACGCAAGATCCGCGGCGAAATGGCCCAGCGCCGCGAAGTCTTCGATCACGTCAAGGAACTCACGACCCGGATTCGTCAGCGTTCCAAGCGCTGACGTTCCCCAACGTTCACGTTCCAAAAGCTGACGTTCCACGGGCCCGGCGCTCCCAGCGCCAGCCCTCCCCGCGCCGAATGCCACCCAACTTCGCCCTGATTCAAACTTCTTCGGCCTTCTTCGGCCAAAAACATTGGTCGCGTCTGCCCCACTCGTCACACCGAATCGGTGTGGAGCACTCGTGGAGAACCAGTCCGCGAATCAACATCAAATCAACCGGCTCATTCACGAGCCTCGCTTCGTCCACAGTTACCAACACGGAATCACCGGATGCTCCACAGGTCACTCACACCCGTGCACCACACCCCACCTGGACGCCTATGGGTTGATCCCCAACCTGCACAGGCCCTATTACTACTACTTCGTTCTCTTCAAAGGTTCACTACTTGAAGACAAGGCTTGGGGACAGCTCGCTCGGAGCCCTTCACTCAGCGGTTTGTCACTCCAATCGATTAGCTTTCAAGTTGGAGCGGAAGGCTCTACGGTGGGTCTTCGGCAGTCGGTACGGACAGCGGGCTCAGCGTGGTGAGAGACTCGTAACTACGCTGCTCAGAGCTTGCGGCTGGAGTTTCATCGAAGGGACGCTATGGACGTGGCGACAACCACAGTTGGTCACACCGATTTGAAGTTTCGGCTGGTCCGGGAGGACTTCTCCGATGCGGTGGCGTGGGTGGCGCGCATTCTGCCCACCAGGCCCACCGTGCCCGTGCTCTCCGGCGTGTTGCTCACCGGGTCCGACGACGGCCTGACGATCTCAGGATTCGACTACGAGGTCTCGGCCGAAGTCACCGTGGCAGCCGAAATCGCTTCTCCTGGAAGTGTTTTGGTGTCAGGTCGGCTGTTGTCGGAGATCACCCGCGCGCTGCCGGCCAAGCCAGTCGACGTCAGTGTCGAGGGCACCCGAGTCGCGCTGAGCTGCGGCAACGCGCGTTTCTCGCTGCCGACCATGGCCGTCGAGGACTACCCGAAGCTGCCCACGCTGCCCGAAGACACCGGAGTGGTGTCGGCCGAACTCTTCAGCCAGGCGATCAGTCAGGTTGCGATCGCGGCGGGCCGGGACGACACGTTGCCGATGCTGACGGGCATCCGGGTCGAGATCTCCGGTGAGAAAGTCGTTTTGGCGGCCACCGACCGGTTCCGACTTGCGGTGCGTGAGCTGACGTGGACCACGGCGTCGGCCGACATCGAGGCCGCGGTGCTGGCCCCGGCGAAGACGCTTGCCGAGGCTGCCAAGGCCGGCACCGACGGAGGCGACGTCCACCTCTCGTTGGGTGCGGGCGCATCCGTCGGCAAGGACGGACTGCTGGGTATCCGCAGTGCGGGCAAGCGGAATACCAGCCGACTGCTCGACGCGGAGTTCCCGAAGTTTCGTCAGTTGCTGCCTGCCGAACACACGGCAATCGCGACCATCGGGGTTGCCGAGCTCACCGATGCCATCAAGCGCGTCGCGCTGGTGGCCGATCGTGGTGCTCAGATCCGGATGGAGTTCGCCGCCGACGTCGTTCGCTTGGCCGCGGGCGCCGACGACGTTGGTCGCGCGGAAGAGGACCTACCGGTCGAGTTTTACGGTGAGCCGCTCACCATCGCTTTCAATCCAACGTATCTGACCGACGGATTGGGTTCGTTGCACTCGGAGAAGGTGACGTTCGGCTTTACGACACCTAGTCGACCCGCGGTGTTGCGTCCGGCAGGCGATGATGATGGGTATGCCGGCTCGAGCGGGCCGTTCCCTGCTGCTCAAACCGACTACGTATACCTGTTGATGCCGGTACGCCTTCCGGGCTGACCGGCCCTGACTTCCACGGAAGAGGCGCACATGCAGTTGGGCTTGATCGGTCTCGGCAAGATGGGCTTCAACATGCGCGAACGGTTGCGCGAGGGCGGCCACGAAGTAATCGGCTACGACCCGCGCCCGGAAGTGACTGACGTCCCCGATCTGGCCGGGCTTGCCGCTGCGTTGACCGCGCCGCGGGTGGTTTGGGTGATGGTCCCCTCCGGTGAGGTCACCGACGGCACCATCCACGGACTGGCCGATGTGCTCACGTCCGGCGACCTGGTGATCGACGGTGGCAATTCGCGCTACACCGAAGACGGTCCCCACGCAGAACTCTTGGCGGCCAAGGGAATCGGGTTCATTGACGCGGGTGTGTCCGGTGGCATCTGGGGGCTCACCGAGGGCTACGGGCTGATGGTCGGTGGGTCCGATGAGGACGTCGCCAAGGTAATGCCTATCTTCGACACCCTCCGTCCGCCGGGACCGCAGGAAGACGGATTCGTACACGCCGGCCCCGTGGGCGCTGGCCACTTCGCCAAGATGGTGCACAACGGTGTCGAATACGCCATGATGACGGCCTACGGCGAGGGTTACGAATTGCTGGCAGCCGAACCGTTGGTGAAGAGCCCTCAGGCCGTCTATCAGGCGTGGACCAACGGCACCGTCGTCAGGTCGTGGTTGCAGACCCTGTTGGCGAAGGCGCTCAAGGAAGACCCACAACTCGCCGAGATCAAGGGCTACACCGATGATTCGGGCGAGGGTCGCTGGACGGTCGAAGAGGCGATCCGACTGCGGGTACCGGTTCCTGCCATTGCGGCCGCGCTCTTCGCTCGGTTCCTGTCCCGGCAAGACGATTCGCCGACGATGAAGGCCGTTGCCGCCCTGCGGAACCAGTTCGGTGGGCACGCCGTCAAGCGGATCTCCACCTCCGGCTGATCAGTCGGTTGGGATAGAGCTTGTACGTACGCCACTTAGGGTTGACCGACTTTCGGTCGTGGCCGCGTGCGGACGTGGAGCTCGAGCCCGGACGCACGGTCTTCATTGGTCCCAACGGCTTTGGCAAGACCAATCTCGTTGAGGCGCTGTGGTATTCGGCGACGCTGGGATCCCATCGGGTCGGCTCCGACGCGCCGTTGATCAGAGCGGGTGCAGACCGAGCCGTGGTCTCGACGATTGTCGTCAGCGACGGCCGAGAATTGGCCATCGATCTGGAGATCACGTCGGGCCGGGCGAACAAGGCACGGCTGAACCGGTCCCCCGTCCGCAGCGCCCGCGAGATTCTGGGGGTGTTGCGCGCGGTGCTCTTCGCCCCGGAAGATCTCGCGCTGGTGCGCGGTGATCCGGCCGAACGCAGGCGCTACCTCGATGAGTTGGCGACCACCAGAAGGCCTGCCGTCGCGGGCATTCGCGCCGACTACGACAAAGTGCTTCGGCAGCGCACCGCGTTGCTCAAGAGCGCCGCCGGCGGTCGATACCGCAACGACTCCAGCGCACTCGACACGCTTGACGTATGGGATGGCCACCTCGCCGCGCACGGCGCGCAGCTGATCGCTGCGCGGGTCGAGTTGGTGAACGCGCTGGCGCCCGAAGTGGAGAAGGCCTATCAACTGTTGGCACCGTCGTCGCGCAGTGCCGTTGGCCGGTATCGCAGCGGGGTCGAGGCGGTGCAGGCGGAGGCCACCGGTGGGACCGTGGCCAGTGCGCCGTACGAGGCAGCTTTGCTCGAGGAACTCGGCCGCCGACGGTCCGCGGAGTTGGAGCGCGGCGTGTGTCTGGTTGGACCGCACCGCGACGATCTCGAGCTGCGGCTCGGTGATCAGCCTGCGAAAGGCTTTGCCAGTCATGGGGAGTCGTGGTCGGTGGCATTGGCGCTGCGGCTCGCCTCCTACGAGCTGCTTCGGGGTGACGGGAGCGACCCGGTGCTGTTGCTCGACGACGTCTTCGCCGAACTCGACTCAGCTCGCCGACGGGCGCTGGTCAGTGCGGCCGAGTCCGCCGAGCAGGTGCTGGTGACCGCCGCAGTCGAAGATGACGTACCAACCGGCTGGGATGCGCGCAGAATAGAGATCGGTATGCAGGATGGCGACGACGGACGGTTCTCGGAGGTGATGGGATGACGGACGAGCGCGGGCCCGATCAGGAGCCGTCGGGGCCACCAGATGAGCTGGCCCACCTCAAGGGGATGGATCTCGTTCGGCGCACCCTCGAGGAAGCCCGCGGCGCGGCCCGCAGCCAGGGCAAGGACGTGGGGCGTGGCGGAGCGTCGAAGGGCCGACCCGTGCGGGCGAAGGGGCAGCGCCGTTCGTGGTCGGGACCCGGCCCGGACAAGCGCGACCCGCAACCGTTCGGCGCGGCGACCATGGACCTGGCCCGAACCCGAGGGTGGTCCACCCGCGTAGCGGAGGGGTCGGTGTTCGGACAGTGGCCCACGGTGGTGGGTGAGCAGATCGCCGAACACGCGAACCCGGCATCGTTGCGGGACGGCGTGCTCACCGTCGAGGCGGAGTCGACGGCCTGGGCCACCCAGTTGCGGATGGTTCAGGCGCAACTCCTTGCGAAAATCGCGGCCGCGGTCGGTGACGGCGTCGTGACGTCGCTGCGGATCGTCGGGCCCGCCGCTCCGAACTGGCGCAAGGGCAAGTTCCACATCTCGGGGCGCGGCCCGCGGGACACCTACGGGTAGGCATTCGCGACCACTGTCTGAAAGCGCCGACAAGAGAAAAAGCCGAGCGCTCAAGCGTCAGGACGCTCCGCTTGCCGAGATATTCCGATCAGGGCGCAAATAGCTGTGTAGAAACGCCGCCTCAGAGTCAGTGCTGACGGTGCCTGACGGTAGACTCGAATCAGACCGCGAGCGGCCTTCGCCTCTTGCTTGCAAACCCCAAGGAGACTCGTTCAACGTGGCTGCCCCGAAAAAGAGTGCACCCAAGGAGTACGGCGCCGATTCGATCACCGTTTTGGAGGGCTTGGAGGCAGTCCGAAAACGCCCGGGCATGTACATCGGCTCCACCGGCGAGCGCGGCCTGCATCACCTGGTGTGGGAAGTCGTCGACAACGCGATCGACGAGGCCATGGCCGGCTACGCGAGTCGGGTCGACGTGAAGATCCTCGGCGACGGCAGCGTCCAGGTCACCGATGACGGCCGCGGCATCCCCGTCGCCATGCACGCATCTGGCGTTCCCACCATCGACGTCGTGATGACGCAGCTTCACGCAGGCGGCAAGTTCGGCGGCGAGAACAGCGGCTACAACGTCAGTGGTGGCTTGCACGGCGTTGGTGTCTCGGTGGTGAACGCCCTGTCCACCAGGCTCGAGGCCACGGTCATGCGCGACGGCTTCGAGTGGTTTCAGTACTACGACCGCTCCGTGCCCGGCACCCTGAAGCAGGGCGAGGCGTCCAAGAAGACCGGCACCACCATCCGGTTCTGGGCGGACCCCGACATCTTCGAGACCACGGTCTACGACTTCGAAACCGTGGCGCGACGGCTTCAGGAGATGGCGTTCCTGAACAAGGGGCTGACCATCGACCTGATCGATGAGCGCGTCACGGTCGACCAGGTCGTGGACGAAGTCGTCAGCGATACGGCGGAGGCACCGAAGTCCGCCGATGAGAAGGAAGCGGAGGCCAAGGGTCCTCACAAGACCAAGCACCGCACCTACCACTATCCCGGCGGCCTGGTGGACTTCGTCAAGCACATCAACCGCACGAAATCTCCGATCCAGCAGAGCATCATCGACTTCGACGGCAAGGGCCCCGGTCACGAGGTCGAGATTGCGATGCAGTGGAACGCAGGGTATTCGGAGTCGGTGCACACCTTCGCGAACACCATCAACACCCACGAAGGCGGCACCCACGAAGAGGGCTTCCGAAGTGCGTTGACCACGGTCGTCAACAAGTACGCCAAGGACAAGAAGCTGCTCAAGGAGAAGGACGCCAACCTCACCGGCGACGACATCCGCGAAGGACTTGCCGCCGTCATCTCGGTGAAGGTCAGCGATCCGCAGTTCGAAGGGCAGACCAAGACCAAGCTGGGCAACACCGAGGTCAAGTCGTTCGTGCAGAAGATCTGCAACGAACAGCTCAGCCACTGGTTCGAGGCCAACCCCGCCGAAGCCAAGACTGTTGTGAACAAAGCGGTTTCGTCCGCCCAGGCCCGGATGGCCGCCCGCAAGGCCCGTGAGTTGGTGCGCCGCAAGAGCGCGACGGACATCGGCGGCCTGCCTGGCAAGCTGGCCGACTGCCGCTCCACCGACCCAAGGCTGTCGGAAGTCTATGTGGTGGAGGGTGATTCGGCCGGCGGCTCGGCCAAGAGCGGCCGCGACTCGATGTATCAGGCGATCTTGCCCCTTCGCGGCAAGATCATCAACGTCGAGAAGGCCCGCATCGACCGTGTGCTGAAGAACACCGAAGTCCAGGCGATCATCACCGCGCTCGGGACCGGCATTCACGACGAATTCGACATCACCAAACTGCGCTATCACAAGATCGTGCTGATGGCCGACGCCGACGTCGATGGACAGCACATCTCGACGCTGCTGTTGACGCTGCTGTTCCGATTCATGAAGCCGCTCATCGAGAATGGGCACGTCTTCCTCGCACAGCCGCCGCTGTACAAACTGAAATGGCAGCGCAGCGAACCCGAATTCGCGTACTCGGACCGCGAGCGGGACGGACTGCTGGAGGCCGGTCGGGCAGCCGGACGGAAGATCAACACCGAAGACGGAATCCAGCGCTACAAGGGTCTCGGCGAGATGGACGCGAAGGAGCTGTGGGAGACCACGATGGATCCGAGTGCCCGGGTGTTGCGCCGGATCACCCTCGACGACGCCGCCGCGGCCGACGAACTGTTCTCCATCCTGATGGGCGAGGACGTCGAAGCGCGCAGAAGCTTCATCACCCGAAACGCGAGAGACGTCCGCTTCCTCGACGTTTAACGCCGGTATCCAAAGACGAATAGGGCTGAAACACGATGACTGACACCACCTTGCCCCCCAGCGGCGGCGACGATGGCGTGACCACCGACCGCATCGAACCGGTCGACATCCAGCAGGAGATGCAGCGCAGCTACATCGATTACGCGATGAGCGTCATCGTGGGCCGCGCGCTCCCCGAGGTGCGCGACGGCCTCAAGCCGGTGCACCGCCGAGTGCTCTACGCGATGTATGACTCGGGCTTCCGACCCGATCGTGGACATGCCAAATCGGCACGCTCCGTTGCCGAGACGATGGGCAACTATCACCCGCACGGTGATTCGTCGATCTACGACACCCTCGTCCGAATGGCGCAGCCGTGGTCGCTGCGCTATCCATTGGTCGACGGGCAGGGCAACTTCGGCTCACCGGGCAACGACCCGCCGGCTGCCATGAGGTACTGCGTTACCGGTGACGCGTTGGTGCGCTTGCCGTTTGGGCAGTCGGCGCGGATTACCGACATCGCGCCGGGAGCGCGGCCGAACTCGGACAATGTCGTCGACGTCAAGGTGCTTGACCGCCATGGCAACCCCGTCGCCGCAGACCGGCTGTTCCATTCCGGGGACCATCACACCTACACGGTCGAGACCGATGAGGGCTACACCGTCACGGGCACGGCCAACCACCCGCTTCTTTGCTTGGTCGACGTTGCAGGGGTTCCCACGTTGCTCTGGAAGCTCATTGAAGAAATCCGTCCGGATGATCGCGTTGCGATCCAACGCACACCACCGACCGAGTTTGGTCCCGCGGACTGGTTCGATACGTTGGAGGCGCTCCTGCTCGGCGCTTTCATCAGCGAGGGTTTCGTGTCCGAGAATCGGGCCGGGTTCAACAATCTCGATCGCGATTTCTTCAACATGGTCGTTACGGCGTATGACGCGGTCGTTGGCGGTCCCCGCTACGTCTACGAGCGCACCATTGCATCGGGTTCCAATCTCCTCGAATTGGACATCCACAACACGAAGGCGTTGCGCGCCAGCCGTCTTGGCGAGATGGTCGGGCAGAGGTCCGCTGCGAAGGCGGTACCGGATTGGCTGTGGCACACCCCTGCCGCGGTCAAGCGGGCGTTCCTGCAGGCCCTGTTCGAAGGTGATGGGTCGTGCTCTGCATTACCCCGCAATACCATCCAGATTTCCTATTCGACACGAAGCGCACAACTGTCCAAGGACGTCCAACAGCTGTTGTTGGAGTTCGGTGTCATCTCCCGCCGTTACCTCCATGCCACGGGTGAACACAACGTGGTCATCACTAACCGCGCCCACGCCGAGTGGTTCGCGGCGCAGGTCGGCTTCGGAGGGGCGAAACAGGAGAAGCTCGCGGCGATTCTCGGTGAATTGCCCGTAACAGCAGTTGGTCTCGACCGAGATCATGTTCCGGGGCTAGCGCAGTTCATTCGTGCTCACAGTGGGGGCCGGTGGGCCGACAAGGAATGGCTGCGGAAGCACAACGTCGACCGGTTGTCACGCTGGCATCGCGATGGCGCCGAGATCCTCGGGCATATTGCGAACGCTGATGTGCGTGCGATTGCCCGAGAGCTCACCGACGGGCGTTTCTACTACGCCCGCGTGGCCAGTGTCACCGACGCCGGCGTGCAACCCGTCTACAGCCTCCGGGTGGACACCGACGACCACAGCTTCATTACGAATGGCTTCGTCAGCCACAACACAGAGGCGCGACTCACGCCGCTGGCGATGGAAATGCTACGCGAAATCGACGAGGAGACAGTCGATTTCATCCCGAACTACGACGGCCGGGTGCAGGAACCGACCGTGCTGCCCAGCCGGTTCCCCAACCTGCTGGCCAACGGCTCGGGAGGTATCGCGGTCGGCATGGCGACCAACATGCCGCCGCACAACCTCAGGGAGCTGGCGGAGGCGGTGTTCTGGTGCCTCGACAACTTCGAGGCCGACGAAGAGGCCACCTTGGCTGCGGTGACCGAGCGGGTCAAGGGGCCGGACTTCCCCACCTACGGTCTGATCGTCGGGTCGCAAGGTATCCACGACGCCTACACGACGGGCCGCGGGTCGATCCGCATGCGCGGCGTGGTCGAGGTCGAGGAAGACAGCAGGGGCCGCACGCTGCTCGTCATCACCGAGTTGCCGTATCAGGTCAACCACGACAACTTCATCACCTCGATCGCCGATCAGGTCCGCGACGGCAAGCTCGCGGGCATCTCCAACATCGAGGACCAGAGCAGCGACCGCGTTGGTTTGCGCATCGTCGTCGAGGTCAAGCGCGACGCAGTGGCGAAGGTGGTGCTGAATAACCTCTACAAGCACACCCAGCTGCAGACCAGCTTCGGCGCCAACATGCTGTCGATCGTCGACGGCGTGCCGCGCACCCTGCGCATCGACCAGCTGATCCGCCTGTACGTGGTTCACCAGTTGGACGTCATCGTGCGCAGGACCACCTACCGGCTGCGCAAGGCCAATGAGCGCGCACACATCTTGCGCGGACTCGTCAAGGCGCTCGACGCGCTCGACGAGGTCATTGCATTGATCCGGGCGTCGCAGACCGTTGACATCGCCAGGGCCGGCTTGATCGACTTGCTCGACATCGACGACATCCAGGCGCAGGCCATCCTCGACATGCAGTTGCGTCGCCTGGCGGCCCTGGAACGTCAGCGCATCGTCGACGACCTGGCCAAGATCGAGGCGGAGATCGCCGACCTCGAGGACATCCTGGCCAAGCCGGAGCGCCAGCGCGCGATCGTGCACGACGAACTTGTAGAGCTCGTCGAGAAGTACGGGGACGACCGCCGCACCCGCATCATCCCGGCCGACGGCGACGTCGCCGACGAGGATCTGATCGCACGCGAAGAGGTGGTCGTCACGATCACCGAAACGGGCTACGCCAAGCGCACCAAGTCCGACCTGTACCGCAGCCAGAAGCGCGGCGGTAAGGGCGTCATGGGTGCAGGGCTCAAGCAGGACGACATCGTCAGGCACTTCTTCGTGTCGTCGACGCATGACTGGATCCTGTTCTTCACCACGCAGGGCCGGGTGTACCGCGCGAAGGCCTACGAACTCCCGGAGGCGTCCCGGGTCGCGCGCGGCCAGCACGTCGCGAACCTGCTGGCCTTCCAGCCGGAGGAGCGCATCGCGCAGGTCATTCAGATCAAGACCTACGAAGACGCGCCGTACCTGGTGCTCGCCACGAAGAACGGTCTAGTGAAGAAGTCGAAGCTCACTGACTTCGACTCCAACCGCTCGGGTGGCATCGTCGCGGTCAACCTGCGCGATGGCGACGAACTCGTCGGCGCGGTGCTGTGCTCGGCGGAGGAGGACCTGCTGCTGGTGTCGGCGAAGGGCCAGTCCATCCGGTTCTCGGCGACCGACGAGGCGCTGCGGCCGATGGGACGCGCCACCTCGGGCGTCCAGGGCATGCGGTTCAACGATGAAGACCAACTGCTGTCGCTGAACGTCGTCCAAGAAGGCACGTATCTGCTGGTCGCGACGTCGGGTGGCTACTCAAAGCGCACGGCGATCGAGGAGTACACGGTCCAGGGCCGTGGCGGCAAGGGCATCCTCACGATCCAGTACGACCCCAAACGTGGCACTCTGGTCGGAGCGTTGATCGTCGACGACGATACGGAGCTCTACGCCATCACCTCTGGTGGCGGTGTCATCCGGACCAGGGCACGTCAAGTGCGCAAGGCCGGACGGCAGACCAAGGGGGTGCGGTTGATGAACCTCGGCGAGGGCGACACACTGATTGCCGTCGCGCGCAACGCCGACGAGGACGCTGCCGAGGACGACGCAGCCGACGAGTCGGGCGAGACGTAAGTGCCGGGACGTGGGCAAGCCGACTGCCAACCGCAGTCGACCTGAGCTAAGGAGCCGCAGGTGAGTTCACCGAACGAACCGGGACCACCCCGCACGGGGGACGGTGCCGGCGGCACCAATGGCTCGGCTAACGGGACAGGCGACGGACGACCGGGTCCAGTGGGCTTCAGTACGCCCGGCGAACACGTGGACGTCCCGCCCTGGCAGCGGGGCACATCGCGGGCCAGGCCACCGCGTGGCTCCGACGCCCCTTCGCACGTCGAAGGCGGACGGGCAGGCACCGCGGCGGGCCACTCCCCCAGCGGCGCCGATGCTCGACTCAACCGGTTCATCTCGGGCGGTCCTGCGGCCCAGGCCGCGCCCGCACAACCGAGCGGGTCGTCGGGTACGCCTGCGCGGGAACCCGATGTCGCGCCACCGGCCGGCCGCAGCGAGAGCGTCCGTTCCGAGACCTATGCCAGCGAGCTGCCGGACCTTTCCGGGTCCTCCCGCCAATCGCCGCGCAAGTCAACTGGCGACCGCAGCACTGTCGAGCCGGCGATCCGCCCGCCGTCTACCCGAGCGGGGTCGGCAAGCAGGCAAGCGGGCCCGGTACGTGCCAGCATGCAGATCCGGCGGCTTGACCCGTGGAGTGTGCTCAAGGTCTCGCTGGTGCTGTCGGTGGCGTCGTTCTTCGTGTGGATGATCGCCGTGGCGTTCCTGTACCTGGTGCTCGGCGGGATGGGCGTGTGGAGCAAGCTCAATAGCAACGTCGGCGATCTGCTCACCAGCTCGGGCGGCAGCGGCGGCGAATTGGTCTCCAGCGGCACCATTTTCGGTGGCGCGGCGCTCATCGGCCTTGTCAACATCGTGCTGTTGACCGCCATGGCCACGTGTGGCGCGTTCATCTACAACCTCACCACCGACCTCGTCGGTGGCGTTGAAGTCACCCTCGCCGATCGCGACTAAAACGAGCGGTTTGGGAGCCGGGCTGCCGTTGCGGTAATCTCGTCGCTCGGCCGTGTTCCATTTACGGGCCTGTAGCTCAGGTGGTTAGAGCGCTTCGCTGATAACGAAGAGGTCGGAGGTTCGAGTCCTCCCAGGCCCACGGTTTGCCTTTCGTGGAAGGTGTGCAGTGAGGCTGTTCGTGGTGGTGGCCGTCCTCGTGGCTGGCGTGGTGATCATTCGGTCGCGCAGCCGCGTCGAGGTGTGGCACGCAGCCGCGGATCAGCCAAGCTGACCGACCGCAATAAGGGGCCTTAGCTCAGTTGGTAGAGCGCTGCCTTTGCAAGGCAGATGTCAGGAGTTCGAATCTCCTAGGCTCCACGAGAAAACTAGCGGTCCGACCGGCCTTGACGTCGTACCCGTAGAGGCGACCAACTCATCACCCAGCCAGGTCGCGAGCGGACGACGCCAACGCCACGCGCGGCGCTGGTTCACCCGCCAGCGCGAGGATCTGGTCGAAACTCTCCCGTAGGCACTGGGCGAACAGCTCGTCATCCTGGATTGCCGCCCTGTCGTAGCGCACCGAGACAGTGCACCACGGACCCAGCGATTGAAGCAGTACCGCCATCGCCATCCCAGGCAACGAGCTAAGGCCGTACTGCCGCAGCACTTCGGCACCGGCGATGTAGGTGCCGTCGCGGTACGAAGGCACATTGCTGGCCGACAGATCCCATGGACCTTTCCCGCCGGTGATGGCCTCCAGCAGGGGCTGCGGTAACAAAGCAAGTATGGGAAGAATGGAACCGACGATGTCCCTCGCGGGCTCTTCGCGGCGCCGCGCCATCTCCGCGCGGATCGCCCGCATGCGCGCGACCGGATCGGCCATCCCGACCGGCGCCGCCAGGCAAACGGCGGTGAGCCGGTTGCCGCCAGCAGGGTCGGCTTCGGTGCGCAAGTTCACCGGCACCCCCATCGGCAGCGTGTCAATCGGGACGCCAAGCGCCTCGTGATAGCGCCCCACCGCGCCGCACACAGCGGCTAGGAAGGCGTCGTTGAAGGAGCCACCGCCGGCCTTCGCGGCCTTGCGCAGGTCGGAAACCCGGATGTCGAGCGCTTCGGTGCGGGTGGCCAGACTGCGCTGGCGCAGCAGCGGCGACTGCTCCGCGGGTGGAGTCAGCACCCGAATGCCCGAGCGGGAATAGCCGACGACGCGCGCGGCCGCCGACATCGGGCGGAGCACGACACTGCGGATCATCGACAGCGCTCCCCAGACTGCACTGACGATGGCGCGGGGCACCTGTTGAATGCCTTGCCGAATCAGGCCGTTGGGGGACAGCGGCTGCGGGACTGGTGGCGGAGGCGGCGGCTCGGCCGGTGGATCGCGCTCCAGGTCGAAGATCTGGTCGAACATCTCGACTGCGCCGACCCCGTCGGTGAGCGCATGGCTGGTGTGTAAGAGCATCGCGGCCCTACCCTCCGGAAGCCCCTCGACCAGTGTGACCGTCCACAGCGGCCGCGCTAGGTCCATCGGTGAGAGCAGCATCACCTCGGCCATATCGAAGACTTCGCGCATCGTGGCGGGTTCGGGTACGCGCACCCGTCGCACATGGAAGTTCAAGTCGAAGTCAGGATCTACCACCCAGCGGGGTGCAGCCGTTCGCAATGTGGGCACCACGACCTTCTGTCGCAGCCGCAGTACACGTCGGGAGGCGTTGTCGAAGTGGGCGCGGAAGGTGTCCCAGTCCGGGGTGGTGTCCAGGAGATTCACCCCCATGCCACCCGAGCGGGTTCGCGGGTTGGTTTCACCACGAAGATGCAAATAGTCGGCCGGTCGCAGCTTGGTGGGCAATCCGGCGGCGTCGACGGACTCAACCGTTGTCGCGACCTCGCCCGTGCCTGTTGCCGTGTCGCCGACTGTGTCATTGCCGCTCACGCTTACCCCCCGGGTATCAGACGCGTCCGAGCTTTTTGCCAGATGCTATCCCGGCTCAAGGGAGGACGCGAGCTAATGGTGCAGATCCGGCGAACTGCCCATGAGTTGCCAAAAGTGCCGGTTCGTGTGCCCGGCGCTTTCCCGTCGGACGCCCATTCGTGCGGGATTCTCCCACGGAACCGGGCGCCAAGAGCGAACCCGGAGCCGGCCACTTTTGGCTCCCGGCGGGGGCCAAGACCCCTCCGGACATCCTCCGAAGGATCTCGCGGTCGTCCCCGAACCGCCCCCTCCGCCGGAATGTTAAGACTACCGTCCGGGCTGGCCGCAACGCCCATGAGCTTGTTGTTTACCGACGAAGAACTTAATGACGAACGCGTCAGTGAAAACACCTCGGTCGCCGGGTTCGCATGTCAGACTGCGGCAGTTTGTCAGAACAGAACACAGGGGGATCAGTTGAATCCTGACTTTCGCGCGGCGTTCTTGGAGTTGCTACGCCGTGACCTCAGCCGGTACGGGATGCGCGAAAGAACGCCGAGGTCCTGGCCGCTGCGACGTAAACTGATGCTGCACGGAGCGAACGTGTTAAACGCCTGCGCCAGTGCGATGGCTGGGGTGAACCCGTTCGGGAACCTGAAGCGGGAACTGGGTCGCGACTGGCCAGCCGAAGCCCTGACGATGATCGGGATGCGGCGGCTGGCGAGCTTGCAGGAGTGCGTCGAAACCGTCCTGCACGACGACGTCGAGGGCGATCTAGTCGAGTGCGGGGTGTGGCGGGGCGGCGCGGCTATCTTCATGCGGGCCGTACTGGAACTGCATGGGAACACCGACAAATCCGTCTGGTTGGCGGACTCGTTCGAAGGTCTGCCCGCGCCGGACACCGTCAACTATCAGATGGACAGCAAGATCCGGCTCGACTACTTCGCGCCGATCCTCGGAGTGTCCGAGCAACAGGTCAGGGCGAACTTCCGCCGGTATGGGCTGCTCGATGAGCGGGTGCGGTTCCTCCCGGGGTGGTTCAAGGACACCCTCACCCATGCGCCGATCGGGCAGATCGCCGTGCTGCGGCTCGACGGTGACCTCTACGAATCCACTATCCAAGCCCTCGAGGCGCTGTACCCGAAGCTGAGCCCCGGTGGGTTCTGCATCATTGACGACTACTCCGTGCTGCCCGTGTGCAAGCAAGCGGTCACCGACTACCGCAACAAACAGAACATCACCGCCGAGATCGTGGACATCGACGGCGTCGGGGTGCTGTGGCGAAAGGAAAGCCAACGCCGCCCGGCCAACAACGCCGCCCGGCCAATTAGGTAGTCCCCCAGTCGAATCCGCTAGCGGAACCTCGCGAACTTCACGGCTTCGGCGACACCTCGACGCTCGGCGGGCGCGGCGAGGGTTCGGGCTGCGTCGACCGGCGGATGATCGAGAACGTCACTGCCCCGACTCCGAGCACGGCGACACCGGCCAGGGCGAGCACCCACGGGCGGGGCCGCCGCTTGGACCGCCGTGCGTCCTTGAACGTCTGAGGCAGGCTCGACACCACTTCCTGGGCGGCGGCGAGCTCGTTGGCGATGGCCTCCTGGGCCGCCTCGAGGTCCTCGCGCAGCTTGCCGCTGCGATAGCGGTCACGCAGCCAGCCCGCGGACGAACCCACGGAGTGCACGCTGACGCCCAGCGCTCCCCTGGTCACGTCGACCGGTCCGACCGTCGAATACTTCAACCCACGGGCCAGCCGCTCACGGGGGGTCAACCGGTCGGGCTTCGTCTTCGAGCTCATGCCGACAACAGTATTCGTTGGGGGTCGGGCTCGGCCATGAACATCGAAATGGCACACTGGGTTCCCGTGACGAGCCCTATTCAGACAGCGACCGCGACCCTGCACACGAACCGCGGTGACATCAAGATTGCGCTCTTCGGCAATCACGCCCCGAAGACCGTCGACAACTTCGTCGGCCTGGCGCAGGGCACCAAGGACTACAGCACCGAGAACGCCACTGGTGCCAGCTCGGGACCCTTCTACGACGGTGCGGTGTTCCACCGCGTCATCGCCGGTTTCATGCTGCAGGGCGGCGATCCGACCGGAACGGGTCGCGGCGGACCGGGCTACCAGTTCGCCGACGAATTCCACCCGGAGCTTGCGTTCGACAAGCCGTACCTGCTCGCCATGGCCAACGCCGGGCCAGGTACCAATGGATCGCAGTTCTTCATCACGGTCGGCAAGACGCCGCACCTGAACCGCAAGCACACCATCTTCGGCGAGGTCGTCGATCCGGAGTCGCAGAAGGTCGTCGACGCGATCGGGGCCACGGCCACCGACCGCAGCGATCGGCCACTGGAGCCGGTCGTGATCGAGTCGATCACCATCTCTTAGTCGTCTCGGCGGCGCTGAAGCGCCCCCGAGCAGCTAGCCTGCGTAACCCGCCTCGGTAAGAGCGTCGAGCACGTCGATCGGGTCGGTACCCAGGTCCCATCGGGTGAAAACCAGCAGCTGATCGTCTGCGGTATCGAGTTCCAGCAGGCGGATTTTCCGTGCGATCCGGCGGAATTCAGTGATGCGGACGCTCGTGATATCCGCGCGGTTCAAGAGCTGTGTCCGAAACCAGCCACGGACCTCGAGCCCGTCAGCAGTAATTGCCAGTTTTGGCCGCGCGCGCCAAGACAAGCTTGCAAACGCCAGCAATCCGACTGCGGCAATCCCCGCTAGGAGTCGACCAGGAGGGTCTGTGACGATGGTCACAGACGCCGTAGCCATGATTGCGCCGATTGCTGCACACGCCGCGATACCCGGGGTCCGCGGGCTCCAATGAGTTTGCTGCATGGGTTCGGGGTGCCCTCTACGCGTACCTGATGAGGTTATCCACAAGTGCTATCCCCAATGGGGATGAATCACATTGATGTGATTGGGTGACCAAAAGGTTGCAGAACGGGGAACGTACAGGAACCAATTTGAATTCATCCGGGCCGTGATTACGGTCACCGCCACCGCATGGTGAGCAACAGTCCGGTGATCATGAAGGCAAAGGCGATCGCGTAGTTCCACTGGGCCAGGTTGGCCATCCACAGCAGGAAGCTCGGGGCATCCACGGGGTTGGTCGCCGCGAGTTGGAACACCAGCAGCCACAGCAGGCCGAGGAGCATGAGCCCCACGAACAACATCACGAACCACATGCCCGACGGACCGGCCTTGACCTTGACCGGGGTCCGGCTCACCGGGTTGATGGTGAAGTCGTTCTTCTTGCGAACCTTGGACTTGGGCATGATTACCTTCACGGACAGTCGGCGTCACACAGTGCGACGATGGAGCGGATGCAGCTCAGAGCCTAACGCAGTGCACGGCCTGGCTCTGACAGCCAGCCGCAGCGGAGGAGGTGCGAATGTCGCGATCCAGCGAGCCCGCGCCAGTGCCTGAACCCGCTCCTGCCGGCGCAAGCGCCCAGCGTCCGTCCTCTGCTCTTCGCGCGAGCGCTCATCGCCGCCCCTCGCTGTGGCGCTTCGGCGTCCCCGCCGTATGCCTCTGCGCCGGGGTGCTGCTGGCCACCACGCACACCGTCTCCAAGGGCGCCGAGATTCGGAGCAGTGACGCGCCGCGGCTGGTCGATCTCGTTCGCGAAGCGCAGCAGTCGGTGGATCGACTGGCCGGGCAGCGCAACGCGCTGGAGGCTCAGCTCGACGCGCACCACGGAGGCTCACCGACCACCGACGCCGCCCTAGCCGCCATCACCAAACGGGCCGATGCACTGGCCGTCGACGCCGGCGTCGACCCGATGCAGGGTCCCGGGCTGGTGATCTCGCTCAACGATGCGCAGCGGGACGCCGAGGGCCGGTTTCCAGGCGATGCCTCGCCGGACGACCTCGTCGTGCACCAGCAGGACGTTCAGGCCGTGTTGAACGCCTTGTGGAGCGCGGGTGCAGAGGGCATTCAGATGCAGGATCAACGGATCCTCGCGACTTCGGCTCCGCGCTGCGTGGGCAACACCCTGCTGCTCAACGGGCGCACCTATAGTCCGCCGTACGTCATCACCGCCATCGGGGACGTGGGGGCCATGCAGACCGCGCTCGCCGCCGCGCCACTGGTCACGCTCTACCGGCAGTACGCGGTGCGCTTCGGCCTGCGATATTCGGAGGAACCCAAGTCGCAGGTCGAGCTTGTCGGACACCCGGCTCCCGTGCGGATGCGGTTCGCCAAGCCGGCCGGTCCCCTGGGCTACTGACGAACCGGCCAGCCCCGGGGCAGTCGGGAAGAACCCTGGCCGGATAGGGAAGTAGCCTGGCGACATGCGGGTTCTGGTCGTCGACAACTACGACAGCTTCGTGTTCAACCTGGTCCAATACCTGGGCCAGCTCGGCGTGAACGCAGAGGTCTGGCGCAATGACGACGCGCGACTGGCGACCGAGGCGGACGTGAGTGCCGTCGCCGCGGAGTTCGACGGCATTCTGCTGAGCCCAGGTCCGGGTACGCCGGAACGGGCGGGCGCGTCCATCCCGCTGGTGCGCGCGTGCGCGGCCGCATCGACGCCGCTGCTGGGCGTCTGCCTCGGCCACCAAGCAATCGGCGTCGCCTTCGGCGCAACCGTCGACCGCGCCCCGGAACTTCTGCACGGCAAGACCAGCAGTGTGAACCACGCGAATCTTGGTGTGCTGAAAGACCTTCCGGATCCGTTCACGGCGACGCGCTACCACTCGCTGACCATCCTGCCGGAGACGCTACCCACGGAATTACAGGTCACTGCGCGCACCGACGGCGGCGTCATCATGGGCGTCCAACACGTCGAGCTACCGATTCACGGCGTGCAGTTCCATCCCGAGTCGATCCTCACCGAGGGGGGACACCGCATGCTCGCCAACTGGTTGGGCATCTGCGGGGAACCGCCGCGCGAGCAGCTCGTCAGCCTGCTCGAGCGCGAAGTGGCCGAAACAGTACGTGCGGCCACCAGCGGCGCCAGGGCTGGGTAACGCCGAGCAGTTCTATTGGGCGAAGCTCAGCCTGATCGAATCACCGAATTTGATCGGGGTGCCCGCGGACGGATCCTGAGTCACCACGCCGTTCGACGGGACGCCGCTGTTCTGCGCGTTGGGTAGCGGTACCAGAGTGCCCGTCCACCCGAGGCTCTGCAGGATCGGATACGCGTCCACCCAGAACTGGCCACGCAGGTTCGGCATGACGAACTGGTTGCCCTTTGACACCTGAATCTGGATGACCGTGTCCACCGGAACTTGTTGTCCTGCGGGCGGATTGGTGCCCAGGACTGAGCCCGCTGCCTTCGTGCCGTCCATCTGCACCTGGGCGGTGTTCGGGAAGCCGGATTGCTTGACGATCTGATCGCAGTCGGTGGCGGACAGGTTCGAGCAGTCGGGCACCGGCTTACTGTCCGGTCCCGAGCCCACGACGATCGTTATGACGTTGGTGATCGCCGACGTGGAATTGGCGGACGGGACGGTACCCGTCACCCGCCCCTTCTGTTCGGGCGCCGACGCCGAGAGCGTCTGCTTGACGTTGTCGAACCCCGCCGCCTTGAGTTTGTCCTCCGCGTCGGCGGGGCTCAGGGTGCTGACGTCGGGGACTTCCTGCTGCTTGGGACCACCAGAAACGTTGATGGTGATGTCGTCGCCAGCGCTCACCGATGAGTTGGCGCTCGGCTGGGTGCCGATGACGAAGCCTGGTTTGACGTTCGAGCTGTCCTGCTGCTGCGTAGTCGTCTTGAAGCCGCGGTTCTGCAGGGTCGCGATGGCGTCGTCACGGGACTTGCCCGTGACGTCCGGCACCTGCTGGTCGCGCGGGCTGCCGCCGATCATGCTGATCCCAACGGTCACCAGGACGGTCAGCACGGCCAGGATCGCGACGATCACCAGCCAACGCGTGACGGATGCCCTGCGCTCGGGCTCTTCGCTGTTCGGTCGGTGCGTCGGGATGTGCTCGGTCGGTGCGTTGCGCGCGCGTGGCCCTGCCGCCATGAAGTTGGTGCGCTCGACGTCGGTTAGTACCTTTGGCGCGTCAGGAGCTTCGCCGCTGTGCACGCGGATCAGATCCGTGCGCATGTCTGCAGCGGTCTGGTAGCGGTTCTCCGGGTTCTTGGAGAGAGCCTTGAGCACCACGGCATCGAGCTCGGGGGAGATGCCTTCGTAACGCTCCGACGGCGGAACCGGGTCCTCCCGCACGTGCTGGTAGGCCACGGCGACGGGCGAGTCACCGACGAAAGGTGGTTGGCCAGTGAGGATTTCGTACAGCACACAGCCCAACGAGTAGACGTCCGACCGGGCGTCGACGGTCTCGCCGCGGGCCTGTTCGGGTGACAGGTACTGCGCGGTGCCGATGACGGCCGAGGTCTGGGTCATCGGGTTGCCGCTGTCGGCGAGCGCTCTGGCGATGCCGAAGTCCATGACCTTCACGGCGCCGGCCTTGCTGATCATGATGTTCGCGGGCTTGACGTCGCGATGGATGATGCCGTGCTGGTGGCTGAAGTTCAGCGCCTGACAGGCGTCGGCGATGATCTCGATCGCGCGCTTCGGCTCCATGGGCCCGTCGGTATGCACGATGTCCCGCAGCGTCACGCCGTCGACGTACTCCATGACGATGTAGGGCAGCGGACCCGCCGCTGTCTCGGCCTCGCCGGTGTCGTAAACGGCGACGATGGCGGGGTGGTTCAGTGCGGCGGCGTTCTGAGCCTCCCGCCGGAACCGCAGGTAGAAGCTGGGATCCCTGGCGAGGTCTGCGCGCAGCACTTTGACCGCGACGTCGCGGTGCAATCGCGTGTCACGGGCGATGTGGACCTCTGACATACCGCCGAACCCAAGGATTTCGCCGAGTTCGTAACGTTCTGACAGGTGCTGGGGGGTGGTCATGGGAGTTTCTGTTCCAGGGCCGCGAGGGTGGTCCGGGACGGTCCGGCTTCGTCCTCACCATTCACGATGGGACCCACGTCGGTCCAATCGGGCGCTGGTCGCGCGCCGGGTGACGGGCTGGGCGACGGCAGCACGGTGGTGGTGGTCACCGTCTGGCGGGGCAGTTCCTTGTCCTTCTTGTCCTGTGCGTTCAGCACGATCATGATCGCGATGATGATCGCGAGTGCGCCGAGCACGCCCGCGGCCCACAGCAGGGCACGTTGACCGGGGGAGAAGGTGCGGCGAGGCGGCGGCGTCCGCGGGGCAGGCCGGTGGCTGCCCGTGGTCGGCCGGGGCCGGAGAGCAGCCTGCGCCGGCGGCCGGGGCCCGTAGTTGACCGGGGGGCGCGCCTGCGTGGAGGGGATGTTGGCCGGCGTGGCCCGACCCCCGAGCGACGGCGCCTGGTTGGGCCGCGGAGGTCGACGCCCGGTGCGCACGGCCGCGACCGCATCGGCGAAAGCGCCGCCGGTGCGGTACCGGTTTCCTGGTTCCTTCTGCAGCGCGATCTCGATGAGCTCGCGCACGTTGGGCGGCACGTTGCCCGGCAGGGCCGGAGGCTGTTCCTTGATGTGCTTCATCGCGACGGTCAGGGCGCCGTCGCCGGTGAAAGGTCGTCGGCCCGAAACGGACTCGTAGCCGACGACGCCCAGTGAGTACACGTCGCTGGCCGCGGTGGCGTCGCGACCGAGCGCCTGCTCAGGGGCGATGTACTGCGCCGTGCCCATCACCATGCCCGTCTGCGTCACAGGAGCCGCGTCGACGGCCTTCGCGATGCCGAAGTCGGTGAGCTTCACCTGGCCGGTCGGGGTGATCAGGATGTTGCCGGGCTTGACGTCGCGGTGCACCAGCCCCGCGTTGTGCGCCACCTGAAGGGCCCGGCCCGTCTGCTCGAGCATGTCGAGGGAGTGACGCAGCGACAGGCTTCCGGTGCGCTTGAGCACCGTGTTCAGCGGCTCGCCGTTGACGAGCTCCATGACCAGATACGCGGTGCGGCCCTCGCCGTCGAGGTCGGTCTCGCCGTAGTCGTAGACGCCGGCGATACCGGGGTGGTTGAGCATCGCGACCGTGCGCGCCTCGGCGCGGAACCGCTCGATGAACTCGGGGTCCGACGAGAACTCGGCCTTGAGCACCTTGACCGCGACCTGTCGGCCCAGTCGGGTGTCCAACCCCTCCCAGACCTGACCCATACCGCCAGTAGCAATGTGCCGCTGAAGCCGGTAGCGGTCGGACAGCGTCACTCCGACGCGGGTACTCATGATCCCTCCCGCAGCGCTGCGGCAATGGTGGCCCGCCCGATCGGCGCGGCCAGCGCGCCGCCGGTTGCGGACAATCGGTCGCCCCCATTCTCCACTAGCACCGCCACGGCCACCTTGGGTGCCTTGGCCGGAGCGAACGCGATGTACCACGCGTGGGGCGGAGTGTTGCGTGGATCGGTGCCGTGTTCGGCGGTACCCGTCTTCGACGCGATCTGGACGCCAGAAATGGCACCCTTCTGCGACGTGACCTGCTCGGCGTCGATCATCAGACCGGTGATTGTATCTGCGACCTGCGCGGATACCGCCCGGCGTAGCTCATGCGGGCGGGTCGTGGCGATGTTCGCAAGGTCAGGTCCCTTGAGGTCTTGAACGAGATAGGGCTGCATCGTGACGCCGTCGTTGGCGATGGTCGCGGCGTTCATCGCGTTCTGCAACGGGGTGAGGGCGACGTCCTTCTGGCCGATGCTCGTCATCCCGAGCGCGGCGGAATCGTCGATGGGACCCACCGTCGAGTCGGCGACCTGTAGTGGAGTCGGCGGCAGCGGGGTGTCGAGGCCGAACGCCCGCGCGGTGTTGCGCATTGCGTCCGCTCCGGTCTTGATGCCCAGTTCGACGAACGCGGTGTTGCATGACTTCGCGAACGCGTCGTGGAGGGTGGTCGTCGGGCCGTTGCCGCAGGTCGTCCCGCCGTAGTTCTCGAGCGTTGCGGTGCTGTCCGGCAGGGGAATTCGCGAGGCCGTCGTCACCGGCGTGCTCGGGGTGGCGCCCGCCTGCAGCGCGGCGGCGGTGGTGATCACCTTGAACGTCGAGCCTGGCGGGTAGGTCTCCGAGATCGCCCGGTTGACCAGAGGCGAATTGGGGTCGTCGCGGAGCTGCTGCCAGGCGTTCGACTGGGTCGCACCGTCATGGGATGCCAGCAGGTTGGGATCGAACGACGGCGAGGACACCATTGCCAGGATCTTGCCGGTCGACGGCTCCAATGCCACGACCGCACCCTTGCACGGACCGTTGCACCCCTGTTCCATGGCGTCCCACGCCGCTTCCTGCACGCTGGGGTTGATGGTGGTCGCGACGCTTCCTCCGCGGGGGTCACGGCCGGTGAAGAAGTCCGCCAGCCGTCGTCCGAACAGCCGCTCGTCGGACCCGTTGAGAATCGAGTCCTCGGCATGCTCCAGCCCCGAACTCGAGTACTGCAGGGAGTAGAAGCCCGTCACCGGTGCGTACAAGAACGGGTTGGGGTACTCCCGCAGGAACCGGAAGTGACCGTTGGTCGAGGTCGAGTACGCGAGCAGCTGACCACCCGCCGAGATCTGGCCGCGCTGCCGCGAGTACTCGTCGAGCAGGATGCGCTGGTTGCGCGGATCGGCCCGTAAGCCGTCGGCGGTGAACACCTGGGTCAACGTGGCGTTCGCGAGCAGCAGCACGATCAAGGCCATGATCGTGACGGAGATGCGGCGCAGGGAGGTGTTCATACCTTCTCGATGACCTCGGTGCTCGCGCTCGCGATGGGCGTGGCGTTGACCGGCTTCGTGCTGATCGGGCGACGAGCCGCATGCGAGATCTGGATGAGGATCGCCAGCAGGACGTAGTTGGCGAGCAGCGAGGAGCCGCCGTAGGACATCCACGGGGTGGTCAGGCCGGTCAGCGGAATGAGCTTGGTGACTCCGCCGACGACGATGAACAGCTGGATCGCCAGCGTCGACGCGAGCCCGGCAGCCAGTAGCTTGCCGAAGCTGTCGCGGACCGCGATCGCGGTGCGGAGTCCGCGGATGATGAGGATCGTGTAAAGCATGAGCACACCGGCGACGCCGACGAGCCCGAGTTCCTCACCGATCGCGGCGACGATGAAGTCGGTCGAGGCCGCGGGCACCGTCTCGGGCTGACCATTGCCGAGCCCGGTGCCGAATATGCCACCGGTGGCGAAGCTGAACAACGACTGGACCATCTGGTAGCCGGAGCCGTCGGGATCGGCGAACGGATCGATCCAGTTCTGGACACGCACCTGGACGTGTGAGAAAACCTGGTATGCCGCAACGCTTCCCACGGCGAACAGGGTCAATCCGATGAGCACCCAGCTGATCCGGTCGGTGGCGACGTAGACCAGTACCAGGAACGAGGCGTACAACAGCAGCGACGTCCCGAGGTCCTTCTCGAACACCATGACGCCGACGGACGCGATCCATGCCACCAGCAGCGGCGCCATGTCGCGGGGGCGGGGGAGGTTCATGCCGAGCACGTGCTGGCCAGCGCTGGTGAACAGTGACCGCTTGGCCACCAACACCGCGGCGAAGAAGATCAGCAGCAGAATCTTGGAGAACTCCGCCGGCTGAATCGAGAAGCCGGGCAAGCGAATCCAGATCTTCGCGCCACCTTGCTCGGAGAGCGAGCTGGGCAGCACCGCGGGGATGGCGAGCAGCACCAGGCCGGTCAGCCCGCATACGTAGCCGTACCGCGCCAACAACCGATAGTCCTTCAGGAACACGACGACGAGCGAGAACGCGACGACGCCGACGAGGGTCCACAACGTTTGGAGGTTGGCGTCGGGTCCACGGTCGACGCCGGCGATCACCGGGCCCGAAGCAAGGTCGATGCGGTGAATCATGACCAGCCCCAAGCCATTCAACAGCGCCACGACTGGGAGCAGCAGTGGGTCGGCATACGGGGCGAAGCGGCGCACGGCGAGGTGGGCGCCACCGAACAGAGCCAGGTACGCGATCGTGTACTGGGCCAGATCCCAGTTCACCCCCTGCTCCTGATTGGCCTCGACGATCAGCAGCGCCACCGTGGTGATCAGCGCCGCGAACCCCAGCAGAAACAGCTCCGCGTTGCGACGGTTGGGCAGCGGCACAGCGGCGGGGATCGCGGCCTGCGGTTGCGTCGTCATGACGCTGCCCGGCAGTTTGTGCCCGGCTCCTGCGGTGGTGGCGGCAGTGCCGTCACGGTGGGCGACGGCGAAGGAGGCGCGGGTGACGACGCGACGGACGGTTCCGGAGCCGATGGCGTCGGTGTTGGCGCCGGGGCCGGCGAGGTGACGGTCGTCGGCACCTCGGGATTGACGGACTCAGTCGGCTCGCGCGGGGGCTCCGACGGGGTAGGGCCCGGCGGCGGGGGAGCCGTGGTGGTGGTCGTGGTCGGTGGGGCCGGTGGCAGGCAGATCGGCAGTAGCGAGGAGTGCCCGAGTTCCTTGAGCTGACGAATCGCGTCGTCGACGCTGCCCGCCGGCAACCCTGCCTTCACTTGCGCCCGTTCGGATTCCCGGAGATCGCCGACCTTGAGCACCTGGCAGTCGCCGCGCGGGTCGTCGGAGGAGATGATCGTCAGTTCGGCCCGGGAGTCGAGGCAGGCGAGCCGGAACGGCTGCTGCAATGGCATGCCGAGGAAGCTGCCTTGGACACCGCGCATGATGTAGACGCCGCCGTCGTGCTCGGCAACGTAGTAGTTGCTTCGGATTACGAGTCGGCCGATGGCTAGGCCCGCGAGCACCAGCAGGATGACCAGAATCCCGGCGTACAGCATCCGGCGTCGCGAACGAGGTTTGCGCGCAGCCGGTTCCGGTTCGATGGCCGGCCGCGGGGCGGGCTGCTGTGCGCGCTTGGGATTGAACGCCGAGGCGCGGCCCGCGGCGGTGTTCGGCGGCGCGGACTGGTCGTCTTCGCCGGACACCGCGCCCGCGAGGATCGGTTGGGTCTGGCCGACGCCATAGTCGACGACGTCAGCGACGACCACGGTGACGTTGTCCGGACCTCCGCCGCGGAGCGCCATTTCGATGAGCCGGTCGGCGCTTTCGGCGACGTCGGGGAGCTGCAGCGCGTCGAGGATGGTCTCGTGGCTCACCGGATCGGAGAGCCCGTCGGAGCACAGCAGGTAACGGTCGCCGACGTGCGCCTCCCGCATGATCAACGTGGGCTCGACCTCGTGACCGGTCAGCGCCCGCATGATCAGCGACCGCTGCGGATGGCTGTGCGCCTCTTCGGCGGTGATGCGGCCCTCGTCGACGAGGGTCTGCACGAAGGTGTCGTCCTTGGTGATCTGGTTGAGCTCGCCGTCGCGCAACAGGTAGCCGCGCGAGTCGCCGATGTGGATGAGGCCAAGTCTGTTGCCCGCGAACAAGATTGCGGTGAGCGTGGTGCCCATGCCATCGAGCTCGGGGTCTTCCTCGACGTGCGCGGCGATCGCGGCGTTGCCCTCGTGCACCGCGGAGTTGAGCGCACTGAGCAGGTCGCCGCCCGGTTCGTCGTCGTCGAGGTGGGCTAGCGCGGCGATGACCAACTGGGACGCCACCTCGCCGGCAGCGTGCCCACCCATGCCGTCGGCGAGCGCGAGCAGCCGGGCACCGGCGTACACGGAGTCTTCGTTGTTGGCTCGGACGAGACCGCGGTCGCTTCGGGCCGCGTAGCGGAGGACGAGGGTCACGGGCGCAGCTCGATTACCGTCTTGCCGATTCGAACCGGCGCGCCCATCGGAACCCGTACTGCTGTCGTCACCTTCGCCCTGTCAAGGTATGTACCGTTGGTCGATCCTAGGTCCTCTACGTACCATTCGGACCCTCGAGGCGAGAGCCGGGCGTGCCGTGTCGAGGCGTAGTCGTCGGTGAGCACGAGTGTGGAGTCGTCGGCGCGGCCGATGAGCACGGGCTGGCTGCCCAAGGTTATGCGCGTACCCGTCAGTGCCCCCTCGGTGACGATCAACTGCCGGACCACGCCCCGACGGCCCCGGCTGGGCAGCAGCGTGCCGCGCAGCGCCAGGCCGCGGCGAGCCATCACCGCGCCGGTGGGCGCATAGATGTCCGTGCGAAGGATCCTGAGCACCGACCAGATGAACAGCCACAGCAGCAGCAGGAAACCGACGCGCGTCAGCTGCAGCACTAACCCCTGCATCTGACGTCCTCTCCGTCACCGCCCCGTTGTCGTGGCACGCCGATCACCCGCTCGGAGATCGTCGGCAACGTCACGATACTTGGGCGCGGAACGGCGTGGAGGCGAAGCGAACACCAGCTCCGCGACTGTGACCGGTCTGAGTCCTTCAGAGTTAATGAACGCGGGGTCTCAATGAACGCGAACGATGATCTCGGAATGGCCCAGTCGGATGACGTCGCCGTCGGCGAGCTGCCATTCCTGAACGGGCGCATTGTTTACCGTCGTGCCGTTCGTCGAGTTCAGGTCGGACAGCAATGCCAGCTGCCCGTCCCACCGGATCTCGAGGTGCCGACGCGAAACGCCGGTGTCCGGCAACCGGAACTGGGCGTCCTGGCCACGGCCGATCACGTTGGCGCCCTCGCGCAGCTGATAGGTGCGACCACTGCCGTCGTCGAGCTGCAGCGTCACCGTGGCGGCACCGGAGCCGAACCCCGGACCGTATCCGCCGGCCGGACCTGGCTGCTGGCCGTACTCATAGCCGGCAGGCTGGCCGGCCGGGTAGCCCGGATCGGCGTACCCGGCGGGCTGCGCCGCAGCGGGATCCGCGTAGCGGCCGTAGTCGGGCTGTGCGTAATCCTGACGACCGCCGTAGCCCTGGGCACCGTATCCGGCTTGGTCGGGGTAGCCGCCCTGTTCGGGGTAGCCGCCCTGGTCCGGATAGCCGCCGGGGTAGCCGGGCTGCTCCGGGTATCCACCGGGTTGGGCCGGGTAGCCGCCCTGGTCCGGGTAGCCGCCCGGCGCAGGGGGGTAGCCGCCTTGGTCGGGGCGGCCGTAGTCGTCTTGGGGCGCAGGCGCGGCAGGCTGCCTGCCGTAGTCGTATTCGCCCCCCGGCGCGGGGTAGCCGCCGGGCTGTCCACCAGGCGGGTATCCGCCCGGCGCGCGGCCGTAACCCTGGTCGGGGTATCCGCCCTGCGGCGGGTAGCCGCCCTGCTCCGGATAGCCGCCCTGGTCGGGGTAGCCACCCGGGCGAGGCGGGTAGGCGGGTGGAGGCGCACCCTGAGGCGGGTATCCACCCGGCTCGGGATGGGCACCTTGATCGGGGTAGCCGGGCTGGCGGGGCGGGTAGCCGGGCTGCGGCGCGCCCTGCGGCGGGTATCCGGCCGGATCAGGGGGATAGACCCCACTACGCTCGTCGGCCTGCCTGCCGTAGTCGTAGTACTCGTCGCCGGGTTGCCCCTGGCCGGGGCCCCCGCGGTGGCTCGGATTGTCAGTCATTGGCGGTACTCCTGGTTCTGCGGTGTCCGTGCGGTCTGTGGGGACCGGGGCGGGTTCGCTCGCGGTCGAGTCCGGGTTGACCGCTCCTCGTGTGCGGAACTGGCCGGTGTGCAAATTCGGTGACGATTCGAACCTGACGACCACCTCACCATACGTTTGCCATCCTTGGTCACGGATGTATCCCTCCAGGTGTCTGGCAAAAGTGGTCGAGGTAAGGGCTGGATCGGCACTCACCTTCTGATAGTCGGACACACTGAGGGTAATGACGTAGTCGTTCGGGGCCAAAATACGGCCGCCGCCGACATCGCGCGCGCCGGTCTCGGCCTCACGTTGTAAACCCGCCTCGACCTCTTGGGGAACGATGGATCCGCCGAATACCCGGGCGAAGGCGTCACCAACCGTGGACTCGAGCTTGCGCTCGAATCGGTTGACAAGGCCCATGTCACCGCCCACCTCGCTGGCTGTCGTCGTCGGATCCATTCGCGTGGTGTCCGAACTTGCGTGTCGCAGGCCCGATCACCCTGTACGCATGGTATCGGCCTAACCTGACGGAACGGGACCAACAGAACTCTGAGAATCGGATCGCGGGAGGTCAGCGCACCATCCGAGGCTCCCGACGGCGACCTGCGCGGTTGGAGAACGGGCCGGAGTGCGTGATAGGCTCCCCCGGTTGTTGGGGCGAGTGGCGGAATGGCAGACGCGCTGGCTTCAGGTGCCAGTGTCCTTCGGGACGTGGGGGTTCAAGTCCCCCTTCGCCCACAATGAGCGGTTCTACGGACTGCGGCGCATTTGGTCACGAACTCGAAAGGGGTCGTGACCTTTGTGTTTGGTGGGGTTAGCGTGCGCAGGCGTATTCCGCGACAGTTGTCGGGACTTCGCGAACCAGGTCCCCAACCGGTCGCAGCGGCGTGGCTGCAAATGCATCGTTCGTCGGAACCGGCGATCGCACGTTGCGCTGCCCGTGGCGTAGCCCTAGCTTCGTGGCCCCAACGCTGACGTCCGGCCCCGTCGTCACCGTGGCTACAAACGCTTCTGACGACCTCTCTGTCGGTCTCCCGCCACTTCAGGAAGGATGGGCTGAGACGTTTAGCTCGTCCTTAGTGCGAAGCATTCTGTGCGACCTATCTGGCGACTGGGTGCAAACGTCCGCCACCTGCACCCGGGCCGTCGGCCTATATGCGAGACCCCGTGCAACGGGACGGACTGCAATCAGGTGACCTCGGTGGTTAAGAACCGTGCCCGGGTGCAGGCAACGTACAACTTCCTGTCCGTGTCACGAGGAAGCTGCAAGCCATGGGCCAACGCTTCGCGCCCATCTGCTGCGAGTCTGACTCCCACGGCGTCCCATTCACTACCCTTCGCCTGGTGTGTCGTAAGTCCGGGAATCGGGCGGCCCGGATAGGCGAGCCTTGCCTGAACTTGGGCAAGCCTTTCGGTGTACTTGTAGTGGACAGGCTTGAGACGCCGCGGCGATATGCGCGAAATTAGTTCTGAGAGTTGGTGATACGCGGCTCTCACGCTGGAGTTGCTTCCGAGGCGAAGCATCTCGGTCACCTCCTGCAAATCCGGTGCGATCTGCCCCACGACATCGCGATCCGAAATGGCCAGAGCGGTCAAGGCATCATTCAGGTAGATGGCGTCGAGACTGAAGATATTGCGGGTAGCGTGATTCAACAGGAGCGTTGCCGCAGCTTCCTCATGACCTCCCTTGAAGGCATGAAAAGCAAGTGGCAGAACACCAGGCCCGAGTTCCCAGAGTTCCTTCCACCACAGAGCAAGAACAACATCGAGACCTGCTAAGTCGTCCCCATGGCTCGCGATTGGGAGCGTCACGGCGCGGCCAGACCGCAGGGCGCCTGCAAGTTGCTCCTGCCCGGGATGTTGCCAACGGAACGACTGGGTTAGCTGCAATGTGCGAAAACCCTGTCTTGCGAGTAGCAGCGGAACCGTCTCCGGCTTCGCCCCTCGAAAGACGTACAACGCTTGCCACGGGTCTCCGACTAAAGTGACGGCCACCCCAGCGTCAACCGCCATCTCTATGACCTGGATGTCTAAGTCGTTGGCGTCAAAGACTTCGTCAACTATGAGAGCTCGGATGGTTGTGCCCAGTCGATCCCGCAGATACGCGGCGACCCCGGAGTCTTTCAAAGCCAGTTCCAGTATGTCGCGAACGTCCTGGTGGGTGCAAACACCGTCTGCGAGTAGCGGCATGCTCACCGTTGCAGGAATGGACGAACGCCGTTTCCGGACGAAACCCTGTTTGATTTGGATGTGTCCGCGAACGATGCTGAATCCGTAGGTTGTCCGGTTCCACGTAGAACCGCCAAAGGAAGACCAACTGTCTTCTACCCGAAGGTCTTTGTGCCCATTCGGCCACTGCAGCACACCCGCCCGCAGGAGGCCCTGCAGCAGGTCAACCATAATCGTGTCTAGTGTCACGACGCGGTGTGGCCACGCGATCGCCCGCGATCCCCACAATCGTCGGATCCTGAGAACCAGGTTCAAGGTGGCCGCGCGGGTGAAGCTCACCGCGACTACGGCTCGTAGGTCGCTACGTGCATCGGGCTGGTATCGGGAAACCCCGAATCGGTGTGCTGCCACCGTCGTCTTGCCGGTTCCCGGCCCTGCTTCGATGAAGAGCCGAGCCGCAGTCGTACCCGCAGCCAGAATCTGTTGCGAGGTTGGTTTGCTGGCTGTCGTTGGTTGCGCAGACGTCGATCGATCGGTCACGTGGCTGTGTCGCTATCACCACCTGTGGCACCCCCATCGCTACCGGAATCCACAGTGACTGAGGCTGACTCGCCAATCGCTGAACTCATCGTCGCGAAAAGAAACTCCAAAACCTGCGACACTGCTCCGGGCACGGTGACCGCCGTGCCGTCCCGACGAGCGTCGCTTACGAGGCCCGCAAGCGCGAGCGCAAATTCGCCCTTCCTTCGTGCGGCCGGTCCTGCGGGAGTTGCAGTGCCGTTTTTGGGTTTCCTGGCGCTGCGGAACAGCAAGTGCACCGCCTCCTGGGTGAGAGGATTCGGAGCGTCAATTTCGATCTCCTTCAGCGCCTTGACAACAAGCGCTTCGTTGCCGAGGGTTAGCGCGGGCTCTAGCGTCGGATGATTGTGTGCGACGAGCACCACTTCGTCGTCATGCTCGCTCGCCCAGGTCGGTTGTGTGGGCTCCGTTTCAAAGGGCAAATCACTATCGCGGAGAACCGCGACTCGCTGGCACAGTTCGTTGTCTGTAGTGGCGAGCAGGCGAACGGCCCAAGAGCCCACTTTGGTTCCCATAGGCACAATGCTCAGCGCATCGACGAAGGATTGCTTCTGCAGGTCTGCACCAGCCCAAGCCCAGCCAAATTCACGAACTAGAGCCGCTTCGGTAACACCCTCCACTAGCAGGAGTCGCTCGGCGAACAGGGCGGCCGAGCGACTGGCATCAAGATGGAGGCGCGTCTTGCGGAGCACATCTTTTCGATCTGTAAGCGGCAGGTTCGCTACAGCCCGGCAAACATGGCGCCCATCTCGATCGCGACGAAGGACAACGATCTCCTCCGGATCGCAGGACGTGATGACATCGGTCGCGTGAGTCGACAGAATGACTTGCAACTCGGGGCGGCGTTGAACCTCGCGCCGTAGGTAGCGAACAAGAGAGTGCTGAAGTTGTGGATGAAGGTGTGCCTCAGGCTCTTCGATGACCAATGTCGCGTGGAACGGACCGTCCGAGAAGAATGAGTCCTCCGCGCTTTCGCTCTCGGCGCGTGCCTGGCGGAGGCGAAGTTCTGCCGCAGTCACCTCAGAGTCCTCCGCTGTTGATGGACCTTCCGAAGCCACCCCTATTTCGACCGGCTCCTCGGCTGAAGAGGCTTCGACGACCGCAGGGTCCTCCATTGCTGTTTCCGCAGCGGCGCCCTCCGCTGCTGCCGAGGCCGCGCGCGTAAAGTCTGGAATCGCCGCGAGGATCACAGCGATGTGTAGGAGATTTACGTAACCGAGGCCCGCCACCTCCAAAGGCAGGGCGTGCTCGCGTCCCTCAAACGTGGCCAACATCAACTCGAGCACGCGGGCTAGGTAACGATCGTCTACTACCTGGCCTCGAATGTACGGCCACGTTCGAGATACCCCGGCCGACAACGCATTCAGGTGTTCATCGACCCGTTCTTCCAACGCGGCGAGGAGGCCGTCGGTTGCCAGCGCCTCCAGCAGACCCGACGCTCGACTGCGGAGCGAAGTGAGATCGCGTCCTTTGCCGCGATTCTGTTGTTGGGCTCTGAGCAGTTCGATGAGGATCCGAGTCTCTTGACGAGCGAGCTCATCGAGCGGATTGCGCCACGCGGGGAGGTAGACCAGTAGAAGAGAAGGCTCTATATCGCTATTTACAACCGATTCAGCGCGCACCCTGCCGAGATCCCGGTGAAGGGTGCGCGACCAACTCGTGGCGACCGTGCCCGGAGTGACACGCCCACTCTGCGCTTGCAGGCTAGCGCCCAATGGACCCTCGGCAGCGCCGGCCGGCGAGAACGAGTACTCGACGTCGATTCTTCGTTCGGGTGGACCAAGTGTTGCAGCAGATGGCCTAGCCAAATGCGGGAAGGTCCTCCTGTGGCTCATGTAGAGCGCTTCGCACGCCGTTGTCTTGCCCGCCCCGTTCGCGCCAATCAGCACACTGAATCTGCCAGGCAGTTCAATATCGATCTCGCCGTGTGCTGTAGCCCTGACGCCTAATACCCGCAGCCGACTCAAGTGCATACGATCCCTGTCTGCTTGTGGCTAACGGCAATTCCAGAAGTACCGCCGCGGTCCTTCCACCGCGATGGCCTGAATCGCGCAGCCCTGGTCCTCGTCCGACATCTACGCCAAGCGATACTGCCTCATGGTCACTGAGCGTCGTGGTCGAACTGGACCGCGTGAGCCCCGCCCGGACGTTTCCGCTGTCACTCGACAGGAAATTGCTGACATGCTGACGCTTGAGCCGGCCATGTTCTGGGCGGGAGCTCTCGATGAACTCGCGTTCCTCGCTCCGCTCTATGACCTCCAACGGCTCCCGAGCACCGACTTCAGATTCAAGATGGCGAGTGAAGACATCCGCCAGCACCGCGTGCGAAACGATGACGGCGGCAATGGATGGGTCTTTGGTGACGAGCGTTTCAACCTGCTCCATGGCCCTGACGAGGGTTTTCTTCGCTTTGTCGTCCGCACTGTGCATCCGACGGTTCGTCGTAACACTGAGGTCGCTGCCGTAATGGTTGTCAGGATCAATGAGATCCTCTCCGTTGACGGGTACGAGCTGTACGTTGACGGCGAGATCAGTGGACGAAAGACGTACGCCGCCCGGCGGATTGACAGCTTCCACGGTGATCGTCCGGCGATACGACGTCCTGAGGAAGCGACGCTGGGCGATCGCTCGACTCTTGACCGGCATCTGAAGAGGATCGAGCGGGGGCTCGGTGATGATCCAGAGGCGACGATCGGCTCATGCAAAGAACTTGTCGAATCGGTCCTCAAGCAGATCCTGGATTCCCGCGAAGTGGCGTATCCGCTTCGCGATGACCTACCGGGTTTGTTCAAGGCGGTGTCCAAGTCGCTGGACTTCCGCAGTGAGGCTGTCGGCGGGGACACAAAAGCAAGCGAAGCTGTAGTAGCGCTCTTGCGTGGTTTGACTGCGACAGTTCAAAGCCTTGCCGAGCTGCGCAACAGTGCGGGCACAGGTCATGGACGTTCCACCGAGGCTGCTGTCGAAAAGCACCATGCACGGCTAGCGCTGAACGCAGCGGTCGCGGTCACCGAGTTCCTCTTCTCCGTGGGGGATTGTTAGCGCACAAGCGGGCACGGGCGCTAGCTCGTTAGGGGTCGCCTAGACCGAGACATGAGCCACTTCTGCTTGTCGGTGAAGAATCGAAAGTCACTGCCCCCTAAAAGAAGTGGTGCATATGTTACGTCTGAACCTTACGGAGAGTGTCGGGCATCGTCGGCTAGAGATCATCCCGCGCTCCAGCGGTATTGGCCGCTCCCCGTGCTTGAGCCCCCGACGACCTCTCAGACCACGTTCAAAATGGACCGTCGACCGGTCCTGTCTTCGGTCGCTTCAACCTGGTCGTTGTCAGCTCTTGTTTTGCCATGGGTGTGGGACTCTGTCTGCCGAAGATTGGCCACTGCAACGGGCTCCGGTGTCGAACCGGCAGGTTAAGGGCGATGCGTTCAAGCCGCGGCGCATTCACAGATCGGGCGGTTTCGGAGCGATTGGTGCAGCGCACGGCAAACGAGCCGTGGTCTGCAGAAGATCAGCCAGTCGAGGGCCTGAGGGACGCTGGGAAGACTATGGGCAGTTCATGCTCGTCGCCTACTTCCGTCAGAGGCCTAATGACGGCTACTGCCATTGTGCACGGGGTGGGAGATGCACTTCCACCCGTGATGAGCATGTCTCGCTGGGCGCCGAACGTCGCTAAGCCGTGGCTAGAGAGTTCATCGAGTCCCTCACGCAAGTCGCGTTGGGCCTCACGGATTGACTCGAACCCTCGATCGGTGATCGCGTCATGAAATTCGCCGTAGTCCTTCAAATTTGTGAGGAATTTATCCGCGACATTGCACGCATCGATCGAAGCGTCGTCCTCGTCGACAGGGTCGAGTAGATAAAACGAGGATCCGATGACGGAATGCCAGGCATCTTTGCCGGTCCGTAAGCGAGGCAGAACCATGCCAAATCCCGGGTGCTTGAGACGCACGCCCACGGGTGTGCTGGCTGATTCATCCGGCATGACGTGTAGTCGGTCGCGGACCCACTGCTCATGGTGGGATCTAATCGCGCGCAGTTTTTCGACGGTGTACTTGCGTGGTTGTTCGTCGACGATCCGATGGTGAATGCGGCACAACAGAATTCGGTTGTAGTACCCGTCGAAGCGCATTCCTGGAACTGATGCAGAGCCGCGCGGACCGCTTCGAGATGCGCTGATGATGTGAGCTTCTTCGCCGAGGAGGGCATCCCGGTCATCGGGGTGTTCGGCGGGTTGGACGAGAGCTTTACGGCATATGCTGCACGTTGCGGCGGCCTGTCCCCACAGCTTCTTGCGGTCGTGGTCAGTCATCGCCATTAGACGGGCCCTTCGCCGATGCAGTGAATGTGCTCTTGCGTAGTGCCCGACAGATCGTCCGATCGCCCGATGAGCAGCGTGGCTGCGTTTTTGGCAACAGATATTCCTGCCACGACTAATTCTCGTAATTCTCCCACGTGGTGCACTTGTCGCTCGCTCGACGCTGGCGGCCGTCCCACAACGGGTACTCGCGCCCGGGCGGGTGCCAGCACCGCGTCGAGTTGTCCTGCGAGACTCTGATCGGTCGATACTTGCGCACATTCCAGCACTGAACACGATCACCTTCTTACCAATCCGCACTGACACCGATCGAGACGTTGGACTCGTACTTCGCCGGTACTGGGTGGATCCTGCCCGAAACCGTCGCCAGAGGGACTGCACCTTCAGATCCACGTGAGCTGTGTTGGTCGATCAGGGCCCGACAGCCGAACTGGCCGGTCATGTGATTTCGGCGGGACGTGTCCACCTGCGGCCAATCAAACAAGGTGTGATGCAGGAGCTGTGGGCTCGATGAGGGCGAGAATCGTCAGTCAGGTGTGCACGTCACGCCCGCCCGATCTGACAGCACGCGCGTCGTTGGAGACGCAAGATGGTCGGCAATCGTGTTGGGGGATAGAAGTATTCAGGGTACCCCCCAACACGATTGCGACGTCAATGCTGCGGGAGCGCGAGTAGGTTGTTCTTCCAAGTGCCGCCGGCGTAGGTCCGTAAGTACTTAGGACCAGTGGCCGGCGTCACGACAAGAACGTCGACGCGGTGGCCAGCTTCGTCCACGTAGGCTTTGCCGTTCTCGGGTTCAACCCATGAGACGATTTCTGCCGCGTGTTGTCACCGCCGCGGTGCACCTGTGGGGAACCTGCAACTAGAAATCCGTCAGGCCAGCGCCGTCATCGGAGCTGCCCGCACCTGGGACGACGGCTACTGGACCGGGGTCAAGCTGACACCACGGTTCGAGGCGCGTTGATATGAGTTGAGGTAGTCCTTCACAAACGCCTCCGGGGGTGTGAAGTCCCGCTATCGCTTCGGCGGCAGCGCCTTGGACCATGTCTGCTCGTCACCTATGTTGTCTGTCCACGTAACGGTGATCTTGTCGTCTCTACCAAATGCGCTGATAGCAAGGAACTGGTGCTCCCCGAATGCTGCGATGCTGCTTGGCCGTTCGGAATCGCCGCGTATTGGCTCGCCCGTGACAGTGACGTTTGTCTGCGCGTAAGGAGTGTTGTTGACGAGCGCGTACTTCGCGCCGGTGACGTAGTCGAGGTTCCACGTGGGTCCACGGTAGAGCGGCAGTGGCTCTGATGTCCCGCTCGTCGTGTTGCCTGCCTTAAGGGCTTCAGCGACCTTTTCGATTGCGCTGCCTGACCGCTCGGATGCGGCTACGGTGCGCTGCCGAAGTACTTCGGCATCTTCGGCGGATTGCTTTGCGCGACGCTCAGAGACGTAAGCGCGGATCGCGACGATGATCGCCACAACGACAGCCGCCCATGAGGCGAGCACTCCGACAACATCCGTGGTTCGTGCCTACCCGTCCTCGGAGGGCAGTATGGAGTCGTCTGTCGGCACGGCGCACGCACCAGTTCCTGTGAGGTCGTGCCGGATTTCGTAGCCAATCATGTAATTGTTCCTCGCGGCGCAGAGAGATTGACTGGGTGCGGCATCTCCCGAGACTTCATTGAGAAGTGCAGCCGTCAGCAATATCCGAGCGCTATCGACGAGGAGGGCGAGCTCACCTACGTCGTGCTGGATTGTCGGATCGTGCCGCAGTTCGTCGTACCGCTTCCACAAGAGCCGAGACCATTTGGTGGCGTCGCCGACAAACGATTCGAAGTGCTGGCCGACGCGTCGGGCGAGGATGTCGGCCTTGGTGTCCTTCTTGGAAGTCTTTGCTACCCAGACATGTTTCTGCCTAGCATGAAAGTCAACCCAGTAGCCAATGGCAGCACAGATGTCGAGCAACTTGCTCTGTAGTGCGCCTGATCGCGCCACACGATGGCGTGTTATTAGCGGAACAACCGCGCGCGGGTGTGTTTTCGCAATGTCGCACCACCGCGCGAAAGCATCTATTCCGCCAAGTGTTTCGTAGTGAACCTCCGGGAACGAAGAGCTTGGTCCCGCCTGTTTTACCGAGGCTGGCACCTCCATCAACTGGTACGACCACAGCTTTGCGTTCGAGGTGGGATGAGGATCGCGCAGATCAAGCCGGACATACCCGCCGTCGGCGACGACGAACCCGTCCCAACACAAGCTAAGCAGGTCCTGAATCCGGGTGAGAACGAGCAGGTGGTCCAACCAGTCGGTTGGTTCCTCGGTGACCGAGCTGATCGACAAGGGCGTGTAAACCTGCTGGTCGTCGGCAGGGCCGGACACCTCGAAGTGGGTTGAAAGGCTGACGCTGCGTGAGTCCGAGAATCTAGTGATCTGGTCTGGGGCCGCTCTGATCGTCAGGAGTATCTCGGTCGGTCGGTGGTGTTCGTCATAGCTGGTTTCCGCGGTTGCGCCGGTGATGTTTGACCAGTGCTCCAGTCCGGGGAAGTATGCCGCCATCTCGAACATGCGTGAGGACTGCAAATCCTCCGCGGGGAATCCGACCGCAATGGCGCGGGAGTAGTAATTACGGCTGGAAGGCTTTGAAGAGCCAACGCGCGTTGCGCCGCCAACCCCGCTGATGTCGAACGCGAGGGTGCCTCCGAATTCCGACACCGCCACGACAGATTCGGGTGTGCAGGTCTGTGCCCCCAATGAGCCGCGACCGCTGCCCAGAGGCAGAGGAGCTAGCACTGACAGTTTCACCGTGTTGTTCGACCGTGCTACGTGCCCGGCATACTGCCGTTTCTCCCAGTCCTCGTCTCCGAAGAACGGCCAGACATAGGCAACCGAACCCGCCAATGTGTCTGCGATGAGTGGATCCATGGCCTCCCCCAATTTGTGCGGCCCCGTTGGAACCGTGCGTCACGTCGCTGCGTGCAACCCAATGATGGGTGATGCCCACGACATTTCGTGCGGCAGTGGGTCAACGAGACATCCGACCGTGTACGGCGTTGGGGCAGGCGGTGAATCGACGCTGGCAGGGTGATGTGAATGGCGTCTGCGTTGGCCGACTCGTGAATGGGGAGGCGCCGATAACCGGGAGATCCGTCAGGTAGCCCGGCTCGTCGCTCGTTTCGACGAAGCGTCTCGAATCTAGAGAAATGAGATCGTGGGTGGGTGTCGCCCGGACAGCGGGTTCGCTCCTCTTGGCGGGGTTCATGGACTAGTAAGCCCCCACCGCCGTCGGTGGTGAATCCGGGAGCGTGACGGACTGCGGTAGGCCCATAAGCAATTGGGGATCGTGTACGGCTCCCCCGCACGACTCTGCCGTCGCTTCAGTTCTCGATAACGAAGGTTTTTGGGACAGTGCCGAAATTCGTTGGCGACCTGCGGGTTTGGCATCCCGATAACCCGTCCCGATTCGTCGGTGGGGGAGAGTAGAACTTCCGTCATGGGTGAGCTGCTGGGATATGCACGGGTATCGACGGCCGATCAGACCCCCGACAGTCAATCCGATGCTCTGTCCGCCGCTGGCTGTGCGCGGGTGTGGACCGATGTCGCCTCGGGTGTGCACGCTCATCGCCCGGCGCTCGACGAACTTATTGCGGCAGCCGACGCAGGTGACACGGTGATGGTGTGCCGACTGGACCGGTTGGGACGCTCGCTGCCAGATCTGTTGAACCTCATTAGAGATCTCACCTCCCGCAATGTGGGTTTGCGATAATTGGCCGAACAGATCGACACCACAAGCGCCACAGGACGTTTGGTGTTGCACGTGTTCGGCGCCCTGGCCGAGTTCGAGCGCGCGTTGATGCACGAACGCACCATGGCTGGCTTGACTGCTGCCCGGTCTCGCGGCCGGGTGGGCGGCAGACCGCGCGCTTTGACCACGGCTCAACTGGCCCACGCCCAGGCACTGGCGGCAACCGGCACACCGGTGCGCGAGATCGCCGAGCTTCTTGGGGCCGGTCGATCCACCCTTTATCGTGCTCTCGCCCCAGCGACACCACCGACCGATGCCCGCGAAGCCACCGGAGACCGTAACGCCCCGCGCTAGCTCAACACCCGCCCCGAGGACGGTGGCCGAGCGAGCCAAGCCAACACCTACACCTTTGCGTGTCCCGTAGGAGAACCGAGAGGCGAATGATGGAGTCTGTCTCATAGCCATCAATCGTTGCGTTCAAGGGGGATTGCCACTGTGGCGCGAGTTGAATGGACCCGGTTGTCGGGTGAGGAGACAGAGGCCGTCGTCGGGATGCTCATTTGCAGCAAGCACCCGAACGCAGTTCGGGTACGCCCCAGTCAGGGTGACGGCGGCGTCGACATCTTCGTGCCCGGTGCGGCCGGGTTCGGCAATGAGCGGGCCGTCTACCAGGTCAAAAGCTACAACAAGAACCTGACCAGTACTCAGAAGCGGGCGATCAAGAAGTCCTACACCGAGGTAATCAAGACTAGCGAGGAAGAGGGCTGGGTGATCACGGAGTGGCACCTCGTGATGCCGATCGACTTGACGGACGTGAATCTTGGCTGGCTCGACGCGATCACCGCACGCGCAGAGTTTCCATGCGAAACCAACGGCCTACTATTTTGCGACACGCAAGCAGCGAACTTCCCCAAGGTCATCGACTACTACTTGCACGACGGCAAGGACCGTCTCCAGGCGACGATGAATCAGCTGACCGCCATTGCCTCAGGCCGAAGGGACCGACCCGATGGCGCCCCACTAGTCGCTGCGGACGTCGTGGCCGACCTGTCCTCAATTCACAAGGCACTCAACGCATACGACCCGTTCTATCGGTACGACTACGCCGTATCAGACACGCCCCCACCTGTGGAACGAGGACCAGGAAAGGACGGCCTGGTCGCGGTGTACGCGATGGAACACGAATCTGTTTGGATCACCGTCGAGATCTTTGCGCTATCCCTAGCGGCGCTTGTCGAGCGTCCCATCGGTGGTGAGTTCACAGTGGCGATACCCGCGGGTGACGAGCAGCTCCGCGCGCAGTTCGAGCGCTTCATCGACTATGGCTCGCCCATGACCATGCCGGCGGGCACGGTAAGCGGGTCTCTGGACTTACCAGGCGGCCTCGGCGGTGAGCTCAGCGGTGCCAGCCTCCAGGTGCTATCCGCACCCTGCCCAGGCGATGACCACGAACCCGCGGAACTGAGTCTTGCCGTTGTCGCTCCCGACTCCGACACGGTCATCGCCAGCACTGTTATCAGGCGAACCGACCTCTCGGTGGGGCAAGCCGGGGTCCGCAGCGTGTTCACCGAGAAGGCAGGCTTGTTCACGTTGGAGATGCTGGTGCAGGTGGGCGAACTCAAGCAGGGTCAGATGAACTTACAAGTGCAATACGACCTCGCAGGATGTCGACCAGCGGACGTAGTCGACGGGCTCGAGCTTTTGGCCGCCTGGCGGGAACCGAACCGAATCGCCATGGGCCTGACGTATGGGCCGCCTAATTATGGCGTGCTGGCGACAGATCCGATAGAGCGCGACACAGAGGCGGCGAGGTGGGCACCTATCGCGAAAGCGCTTGCTGCATTGCAAGATCACGTTGGGGTGCGCTTGAAGATGCCGAGTGAAATGACCAAGGACCAAGCGATTGGCATCATCGAGGCCTCCAAGCTGGTGTTGGGAGAGCCCGTGACGAGCACGATAACGGGCACGTTCACGGTGACCCACACCGAGCCACCTCAGATCGATCGTCAACCCGACAGGACCTATGAGTTCGTCGCAATAAATCAGATCAAATTCGAGCTGGGCGACGACGTGATCGAGGTCGGAAAACAGGCTCTGTTCTTCCTCGGCCAATACGCTGGAATCAAAGAGCATGAGTCTGAAATCAAACCGCTCTCAAAGGGATTCAGCATCCGATACTCCGGTGACGCCGAAGTGACACACGTGTCGGCACGGCACTTCCAGGGCAATGTCACCGTCAGCGACCCTCCCGAAGGTGACGACAGCACCATCGGCGCAGTCGAAAGCTGAGTAGATACCGCACTGATGACACGCCGAGGTCGGGGATGTGAGTCGCCGCGAGTTTCTTTCGAAAGAAGACACTTCGATGGTTAGCGCCTCCGCCCTCGCGTGTCGTCGGCAGTCCGACCGGGCTTGCCCTTTCGGGTGCCGGGGGCGCTTCAGGCAGCGCGCTAATTCGTTATACCTCGCGCCAGTGATCTGGAACCTTTTTGTCGGTCAGGTGGCGAACACGTGCGACCAGGATCGGCCGGTGCCCCTGTCGTTTGGCCCAATCAATAGACCCCTGTTGTGTTGGGCTGCTGTGTAGGACACTATCGGCGGCATCTTCGACGACGTAGTAGCGGATTGCGGTATGCGGCTCGCGGCTCTTGGGCGGCGCGGTTCAACGTAGACCTTGGCCATCTGTTCCTCCGGGTGCTCTGCCACACGGTCGTGCGGTCAAGGACAACCGTCGCACCGCGCTCCGACACTCCCATTCGCTTCGCGCGAAGCTTGTATAAGTGAGCTCTGGCGTTGCGAATCGCTTAGCTGGCCGCCGCCAGACGCCGCTGATCCGACGCAGCGAAACCACGATCACTTGGAATTCCAGTCACTATCCCGGGAAACAGTTGGGTAGGCGGGTCTTGCGTTTCGTGTAGCTCCCAAATGCCAGCGGCGCGCTCGCTCCCATGTCCATTGACATCCCAACAACCTTGATTTGAGCCGAGGTGTTGTAGGTGCCATGAGCGAGAGCGATGGCTCCACGAAGGTGCACTACACCGAGACTAAACCCGGCGATGCCATCTACCATCCCTGGAATAAGCAATGGCCGACAGTGACCGGAATCGACATTCATCAGTCGACGACAGTTCATAGCAGGGCCGCGCACGACGAGACCGTCGCGATCTACGAAGGGAGCCGAACGGTTCACTTCGACCATGGCGTGGACGTCCAGTCCTGGGAGTACAAACCGGACGGAATGGTTCCTCGCCGACAGAAGTAACGTCTCGCTGAACGAAGCATTGGACGGCGACTCGGACGCGAGCGGCGGCGGGCGCGGACTCTGGCAGGCGGTCTCAGGCACCTATCACCGCAGGCGGCGCTTATTCTCGGGGCAGTCTGCTTTCGACGAAATTCAGCACTTCGGCGGGCGTCTTTGGCGCGAGCACTTCCTCGGGGCGGTTCCGCCGCCGAGGGTCGTAGTGGTCGATGATGGCAGTCACCATGTCCTGATGCTGTTGTTGAAGCTGACGGATGTACTCCAATAAGAGCCCGCTGACCTTCACTGCACCTGAGGCAGTCCTCGCTGCGCTGTCGTAGTTTGTCAGGTACCTGTCGAGACGCTCTGGCTGGTGCACCACATTGTCGCCGTCAAGCACGGCGTCTCGAATGACGGCCAACGCATTCCTGATGTCAGCAACCTGTTCGGGTGTCCAGTCACTCATGGTCAGTAATCATAAAGCACGGATCTGTCAGTATCTCGAATTCCATTGCATATTAACGCAATTCGCGGATAGAACGATAGCGGCACCCACCAATCAACAGACTCCGCGCCCTCAACGTACAAACCCCGGTGCGCCGATCAGTTCTGCTCGGATCTGGAGTTCGACTACGGGGAGCTTGACCTTGACTGAAGCAGTTCGATGAGTCCGCCGACGAGCGCATCCGGGATGACGACGGTGACGGTCTCGACGTCGCTGCTACCGCGGAGGCGGAGCGGCAGGTCGAGATGGATCCCGTTGGTGTCGTCGTCGCTGAAGATGCGCGAGTAGAGGTCTGGTCGCTCCCTGAGAGTTGGGGCGTCTTGGAGGACGTGCTCGTCGAGCGCCTGCAGATCCTCGCCAAGGATGAGGGTCTCTTGGTGCCACCGAGGGTTCATGGGATCCTTACCGATCTCAAGGACCCATTCAACGGTCTTGTTGTAGATGGCATCGCGGTGCTCTTTGCACGCCTCGGTGGCGATGAAAGTCGCTGAAACTTCGCCTGGCTCCTTGAGCTTCACGGGGTATCCACCCTCTCGGGTACACCGCTGCACTCTGCAATGGTCCGCCTTCATCGTGGGGACCCTTTTTCGGGCGCCGCGAGATCTCGGCTGGCTTGTGAGTAACCAAAAGTTGTCGTTGTGGTCATATCAATGACTGTCTCAGTGCCTGCCGACATCGCGGATGTGAGACACGCGCTCCGAGACTAGAAACGAGACAACGCGACCTGGGATTGCGTGGTGGGGGAGTTACCCCCGGCAGGGTGTCTCGGATGTCTAGAAATGAGATCGATCGCGCGGATGGCGTGGGGCATGGGCCCCAATCAACCAAGGGCCTTACTGCTACCTTAGATTTCCCTTATTTTCCTTATTGTGTGTGTAAGGTCGCTGCGCATGGACCCTAGAAATGGAGAGGGCGACGACAGGGTGCAACGCGGCCAGGCGCCTCTGCTCGTGCCGATCAGCGACGCGGGCGCGGCATACCGACTGATCTTCGAACGTGTCGATGCGCTGGTTCGCGGGCGCGCCGGGATCGCTGATCTGGCAGTGCCGGCGTGTCCCGGCTGGAACATCCGACAGGTGGTTGCGCACCTGGCTGGCGTTGCCCAGGACGTCGTTGCGCTGAATTTGGAAAAGAAGGGCACTAGCCATTGGGCGGACGCGCAGGTCGCGCGCCTAGGCGGACACGGCATCGACGACCTACTCGACCTGTGGCGGCAATCGCTCGACGAAGTGCGAGCGAACATCGCTTTTGCGTCGGATGCTGGGGTATGCCAGCTCGTCTTCGATACCCTTACCCATGAGCACGACATTCGCGGCGCGCTGAGGGAGCCGGGTTCTCGCGCAGGCGATCTCGCGTTCAAGGCGGCCCTGGGGTTCGTGACGACGATGGGTGACCAGTTCATCCGGCAAGCGCAACTGCCGGCGCTGTGGTTGCGCACTCCCACCATCGGCTCCGTACAACTCGGTGCGCCACACACTGCTCGCGGTCACGTCGCACTCAAAGTCTCGGATTTTGAGGCCCTGCGTTCCTTCGGTGGTCGACGCAGCGTCGGGCAACTGTTGGCGCTCCCCTGGGACGGCGATCCGACGAAGCTAATGCCCGCCTTCACCGACGTGCTTCCTGCCTTCACCAACGGCGGCTTACGACCTCCAGCCGACGACCTCATCGAGTGATTCGCACCGCAGTGCGCCGTCGGACAGGTCCACATGAACAACGGCTAACAACGATGCCGCCTGAGATCGTCCATGGGAGCGGACATGACGCGTCACGGCGGAAATAGCGACTGATGAAAGTTCTTGTGGCCAAGCGGCCAGCATCACCGCGCCGGGAGGGCGATGTCTGGTCAGCGATGCACGGTGAGATCGTCGTCGCCCCATTCGTGTGCCAGGACCGTGGCTGCGATTGCGATCACGTACACCAAGGCATCGTCTCGCACGGATACTCAACCGAGGCCGAGGTACGCGATGTTGCCGCCGCACCAGAGTCTTTGATCACGGCCTGCCGATCACACCTCGGTTTCAGCCAGTGGGCGGCCGTCGTCGAGCACCCGAGTGAGTTGGAGATGTTGGCCGCCGACCTCATCGACGAGGTCAGCGTGGTCGCCGAGCGTTACCCCACCGAAACCGTGCTGCGCATGACGTTTGATCACCAAGTGTCGCAGTGGCGTTACACGGCCATATAGGCGCCAATGGCGAGACAGGTACTGATCAATGCCGAATCTCACTGAGAGACAAACACAATCGACGGAGGCCCGCAGGTGACGGATGATCCTCAGCTGGACGCCGCATCAGTCGAGGTTGGCAGGTTCTACCCACAAGATCCGGCCACCATTGGGCGAGCGCTTACCGAGCCCACATTGGTTGAGCAATGGCTGCTGCCATCGACAAGCTTCGGGAGGTGGTACGCGTCGTGACGGTGGCAGAGGACGCTGAGGCCGAACGAGCGATGCTGGCTGACACTCTGGAGGCTGTCGGCCCTAACGCTCCGGCCGGATGCGGCGATTGGACAGCATTCGACCTTGCGGCACACATCGTCGCCGCCGACCGGGCAGCCGGAACACTCGCATTCTGCATCCGAGCGCTGGCCGCCCGCGGCGTCCAATTCAACCCAAATTCCCGGGTAATCGCTGCTGCCATCAACCGTGAACGTCGTGATGGATATCCCGCACCTCTCGCTCGGCTCCGCCAGCGCTCGCCGCGCCTGCTGCTAGCCCTGGCGGTAGCAGCCTCCACACTGTTTGAGGTGTGGATGCATCACGACGACCTCACCACGTCTAACGGCGTGGCCCACGGCGCTCCAGACCACCTCGCCCTGGCAATCCCGCCGCTAGTGCGGTACCAGGCCAAACATCTGCCCTCTACTCGGTTGATCATGCGCACGACCCGCGGGCACAAGTGGACATTCGGTCCTGACGTCGGCGGCGGCCCTAGCTCCGCCGTATTAGCCGGGCCCGCAGACGATCTCATACGTTGGCTCTCAGGCCGAGGCCCACTAACAGTGTCAGCGGTCACATAATTCCTCCAGCTTGAGGGGTTGTCCGTCACGGAATTCCCCCACCTCGTCTGTCACGTAATTCCGCCACCCGGGCGGTGTGGCAGCCGGTTGTGGG